>JAZDCY010000073.1:0-2660 GCA_036679645.1 Gemmatimonadota bacterium | reverse complement strand
CAGGTCGGTGCCGTTTTCCCAATCCAGGAAGCCGTCGAGCCAATCGGGCGCGAGGGCGATTTCGAAGTCCACCGCGCCGAAGACGCGCCCTTCCGAGTAGCCGTCGTTGTAGCCGTCGTCGAATCCGCCGTTGGCGAATTCGACGTGCTGATCGGACGCGAGGAAACTGAGGTAGTCGGAGGCGTAGGCGGCGTCGTAGCCCTCGCTGAATCCGATGATGAAGGCGTAGCGATAGGCGACGAAGTATCCGTCGTTGTAGGCCATGAACACGCCGTCGAAGAAGCCGGCGTCGAAGCTGAGATCGTCGACGAAGGGAATCGCAAAGCCATCCCACAAGACGGGATCGGCGCCGACCGTTTCCCAACTGTCGTCGTAGCCGAAGTAGTATTCGTCGTCCTCGGCGAATCCGGAATCGACACCGAGGTTGTAGTCTTCCACGTCGGCGTCTTGGACGATGGCGACGTCGCGGGTTCGGTCGTCGGTGGTGACGCGGAGGGTTCCTTCGCGGGGGTCGATGGCGTCGCGCGAGCCGGGCGAGGCGTGGGGCGCGATGGCGAGGGTGACGGTGCCGTCGTTCACGCCGGACGCGCCGGACTGGATGGTGAGCCAGGATTGTCCGGCGATGATCTCGGCGGTCCACACCATTTGGCCGTCGCCGAGATTCGAGACTTGGAATTGAGTCGTGCCGCCGTCGGCGACGATGAACGCGTCGGGCGGCGTGACGGAGAGGAGCGGGCCGGTTTCGCCGTTGCCTTCACCCGAACCTTCGCCTCCGCTGCCGGGGGGGCAGCCGTTGAGGGTGATGACGATTGCGAATGCGATGGCGAGGAATGCGATGCGTGGGAAGATGGTGTGTGCTTTCATGGTCTCTATCTCTTTCTCGGGCTACGCCCGCAGCCTGAAGGCTGAACAACGAACGGAGTGGATCGTGGCTTCGATGAGATCCTTAGCTTTGTTCAGGATAACGGCCTTTGGTTTGTGGGGTTCGGGGATCTCGGTGGGCGCGCGTCGCCCGTGCTTGTGTTTTGTGGGGTCCTGGTCGGGGGCTCGTTAGCGGCGGCGCACCGAGGAGCGGGAAGAGCCGCGGCTTGAGCTCGCGGCTGAGCTGCGGCTGGATCTGCCGCGCGATCCGATGCTGCTCGATCTGCTTCCGCTTGAACGGCTAGAGCCCACGCTGCTTGATCGACTACTGCCGGAAGAGCTGCGGGAACTAAAGCTGCTGGAACGGCCCGAGCTGCTTCTCAAGGGAGCCGACACGCGGGGCGCCGGCGCGGATCGCGGGGCCGAGAAACTTCTGCCCGATCCACGGGTTTGCGGCGCGATGCGGCTGCTGCCGCGCGCGGGCGTGTTGATGCTGCGCGAACTGGACGGCGGCGCTGTATAGGTTCGGGGGGCAACGCGGCTTGGTGTGATGGTGCGCGGTGTCGAGGCGGCCGGGGGCGCGGAGCGAAACGATGTGGAGGGCGCTGATCGGGGGGCACTGCGAACCCCGCGGCTGCCGGTGGAGCGCGTCGTGGGCGCGGAGTTGCTGAAACGTTGCGAGCGGGACGAGGTCGAAACGGAAACGCTTGATTGTGGGGCGCGCGTCCTGGGGACTACGGAATTGAAGGAGCCTCGCGGTACGGTTGCGCGGACGGTGCGCGGCGTGGGTCGGCTCGATGTTGGCGCGCTTCGCGTAGAACTGACGGAGGACGTCGTGCGCGTGCTTCGGACCGTCGGGGCATTCGTGCGGGTAGTGGCGCGCGTATTGGTGGACGCGCTGGAGCGTGTCGATGTCGCGCGTGGGTTCACGGATCGCGTTGAGGGCGCCGTGCTCGATTGGCGTGTGCCCGTTGTGCGCGTGGACGTACGCGTGGGGCGATTGCCCGAAGCGACGGGTTTCGCGTTGCGCGCATCGGCGTTGGTGAAAGTGGGGATGCGCGTGGCGTCGCCGCGCCGGGTGATGAGTTGCCGAGTCGACACGTTGGTACGCTCGGCGTGACGCAGGGCGGTGGAGGTTCGGGCGCGTGCGGTGGATGTGACGGTGGCGGAGCGAGGCGAAGCGGTGCGGCTTCGCGCATTTGCGCTGGTGCGCACACGGCTGGTGGCCGAGCGGTTGCTCGCGGCGGCCGTTCTGAAGGACGTGCGGGAGGAGTTTTCGAGACGGGTGACGCGCGCGCTGGCGGAGCGGGCGGACCCGGCAACCTCGCTGGGGCCGCGCATGACGCGCGTGGGCGTGTAGTCGCGGACCGGTAGCGTGCCGCCGCGGTAGCCGGTATCGGCGTATCGGCTGCCATTTAGGTTGATGTTCCAGATATAGGTGTTATTCGAGTTGATGCTGTTGTAGTGATCTCTCGTCAGGCCGTAGACACTCTGACCGTGGCCGCCCAGTAGGCTATACGAGTCGAGGTAGCTGCTGCCGAAGATGCTGAACTGAACGCCGCCGACGTTATAGTAATCGTAGCCGTAGTTTACGGGATAGCCGTTGTACCCGAGAGGCGACCATACGAAGTAGTCCCCATGACGAATGGACGCGACATACGCGGGCGAGTAGTGCGCGTTGTAGCGCCAGAGCCAGCCGTAGTGATCGTTGTAGTTCCAGTTGCCATAGTGGGACGTGACGTAGGAGAAGGGGTAGTCGCCGACCCAGGTGTAGCCGTAGTCGTTGCCGTAGCTCCAAT
>JAZDCY010000072.1:0-13882 GCA_036679645.1 Gemmatimonadota bacterium | reverse complement strand
GTGATGGCCTCGCCGTCGAGCAAGGCCGTCGGCTCGCCCGTCTCGGGATCGAGGAGCAGCAGAGTCGCGTTGACTCGCGGGCGGCCGCGGTCGGGGTTGCGCGGGAAGACGCTCACAACCTTCACGCCGAGGGCGCGGGCCGCGCGCGCGGGCATGGAGAGCATGCAGCCGTCCTGGGCCGGGATCATCACGTTCGTACGCAAAGGCAGGTCCACGTCCCCCGCCGAGAGAAGGCCAAAGGCTTCGCGCATGGCGTCGATGGCGGCCTTCATGGGGAGAGCCAGGCGGACGTCGTGGGCGGAGAGAATCTTGAGGTCTTTCATATTGATTGGCGACTTGGGGTTGGGCGAGTCAGGTTCCGTTCCTCCAGCGACCAAATCTAACCACGTGCAGGAAGGCGCCGCCGTTCGCAGATTGCGTCGGCGTCCCCTCCTTTCCCCCATCGGGGCTGCACCCTTGCGGGTCTCCAAGCGCCGCCTCCATGATTAGAGACGTTCTTGCGAACAGCGGAGGCTCCCCATGAGTACGCACGCCCGGGCGCCATCAGTTTTTCTCCTGGCCCTTCTCGCCGTGCCGACGTTTGCCTGCGGCGATACCGATACGAACGCTCCGACAACCAACCTCAACGGCACGTTTCTCCTCCGCGCCATCGACGCAAAGCCGCTACCCATCACGCTCACCGGAGCCCGTATCCCCGTCCAGTTCGTCATTACCGCCGACACGCTGCTGTTCGATGAAGCCGGCACGTTCGAGCAACGGACCATCGCGCCCGGGCACCCGACCCTCGGTATCAACGGAGCTTTCGCGCTGCGGGGCGATTCCATCTTCTTGCTCGAGCGCATTACCGGAGCGCTCGCCGCCAACGGTATCGTGGCGGGAGACAGCCTTCACCTGCGCAGCCTCACCGCACATGACTTCCCGAATCACGAATGGGCATATATCCGGGTACGCTAGCGCGTACCGTAGCGATCGGTTGCGGCCACATCGATGGCGGCGCATTGTCCCTGCCCCTTCACTAACGAACACGAGGAGTACAATGGCGTTCTACACATGCGACAAGTGCGAGATGAGCATCGGTACGATCACGTGCGGCAAGTGCGGGAAAGAACTCGTCCACGACACGCTCAGTAAAGATGACGGTACGAGCGTGCTGGTGACCAAGTGCCCAGACGGTCACGGGATGATCAAGTCTCCCATGTGTTGTGGCCAGGATATGGCGTGCACTGTCTGACATCGCGCTGAAGATCCTAACGATCCAGAACTGCGAGATCGAGTCCTTCGGTGCCTACGAGTCGGAGCTGCGCGCCCGCGGCGCGGAGATCCATTTTCTCGAGGCGTGGCGCAATCCTGTATTCCCGGACGCTTCGGATTTCGACGCAATCCTCGTAGGCGGCACCCCACTGGCAGCGTACGACGCGCACCGGCACCCCTTCCTGCTGTCCGAGATCGCGTTCCTTACCTCGGCGGTCCGTTCCGGTACGCCGTGTTTCGGCATCTGTTGCGGTGCACAACTCCTCGCTCACGTAATCGGTGCCGAGGTCAAACCGAACCCTGAAAAAGAGATCGGTGTGTACGACGTGTCGCTCACCGCAGCCGGTCGTGACGATCCCCTCCTGGATGGGTTTCCGGACCCTTTTTCCGCGTTTCAATGGCACGGCGACACGTTCGACATCCCCCCAGGCGCCGATCACCTGGCCGAGGCGCCGGCATGCCGCAACCAGATCTTCCGCCATGGCGCGACGGTGGGAGTGCAATTCCACCTCGAGGTCACCGCCGTCGAAGCCGGCCGCTGGGCCCACGCATACGCGGACGAGCTGGCCGAATTCGGGAAATCCCGCGCTGAACTCGTGGCGGAGTGTCAGACTCATGAGAAGGAAACGCTTCAGCTTACGGCCGTTCTGCTCGACAATTTCATTAGGCTCGCGATGCCACAGGCGTAGCCCCGCCCGACCCAGTCGCTACACGGCTCGATCGGGCACGTAGGGGGACAGACAACCCCTTATTTTCCAACAGGTTGGCACCGCTACGAGCAGGAGGATATGAGCGCACCGCAGAGAGCGACGTGGACCCAGCGCTGGCACGAGTTCTGGAGCCCGCCCGACCAGATCCTGATCGATGCTGGCGCGCAGGGCGAGCTGGTAGTGGCCAGAATCCGCATGGTCATTGCGTCCATCCTCGTAGTGATCCCGGTCTCACAGGTCGTGACCGACCCCGGCCGGCGGGATGTCTCGGCCAGCCTCATGATCGCCCTCGGCGCCGCGGTGCTCGCCGCGATCATCTATTTCGTCGTCCGAAACCGCATCTACCACCCGCTCCTGGGGTTCTTCACGAGTGTGGTCGACGTTACGCTCGTGAGCGCGGTACTGGTTACGTACTTGGTCGTCGATCAACCGCTCCTCGCCGTCAACAGCCGCGTGGTCTACCCCATCTACTTCCTGGCGATCGGGGCCACCGCGCTGCGCTACGACGCGCGTACCTGCGCTCTCACGGGTCTGATCGCCGTCGGACAGTACTCGGCCATCGTCTCATACGCGGACATGCACTGGATCCTGAACGACCCGGCGGTCGCGCCGTTCGAGTACGGGATGTTTTCGTGGAATATCCAGTTCGCCCGCATGCTGCTCATGGGCTGTGCAGGGCTCGTGAGTACCGCTATCACGCTGCGCACGGAACACCTTCGCTGGCTCTCGGCGAGCGACCCACTCACGAAACTCATGAACCGTGGGTTCTTTGACGAGCGCATCGCCGAAGAAGGCATTCGTGCGCGCCGTTATCGCCGAGCCTTGTCCATCGCCATGGCTGATTTGGACGGATTCAAGGCCTTCAACGACACATACGGACACGCCGCGGGCGACACGGCCCTCCGCATGGTCGCCGAGGCCATCCGGTCCGCCGTGCGCCGCACGGATCTCGTGGCGCGGTACGGTGGCGAGGAGTTCGTGATCGCGTTCCCCGAGACCTTTGCGGCGGCGGCGTATCCCAGGGTCGAAGAGATTCGCGCCGCCATCGAGAGGCTGGAGATCCCGGTGCGCGGAAGACACACGGCACGCATCACGGTGAGCCTGGGCCTGGCGGGATGGCCTATAGACGGCGAGACGATCCGCGACGTGATCGAGCGCGCCGACGAGCGACTGTACCAGGCGAAACAGGCGGGACGTAACCGCGCTACCGGCCCTCAGCCCACCATCCCAGATCATTTGCTGAAGTCGGCGAAAAGACGTCAGAAAAGCCTGCCCCCCGCGCGAACAGCTTGATTGGACTTCTCACCCGACACACCTTCATCGCATGATTCGAGGCACCCGATCGCGGTCCCGGAGCACGTTCGTAGTGGCGCTCCTGCTGGCAACACTCGTCCTCGCGGTCGTACTCGGCGTGCAGGCGGGGATGGCGGCGACCTATCACCGCGCAACGGCTCAGGGCGTGCTGCGCGACTACGCCAGCGCGGCAGCCGAGACCTACGCACAGCGTGCCGGCCGCGAGTTCGAGTACTACGGGGTTTACCCGACCTTCCGGGTGCTCGCGCGGGTTGGCGCCGGAGAGACCAGAGTACCACTCCCCGAACCTGCCGCGCTACCACTCTCCGACGCGTCGGAACGCCAAGCGATCGCGTACGTGCGCTCGCTGTTTCGCGTGGACCTCAACGACGGCAGCATCCAGCACACGGGAGCCCGGTTCGGCAAGGACATGGAGCGGTGGCTTGCCGACACGCTCCAGCGCGCGGCCCACGCCTTCGACCCCGAGTGGGTGTTGGCGGTCCTGGTGGATCCGTCCCCAGCCCAGCATCTAGTGGTCTACACCGTCCAGTTCGACGAGGAGTACCGGCCGCTCACAGCGTACGGAGTCGAGCTCGACCCGGACAGCGTGCGGTCGTTGTTCGCGGGCTCGGCCACGCGGGCCCCGTTGCTGCCGACCACGCTCACACGACGTAGCGATCCCGATTCGCTGATGTCGATCGAACTGCGCGACGGATTGTCCCGCGTCCTCGCCCGATCGGGGATCGATGATCCGGCGTACAGTCCCTACCGCGGCGAGACGTCGCTCGGTCCGCGGGCGGGCGGGCTCGTAGCGCAGGTGGCGCTGCGACCGGAGGCAGCCGAGCAGCTCATCATTGGGGGCTTGCCGCGCGGCCGCCTCCCGTTGATCGGCGGGTTGCTCGTGCTCACCGCCGGTCTGATCCTGGCCGCACTGCTGTTGCTCCGGCGTGAGAGCGAGCTGCAACGCCTGCGCACGGAATTCGTCTCGAACGTGTCACACGAATTGCGTACGCCCTTGGCCGAGATCCGCATGTTCGCCGAGACGCTAGCGTTGGGACGCGTCCGCAACGAGGCCGAACGCCAGCGGTCGCTCGAGATCATCGATCAGGAGGCACGCCGCCTTACACACCTCGTGGAGAACGTGTTGCAGTTTTCGCGCGCGGAGCGGAACGCGAGCCACCTATCTCCAGAGCCCACACCGCTCGCGCCGATCGTCGAGCACGTGACCGAAGTTTTCGCTCCGCTCGCCAAGGCCCGTGCCGTCGACGTCCAGACTGCCGTACGAACCGGGGACGCAGCGATCGCCGACCGTGGCGCGGTCCAGCAAATGCTATTGAACCTGCTGGACAACGCCGTGAAGTACGGACCCGAAGGTCAGACCGTGACCGTCGGCTGCGACCGCGTGAACGGGATGGTGCAGTTATGGGTGGAAGACGAGGGTCCGGGCATCCCGCACTCCGATCGCGAGAAGATCTGGAACCGCTTTTCGCGCCTGGAGCGGGAGCAGGACGCCGCCGTCGCGGGAACCGGGATTGGCCTGGCCGTGGTGCGGGAGCTGGCCCAACTCCAGAGCGGACGCGCCTGGTGGGAGAGGGCACCGAGCGGTGGATCGCGCTTCCTCATCGAGCTACCAGCCGCGGAGGACGCGCCGTGACGCGCGTCTTGGTCCTCGAGGACAACGAAGACCTCGCCTTTGGCCTGCGTAACAACCTCGAGATCGAAGGCTACGAGGTCGATGTTGTCGGCGAAGGCCCCGCAGGACTCGAGCGCGCACGGAACACCAAACCTGATCTCGTGATCCTCGACCTCATGCTCCCGGGACTCGACGGGTTCCGTGTGTTGCACGAATTGCGCGGCAACGGATTCTCGGCGCCTATCCTCATTCTCACCGCCCGTGGCGAGGAAGCCGACAAGGTCCGTGGCCTCAAGTTGGGCGCCGACGACTATGTGACGAAGCCTTTTGGCGTGCTAGAGTTGCTGGCGCGCGTCGAGGCACTACTGCGACGTGGCGTCCCCCCCAATGGCGCATCCAAGTCCATCGATCGCTTCGGTGACGTCGAGGTAGACCGCAGCACGCGTGTGGTACGGCGGAACGGCGACACGATCCAGCTCACCCCGAAGGAGTATGATCTCCTCACCGCCCTCCTCGACCGCGGGGGCGCGGTGGCGTCACGGGTGGATCTGATGACCGAGGTATGGGGCTACAGCGCGGAGGTGCTCAGCCGTACCGTGGACACGCACGTCGCCGAACTGCGCAGGAAACTCGAGGCGGACAGCGCACAGCCGAAACACCTGTTGACGGTGCGGAAGGTGGGGTATCGACTTGAGGGTGCGCGGTGAGCAGTGCGCGGTGCGCAGGCCTCGATTGACACCCGCGCACCGCTCCCCGCTTACGGCTCACCTCTCTCCGCTCACTCACGAATCTCCGGAGGCGGACCCAGCACATCCTCCACCGACATCACCCGAATCTCTCCCAGATTCAGCGCGCGCACACTATCCTCGATCACGCTCCGATCGCCGACGATTATGATGGAGATATTGTCCGGGTCGATGTACTCTCGCGCCACACGCATCACGTCATCTTTCGTGACCGAGAGGATACTCTGGATGTACGTGTTGTAGTAGTCGAGCGGGAGATCATACTCGTACAGCGTTTCGATGCCACCTGCAATCTGCGAGACCGCCTGCATGCCGGACGGGAAACGCAGGGCGACGAAGTTCCTTGCACGTGTCATCTCTTCGTCCGTGACGTCTTCGAGAATCCCGCGCAGTTCATACATGAACTCGTAGAGTGCCGAGTCCGTCACCGCCGTCTGCACGTCGGCGGACGCGGTGAAGGGACCCGCCGTGGGACGGAAGGAAAACCTCGACCGCGCGCCGTAGGTATACCCCTTTTCCTCACGCAGCTTCTGGTTCAGGCGTGACGCGAACGATCCGCCGAGGATCGTGTTCATGACGACCAGCGCGTAGTAATCGTCCGTATCCCGTGCGGCCCCGATGCGCCCAATCCGAATGACCGACTGCGCCGCCTCGGGTTTATCGACCAGGATCACCTCGCGGCCCCGCACCTGACGGACCCGGTCCACGCGGACCTCGCCCACATCGCCGCCCGTCCACGAGCCAAACGCGGCACGCAGCCGCGTCAACGCCTCTTCCTCGGCAATGTCGCCCACGATCACGACCGCCGCGTTCGCCGGCACGAAATAGGTGCTGTGGAAGGCACGCAGGTCATCCGCCGACACGTTCGTGAGACTCTGTGCGGTACCGAACGACGAGCGGCCGTACGGGTGATCCTCGCCAAACAGAGTGCGGTTGTAGATCGCGCTGGCGATGGCGCGCGGCTCGTCATGCCACTGAACGAGTTGCGTCAACCGCTGTCGCCGTAGTCGGTCCAGCTCCTCCGCAGAGAAAGCCGGCCGCAGCACGACATCCGCAAGCAACTCCATGGCGGCGTCGAGTCGGGCAACGGGGGCATGGAGTGAGATGGTGGTCAAATGCAAGCCGCTGCTCACCCGGATGCTCGCACCGAGAAAGTCGATGGCTTCCGAGAACTCGAGCGCGTCCCGTCCGCCGGCGCCCTCATCGAGCATCGCCGCCGTCACGCCGGCGAGGCCCGGCAGATCGTCCGGATCCATGACCGACCCGGTCTTGATCACGATGTTGATCTGAACCAGGGGAACGCTCTGCTTCGCCATGTAGATGATACGCAGGCCGTTCGGCAACGTGTGATCTGTGATGGCGGGAAGGCTCAGCGTGGGCGGAGGACCCAAGTCGGGTGGGTGACTCCGGTCGGGGGCCTGCGCGGCCAGTGTCGGAGCGGTGATCGCGAGCGCCACCGCCGCGAGCAGGCATCTCTTCGTCTTCATCGTTCGCTCTCCTCGGTCAGTCGGTGGTTGTCTTCGTGGCTGCCAATTCGGGCTTGCCGCGCGGCACTATACTCAACACGACTCGCCCCTCATCCAGGAACGTTTGGACCGTCGCGCGCACGTCGTTTGGCGAGATCGACATGTAACGCGAGAGATCCTCGTTGAACCAGTCAGGATTGCCCGTACGTGTGTAATACGCGTTGAGCTGGTCTGCCTTGCCACCGAACCCGCCGACGCGCTCCAGCCGGTCGAGGAACGAGGACTCATAGCCGTTGATCACACGCTGCACCTCGCGATCGGTGGGCGGCTCGTCCTTCAACCGGTTGATCTCTTCCTGGATCACCGTCTCGACCTCGCTGAGGTCGTGCCCCGAACGCGCTGTGGAGATGATGCAGAACTGTGACGACAGAGAACCCGAGCCCTGGAAGGCGAACACGTCCTGCGCAATCTGCATATCGTACACGAGCCGCCGGTACAGACGTGATGTCTTACCGTCGGCCAACACGCCACCCACGACATCCATCTCCGCATCGCCGGGCGTGTAGATTGGCGGCGTCAGCCAGCACATGTAGAGTCGCGGAAGCTGCACGCGATCCTCGAGCACCATCCGCTTTTCCGTGGTCAACACCGCGACAGGCGCATCGATCGGCATGGGGGACGGGCGTCCCTCGACATCACTGAACCAGTGCTCCACCAGGCGCCGCGTCGCTGGAATGTCAATATCGCCGGCGATTGACAGGCTGGCATTGGCGGGCGTGTAGTAGTTCTGGAAGAAATCCACGACATCCTCATGCGACGCAGCGGTCAGATCTTCCATCGAGCCGATCGTGGGCCAACTGTACGGGTGATCGGCAGTGTACATGGCCGAGTCGAGCGTTAGAAACGCCATGCCATACGGCCGATTCTCGTACGACTGGCGACGCTCGTTCTTCACCACGTCACGTTGCCCGTCGACCGTCTCGGCAGACAAGGAGCCCAGTAGATGGCCCATGCGGTCCGACTCGAGAAACAGTGCCAGCGCTAACGCGTTGCTCGGCACATTCTCCCAGTAGTTGGTCCGGTCGGAGTTGGTAGAGCCGTTGTTGCTGCCGCCGGCGGCTTCCAACCACTCGTCGAATGCGCCCTCCGGCACGTTCTCCGATCCCTCGAACAGGATGTGCTCGAACAGGTGGGCGAAGCCCGTGCGGCCGGGCTTCTCACGACCCGAGCCCACGTTGTACCACAGATTGACGCTTACGGTGGGCGTCGTGTGATCCTCATGCAGGATGACGTTCAACCCATTGGGCAACACGAATCGCGCGTACGGCACGGCCAGTCTCTGGTCCTGACTCTGCACGAGCCCCGGAGCGAGAACGACAGCCGCCAGCGCGACCACGAAACGCTTCATGTCACGACCTCCTTTATCTTGTGCTCGGCCCTCTCTTCGGCCGAATGCCACCGGAAGAACATCACCGACATCGTGCCAAACAACACCAACCCGCCGCCGAGCTTCATGAGCAGGCCGCCGATCTGCTGATCGGTGACCGTGTCGATCCAGCCGATCGGTGGCGCCGACTCATAGAGCGAGTAGATCGGGTATCGGGCAAACGTGAAGAACGAGGCGGGAACGGTGGGGACAAAGACGCTCAGAAGCAGGTATCCAATCCGGCCGGGATAACCCATGGGCTTGAGTTCAGGCAGCCGGCCAAGAGCAGGCCACCAGAGAACGAGACCCGAGGCGATAACCGTCAGGTCCAGGACGAACGAGCCCAACTGCGACCCGCTGACGCCGTCCACCACCGTGGGGAGATGAACGGCGACGAGAACGGAGTTGTACACCAGCAACGGGATCAAAGGTCGCGTCAGCAGCCGCGCGATGCGAAACGCCGCCCGTCCTCTCAGGAGCCGCCGGAGCAGCCACCGCGGCGTTCCAAGAAGCAACAACGGCGGTGCCACCAGCGCGAACAGCAGGTACTGCAACACGCGAGCGGACAGCAGGTACCCCGCGGCCAGGGTCCCGAGGGGCCAATCGGCGGCCACCCATAGCACCAGCACGCCGGTGGCGAACAACGCAATCTCACGCCGTGTGGTCGGCCCCTCGTCGCGAGCCCGCAACCGCGGCTCCCAGCGCCGCAGCGTCCAGGTGTAGGCGCCCGCCAGCGTCAGCACGAACAACCAAATCCCCGGGTAGGCACGCCACTCCCACGTCCACGGGATCCCCTGCGCCGAGCACCACCAGGTCAACGGGGCCGCCCCGCGTACTCCTCGAGGTTCGCGTAGGTGACCACAGCGAACCGCACATCCACAGTACCCGCGCGCCAAAAATGTAGCGCCACCACTACCGGCTCGGAGTGCTTCGGCGGACTCGAGACATCGAGCAACATCCCGTGCAGACCTCCGGGCGCCAGCACCACCTTCCCTCCTACCGGCAACTCGACCGCGTCCACCGGTCGCATACGTGTGCCACCGCCCTCGGTTACCTGTTCGTGGAACTCGCCGTGGGTGGCAAAGGTCGCCGAGATTCCCACCAACGTGTCGACCTCCGTCCCGCGATTCGTGACGGTGAAATAAACCGCGACCGGCGAATCGGGCGTCACGGGCTCCGCCAGATACGCGTTGGACACCTCGATCGGTCCAACCGTGACCGACGACTCGCCGCGGCAAGCCGCCGGCACCGCCACCAACATCGCCCCCATCAATGCGCACCAGCGCCTAAACCCCGGGCTCACGTCCGGGGTTTGGTCGCGCGAGTAACTCTCGGCCCTTCCATCGCCCTTAACCCCGGGCTCACGCCCGGGGTTTGGTCGCGCGACCAAGCATCGTCTCTCATCGCCCCTTCAATCGCCCCCATCACTCAAACTGCAACAACAGCGGGATATCATGCGCCCAATCTGCCTGCCGAATGCCCGACGGGTAGAACGCGCGTGCCAGGTTGTCGGGTGTGAACGCGACGATAAAGGCGGCGTGCCCAACATAGTAGAAGCCCGTGCTGTCCGGCTCTCCTATCTCACTGGGTGGCAGGCTCATCGACGCCTGAACCTCGTTCACCCGATCGTGCTCGCCGGTCAGTCCAATGAAATCGCGGCTGAAGTTGTCGAGCCACGTGCGGAGACGTGCGGGCGTATCCCGCTGCGGATCTGTAGTTACGAACACGACCTTGATCCGGCGGGCGGTCGAAGGAGGCAGTTGACCGATCACCGCCCCGAGGTTCGCCATGTGAACCGGACAGATGTCGGGGCAGTAGGTGTACCCAAAAAACACGAGCGTCAGGAATCCGCTGGTTTCCCGTGCGAAGGCGAAGTCTTCGCCGTCGGTATCCGTGAGGGTGAAATCCGGCTTCTGTTGCGGCTCGGTCAGCGTCAGGCCTCGTAGCGCGTTGGCGCTGCCCGCGTCACGGTCCTCCGGGGGCGTACAAGCAGCGCTTGCGACACATAAAGCAAGCAACGCAGTTCGGGGAACATTCATCGCCTGACTCCGGCTTCGCTGATGCGTGCAGCTATCGCGCCCGCAAGCCGCGGCGCGGCCTCCGGCTCGCACCGAAAGAACAGTTCTGGTTCGACCAATTCGAGTTCCATGACGCACGGCGTGCCGTCGTTGCGCTGCACCAGGTCTACCCGTGCGTACATCAGCGAGAACGGCACGGCACCGACCGCCGCCACGGCGACCGCGAGTTCCATGTCGGTAGGCGCTTCGCCGCGGACGATGCCGCCGAAGTCGTGGTGGACGCGAAAGTCTCCCCGGGCGGGCTCCTTTCGAACTGCGTGCGAGAAGGCGCCGTCGATGAATACGATCGATATCTCTCCCGACGTGGTCACAGCCGGGATGTACTCCTGGACCAACATGTCCTCGTACGGCAAGAGCCGATCGAGGTGGTCCTGCCCCTCCGCAATCCGGTCGCCGGCCACATGCCGGAGATAGCGGCCGGTCTGCGCGACCGCGGCCTTGAGAATGACAGCGTCCCACCTCTCTTCGCGGATCACATCAACGAGCCGCGCTCGCTCGCCTGCACGGAACATGCGCGTCGGCACGACCGGTACGCCTTCCCGTTCGAGGTCGGCGAGGTATGCCTTGTGGGTGTTCCACTCGACTACCGGGAGCGGGTTCCAGAGCGCCGTACGGCCTGCCGCGCCGCGCGCCCACTCGAGGAACGCCGCGCGCCGATACGCATAGTCCCACGCCGACCGGACAACCGAGACCCGCGGCACGGCCCAGTCGAAGTGTGGGTCTTCCCACACCACTGGTTCCGCCGCGCAGCCGCAGGCAGTGAGCGCATCGAGCAGCAGGCGGTCGTCGGGCGCGAGGCCCGGAAGCGCGGCACAGGTGACGAGCGCGACGTCCATGGGCCGCGAAAGATACGCACCTGTCGAGCGGTTGCGGCGGCGGGTGCGGTGAGGGCACCTTCGAGGCATGATCAACATCCTTCTTGCGCTCGCGCTCTCCGCGGGCACCATCCCGTCCGATACCAGCTATCTGTACCGCACCGTGCTGGTACGGGCCGCTCCCGGCGACCTCGCGGCGCTGATCGACCTCTACCAGCAGCGCTCCGCCGTGGATGGGCGAGGGAGCGGGAGCCCGTGGATCATCCGGCACCGCCAGGGCGATCACTGGGACCTGATGCTGATCTACCCCATGGGAAGCTTCGCGGAGTACTACAGTGCCGACCAAGCTGCCCGGCGGGAGCGCGCAGCTGCCCGGAGCGGGATGACCGATGCGGCGTTCTCTGCCCGGACAGCCGCACTCACCGCGTGGCGCGAGGAGTTGTTTGCCGGCGGCCCGCCGCCGGAGGTGCTCGGTCCGACGCTGGAGGCCGGCGCGCTGTATCACATCGAGATGTTCATCGCGGTCCCCGGGAAACGGGCCGAGTTGTATCTAGAACGGGAGATGGAAAACGCCTACCTAGCGGAAATCGACCGGCCGCAGAACATGATCTTCACACGGGTGGCCGGCGCGGCCTGGGACCTTTTCACGCTGGGCGTCCACGAAAGCCTCCCCAGTTTCGCTGCCTCGGATACGGTGTCCGTAGAGCGCCAGGAGGTGGCTGCGCGCGCCGCCGGGTTCGAGAGCGTGGGAACCATCAGCACCTACCTGCGGTCTCTGATTCAGCGACACAATGATACCTTGGCGCGGCCGCTGCGGTGATTCCCGTGAGCGACACCGCGTCGGTGCGGCTCGACAGATGGCTCTGGGCGGCGCGGCTCTTCAAGACACGAGCGCTCGCGTCAGACGGAGTAGACGGCGGCCGGGTGCAGGTGAACGGCGAACGCGTCAAGCGCGCCAAGCACATTCACGTCGGAGACCAGATTCGCATGCGTCGCGGACCGTACGAGTACCGACTCACGGTGCGCGCGCTGTCCGAGCGCCGTGGCCCGGCAAAGGACGCAGCGACGCTCTATGAGGAGGATGCCATGACGAAGACCGCGCGCGAGAAGCTCGCCCAGCAGATGCGGGCACTGCCTACCGACTTCCACGACGGGAAGGGACGGCCAACCAAGAAACAACGGCGCAAGATCGATCAGTTCAAGCGAGGGCTCGCCATCGCGATCCTGCTCGCGTTGCCGACCGCCCTCCAAGCACAGGAAGACGACCCATCGACGCCGGTGCCGGTCGATCCCCAGATCACGATCGGCACGCTGACCAACGGCATCAGGTACTACATCCGCCAGAACGGACGTCCCGAGAACCGTGCGGAACTCCGGCTCGTGGTCAGGGCGGGATCGGTGCTCGAGGACGACGATCAACAGGGGCTCGCGCACTTTGCCGAGCACATGGCGTTCAACGGAACGCGCCACTTCGCGCGCCAGGACCTCGTGAGCTACTTCGAGCTGGTCGGAATGCGCATGGGGCCGCACCTGAACGCGTACACGAGTTTCGATGAGACCGTGTACATGCTGACAGTCCCTACAGACACCGCGGGTGTACTGGAAACCGCGTTTCAGGTTCTCGAAGACTGGGCGCACGGTGTAACCTTCGACGGAGAAGAGATCGAGAAGGAACGCGGCGTGGTGATGGAGGAGTGGCGTCTAGGCCAAGGTGCCGGGCAACGTATGCTCGATCAGCAGCTCCCTATCGCATTCGGCGGATCTCGTTACGCGGAACGTCTCCCAATCGGGAAACCCGAGATTCTCCAGACGTTTGAGCACGATGCGGTTCGGCGGTTCTATCGTGACTGGTATCGGCCCGACCTGATGGCAGTCATTGCCGTTGGAGATTTCGACGCCGCCACCGTGGAGACGCTCATTCGAGAACACTTCACGCAGGTTGCCCCCCCCGACGATCCACGGGAACGTCCCGTATTCGACGTCCCCGACAACGAGGAGCCACTCTACGCGATCGCCACCGATCCCGAAGCGACGGGCTCGAGCGTTGGCATTCTCTTCAAGCAGGACCTCCGTGACCACTCGACGTACGCTGCGTATCGCCTGCGTATCGCCAGGATGCAGTGGAGTCGTTGTTCAGCGCTATGCTCAACGCGCGCTTCTTCGAGCTGTCACAGGGAGCCGATCCGCCCTTTCTCGGTGCGGGTAGTGGGCAGGGACGCTTCGTTGGATCCGGCGAGGTGTTCTCGCTCAACGCGGGCGTTCGTGAAGGGGGAATAGAGCGAGGCCTCAACGCGCTGCTGACCGAGACCGAACGCGTCGCGCGCCACGGATTCATCGCACCTGAGCTGGCGCGGCAAAAGGCACGCCGGTTGCGGGCCATGGAGCGCGCATTCGACGAACGCGAGAAGACGAACTCGCGACGGTACGCGAGCGAGTACCTCCGCAACTTCCTCCAGGACGAGGC
>JAZDCY010000071.1:0-48017 GCA_036679645.1 Gemmatimonadota bacterium | reverse complement strand
GCCCCCGATGAGCGACGCCGCGCGCACCAACACCCGGTACGTCACCACAATCCAGGACGCCCACGAAGCGGACCCCGAGGACTTCCTTGCCGCCGCCCAGGAGACGCCGCGTGGTTTCTGGTCGCACGGTGGCGCATGGACGGCGTTCGCCGGGGCGGCGGCGGTCGTGCGCGCTGGTGGAGGGCAGGATCGCTTCCGAGAAATGCGCCGCGTCGCAGACCGCGTGCTGGCCGCACCCGATGACCGGTTGTATGGAGGCTTCGCGTTCAGACGAAGCTGGTTGCTCGTGCGTGAGCCGCGGTGCAACCGCCGAATCCGCAACCCGTCAACGAGAGAGCGTGCTGCACCGGATGCGGACGGCTGGGGGAGCGCCGCGTCCGCCTTCCGCCCGCACGGATGCGGTGGCTGGCACCGACCGATCGGTATGGACATCCGGCATCGAGGCGATCTTGCAGGCCATTCGCGAACACGACGTGATCAAGGTCGTGTTGGCCCGCACGCTGGATCTTTCCACCAATGCCGACCCGCTTCTCGTTCTCCGGCGCCTACGCCGGGAGAATCCGGCGAGTACCGTCTTCTACTTCGAGCCATCGCCTGGGGTGGTCGTGATCGGCGCGGCTCCAGAGGTGGTCGTCGTGCTCGAGGGCGAGCGATTTCGTACGACAGCAGTCGCGGGCTCGATCGGGCGCGGTCAGACTCCGGACGAAGACGAGCGGTTGGCGAGGCAACTGCTCGACAGCTCGAAGGATCGGGCCGAACACGCCATTGGGGTCCAGGAGACCATGAGTCGGTTATCGCGGTTCGCGAGAGATGTCGACGTTGAAGCCGCGCCCCATGTACTCCGGCTTGCGCGGATACAGCATCTCGAAACACGTATATCGACGTCCGTCGCCCCGGGGAAACACGTGCTCGAAATCCTGGAGGCGCTGCACCCCACCGCCGCCGTCTGTGGCTCCCCGCGCGAACGGGCGCGGGCATATCTGATGCAACTCGAGGGTTTCGAGCGTGGATGGTACGCGGGACCGGTGGGCTGGTTCGACGGTCGCGGTGACGGGACGTTCGCTCCCGCGCTCCGCTCCGGTGTGCTACACCGGGGCCGGTGGCGCCTCTATGCCGGCTCCGGTATTGTCGTCGGTTCCGACGCGGACCGTGAGTGGGAGGAGACCAGCATCAAGTTAGAGCCCATGCTTCATGCCCTCCAGGCGCCGTCTGTGAAGTGAACGGCCCTCGTCACCGCCCCAATCCCAACACCGTTTGGGCAGAAGCGTTCGTCGACGAGCTCGTGCGGGCCGGCGTGCGCGATATCGTACTCGCTCCCGGGGGGCGGTCGATTCCTCTCGTGCTCGCGTGCGCGGCAAGATCCGAGCTGTGCCTCTACACGCACATCGATGAGCGCGCGGCGGCCTTCTTTGCGCTGGGCCTGTCCAAGGGCTCCGGGCGTATCCCGGCGGTGCTCACGACTTCTGGCACCGCAACCGCAAATTTGTATCCGGCTGTCATCGAGGCCGCGCTGGGTTGTACAGCGCTGCTGGTGCTTACGGCCGACCGGCCGGGACACCTGCGGCTAACGGACGCGAATCAGACCATCGACCAGCAGCGACTCTACGGCGACTACACGCGCGCCTTTTTCGATGCGGGGCCGCCGCAGTTGGACGACGACCGTCTGCGGGCGCATCGCGCCCTTGCCGCCCGAGCGCTCGCCGCCGCGGACGGTCCACCAGCGGGTCCCGTGCACGTCAATTTTCCGTTTGCGAAACCACTCGAGCCGATCGGGGAAGAAACGCGTGCGCCCGACGCGCCGGGGCGCCGTGACGCCAGCACGATCGTCCACCGGACGCAATCCCTCGTCGATGCGGCGGCACTGGACGCGCTCGCCGAGCATCTCAGTCGCGCCCAACGCGCGCTCTTGATCGCCGGTCCCGCAACCGATCCATCCGCCACTGGCCCTGCAGTGGTCAGACTCGCGAAGAGCGCCGCTATGCCGCTCTTGGCCGATCCGCTATCGGGCGCACGCTTCGTTCCCGGTGCCTCGGCGTCCAGTCTGTCCGCGTATGACGCTTATCTGGGGCTGTCCGAATGCCAGAACCAGCTCGTGCCCGACCTGATCGTCCGATTCGGCACGACGCCCACGTCGAGTCGGCTCGCGGCGTTTCTCGAACACCACGCGGGAGTCCCCCACGTCGTGGTGGACGATGGACACCGCTGGGCCGATCACCTTGCCCTCGCGACCGAATATGTCCACGCCAACCCCGCACGCGTGGCGACCGAAGTGGCTAGCCGGGGCCACTGGTCGGGCGGCGCAGAGTCGTGGCGCCAGCGCTGGCAGGAAATCGACTGCTGCGCGCGTGACGTGCTCGCCGCCGGCAGCCGGGAGATGCCGGATGAGGCGCACGTTGCCGGCCGCCTTGCCGCGACACTCGCAGCCGGGACACCCTTCGTGGTAGGCAACAGCATGCCGATCCGCGATCTGGATCGCTACGCAGCGGCACGCGATGCGGCCCTACACGTGATCGGCAACCGGGGAGCCAGCGGAATCGACGGTCTCGTGAGCACGGCCGCGGGTGTCGCCGTGGGCACCAATAGACCCACGGTCGCCTTGGTGGGTGACCTGTCTTTCCTTCACGATCTGGGGGGCCTATTTGCCCTTCGCCAGCACCGGCCACCGCTCGTGCTCGTAGTCGTCAACAACGATGGTGGCGGGATCTTCGACACGTTGCCCGTACGAGCGTTCGAACCGACGTTCACGCGACACATCGTGGTTCCGCACGGTTTGGAGTTGGCGCGCGCCGCGGCTCTCTTCGAACTTCCCCATCGGCTCATCGATGTGCACGGTGATGTCGCCGGCGAGGTTCGGGCCGCGCTGGAAAGCGAAGCACCTGCGATCATCGAGATACGTAGCGACCGAAAGCGCGCGTTGCGACAGCGGGAGCAGGATCTGCACGCGGTGGCCGTGGCCGTCCGCGCGACACTTCATGCAGGAGATACCCAGCAATGACCAACGTGGCTTGGCAGGTCGCGAAGGAATACGACGATATCACTTTCCACAAAGCGGATGGTATAGCACGAATTGCGTTCAACCGACCGGAGGTGCGCAACGCCTTTCGGCCCGAGACTCTCTTCGAGCTGCTCGATGCGTTCACGAACGCGCGCGAGGACCCGACCATCGGCGTCGTCTTATTCACCGGAAATGGGCCGGCGGCGGACGGGAAATGGGCCTTTTGCAGCGGCGGCGATCAACGGGTGCGGGGGAGCGCTGGCTACGTCGGCAAGGACGGCGTCCCGCGACTCAACGTGCTCGAGCTGCAACGCCTGATCCGAAGCATCCCCAAACCGGTGATCGCGCTCGTCGCCGGCTACGCGATCGGGGGTGGCCACGTACTCCATGTGGTGTGCGATCTGACGATTGCCGCGGACAACGCCGTCTTTGGGCAGACCGGACCACAGGTCGGCAGTTTTGACGGAGGATTCGGATCGGCGTACCTGGCGCGCATCGTAGGGCAGAAGAAGGCGCGCGAGATCTGGTATCTCTGCCGGCAATACGATGCCAGCGAGGCGGAAGCCATGGGTCTGGTCAACAAGGTCGTTCCCGTCGATCAGCTCGAGCACGAGGGCGTAGCATGGGCTCAGGAGATCCTCGCGAAGAGTCCCCTTGCCATCAGGTGCCTGAAAGCCGCGTTCAACGCAGATTGCGACGGGCAAGTCGGACTCCAGGAGCTTGCTGGGAACGCAACGTTGCTCTTCTATATGTCCGAAGAGGGACAGGAAGGCCGCAACGCGTTCCTCGAGAAGCGGCCGCCGGACTTTCGCAAGTATCCGTGGCTGCCCTGACCACCACGCGTGCCTGGGTGCACGCCGCGCGTCCGCGCACGCTGTACGCCATTGCCGCTCCCGTCCTGATGGGGGCGGCACTCGCATACGCCGATGGGGTGTTCCGATGGGGGCCGGCAGTGGCCGCGTTGGCCGGAGGACTCCTCATCCAGATCGGCACCAATATCGCGAACGACTACTACGACTTCGTAAAGGGCGCGGACACCGCCGACCGGATCGGAACGCCCCGTGTGACGCAGAGCGGGTTGGTGCCGCCTGCAACGGTTAAGCGAGGCATGTGGGTGGTGTTTGCGGCAGCTGTCCTGGTCGGCGTGTACCTCGTGGGGCAGGGAGGGTGGCCCATCTTGCTTGTTGGCGTCGCGGCCGTTGCTGCGGGAGTCGGCTACACGGCGGGACCGCTGCCGATAGGCTACGTCGGTCTCGGAGATCTCTTCACCTTCGTGTTTTTCGGTCCGGTCGCTGTTGCCGGAACGTACTTCGTACAGGCTGGGACCATCACGCCCGGAACGCTGCTGGCGGGTGCTGGAATTGGCGCGCTGGTCACTGCTATTCTCGTGGTCAACAATCTGAGAGACATCCCGACAGACCGCGCGGCAGGCAAGCGCACGCTTGCCGTGCGAATCGGTGTTCGTGCTACGCGCTTGGAATACGTGTTCCTGTTGCTGTTGGGTGGCGCGCATGGCCTCCGACCGTTCTGTTCGCACTACTGGCGTTTGCCTTCGGTACGGACGCCGTGCGACGCGTCATGACATTCGCCGATCCACGCACGTTGAACCCCGCACTCGCCGAGACCGCGAGGTTCGTCGGCGTCTACGGACTCGCGTTCGCGATCGGCGTGGTGTTCTAGTGACAGCCGACGCCGTCGCGGCAACCGCCGCAGCGAGCCCGCAGACCCCTGCCGTCATTGGTCCTGAGACGGCGCTCACCTACGCTGAACTCGATGCGGTGGTCGAGCAACGCGCCCGGCAACTGGCTGGCTGGGGTGTGCAACGTGGCGATCGGGTGGCGGCGCTGCTACCAGGCGATGCAGACGGAGTGATCTGGGTGCACGCTCTCGCCCGCGTAGGAGCCGTCATCGTCCCGCTTCATCCCTCGTGGACCCCCGCCTCTTGCTGGTCGGAATTGGAAAGGCGGAGGCGATAGGTGATACATCTGTCCCCGTAGTAACGCCGGATGAACTGACGGCGACGGCTGGCGCGCCACACGATGCACATCTCCTAGACAACGATCTCCACTCAATTCTCTGGACGTCCGGTACCGAAGGAAGCCCACGTGGCGTGCGCCTCACGTGGGGAAACCTCCGCGCCGCTGCGGCTGGGGCTGTCGCGCGTCTGGAACTGCGCCGTGGGGATTCGTGGTATGCGGCGCTGTCGCTGGCGCACGTCGGAGGTATGGCGCTGGTCCTTCGGGCCGCCATGTACGGGGCAACTGTATATGCCGCGGGCGCGTTCGACGGTGATGAACTCGCGGCCCGCATCGCGGACCGCACCATAACCCACGCTTCGCTGGTACCCACGATGCTCCGCCGGCTGCTCGCACTGCAACCGGATTCCCCTCCCGATTCACTCCGCGCACTGCTGATCGGGGGCGCGGCGGTGTCGCCCACGTTGCTGCACGAGGCGCTGGATCGAGGGTACCCCATCGCCCTCACCTACGGACTAACCGAGGCAACCTCCCAGGTCGCGACCGCCACGCCCGCGCTGGTGCGCAAGAAACCGGGATGCGTCGGCTCCCCGCTCGACTCCGTCGAGGTTACAACGTCACCCGTCGGGGAGATCCTGGTACGTGGCCCGACGGTGACGCGCGGCTACGTCAATGAAGCCGACAATAACAGGCGCGACGGGTGGCTCCACACCGGAGACCTCGGCGAGTTGGACGACGACGGACACCTATGGATTACTGGACGGCTCGCGGCGCGCATCGTGAGCGGCGGTGTGAACGTCGATCCGCTCGAAGTGGAGCGCGCACTGCAGGTGCATCCCGGTGTCGACGACGCAGCAGTGTTCGGGGTTGCCGATGCCGAGTGGGGTGAGACGGTTACCGCGCTCGTCGTCGCGCGCGCGACTAGCGCCGTAGACCACGACATGCTGGACGCCCATGTGCGCGAGCGGCTTGCTCCCGCCAAACGGCCCAAGCACATCGTGTTCGTCGATGCGCTGCCGCTCACGCCACGGGGGAAGCTCGACCGCGACGCCGCCCGCCGCCTCGCCGCCGGATCTCTCCTCTAGCCGTCTGAGCACCTGAGCACCTGAGCACCTGAGCGTCCGAGCACCTGAGCGTCTATCTTCACTCATGCGTCCCGATGTGCTCGGCGTCGTCGGTCTTGGCGCCATCGGTGGCTCGGTCGCGTGGCAGGCTGCGCGCGCAGGCGTGCCACGAGTGGTCGGCTACTCGCCCGAGCCCAAGGAAGCTGCGCGAGCGGCTCGTGCGGGTGCCATCACAGACGTGGCACCATCGGCGGCGTTCGTGGCGGAGCGCGCCGATCTCGTCGTGATCGCCGCGCCACCCGCCGCAACGACCCAGATCATTAGGGAGTTCGGGGCTATGTCGGCCACCGCCCTGATCACCGACGTGTCGTCGGTCAAGATACCGATCGCGCGGGCGGCCCGCGCGGCGGGACTGGCGCAGCGGTTCGCCGGATCACATCCGTTCGTCGGGACGCATGAGCACGGATTCGCCGCCGCGCGTCCCGACCGGTTCGTGGACGCATTGGTCTATGTCACCCCCGTCGCTGACGCACCGGCTCCCTCACGCGAGATCGCCGATTTCTGGAAGTCGGTGCTCGAGGCAGATCCGGTGGTCGTCGAGCCGGATGCGCACGACGAGCTGCTGGCCTGGACGAGCCACCTTCCCCAGGTGGTCGCCTCGGCGCTCGCGGTGAGCTTGGCCAAACACGGCCCGCGTGGTGTCACCTACGGGACCGGGGCCCGCGACACTACCCGCCTCGCCGCAAGCAGCGTCGAGATGTGGCGCGATACGCTGCTACTCAACCGGGACGCAGTACTCGCGGCCCTCGATGGGTTCGAGGACGGCGTGGGCGGTCTGCGACGCGCACTGCTCGACGGCCGGCCGGAAGCGCTCGCCGCATGGCTCGAGCAGGGCGCTAGTTGGCGCCGTCGTTTCGACGAATGAGGGTACGGGGACGCGTGCGGCCGCCCGGTGACAAGAGCATCACGCATCGCGCGCTGCTGCTTGGAGCACTCGCTACCGGCCCCGTGGAAGTACGCGGTGCGTTGGCGGCACACGACACCCGTGCCATGGCCGCCGCGTTGCGGAAACTGGGGGCTCAGATCTCGGCCGTCCGATCCGGGCGCAGCGTGCGACTCACGGGTACTCGCTGGCGCGACCCCGCTAGCACACTGCATTGCGGCAACTCGGGTACCGCAGCGCGACTCCTACTCGGCGCGCTCGCGGGGCAGCCTATCCGCGCGCGATTGACCGGAGACCGATCACTACGCGGGCGGCCGATGGCTCGCGTGACGGATCCGTTGCGGCTGATGGGTGCACGGATCTCGGGTGGAGATACGCTCCCTCTTACAATAGAGGGCCGCAAGCTCACTGCGCTCGACTACCGCGCCCCGGTTGCAAGTGCCCAACTCAAGAGCGCGCTGCTCCTCGCCGGGCTCGTGAGTGGCGTGGCGGTGCGCGTCGAGGAGCCGTGGACGTCACGCGATCACACGGAGCGTTTTCTGACGTCGCTGGGATATGACATCCGGTGCGTTGGGACCGCCGTGGAGTTCACGCCCGGCCCGCATCTGCGGCGCCCGCCCGCGTTCTCGCTCGACGTCCCGGGTGATCCGTCTTCCGCGGCATTCTTCGTCGCCTGCGGGGTGCTGGCAGATGCCGGCGATCTGCTGATCGAGGACGTCGGTGTCAATCCCACACGGACGGGGTTCCTGGATGTTCTGTCACGCATGGGCGCTTTGGTCACACGGGAGCGCGAGCGCGAGGTGGGCGGCGAGCCTGTGGCGGATCTGCGCGTCGCACCGGCCCCTCTGCACGGCACCGAGGTCCTGGCCGGCGAGGTTCCGCGCCTGGTCGACGAGGTTCCGATCCTCGCTGTTGTTGCGAGCCGGGCTGAGGGCACCACCGTGTTCCGCGAGGTCGGCGAGTTGCGCGTGAAGGAAAGCAATCGGCTGGCACTGCTCGCCGCGAACCTCCGAGCCGTGGGTGCAGCGGCTGAGGTAGACGGCGAGGACCTATACGTCGAGGGGGGCGGGAGCAGGGGCGGGAGCGCCCCCAGCCCGCGGGGACGTGTCGAAACGGCAGGTGACCACCGGATGGCGATGTCCTTTGCGGTGCTGGGGACGCTCAGCAAGGCCGATGTGACCCTTTCGGAGAAGGCATCGCCCGCGGTTAGTTACCCGGCCTTCTTTAGGGACCTTGCACTGGTGACAAACGGTGTCGGTTAGCGTGATCGCGATCGACGGCCCCGCCGGCGCGGGCAAATCGACGACGGCCGTGGCCGTGGCCAAGCGCCTCGGCTTTGCGCATCTCGACAGCGGGTCACTGTATCGGGCCATGACGCTCGCTGCCCTCGATGCGGAGCTGCCGATTGACGGCCAGCGCATCGCGGCGCTGGCCGAGAGTCTGCCCGTGCGTCTCGCCCTGACAGCAGATGGGTTCCGTCCCGAGATCGCGGGGGTCGACGTCACCAACGCCGTGCGTGCGGCCAGCGTAACCGCACGCGTGTCCGAGGTGGCGGCCCTGGCTCCGGTGCGCACGGCGGTAGGCATCATGCTGCGTGCCGCGGCGTCTGCCCACCCACGTGGGATAGTGATGGACGGGCGGGACATCGGGACTGTCGTGTTTCCCCAGGCACGGGTCAAGGTGTATCTCACCGCTTCGTCCGTCGAGCGGGCCCGTCGCCGGTTGGCGCAGGAGGGCCGTTCTGTGCATGCGGTCGCGGTACAGCGCGAGTCCGATGCACTCGATGCGCGTGACACGGCCGATGCCGGGCGCGCCGTCGCACCGCTCGCGCAGGCGCCCGACGCGGTGGCCCTGGATACCACAGAAATGACCTTCGAGGAACAGGTGGACACGATCGTGCTGCTGGCACGGAAAGCCTTTTCATAGCTTGACATAGCCCTGATCGCCGTCTACGCTTACGGTCTGGCTGATTTTGGCCTTAAGCGCTCACACTAGCACCGCATAGGGAGTTCGTAACCGTCGCTCATGGTAGAGTCGTCAACAAATACCTCGAACCCGGTCGCGCTGTCCACGACCGACACCCCGCCCCCCAACATCAACATCCGTCAGGACCTGTACGACGATTCGTACAGCGATGAGCAGTATGAGGAGATGCTCAAGCTGTACGAAGGAACGCTACAGAGCATCGTCGAAGGCGAGATCGTCAGGTCCAAGGTGCTGCGCGTGACCGATACCCACGTCATCCTCGACGTGGGCTTCAAGTCTGAGGGCGCAGTATCCATAGACGAATTCAAGGAACCAACGTCACTCAACACGGGCGACGAAGTCGAAGTCTTCCTCGAGCGACTGGAAGATCACGAGGGCGCCGTCGTGCTTTCGAAGAAGAAAGCCGACTTCATGCGTGTGTGGGAGAAGATCCGCGAGGCCCACGAGAGCGACGAGCCGGTGGAGGGCACCCTGATGAAGAAGATCAAGGGTGGCGTCGTGGTCGATCTCATGGGCGTGGACGCGTTCCTACCAGGCAGCCAGATCGCGCTGCGTCGGGTCCCCAACATCGACGAACTGCTGGGGAACAGTTACGACTTCAAGATCATCAAGCTCAACAAGCGGCGTCGGAACATCGTCGTCTCCCGCCGCGTGATTCTGGAAGCCGAGCGCGCTACCAAGCGCGAGCAGTTGATGAAAGAGCTGGAAGTCGGTCAGGTACGGAAGGGCGTCGTCAAGAACATCACGGATTTCGGCGCGTTCATCGATCTCGGTGGCGTGGACGGGTTGCTCCACATCACCGACATGAGTTACGGACGCGTGTCGCATCCGTCCGAGATGGTCGAGATGGGACAGGACGTCGATGTCAAGGTGCTCGACATCGACTGGAACCGCGAGCGGATTTCGCTGGGACTGAAGCAGTTGCAGGCGTACCCGTGGGAGAACGTGGCCGAGCGCTACCCCGTGGGCGTCCGCGTCCAGGGCAAGGTCGTGAGCATCACCAACTACGGCGCGTTCGTCGAGTTGGAGCCTGGCATCGAGGGGCTCGTCCACATCAGTGAGATGAGTTGGACGCGCAACGTACGCCACCCGTCAAAGATCGTGTCGATCGGCGAATCGATCGAGGCCGTTGTCCTCAAGGTCGATCCAGGTGAGGAGAAGATCTCGCTGGGCATGAAGCAGACGGAACAAGACCCGTGGATGATGTTGCCCATGAAGTACCCCGTTGGGACGCGCATCAGCGGCAAGGTCCGCAACCTCACGTCATTCGGTGCGTTCGTCGAGATCGAGCCGGGTATCGACGGATTGATTCACATCTCCGACATGTCGTGGACCAAGCGCGTGCAGCACCCGTCGGAGGTCGTCAAGAAGAGTGACGCAGTAGATGTCGTGATCCTCAACATCGATGCCGACAACAAACGCATTTCGCTGGGCCTCAAGCAGGCGCAGGAAGATCCGTGGCTGAAGATCGGTGAAGACTATCCGGTTGGAACCGAACTCGAGGGCCGGATCGTCCGCGTCATGGATAACACGGTTGTCGTCGACATTGGGAATGACATCGAGGGAATCGTGCCCGGGAATCAGTTCCCCGTGCCGGACAACAAGAAGCTGGAAGAGTTCGCGGCGGAAGGGTGGATGGTCGACATCTCGGTGATGGAAGTCGACCCCATTCACCACAAGGTTGTCCTCGCGGTGACGAGCGAGCCGCGCGAGCCCGAGATCCCCTTCGCGGTGCACACCGAGGGTGAGGATGATGGCGAGGGCGAGAGCGACGAGGCCCCCGCGGTGGAGGCCGAAGCGGGCGAGACTGCGGTTGCGGAAGAAGTGTCAGAGGATGACGACAAGAGCGACGAGACGCCATCCGTGGAGGCCAAAGCGGACGAGGCTCCGGTTGCGGAAGACGTATCGGAGGCGAGCCCGGACGACGCGGGCGCGGCGACGACGCCCGTCGAGTGAGCCCTCGGCCCTGCCACGATCGCCGGCGTCACCGTCCACGCGGTAACGCCGGCTTTTACATGTGCTACCACCGTCCCACACCTGCTCAATGACCGCGAACGAGAAGCTGGACCGTTTGCTTCGCCTGCGGGATGACGCCGAACAGGGGGGTGGACCGGAACGTATCGCCACGCAGCACGAAAAGGGGAAGCTCACCGCGAGGGAGCGGATCGATCTGCTGATCGATCAAGGCTCGTTCGTCGAGTTCGACCGCTTTGTCACTCACCGGTCGACAGCATTCGGGCTCGACAAGAACCGGCCACTGGGCGATGGGGTCGTCACTGGTTACGGTCGTGTCGATGGCCGGCTCATCTATCTGTTCGCGCAGGATTTCACCGTGTTCGGCGGCTCGCTCGCCGAAGCGCATGCGGAGAAAATCTGCAAGGTCATGGACCTTGCCGTGCGCAACGGCGCGCCCATCATCGGACTCAACGATTCGGGCGGTGCGCGGATTCAAGAAGGCGTGGTCTCGCTCGGCGGCTACGCCGACATCTTCTTTCGAAATACCCGGGCGTCGGGCGTCGTGCCGCAGATCAGTGCCGTCCTGGGCCCATGTGCCGGCGGTGCCGTCTACAGCCCCGCCATTACCGATTTCACGTTCATGGTGCGTGGGATCTCGTACATGTTCGTGACCGGGCCGAACGTAGTGAAGACCGTGACACATGAGGATGTCACGTCAGAGGAACTCGGCGGTGCCGATGTGCACGGAACGACCTCCGGGGTCGCGCAGTTCGTGCTCGATTCCGAGATGCAGTGCATGGCGGAGATTCGGCGACTCATTGGTTTTCTTCCCGGTAACAACGTCGACGGCCCCCCTATCCGCGAGACCGACGATCCGCCAGACCGCCGCGATGAGGACCTGCTGGGACTGGTACCCGACAACCCGAATAAGCCCTACGACATGCGCGACGTCATCCGTCATGTCGTCGATGACGGCGAGCTGCTCGAGGTACATCGCGATTTCGCTACGAACATCCTCGTTGGGTTTGCCCGCCTCGGGGGGCAGCCCGTCGGCATTGTCGCGAACCAACCGGCCATGCTCGCCGGGGTGCTCGACAGCGACGCGTCGCTCAAGGGTGCTCGGTTCGTGCGCTTCTGTGACGCGTTCAACTTCCCGCTCGTGACGTTCGAGGACGTGCCCGGCTTCCTGCCCGGAGTCGATCAGGAACACGGTGGCATTATCAAGCACGGGGCGAAGTTGCTGTATGCCTACGCCGAAGCGACCGTGCCCAAGCTCACCGTTATCACGCGCAAGGCATACGGTGGCGCGTACGACGTGATGAGCTCAAAGCACGTGGGTGGAGACTACAACGTTGCCTGGCCGACCGCGGAACTTGCGGTCATGGGACCCAAGGGGGCCGCGGAGATCCTGTTCAAGCGCGAGATCGCCGCGGCCGACGACCCGCAGGCAAAACTCGACGAACTCGTGGCGGATTACCGCGACAGGTTCGCCCATCCCTACGAGGCAGCGGCGCGTGGATACCTGGATGACGTCATCGATCCGCGCGACACGCGCCCGCTACTGATCTCCACGCTCCAGACCCTGCTGACAAAACGAGACGCGGCTCCGCCGAAAAAGCATGGGAATATTCCCCTGTAGGGCGGGATGGCGGAATGCCCTTCCGCCATCGTGAAGCGAGTTCTGATCGCCAACCGGGGCGAGATCGCGTGCCGCATCATTCGTGCGTGTCATGAGGAAGATCTCGAGGCTGTAGCCGTATACTCGGAGGCCGACCGGCAAAGCCCCCACGTGCACCTGGCAGACACGGCGGTCGAGATAGGACCAGCACCTTCGAAGGAGTCCTATCTCGTCGCCGAGAAGATCATCGGCGCCGCGCGCGACGCCGGAGCGGACGCCATTCACCCAGGGTACGGCTTCCTGGCGGAACGTGCGCATTTCGCCC
The DNA here is from genome assembly GCA_036679645.1 of Gemmatimonadota bacterium. Taxonomy (GTDB): domain Bacteria; phylum Gemmatimonadota; class Gemmatimonadetes; order Gemmatimonadales; family GWC2-71-9; genus JADFNB01. The sequence goes on along the minus strand of JAZDCY010000071.1, from coordinate 35,154 downwards.
AGTTGGTCGAGCAGAACGGACTCACGTTCATCGGGCCACCGGCCACAGCGATCCGCGCCATGGGAGAGAAGACCGAGGCACGCCGCCGCATGGAGGCGGCCGGGGTGCCCATAATCCCGGGAAGCGGCGAGGCTGTCGCCAGCGCTGACGACGCGCATGCCGTCGCCCAACAGGTCGGCTATCCGATCATGCTGAAGGCAGCGGCCGGTGGCGGGGGCAAGGGCATGCGGCGGGTAGACGGCCGGTCGGACCTCGACTCGGCATTCCGCGCCGCCACGTCGGAAGCCACCACGGCATTTGGGGACGGTGCGGTCTACGTCGAGAAGCTGCTCGACCGACCGCGTCACGTGGAGATCCAGATCCTCGCCGATCGCTTTGGCAACACGCTTCACGTGGGCGAGCGCGAGTGCTCGGTCCAGCGGCGACACCAGAAACTCATCGAAGAGGCCCCGTCTCCGGCCGTCAACGTCGATCTCCGACTCGCGATGGGCGAGGCAGCGGTGCGGGCGGCGGCAGCGGTTGGCTACCTGAGTGCCGGGACCGTGGAGTTCCTGCTCGCGCCCGGTGACGTGTTTTACTTCCTCGAAATGAACACACGCCTCCAGGTCGAACACCCGGTCACGGAACTCGTCTACGGTGTGGACATCGTACGCGAGCAGCTGCGTATAGCGGCCGGCGAACCGACCACACTCCCCGGCAGACCAATGCGCCCGCGCGGGCACGCCATCGAGTGCCGTATCACTAGCGAGGACCCGTTCAACAAGTTCCTCCCGGCGACCGGACATATCAGCTTCGTGCGTACGCCGTCCGGGCCGGGCGTGCGCTGGGATGGAGGAATCGAGGCCGGCAACGATGTCGGTGTGTACTACGATCCGTTGCTGGCAAAGGTCATCGCCTGGGGCGAAACGCGCGATCGCGCAATTCGCCGCATGCGGCGCGCGCTCGACGAGTTGGTCATCGTGGGGGTACCGACATCACAGCCCTTTCATCGGCGCGTGATGGACGACGCTGCGTTCGGTTCGGGAGACTACGATATCGGCTACCTGGAGACACACGGCGAGCGTCTGCTGGAGACTCGACTCGATGATGGCGCGCTCGAGCGGGCGGCGGTCGCCGCGGCGCTCGCCGAGCACGAGGCGCGCGGGGCCACGTGCGGCGTCGCGCGGAACGGTCCGGCACAGGACGGCAGCGCCTGGCTCAGGGCGGCACGCCTCCACGGACTCAGATGAGCGGCCCTCAACCACCGCGACACGGCAGGACGGCACGATGCGCTACAGCGTGACGATTGCCGACCGGACGGTACAGGTCGATCTCTCGGGGAACCGCGTCCTGGTCGAGGGCCGTCCCGTAGCAGCCGAGTTGCATACCGTGCCAGGCACACCGCTAAGACAGCTTGCAGAGCCCGGTCACACCACGACGTTCGCGATGACGCGCACGGCCGATGGCTGGCGTCTGCTTCATCGTGGAGAGGTGTGGGACGCGGAGGTCGTCGATGAGCGAACCCGCCAGCTGCGTGAGATGACAGGCGGCTCTTCTGGAACCGGCGGACGGCATGTCGTAACCGCTCCGATGCCTGGGTTGGTGCTCCGCGTTGAGGTGGAGCCGGGCGCCGAGATCGAGGCGGGCCGCGGTTTGGTGGTGCTCGAGGCCATGAAGATGGAGAACGAGCTGACCTCTCCCGTTGCCGGTGCCGTCACCGCCGTGCACGTATCTCCGGGCGACGCGGTCGACAAGGGCACGCCGCTGGTAGAGGTCTCGGGCGAGCCTTGACCCTCGAATAGAGGTCGGCTAGCTTTGTAGACTGTATGAATTTACGGGACTCATGAAGACATTTACACTGAAGGCCAGTCAACTCGAGCACCAGTGGCATCTCGTCGATGCGAACGGGGCCGTGTTGGGTCGTCTTGCCAGTCAAATTGCGCAGCTGATTCGCGGCAAGCACAAGCCCACGTTCACGCCGCACATGGACTGTGGCGACTACGTCGTCGTGATAAACGCCGAGAAGGTCCGGTTGACCGGCCGCAAGATGGATCAGAAGCAGTACTTCCACCACACCGGCTACATGGGGCACGAGCGGTTCACGCCTGTGCGCCGCATGCTCGAACGCCATCCCGAGCGGGTCATCCAGAAGGCGGTGTTCGGTATGCTTCCCAAGAGCACGTTGGGTCGGCAGGTACTCCGCAAGAAGCTCAAGGTCTACGCCGGGCCCGAGCATCCGCACGAGGCCCAGCGCCCGGTACCGCTCACCGTATTGAAGGACAGCGCATGACGGAACAGCCGGAACTCCGCTGGCATGCCGTGGGGCGCCGCAAGACGGCGGTCGCTCGCGTCTATCTGACTCCCGGCTCGGGGAAGTGGAGCATCAACGGGCGCACGCTCGGCGACTATTTCCCGCGGCAGTCGCTGGTGCAGCACATCCAGCAACCGTTCCAGGTCACCGACACGTTGGGTGCGTTCGACGTAAAGGCGCGCGTCAACGGTGGCGGACAGACCGGGCAAGCCGGTGCGGTTCGGCTCGGGGTTGCACGCGCGCTGGTCCTGGCGGACGAGACTCACCGTACCCGCCTGCGCAGTCATGGACTAATGACGAGAGATCCGCGGGCGGTGGAACGGAAGAAGCCTGGGCAGCCGGGTGCGCGGAAGCGCTTCCAGTTCTCCAAGCGCTAGGTCGGACGAAACAGACGCACACTGCCGGATCCCCTCCTGGGTGTCCATGACGGATCTGGAAGGGAGTCGATGGCAGTGGACGACACAACCCATGAAGTGGGGAACATGACGCAGCCGCAGCTACAGGACCTGCTCGAAGCAGGCGTGCATTTCGGCCACCAGACACGACGCTGGAACCCGAAGATGCGCCGCTTCATCTTTGCCGAACGTTCCGGCATTTACCTCATCGACCTGCACAAGACGCTGCATCAACTGCAAATCGCGCAGGACCTCCTACGCAAGGTCGTGCTGAGCGGTGATAGCGTCTTGTTCGTCTGCACTAAGAAACAGCTGAAACAGATCGTGCGCTCCGAAGCAGACCGGTGTGGCGCATTCCATGTCACCGAAAGGTGGCTGGGCGGCCTCCTGACTAATTTCCAGACGATCAAACGCCAGATTCGGCGGCTACGCGATCTGGAGCAGGGTCAAGAGGAGGGTGCGCACGAGTTCTTCACCAAGAAAGAGCAGTTACTGCTGTCGCGCGAACGTGAGAAGCTGAGTCGCAACCTCGAGGGTATCAAGCTCATGGGCCGGATTCCCGGTGTCATGTTCGTGGTCGATTCCCGCAAGGAACGGATCGCGATCGCTGAGGCCAACAAGCTCGGGATCCCGATCATCGCCATCGTCGATACCAACGCGGATCCGGACGTGATCACCGTGCCCGTACCCGGTAACGATGACGCAATTCGTTCCGTTTCGCTCATCACGAGCGCGTTGGTTGATGTGGTTGCAGAAGCCCGCTCCCAGGTTCCGCTGCGCGAAGTCGTCGAGGATAGCGAGGCGTATACATACAGCACGGACGAGGGCGAGGCAGACGTAGAAGAGCGGGCGCGTCGGCGGAGGCCACGCCGCAAGCGCCGGCCCAAGCCCGAAGCGATCGCAGCCCGACTGAAGGACGACGCGCCTGCGGGCGACGCGAGCGCCGAGCCACCAGCAGGTGCACCGGCGGGTGCGGACACGGCAGCGGCGGCTGGGGCGGGGGCAGAAGCGAGCGCCGACCAGAGCTAGCGCCTGGACGCGTGTAACAGATGGGCCGCCGCTCGCGCTGACGCATCGCTCGAGGCGGCGGTTTTTGTACGCACCAAGGGGAAAGGCATCAAGGGAATGACAATCGCGATTTCAGCGAAGCAAGTGGCCGAGTTGCGCGCACGCACGGGCGCCGGGTTGATGGATTGCAAGCGGGTTCTACAGGAAACGGCGGGAGACATAGACAAGGCCGTCGACGTGTTGCGGACGAAGGGCATCGCAAGAGCCGAAAAGCGGGCGGGGCGGGGCACCTCAGAAGGCGTCATCGGCAACTACCTGCACTTCAACGGCAACGTGGGTGTGCTGGTCGAGTTGAATTGTGAGACTGATTTTGTCGCGCGAACGGACGACTTTCAGAGTCTCGCGCGTGATGTCGCCCTGCACATCGCGTCGGCCGACCCGATGGCCGTGACGTCAGATGACGTTCCCACGGAGGTCGTGGACAAGGAGCGCTCGATTTTCGAAGCACAGGTTGCCGAATCTGGAAAGCCAGAGAAGATCCGGGACAGGATCGTCGAGGGGAAGCTCAGGAAGTTCTTCCAGGAGCGGGTGTTGATGGAGCAACCGTTCGTGAAGGACGACAAGCAGTCCGTTGGCGATCTCGTCAAAGCCGTATCTGGAAGGGTGGGAGAGAACATCGTTGTCCGACGCTTCGCCCGCCTCGAGCTTGGGTCAGAGAGGTGAGCGAACTCGCCTACGGGCGTGCCCTGCTAAAGCTCTCCGGTGAGGCACTCGCGGGGGACAGGGGGTTCGGCCTCGATTTCGCGGTCATGGACCGCCTCGCGGACGAGATCCGCGATGTTCACGCGCTGGGTGCCAGCCTCGGGCTGGTCGTGGGAGGTGGAAACATCGTCCGCGGGACGGTGGCGAGCCAGCAGGGTATGGACCGCGTGTCCGCCGATTACATGGGCATGCTGGCCACGGTGATCAACGCGCTCGCCATGCAGGACATCCTCGAGCGCAAGGGAATCGATACGCGTGTCATGACCGCAATCCGGATGGAGGAACTGGCCGAGCCCTACATCCGCCGCCGCGCGCAGCGACACCTGGAAAAGGGCCGGGTCGTGCTATTCGCGGGCGGCACGGGAAACCCGTATTTTTCCACCGACACCGCGGCAGTGCTGCGGGCGCTCGAGATGGAGGCCGACATCATCATCAAAGCCACGAGCGTAGACGGTATTTACACTGCCGACCCAAAGGAAGACCCCTCGGCAGAGTTCATTGCCGAACTGGCGTTCCAAGACGCGCTCGTGCGCGGCCTCCGGGTGATGGACGCCAACGCCTTCGGGTTGTGCCAGGAGAACGCACTCCCAATCGTGGTCATGAACGTGAACCAACAGGGCGCAGTCGGCCGCGTCCTCCAAGGCGAACGCGTGGGGACACTGGTGCGATGAGCGACGACATCCAGGCCATCGAAAAAGGCGCCAAAGAACACATGGGCAATGCCGTGGAGAACACGAAGCGTGAACTCTCCACGATCCGCAGTGGCAAGGCCACAACCAGCCTGCTCGACACCGTCCGCGTCGATGCGTACGGCCAGCAGTCGCCGCTCAACCAGGTCGCCTCGGTGTCCGCGCCGGAGGCGCGCATGTTGACGGTGCAGCCGTGGGACAAGTCCCTCATGCCGGCGATCGAGAAAGCAATTCAGTCATCCGACCTGGGACTGAATCCGTCCAACGACGGTACGATCATACGCGTCCCGTTGCCACCACTCAACGAGGAACGACGCAAGGAGCTGGTGCGCGTCGTGCACAAGCTGGCAGAGGAAGGCCGCATCAGCGTGCGGCACGCGCGTACCGACACGCTGACCAGGATCAAGAAGGTCGAGCATGTGTCCGACGACGACAAACGCCGTGCAGAGAAAGACGTACAACAGTTGCACGACACCGCGATTGGGCACATCGATTCGCTGATGCAGGGGAAGGAAGAGGAGATCATGGAGGTCTGAGGAGCCCTCTTTCCCCTCATGAGCGCTTCTCTCGTACGCCGCATCATCGTTGCGGCGATCGCTATCCCGACCGTCTTCGCACTCGTGTACGTTGGCAGCTGGGTGCTCGCCGTGGCCCTTGCAATCGTGGGCATCCTCGGCATCAACGAGTTGTTCAGGCTAGCCCGCGCGAAAGGCGTGCGGCCGTTGACCGGCATCGGGTACATCGGGGTGGCCGCCGCCCCGTTTGCCGTCTTAGCCGCAGTGCGCAGCCCAGCACCATGGATCGCGTATGCTGGACTGACCTGGATGATCCTCGTCATGGCAAATGCGGTCTTCCGTCGTAGCCCCGATGATCAGCCCCTGGAAGCAATCGCCGTCACCGTCTTCGGTGCTATCTACACGGGTATCCTGCCCGCCTTTCTCCTGGTCCTGCGCCACGCCGAGGGGTGGACCGATCCTCTGGCTGCCACATGGCTCGTGTTCCTGCCGCTGGTAGTGACGTGGGTCTGCGATTCGATGGCCATGGCCGGCGGCTCGCTCATTGGCGGTGCGAAGTTAGCTCCGGTCGTCAGCCCCAAGAAAACCTGGGCCGGGACGGTATCCGGCAGTCTGTTCGCAACCCTCGTTGCACCTGTATATGGAATGCTCTTGCTGAGCCCCGCGGGCGTGAACATTGTGTGGTGGCGGCTGGCACTACTTGGACTCGTCCTGTCGGTCGTCGGCCAGATCGGCGATCTGGCTGAGTCACTGCTGAAGCGCGCGGCGGGCGTCAAGGACTCGGGCACGCTCCTGCCCGGACACGGTGGAGTTCTCGACCGGCTCGACTCCCTGTATTGGGTGTTGCCGATCGCCGCGTTCATTCTGACAATGTACGGAATCCTATGACCTGCGGCATCGCCATTCTCGGCTCGACCGGGTCGATCGGCACGAGTACGCTGAACGTCATTCGCCGTCATCCGCGGCGCTTTCGCGTCGTGGCGCTCACGGCGTTCGACTCCGCGAAACGGCTGCGCGCGCAGGTGGATGAGTTCGCGGCACCGTACCACGGATTGGTCAACGGTTCGGGCCCCGACTGCCTGGTGCAGGCCGCGACCCACCCGGACGTGCACACCGTCGTGAACGCGATCGTCGGGGCGGCCGGCCTCGAGGCAACGCTCGCGGCACTACGAGCGGGCAAGCGGGTCGCGCTGGCAAACAAAGAGACGTTGGTGATGGCCGGAGATCTCGTACTGGAAGCCGCACGCACCGGTGGCGGCGAGATCGTGCCGATTGACTCCGAACACAGCGCCGTGCTCCAGTGTATCACGGGTCATCGCGAGCAGGTGTCACGGCTCATTCTCACGGCGTCCGGTGGGCCGTTTCGTGAATGGGAAGAGCAACGGGTGCGTACGGCTACGGTCGACCAAGCACTCGATCATCCCACTTGGCAGATGGGCCGCAAGATTACCGTCGACAGCGCGACGCTGGCAAACAAGGCGCTCGAGGTGATCGAGGCTCACTATCTGTTCGGCCTTCCCTACGACGCCATCGAGGTCATCGTCCACCCGCAGTCGATTGTCCATGCATTCGTGGAGTTCGTGGACGGGTCTGTCCTTGCACAACTCGGGTTCCCAACCATGGAGTTACCCATCCTGTACGCGCTCACACATCCCGACCGGATCGCAGACGGCGGAGTGCGCCGTTACGATCCCGTCGCCGCCGGGCCGCTCACGTTCGAGCCGGTGCGGCACGAGGCGTTCCCGACGTTCGCGCTGGGTGTTGGCGCCGGTCGGGCGGGGGGCACGTCGCCGGCGGTCTTCAACGCAGCAAATGAGGTAGCCGTGCGTCTCTTTCTGGAAGGCGCCATTCCCTTCGGCCGGATTCCCGAGATCATCTCGCCGGTGCTGGAGGCGCATGAGCAGGCACCCGCCACATCTCTCAATAGCTTCATCACGGCCGACCGCTGGGCCCGGCAACGCACGGAGGCGGCATGCTCGTAACGCTGCTTGCCGCATTCGTGCTTCTCGGTGCCGTGATTTTCGTGCACGAACTGGGACACTTCCTGGCTGCCAAGGCCGTCGGTATAGGGGTCCCGCGGTTTTCGATCGGATTCGGCGCCGCCACACCGCTGAAATTCCAATGGGGCGAGACGGAGTACGTCGTAGCCTGGATCCCACTTGGCGGTTACGTGAAGATGGCCACGCGTGAAGACGAAGGGGACGGGGTATCCGCCATCGAGGGCGGCCGGGCCGACAACTTCCCCGACGAGAAGCTCTTCGAGAACAAGCCGCTCTGGGCCCGGGCATTCGTGCTTTCCGCGGGCGTGATCATGAACGCGGTGCTGGCATGGGCCATCTACACGGGCATCGCCGCAACGGTCGGGGCGACGCGGGAGCCGACGACCACTCTTGCCGGTGTTGTCGATTCCCTGCTGCCACCGGCGGCCGCGGAACTGTCGACGCTGCCGTTCGGTGCGACGATCACCATGATCAACGGTGACTCCGTCCGTTTCTGGGAAGATGTTCGAGACGGGGTGCTGGACATACGCAGCGATCGACTCCGGATCGACTTTGCCGATGGGCTCGACCCGGTGATCCTGCGGATCCCGGGGACCGCCGCCACCGAGCGAGTGGATATCTACCGCGCGCTGATCCCGCTCAGGGAGGCGCGCATCGACGTGGTGACACCGGGGCGACCAGGATCACGTGCCGGGCTCCAGGCGGGCGATCTCATCGTGCGCACCGACGGCGATTCGGTGCGGCATTGGGGCGATCTCTTGGCCGCCATTGGGCCCGCCGCCGGCGACACGGTAGTCCTCACGGTGCTCCGCCGATCGGATGTCCTGGAAATTGCGCTCGTGCCGGACGAAGTCCCCGAATCGACCCGTGACCCGACAGCGACCGGCGACCGCAAGGTCGGTTTCATCGGGATTGGGCCGTTCGTCCCAATCGAGCGGATTCGCTTCGGGGTCGTCGCCGCCGTCGGCGAGGGATTGCGGCAGACCGTTGGCGGCGTCGCGCAGGTGGCGTTCACGGTCCGCGCGCTGGTCACCGCGCGCGTGTCACCTAAGGAACTCGGTGGGCCTATCATCATCGGCCAACTGTCGGGGCAGGCGGCCCGCCTCGGGCCGACGGCCTTCATGGGCTTCATGGCGTTCATCTCGATCAACCTGGCCATTTTCAACCTGCTGCCCATCCCGGTGTTGGATGGCGGACACCTGATGTTCCTGCTGATCGAGGGGATTACCAGGAAACCCGTCTCGGTCAGCATCAAGATGCGCTTCACACAGGTCGGCCTGGCCGCGCTGCTGGTGCTGGTGGTCTTCGTGATCTTCAACGATCTCTACCGGATAATCGGCGGCTAGCGCCTCCCGAAGATCACGACCGCCATGGCGACCAGCGCGATCACCGCAAGGGCTGCGAGGATCATCACCCAGTGCAGTCCTCCCTCGTCTTCGGCCAGGACGGCCGCAGGGGGCATGGTGTACTCTTCGGTCCGCTTCTGACCCGCCACCAGCAACCGCAGGTCCTCCTCCAGCTCTTCCGCCGACCCGTACCTGTCGTCCGGATGTTTGGCGAGGCAGCGGAGGATCACACGCTCAAACCGACGGGAGACGCCCTCGCGTTTCTTTGAGGGTGGCTCGGGACTGTCTTCCACGTGCATGCGGGCCAGCTCGAACCAATCGGTGGACCGAAAGGGCAGTTCGCCCGTGACCGCCTTGTAGAGCGTCACCCCCAGCGCATAGATATCGCTGCGGCCATCGAGTTTGCGTCCCTGCGCCTGCTCGGGCGAGACGTAATGCGGTGTCCCGATCGTCATGTTGAGACCGGTCGCCGACGTATAGCCGGACACGGCGCGCGCGATCCCAAAGTCGCCCAAGGCCGCGCTGCCGTCTTCCTGCAGCAGGATGTTGTCCACCTTGATGTCCCGGTGGACGATCCCGTCCCGGTGTGCGTACGCGAGGGCGCTCGCAATGTCGATGGCGATTGGCACGATCCGGGCCTCGGGAAGGGCCTGCTCTCGCTCGAGGACCGATGCCAGCGAGTCGGGATAGAGCGGCATGGCCATGTAGGTCACGCCATCGGCGGTTCCCACCTCATCGATCCGGACGATGTGCGGGTGGTCCAACTTGCCGGCGACCTTGAACTCGTTCCGGAACCGGCTCTCGAACTGCCGGTCGCCGGAATACCTTGGCTTCAGGATCTTCACCGCGACCGGGGCACCGTTGTCGCGTCGCTGGCCTGCAAACACCCAGGCGAATCCGCCCTGGCCCAGCAGTCGGTCGAGGCGGTATGGCCCAATCTCGCGGCCAATCAGGTCGTTGGGATCGAGGGTCACGTCCGGGCTTTACAGGAGAGTAGAGGTGGGCTAAGTTTAAGTTCTGTAACGGATAAGACTAAAGACGCGAGCGCGCCCGCGCTCATTTGAGGATACGCAATTCATGGGCTTTGACAAGCAGGCAGTGATCGAGCAGCATCAACACGCTCCCACAGATACCGGATCCACCCAAGTACAGATCGCGCTCCTCACCGAGCGCATCAACTCGCTCACCGGACACTTCCGCGATCACGCGAAGGATCATCACTCCCGCCACGGCCTCTTGCAGATGGTGAGCAAGCGGCGCCGCCTGCTCGTGTACATGAAGCGTACCGATCTCGACGGGTATCGCAAGCTCATTCAAGAACTCGGACTCCGTCGCTAGGTCGAGCACCTCGGGCGCCTTCGTGTATTCGCAAGTGCTCTACAAGGAACATCATGGTACAACATCTGGAGCGGCAATTCGCCGGTCGTCCCTTTCGGTTCGAGACCGGCCGACTGGCCAAGCAGGCGGCTGGTAGCGCCGTCATTCAACACGGCGATACGCTCATCCTCGCCGCCGTCACCGTCTCGGACAAGCAATCCCACCTGCCCTTCTTTCCGCTGACAGTCGAGTTCCGCGAGAAGACCTATGCGGCGGGCAAGTTTCCGGGAGGGTTCATCAAGCGCGAGGGGCGCCCGAGCGATGAGGAGATCCTCGCCTGCCGACTGATCGATCGCTCGATCCGGCCGCTGTTTCCCAAGGGATTCAAGAACGAAGTGCAGGTCTTCCTGTACGTTCTGTCTGCCGATCAGGAAAACGACGCCGACGTGCTCGGGCTGACCGCGGCATCGCTCGCCCTCTCGGTCTCCACGGTGCCGTGGAGCGGGCCGATCGCGGGTGTCCGCGTCGGGCGGGTTGAGGGCGAGTGGCTCATGAACCCGACTTTTCAGCAGCTGGAGTTCAGCGACATCGATCTCGTGGTCGCCGGATCGCAAGATTCGATCATGATGGTCGAGGGCGGCTCACTCGAACTCTCGGAAGAGGAATTGGTCGGCGCACTCGAGTTCGCGCAGGGCGGTATTCGTGAACTCGTGGGGATGGAAGGCGAGATCATCGATGGAGTGTCCCCGACCAAGATGGAATGGACCGCGCTCGGTCCGGCCGAAGATGTTGTGTCTCGGGTTCGTGACATCGTCGGGGACCGTGTCGCCGAGGCGCTCAACCTGCCTGAGAAGAGTGAACGAGCCCAGGCCATGGCTGCCGTCAAGAAGAGCGTAGTGGAGGAACTCAACGATGAGTTCCCTGAGCAGCTGCGGGACGTGGCAGCGGTTGTGGGAGATATCGAATCCACAACCATGCGGCGACAGGTGCTGGAACGCGGCGAGCGGATCGACGGGAGAGATCTCACCACGGTGCGGCCCATCACCTGTGACGTGGGCCTACTGCCTCGGGCGCACGGCTCGGCACTCTTCACGCGTGGGCAGACACAGGCGCTCGTGAGTACGACGCTCGGCAGCGTCTCTGACGAACAGCGCATAGACAACATCGATCTCGTCCAGGAAACCACCAAGAGCTTCATGCTACACTACAACTTCCCGCCTTTTTGCACGGGGGAAGTGAAGATGATACGCGGAGTATCACGCCGCGAGATCGGGCACGGCGCGCTAGCCGAGCGCGCGCTGCAGGCGCTCCTTCCTTCCTACGAAGAGTTCCCGTACACAATTCGCGTCGTCTCGGAAATCCTCGAATCGAACGGCTCGTCGTCGATGGCCACCGTGTGTGGTGGGTCGCTCGCCCTCATGGATGCGGGTGTGCCCATGAAAGCTCCTTGTGCCGGGGTCGCCATGGGGTTGATCTCGGATGGCGAGAAGATGGCCGTCCTGACCGACATCCTGGGGACCGAGGATCACCTGGGCGATATGGACTTCAAGGTCGCCGGTACGCGGGATGGTATCACGTCGATTCAGATGGACATCAAGATCCAGGGGCTCGACCTCCAGATCGTCCGTGACGCGCTGCAGCAAGCAAAAGACGCGCGCATGCACATCCTCGACGCGATGGCGACCACGATGCCAGAGCCACGCACGTCCCTCTCGCGTTACGCACCGCGCATCATCACGATCCAGATAAATCCTGAAAAGATCGGCAATATCATCGGCCCCAAGGGCAAGGTGATTCGCGGCATCCAGGAAGAAACCGGTGCACAGATCAACGTCGACGACTCCGGGCTCGTCACTGTCTCGGCGGTAGACGGGCAGGCCGGCGAGCGGGCGCGGGACATGATCGCTCAGCTCGTCCAGGAACCAGAAGTCGGCCAGATCTACGAAGGGGTCGTCAAGAGCACGACGGCTTTTGGCGCGTTCGTCGAGATCCTCCCGGGCACCGAAGGACTGCTGCACATCTCCGAGTTGCAGCATGCGCGGACCGAACGGACAGAAGATGTCGTCAAGAAGGGCGACGCAGTACGCGTCAAGCTGCTCGAGGTTGACGGGCGCGGCAAAATGCGGCTCTCCCGTAAGGCGTTGATCGAGAAGGACTGAGCCGCATTGCGCACCGTTGCGCTGGACGACGGACTCTACCGCACCGATGCCGAGAACGGCATCACGATCGTGTCCGAGCACATCCCTTCCGTTCGCTCGGTGGCCATCGGGGTCTGGGTCCGGACCGCGTCGGCCAACGAGAATCGGGCCCAGATGGGTGTGTCGCATCTCCTCGAGCACATGGTGTTCAAGGGCACTGAGCGCCGCTCCGCGCACGACATCGCACTCGAACTCGAGGTTCGGGGCGGCGCGCTCGATGCCTACACGAGTCGCGACCACACATCGTATCAGGCGCGCGTCCTCGAGGAGGACCTGCCGCGGGCGCTCGATGTCCTGACCGACCTGGTGCGACATCCGCTCCTGCGGGGAGGTGATCTCGACCTCGAGCGTCAGGTCGTACTGGAAGAGATCAGCACGGTTGAGGACACTCCCGAGGATCTCGTCTTCGATCTGCACACCGAGACGCTGTGGCCGACTCATCCCTACGGGTTCCCAATTCTCGGAACGCGGCAGACCGTGGAGGTCCTGGGCGCGGCGGACCTGCGAGCGCTGCACGGCCGGGCATACCATCCACGCCATATAGTCATCACTGCAGCTGGCAAGATCGACCACGAGATCCTGCTGAAACTGCTCGCCCGGTGTGGGTGGTTTACCGACCCAGCGGGCCCAGAGCTGACCGGGGTGCCGGAGTTGCCCGCGGCGAAACGGACGACGCGCAAGGTGCCGCGCGACGCGGCTCAGACACACCTGGTCCTGGGCACCGACACGGTCCCCTATCACGACCCGCGTCGCTATGCGCTGATCCTCGTGAACACGGTCCTGGGAGGCGGGATGTCGAGCAGGCTCTTCCAGCGGGTCCGTGAAGAGCAAGGTCTTGCGTACAGCGTGTACTCTTTCCAGTCATTCTACCGGCACGGTGGAGTCACCGGCGTCTACGTAGTCTAGCCACCGAGGGGCTCGATGCCGAGGCACTCGACGAGGTGAAACAACAAGTCCGGGGCCAGATTGTCCTGTCGCTGGAGCATCCGGGTACCAGGATGCACCGTCTCGCGGCGTTCCCGCTACACGGCGAGCCCTATCGGACCATCGACCAAACGCTCGCCGAGATCGATGCCGTGACGGTTGACCACGTAGCGTCGGTGAGTGCAGCCTTCCTCGCACCCGAGCGGCACACGACGGTCTGGCTCGGGCCCAACTGACCCATCCTCCGAGGGCAAGACTGCGATGATCATTGGCGTACCCAAGGAGATCAAGACCAACGAGAACCGCATTGCCCTCGTGCCGGCGGGAGCCGATACGCTCGTTCAGGACGGACATTCGGTGCTGGTCGAAGCCACTGCAGGTGTCGGGAGCGGCTTTGGCGACGACCAATACGCGGCGGTAGGAGCCACAATAGCAGCGTGCGCGGACGACGTCTGGGCACAGGCCGAGCTGATCATCAAGGTAAAGGAACCGATAGCTCCCGAGTGGCCCAAGATACGAGCCGAGCACGTGATCTTCACGTACTTCCACTTCGCCGCGGACGAGCAACTGACCCGGGCGCTGATCGAGACGAAGGCGGTTACGATCGCCTATGAAACGGTTCAGTTGCCCTCCGGTGAACTTCCGCTGCTCACTCCCATGAGCGAGGTGGCCGGCCGGATGGCGGTGCAGGAAGGAGCGAAGTACCTCGAGAAGCTACAGGGCGGACGGGGCATACTGCTTGGCGGCGTGCCTGGCGTGACGAGGGCGGAGGTGCTCGTCATTGGTGGGGGTGTCGTCGGGACGAATGCTGCGAAGATGGCGGCGGGACTCGGGGCTCACGTCACGATTCTGGATCTCTCGCTCGACCGGCTCCGCTATCTCGACGACGTCATGCCCGCCAACGTCGATCTCATCTACTCCAATCGGCACAACCTCCTGGAGCGGTTGGCCAAGGCAGATCTGGTAGTCGGCGCCGTGCTCGTACCGGGGGCCAAGGCGCCGAGCCTGATCCTGAGGGGCGATCTTGCCGCCATGCAGGACGGCGCCGTCGTGGTTGACGTCGCGGTCGATCAGGGGGGATGTGTCGAGACTATCAAGCCGACCACCCACGAGAATCCGACGTATGTCGTGGACGGCGTGGTACACTACGGCGTCGCCAACATGCCGGGCGCGGTACCACGAACGTCCACCCTGGCACTGACCAATGCCACGTTCCCGTATGCCCGGAGAATCGCCAAGCATGGCTGGAAGCGCGCGTGCGCAGCCGATGGCGGGCTGGCTCTGGGACTGAACGTGGTCGGGGGTCAGGTCGTGTACCCTGGCGTCGCAGAGGCCTTTGGGCTGGATCTCGTTGACGTGGCGGCGGTGCTGTAGGTGGTTTTCGTGCCGTTTCTGGCCCGTGGCCGCGGCATCGATTGAGCCCTTTAACTTCCCATCTTGCTTTGACTTAGCGCATCAGTTATAGTTGGTGCGCTCGTGCAACGCTCCAGGATATCAGGCGCCTGGACCCCCCTCACAACCCCAGCCCGAGAGCAAATGCGCTGGCCCAAGCTTAAGGTCGGCAGTTGGCTACCCGCGAACGAGATCGCCGTCGATCTAGGGACATCCAATACCCTGATCTACGTGCGCGGTGAGGGCATCGTGTTGAACGAGCCCTCGGTTGTGGCAATAGAAAAAGGGTCGGGGAAGATACAGGGGATTGGACTCGAGGCGAAGCGGATGCTGGGGCGCACGCCGGACAACATCATGGCGGTTCGCCCGCTGAAGGACGGCGTGATAGCCGACTTCGACGTCACCGAGAGGATGTTGCGGTACTTCCTTTCGTCGATCATCAACAAACATGTCTTTCGCGTGAAGCCCAAGGTTGTGGTCTGTGTACCGAGTGGCATCACGGAGGTCGAGAAGCGCGCGGTTCGCGACAGCGCGCAGTCGGCGGGAGCGAAGGAAGTCTATATGGTCGCCGAACCAATGGCGGCCGCAATCGGCGTCGGGCTGCCGGTCGAGACACCCACTGGCAACATGGTGATCGACATCGGTGGAGGCACGACGGAGATCGCGGTGATCGCGCTGTCGGGCATCGTGAGCGATACATCCATTCGAACGGGCGGTGACGAACTCGACCAGGCGATCGTGCAGTTCATGCGCAAGAACTACAATCTCCTGATCGGCGAGCCCACTGCCGAAAGCATCAAGATACAGATCGGCACCGCTGCGGCGGTAGGCGAAGAGCAAGAGATGGAAGCCAAGGGACGCGACCTGGTATCCGGAATCCCCAAGGTGGTTCGCATCCACTCCAGCGAAATCCGCGAGGCTATCCAGGAACCCATCCAGCAGATCGTCGACGCTGTGCGAAGAGCGTTGGAGATCACGCCTCCAGAATTGGCCAGCGACATCGTGGATCGCGGCATCGTGATGGCGGGAGGTGGCTCACTGATCCGCGGGCTGGACGTGTTGCTGTCTCAAGAGACGTCCCTCCCGATCCGGGTGGACGAGGACCCGCTGACGTGCGTCGTACGGGGAACTGGTCGTATCTTGGACGATCCCGAGAAGTACCGGTCGGTACTCTCGACCTAACCTCGACCTGAGGCAGGGAGCGGCTGTGCCCGAGCGGTTCACGTCACGTTGGGACACGCTCGCGTTCGCTGTCTGCGTCGTACTGTCGCTGGCGGCCCGCGTGGCTCCAGACAGCGTGCAGACATGGGTCGCGTCGGGAACGCGGAACACCATTCTCGCCCCGTTACTCGAGATTCAACTTCAGGCAGAGCGTTTTCGTACCTCGCGCGCACGATTTGCTGCAGTGGTCGCCGCACGAGACTCGGCCGCGCTCGCGGCGATGGAACTCGGGGCGGTGCGCGAGGAAAACGATCGGCTCCGGGAGTTGCTGGATCTCGGCGCACGTATCTCAACCCGATACGTCAGCGCGGAAGTGCTCCACCAATCGAGTCCAGTGGACGGGCTCACCCTTTTGCTGACAGCCGGCGCCAACAACGGCGTGCGCCCGATGTCCCCCGTCCTTTCGCCCGCAGGTCTCCTTGGCGTCGTGCGCACGGTGGACGGCGATCGCTCGATCGCCGTGACATGGCAGCATCCCGACTTTCGAGCGAGCGCCATGACACTCGAAGGGACGGTGTTTGGCATCGTCGGACCAGCAGGCGCCGGAAGGGTCGAACCCATCCTCGAGCTCACAGGGGTCCCGTTCGGACAGCGCGTGCCCAATGGGACCCGGCTCTTCACCGCGGGGTTCGGTGGCGTCTACCCACGCGGAATACCACTCGGGTACGTCACAGGAGTCGCCGACGAGATCGAGGGACTCTCACGCACATACTGGGTTCAGCCGGCGGTCCACCCCTCCGCCGTCTCCCATACGATCATTCTCATCGGACCGGCGCTCGATCTCACCGATGTGTTCGGGCAATAGTCCATGAGTCGGCGCGCGCGACGCTATCGACTCTGGGCGGTGCTGCTTCTGTTGGTTGTCCTGCACTTTGCCCTCCGACCCTGGCTCGCCGACCCACGCGCGGCACCCGACCTCCTCTTATTGGCACTGCTCGTCTACTCCATCCGGGCACGACCCGGCCATGCGGCTATCGCCGGCTTCGTGCTCGGATTGCTGGCCGACGCCCTCGATCCCGTGGCCTTTGGGTCGGGTATGCTTGCCTACTCTGGCGTCGGTTACTTGACCGCATGGGGCAAAGCGGTGTTCTTCGCGGAGAACATAGGCGTGTCGGCGGGGTTCTTCTTTGGCGGAACAGTCGTACGCGACCTCCTCGTGCTCCTCTGGGGCGGTCATGTCGGCGGAGCGGCATTGCTGTGGCAACTCGGCGTCTGGACGATGCTCAAAGGACTGACCACCGCGGCAGCGGGGATAGTCGTACTTCTGGTGTTCAGGAGCTGGCTTAACGTGAGGCTCTCGGACTGATGTGGCACCATCCGCACGCGGTGCGCCGCCGGGCCCTGACCGCCCGGGTGCTCGTGTGGTCCGTGGTGGGCATCCTGTTGGTCTCCTTCTTCCGCACGCAGGTCTTGTCATCCACGCGGTACAGCCTGCGGTCCGAGTTGAACCGGCTCCGGGCACTACCGGTTCCGGCTCCTCGCGGATTGGTGCTGGACCGCAACGGGGCGGTGCTGGCCGAGAACGTTCCCGGCTATTCGGTTGGGCTCCTCGCCGCCTCGCCCGAATCCCTCGTGGCCGTGTTGGACCGGATAGGGCCGCTCGTGAACGTGGACGATGAAGCCAGAGAGAGCATCCTGCGGCGCTACCGCCGCGATCCCTACGATCCGGTGACGGTGCGGCGGGACGTTCCTTTCGAGACGGTATCCGCACTGGAGGAACGCCGGGTGACAATTCCCGGACTGGTCATCCAGACGGAGCCGAAGCGGCGGTACCCGCAAGGGGAGCGTGTCGCGCACGCCCTCGGGTATGTCTCGGAGATCACGGAAGAGGAACTCCAGTCGGGGACGTTCGCCGGGGCGCGGTTGGGCACGCTGGTCGGCAGAGATGGACTCGAGCGGCAGTACGATGACCGGCTGCGCGGGAAGGACGGCGTACGCTTCATCGAGGTGGACGCACTGGGCAGAACGGTGCGGGATCGGGGCGTCGCTCCTACGCTCGAGCCGGAACAGGGCGAGACCATTCGGACCACGCTGGACTTGGATCTCCAACGCTTCGTGGTCGAGAGCTTCCCGGAGGGCCGGCGCGGCGCGGTGGTCGTCCTGGATCCGCGCAACGGCGAAATCCTCGCGCTCCACTCAGCCCCCACCTACGATCCCAACCTGTTCATCGGCGGCGTGGACCCCGAGGTGTGGGAGACCTTGCGCACGGCACCCGATCACCCCCTGATCAACCGCGTCATCCAGGCGGCCTACCCGCCGGCGTCACCGTGGAAACTACTGATGGCGTCGATCGCGATGCAGCGTGGGATCGTCACCATGGATTCCAAGATGACCATTCCGTGCCGTGGCGGGCTGCAATACTACAGTCGGTTTTTCAGGTGTTGGCGCGTAGCGGGACATGGCGATCTCACACTCGCCGAGGCGATCACACACTCCTGCGACGTGTACTTCTACCAACTCGGACTGAAGCTTGGCCTGACGACGATATTGCAGGATGCAGGTGCCCTCGGCATGCACGAGCGACTCGGTATCGATCTTCCCAACGAGCGTAGCTCGTTTTTCCCAACGTCGACCGAGTACTTCAATCGCCGATATGGCCCGCGCGGTTGGACTAATGCGGTCACCCTCAACCTTGCGATCGGGCAGGGTGAGAATACGCAGACACCACTCAACGTAGCGCACTTCTATGCGATGTTGGCGAATCCCGACGGGCGCGCACCGGTTCCACATCTCGTCGGTGAATCGCAAGCATCACAGCGGTCGCTGCGACTCACCCCCGAACAACTGCACGATCTGCGGGAGGCCCTCGTATCGGTTGTCGAGGAGGGAACGGCGACTGCCTCACGGATCGCGGCGTTACGTATTGCCGGCAAGACGGGCACGGCACAGAACGCACAGGGATTGGACCACGGATGGTTCGTCGCGTTCGCTCCCGCAGAGCAGCCCCGTGTTGTCGTCGCCGCGATCGTCGAGTTCTCGGAGCACGGATCGCGTGTAGCCCCCATGGTCACGCGTATCATTGCGCGGCATCTGCTTGGACAGGGCGGGCTGCCCGAGGGCCGTATCAGGCTGCTGGTCCCAGAGGACTCCGCGCCGGAGCCCGTGCCCATTCTACCGGGCGACACGACGCGCCAGACTCGCGGTGCCCCCGCCCCCGCCCCGGCCGCCGATGCCGACGCGCGCACCCGATAGACCACTCCTCCTCGCGACGTTGGTGTTGGTAGCTGCCGGCCTCGCGACGCTCTACTCGTCGGGCCAGACCGACGTACCCACCGTCGCCGCCAGACTGTGGGAACGTCAGCTCATCTTCCTCGGGCTGGGCACCGTCGCCGCCATCGTCATGTACCGGTTCTCCCCGCGCCTCCTGGAGTGGGCAACCCCGCTCATCTACGTGACGGGCATCGCACTCCTCGTGATCACGCTCCTCACCGGGACTGGGGCAGGGACGGCGGCGGGGGTGAAATCGTGGATTACGCTTGGCGGCCTCCGTCTCGGTCAGCCGACGGAACTGGCCAAGCTGGCCACCATCCTCATGCTTGCCAGACACCTAGGAGCGAAGCGAGACCCACCGAACACGTTGCTTGGCTTGATGCCTGCTTGCGGCATCGTTGGGGTTCCGTTCGTCCTCGTCGGGCTCCAGCCCGATCTCGGCAGCGCAATCGTTTTTCTTGGCATCCTTTTCCTGATGCTCTTCTGGGTCGGCGTGAGCGGCTGGCTGCTGCTACTGCTCGCATCACCGCTCATCAGCCTCCTCCTCGCCTTCTCGACCGTTTCGTGGGGGATCTGGATCGTCATGATCACGGCGGTGCTGATCTGGCTCAGGCCCTATGCCCTCGAAGGCATCGGCACCTGGCTCGCCAACGTCGGAACGGGCGTAATGGCGCTCTCGTTGTGGAACCGACTTGCCCCGTACCAGCAGCACCGCTTGTTGTCGTTTTTGAATCCTGAGATCGACCCGCGCGCGACCGGATGGCACATCATCCAGTCCAAGGTGGCGATCGGATCGGGCGGGCTGTTTGGCAAAGGGTTTACCGAAGGCACCCAGAAACGACTCGCATTCATTCCCGAACAGGCGACCGACTTCATCTATTCGGTGGTCGGCGAGGAGTTCGGGTTCGTGGGTGTGCTCGCGACCCTGGTCCTGTTCGGATGGTTCATCACCACCCTGGTGAGCATTGCGCGCAGGGCAAACGATCCGTACGCCTGCATGGTCGTCTTCGGGATCGCCTCACTGTTCTTCGTACATGTCCTCGAGAACATTGGCATGACCATTGGGCTGATGCCGATCACTGGGATTCCGCTTCCGTTCTTCTCGTATGGCGGCTCGTTTCTGCTAACCTGTTTCCTGGCCCTCGGTATTGCGTTCCGTGTCGCCACCGACTCGCGGTCGGCCGGTTACGACGCCGTATAGTGCCCTGAGACAGGGAACACCGTCCCCCTTGACTGTCACCTTCCGTACTCCAGATTCAACCCTTCGCTCATGGCCTGGTTTCGGAAGGACCGTAAGTCCCGCCGCTCGACGCGGGAGCGCCTGGAGATTCCCCCAGACGCGTGGGAGAAGTGCGAGCACTGCGGGCACGTCGATATTCGGGAGAAGTTCGAGCGAAACCTCCACGTGTGCGCCCAGTGCGGGTACCACCGTCGCATTCCGGCCGAGAAGTACATCGAGATCCTGACGGATGACGGCACATTCACCGAGTTGTTCGATGATCTGCAATCCGGCGATCCCCTCGAATTCGAGGGGTACCGCGAGCGGGTGGAACGGTCACGCCGCAAGACGGGGAAGCACGATGCGGTGATTACGGGGTACGGCCGTCTGACGGGTATGGAAATCGATCTTGCCGTGATGAACTTCGCCTTCATGGGCGGATCGATGGGCTCCGTTGTCGGCGAAAAGCTCGCGCGCCTCGGACTCCGCTCGCTCGCGGAGAACGTGCCGCTCGTGATCGTCTCGTCGTCCGGAGGCGCTCGCATGCAGGAGGGCGTGCTCAGCCTGATGCAAATGGCGAAAACGTCGGTTGTCATTGCGGACCTGCGACGCAGTGGCATTCCCTTCATCTCGATCCTCACGAATCCGACCACCGGGGGCGTCACGGCGTCGTTTGCCATGCAGGGGGATGTGAACATCGCCGAACCAGGGGCGCTCATCGGCTTTGCCGGACCGCGTGTCATCAAACAGACCATCCGGCAGGACCTGCCCGAAGGATTCCAAACGTCCGAGTTCCTCCTCGAGCACGGCATGGTCGATACCGTTGTGCCTCGTCACGACCTCGCGAACACCACTGCCCGGCTGCTGCGGATGATG
The DNA here is from genome assembly GCA_036679645.1 of Gemmatimonadota bacterium. Classification (GTDB taxonomy): domain Bacteria; phylum Gemmatimonadota; class Gemmatimonadetes; order Gemmatimonadales; family GWC2-71-9; genus JADFNB01. The sequence continues at coordinate 13,792 of JAZDCY010000071.1, read as the reverse complement.
CAGCGTCGCGAGCCGATCGCCGCAGCGAACTGACACGCTCGTTCGCAGACGCCTGCACCTTTCTCTTTCCCCGTGCAGGCGGTGCCACGGAGTGGTCGCTCGGACCCACAAGCGCGCTGCTCGAGGCACTCGGACAGCCCCATGAACAGCTTCCGACCATCCATATCGGCGGAACCAACGGCAAGGGATCAACCGCCGCGCTGATTGCCGCGGCGCTGCGCGCCGACGGCCAGCGGACAGCGATCTACACCTCGCCGCATCTGGTCAGCGTCCGCGAGCGTATGGTAGTCGATGGGTGCCCTATCTCGGAGGCGGCCTTCGCGATGTGGACGGAGCGACTCACACCCGTCATCGAGTCAACGGGAGCAAGTTTCTTCGAGGCCACGACTGCCATCGCTTTTGCTGATTTCGCAGCGCGCCGTGCCGACGTGGGCGTCATCGAGGTTGGGCTCGGCGGGCGCCTCGACAGTACGAACGTCGTGACACCGCTCGTGAGTGCGGTCACCAACGTGTCGCGCGAACATACATCCTACCTGGGATCGACCCTCGAGGAGATAGCCGCGGAGAAGGCCGGTATCGCAAAACGAGGGCTGCCCTTCGTTATCGGGGAAACCGACGTGACACTCGCCGCCCTCCTCGCGCACCTTGGGGCCGCAGCGGGTGCTGCCCCGATCGTACTCCCCCCAGACGAGCTTTTTGACGGCGCCATGTACTTGCAGGGCGAGCACCAACGCCGCAACGCCGCGCTTGCACTCGCGGTCCTCCGAGCATTGCCCAACACCTATCGCCCGTCCACTGAGGCCGTACTGCAGGGGTTCCGAGAGGCGCGTGCACCTGGCCGGTTCGACCGGAGGGGCAAGTGGATCTTTGACGTGGCCCACAACGCAGGCGGGATTCGCGTCCTCACCGATCTTATGGAGCGCACCCAGCCGCCCCGCCCACTACACGCCGTCATGGCCGTGCTTCAGGACAAGGACTGGTCCGCCATGACAGATGAGATCTCGCGGCTCGTGGACGTCTTGTGGATCACGCACGCCCCGAGTTCCCCGACGGATCGACGCTGGGACCTTGCGGCAGTAGCCGCCCACTGTGGTGCCGCCGCCAGAGCGGACCCAGATCTTGGGCATGTGCTGGTGCAAGCATCCCGTGAAGCAGCCACCGTGCTGGTCTGCGGCTCGTTTCACACCGTGGGTGACGCGATGGAGCGGTTGCCTGGGTTCGCGCCACTCGGGTAGATTCTTGCGATGCACGGGCAAGGCCTCCCCGGGTTTCGCGATTTCTACCCTGAAGAAACCGCTCTCCGTAATCACATCTTCGGTGTCTGGCGCAGCGTCGCGGCCCGGTACGGTTTTGTGGAGTATGACGGGCCGCCGTTGGAGGCATTGGAGCTCTACACGGAGAAGAGCGGGGACGAGATCGTCGCGCAGCTCTACACGTTCGAGGACAAGGGCGGACGGCAGGTTGCGTTGCGTCCCGAGATGACTCCGTCGTTGGCGCGGATGGTGGCCGCGCGCGCACGGGGAATGAAAAAGCCAATCCGCTGGTTCTCGATTCCGCAGCTCTTCCGGTACGAGCGCCAACAGCGCGGCCGTCTGCGGGAGCACTACCAGCTCAACATGGATCTCATTGGCGAACCTGGGCCGCTCGCCGACGCGGAGATTATCGGCGCATCGATCGACGTGATGCGCGGCCTCGGACTGGGTGTCGGTGATGTCCGCGTCCGGATCTCGGACAGGCGGGTCGTGTCACACCTCCTCCGTCGCGCCGGCGTACCGGATACCGCGCTACCTGACGCTCTAGTAGCGTTGGACAAGATCGACCGCGAGCCCCACGATCGGCTGCGGGCTAGGCTCACGACGTCCGGCGTCAGCACAGAGGCAGCCAATCGGACGTTGGAACTGGGCGCGGTACGAGGAGCGGACGCCTTGCGGGACACCCTGCGCGGGGTCCCTGACGGGGAGGAAACGGGCGAGGGCCTCTTTGCTTGCGTCGATGCCCTCGGGGCCATGGGCCTCGGAGATTTCGTCGATATCGACTTGTCGATCGTTCGCGGGCTGGCGTACTACACGGGGATCGTGTTCGAGCTGTTCGATGCCCGCGGTACCTTCCGAGCCATCTGCGGCGGGGGGCGGTACGACGGACTGCTCGAGCGCCTCGGGGGCGTCGATCTGCCGGGGACGGGATTTGGCATGGGAGACGTGGTACTGGGCGAGCTGCTCCGCGATCGCGATCTCGTCCCTACACTGGCCGGCAACATCGACGCGTTCCTCATCGCTGTCAGCGCCGACGACATGCCCACGGTCCTCGAGCTGGCCCACGTGCTCCGTGAGCACGGGCGCGATGTGGAATTTGCGCTCAAGGAGCAGGCCGTCGGCAAGCAACTCAAGTTGGCGGCTGCACGCGGCGCGCGTCACGCCGTGATCGTCGGACCCGATGAGCGCGCCGCGGAGGAAGGACTCGTCCGCAACTTGGAAACCGGCAGCGAACATCGCGTGACCTTCGCAAGGATGCACAATGGTAGACTGGAAGCGTAACTGTGGCCTGCTGCTCGTTTTGCTGGCGCTTGGATGCCAGGGCGAGACACAACGGGAGCCGCGATTCGAATTCGTAGGCACGGCGGAGCCCGTTACGGTGGCGATCCTCAGGGACAGCACAACCGTTACGCGTCTGGGATACCGTGTTCCGGAGATTCACGCGCTCCTTCCCGCTCAGGCGACACAAGCGATGGCGCGTGCCACGTTGCAGCATCTCATCGACAGCGTGGCCAGCGTGGACACGCTGGCGGCCGGCGTCAGCGTGGTGGCATTCCTGATGGGGGACTACGATCCGCTGACCGGGACCGCTAAACTAGAGCCGGTCATGTCGGCGCTTTGGGAGCCAACCGATTCGGTAGGTATCACGGGTAGCAACCGCACGGCGCGCTTCCGCACCAACTTCCGGTTACTCAAGCCGTTTCCCGCAGACCAACAGCGGTCCGGAGGCCAATGAGCGCGGACAAGGGCATCACGCCACGCGCGAAGGATTTCGCACAGTGGTACAACGACGTGATCATGCGTGCACAGATGGCGGACTATTCGCCCGTTCGTGGCTGTATGGTCATTCGCCCGTGGGGGTACGGCATCTGGGAGCTCATGCAGCAGGGACTCGACGGGCTCTTCAAAGCAACCGGGCATCAGAACGCGTACTTCCCCTTGTTGATTCCGCAGGGGTTCCTCGCCAAAGAGGCGGAGCACGTCGAGGGCTTTGCGCCGGAGACGGCCGTTGTGACACGAGGAGGAGGTAAAGAACTCGAGGAGCCGCTTGTCATACGCCCCACGTCGGAGACCATCATCTACGCGATGCTCTCGAAGTGGATCCAAAGTTACCGCGATCTCCCGGTGCTGTTGAACCAGTGGGCAAACGTCGTTCGCTGGGAGATGCGCACGCGCCTCTTCTTGCGCACGACCGAGTTCCTCTGGCAGGAGGGCCATACGGCGCACGCCACGCAAGAGGAGGCCGAAGAAGAGACGCTGCGCATGTTGGGTGTCTACCGGCACTTCATGGAAGAGTGGATGGCCATGCCGGTGATCTCGGGCCTCAAGACGGACTCGGAGAAATTCGCCGGCGCCGTTCGCACGTATGCGTGCGAGGGCTTGATGCAGGACAACAAGGCACTGCAGACGGGAACGTCGCACTTTCTCGGCCAGAATTTCGCGCGTGCGTTCGACACGCAGTTCCAAACCGACGCCGGCACCATGGAGTATGTCTGGAGCACCTCCTGGGGGGTCTCGACGCGTCTCGTCGGGGCTCTGGTAATGACACACAGCGACGATGTGGGGTTGATCTGCCCGCCACGCCTCGCGCCGCGTCAGGCGGTGATCGTGCCCATCTGGAAGGGCGACGACGAGCGAGTTGGTGTGCTCGAGGTGGCCGACCGGGCGGAGGCGGCGCTGGCGGACGCCGGCATCCGGGTCGAGGTCGACCGGCGCGAAGGGATCAAGCCCGGTGCGAAGTACTACGAATGGGAGGGACGCGGCGTGCCGGTTCGGGTCGAGATCGGGCCGCGTGACGTTGCTAAGGGCCAGGCGATGCTCGCGCGTCGCACGGGCGGGAAGATGCCTGCGCCACTCGATGGGCTGACCGCCAGCGTCTCCACGGCCCTGGACGAGATCCAGGCAGCCCTCCTCCAGAGCGCGCGCGACCGACGGGAGGCCGGGTCGGTTCGCGGGGTCTCCAAGGACCAACTGATCGAGCACATGGAAGGATCGGGTGGGGGTGGGGGCGGGGGCGGGGGCGGGTTCGCGTACGGCGGCTTCTGCGGTGACGAGTCCTGCGAGATGGCAATCAAGCAGCGAACGAAAGCGACGATTCGAGTCCTGCCCGACGAGGAATTCCGTAGCCCGGAAGCACCGGCACGGTGCGTCTGGTGTGACAAGCCCGCGATTTCGGAGGCCGTCTGGGCGAGAGCCTATTGACGCTCCCCGGGACCCTCGAGCGCATCGCGTCGGCTGTCGGCACACCCGTTTACGTAGAGGTTACGGTCATCGTCCCTGGCGCAACGCCGGACGGCCCGCAGCGGGTCGATGTCGTCGGGCCAATCTGTGAGTCGGGGGATTTTCTTGCGCTGGATCGGACCCTGGCGGGCGCGACACCAGGTGCGCTCCTGGCGGTTCACGGCGCCGGCGCCTATGGGTTCACGGTGAGTTCCAACTACAACTCGCGTCCGCGCCCCGCCGAGGTTCTGCTCGACGGCGATCGGTGGGGTGTTGTACGACTGCGAGAGACACCCGACGACCTGTTTCGCTCCGAAACCGTCGCGCCTGAGTGGCAATGATCGTCCTTTCGCAAGGCATCTTAATCCTCGACTACGGCTCGCAGTACACGCAGCTCATCGCGCGTCGTGTGCGCGAGGCGCGCGTCTACTGTGAGATCCATCCGCCAACCGTTGATGTCGATTGGATCCGCGAACAACATCCTCGCGGTATCGTTCTCTCGGGCGGACCGAGCTCCGTTTACGACGACGGTGCGCCTGCCCTCGATGCTGCCATCGTAGCACTCGACACGCCGGTGCTCGGCGTATGCTACGGAATGTTTCTCGTAGCACTCGCTGCCGGTGGGACCGTCGAGAAGGCGGGCAAGCGCGAGTACGGGCGCGCGGACGTGACGATCACGAACAACGAGGGGCTTTTTCGCGGGTTCGCCCAGGGCGAGACAACTCCGGCCTGGATGAGTCACGGCGACCACGTGACCGAACTGCCGCAGGGGTTCGTGCACTCCGGATCGAGCGCCAACAGTCCCATAGCCGCCTTCGAGAGCGAAGCGCGAAGGCTCTACGGCGTGCAATTCCATCCCGAGGTGGCACACACGCCGCGGGGTGGTGAGGTGCTGCGCAACTTCTTGTTCGACATCTGCGACTGCTCGCCCACGTGGACGCCCGGACACTTCATCAGCGACCACGTGGCAGCCATCGTCGAGCGCGTGGGACCAGAGCGTCGAGCCATCTGCGGGCTGTCGGGCGGTGTCGATTCGTCAGTTGCGGCCGCTCTCGTGCACCGCGCCCTTGGCGATCGCCTCACGTGCATCTTCGTAGATCATGGACTGCTTCGTCTGCATGAACGCGAGCAGGTAGAGCGGCTCTTCCACGCACACCTCGGCATCGATCTCAGGGTGGTCGATGCGGCGCAAACGTTTCTAGAGCGGCTCCAGGGCGTTGGGGATCCGGAAGAGAAGCGGCGTATCATCGGGCACACCTTCATCGACGTCTTCGAAGAAGCGGCGCGGGATGTGGGGGACGATGTCGGATACCTGGTGCAGGGTACCCTGTATCCGGATGTGATCGAGTCGGTCTCGCCGCACGGCGGGCCCTCAGCCACCATCAAGACCCATCACAATGTGGGCGGGCTGCGCCCCGACCTCCCGTTCGAACTCATCGAGCCGCTGCGGGAGTTGTTCAAGGACGAAGTGCGCCAGGTCGGTCGGGAACTGGGGCTCCCCGATGAGCTGGTTGGCCGCCACCCGTTCCCCGGACCCGGGCTGGCCATTCGTGTGTTGGGCGATGTAACACGGGAGGCGCTGGATACGCTGCGCCGCGCGGACGCGATCTATCTCGAGGAGATCTGTGAGGCGGGGCTGTACGATCAGATCTGGCAGGCGTTCGCCGTGTTGCTGCCCGTACGCGCCGTGGGTGTGATGGGCGACGCGCGCACATACGAGAACGTGGTGGCGTTGCGCGCCGTCACGAGTGTCGATGGCATGACCGCCGATTGGTTCGCGTTTCCCCCAGACGTGCTCGGCCGGATGGCGAACCGGATCATCAACGAAGTGGCAGGCGTCAACCGTGTCGTTTATGACGTGAGTTCAAAACCGCCGGCGACAATCGAGTGGGAATAGGCGCACCCCGCCCCACCGCTCCCCGCCCCCGTCATCGCCCTTTTTCTTACAGGTTCTTCTCCCCCAACAACGCCATGAACTCCTCGGGTGACGTGATCTGCGCCAGCTGATCCGGCACGTCCGGTTCCTTTGCGAACTGCGCGATCTTGCCGAGGACCGGGAGGTATTGGTTCGAGACCTCGAGCGGTGGAGCGACGATCAGGAAGAAGTAGTGGACGGGCTTCTCGTCAATAGCGCGGAACTCCAAACCCTCGGGCTTTCGCCCAAAGGCGACACGTAACTCGCTCACCACTAGGGAGCGGCAGTGGGGAATCGCTATCCCGCGGCCGATGCCCGTCGAGCCCAGGTTCTCGCGTCGCTTCAGCATCTTGAAGAGCATCGCCTCGGCATCCGCCTCCAGGCCAAACAGTGCAATCAGCTCCTGGAGAATATCGTCTTTTGACGTCCCATCGAGTTGCAGCGCTATAGCATTTGGCGAAAAGAATTCCTTGAGTTCCATACCCCTCAACACCCTACCCGTCGGAAAGTTGGGCGAAACGTAGACACGCCGGTAAGGCGTGTCAAACGGGTACGACGGTCGTTCTTGGTGCGAACGACGGGGCTTCGTAGATTATACGGATGCCCTTTCCGTACCCGGTTGCGAATCCGGTCCCGCTCTTCCTGGCACCCATGGCCGGTGTCTCCGAACCACCGTTCCGGGCGCTGTGCCGCGCGTTCGGGGCGGACGTCGTGGTATCGGAATTCCTCTCCAGCGAGGGCCTGCGCCGGGGGATGAGGAGCGTACACGACGGGGCCTTTTTCACCGAAGCGGAGCGGCCCATCGGTATCCAACTCTACGGGGCTGACCCCGCTGTCATGGCCGAGGCCGCCGGGCTAGTTACGGAACACTACAGACCCGATTTCGTCGATCTCAACTTCGGGTGTCCCGTAAAGAAGGTGGTCAGGCGAAACGGCGGCTCGGGTTGTCTCAAGGATCTCGACCTGGTCCAGCGCATCGTCCGCGCGGTGCGGGGCACCACCCACCTACCCGTAACCGTCAAGATTCGTAGCGGATGGGACGAGACCGTGCGCGACCCGGTCGAGATCGGGCTGCGGTGTCAGGACGCCGGTGCCGCAGCTCTGTCGCTGCACCCGAGGACGCGAATCCAGATGTACAGCGGGGAAGCGCGTTGGCAGGAGATCGCCTCGGTCGTGGAAGCCCTGGACATCCCCGTCATTGGAAATGGCGACATCAAGACCGCGACCGATGTCGTACGCATGCATCATACGACCGGCTGCGCCGGGATCATGATCGCGCGCGGGTCGTTCGGAAACCCATGGATTTTTCAGCAGGCTCGTGCCTTGCTCGACGGGAAGACGGCGCGACCGACCCCAAACGCCACCGAGCGCTTTGCGGTCGCCCTGCGCCACGCGCGGTTGCAGCTCGAGATCCAGGGTGACAGCCGGCGTACGGCCGTGGAGTTTCGCAAGCATCTCGGCTGGTACACGCGGGGTCTGCCGGGCGCAACAGAGCTGCGCCGGCAGCTGCACGAGATCGAGTCAATGGCCCAGGTCGAGCAGATCTTCGACGCGTATCTCACGCCCGCGCGCGCTGTCGGGTGACACCCGAGCGGCTCCGCGCCGTGCTCGATGAGGTGGCCGCCGGCCGTCTCACTCCAAGTGCTGCCCTTCATGAGTTGTCACGTTTTCCCGTAGAGGATCTCGAATACGCGGCGGTGGATCACGCCCGGCCACTGACCCAGGGCCAGCAGGAAGTCGTGTTGTGCGAGGGAAAGACGCCCGACCAGGTCGAGGGAATATGCGTAGCGTTGGAGGATGTGTCGGGGACCTTCCTCGCGACCCGCGCCGACGAGACGACACGCAGTCGGCTCGCCGCGCGCTTTCCGACCGCAATCCTGAATCCGCTGGGCCGGACCGTGTTCCTCGCGCCCGACCCGCGGCCAGAGCCTGTGGGGCGGGGCACCGTGCTCGTGGTCACGGCCGGGACTGCTGACCTACCCGTGGCTGAGGAAGCCGCGGTCGTGGCGGAGGCGTTGGGCAACCGGGTAGCACGGCTAACGGATGTCGGGGTCGCCGGCATTCACCGCGTGCTCATGCGCAGCGACGACCTGCGCGACGCTAGTGTCGTCATCGTGGTGGCGGGCATGGATGGGGCACTACCCAGCGTCGTCGGAGGACTCGTGAAGTCGCCGGTGATCGCGGTGCCGACGAGCGTCGGGTACGGCGCGGCATTCGACGGGCTGTCCGCGTTGCTGGCAATGCTGAACTCGTGCGCCTCGGGCGTTACCGTCGTCAATATCGACAACGGATTTGGTGCCGCGGCCGCCGCGTCGCGCATCAACCACCTGGGGTGACGACCGCCGCTCTACTCATCGGCATCCTGGCGCTGGCTGTCGCCGCCGGTTACTTGCTGGGCCGACGTGCGCGGCCGATGAGCGCACCGCGACCGGACCCGCTTCTTCCATCGGACATCGATCACCTGGCAGATCTGGTCCGCCGCGCGAACCGCGGCCTCGCCGTCTCGATCGTAACCCCGGGTCGTTCCCAGGTCACCGCCACCCATCCACGAGGGATCTCCAGCGCGGTGGTCGAGCGTGCCGAGGCGATGGCACGACTCGCCCTCTCTGACGGCCGCACTCACATGGTGCGCGGTGCGGACACGACGCTCGCGGTCCGCAGCGGAGATGTCGCATTGGCGTTTGTGTTCGCGTCACCACCCGAGGACGATGCCGTCGATCGTGTCGCGGCGGACCTGCGCCGGTTGGGCGACGGGTTCACCCAGCAGCGGGAGCGCGAAGAGCGCGCGGAGCACGGTCCGCGCCGGATTCCGGCCACCGCCCGGGACTCGCTCGACAGCGCCGTGGCGGCCGTCTGCGAGGCCGCCAGGGAGTTGGCAGACGCGCCGGCGGCGATCCTCATCCGCAATCCCATTTCCCAAACTGTGCGCGTCGTCGGGGTCTCAAACGGGGCCGATCGCCGGCTCATCGGCACGTCGGCGGCACCGGATTCCGCCGTGATCCACGCCATGAAAGAGGGCATGCCGGTCCCGGGCATGTCGGCCGCAGAGCTGTTCGGGCACTATCGGTCCGATCGCCGGCGCGAGGAACGAGGCCTGGTCTTCCCCATCGGCGACAGCCGACGGTGGTTTGGAGCTCTCGTACTCTTCGGCCGGCCGGACGCGCTGCGCGAGCGGGCGGACACCGATCTCACTGCCATGCTTGCGGACCTCGGATCGCACCTTGGCTATCTCGCCGACGTCCGCGCCGCGGAGACCCGCGCAATGACCGACGAGCTCACCGGTCTTCCCAATCGCCGCGCGTTGGACAAGGCAATAGCGCTGTACGACGAGGGCGACGCAGCGTTGCTGTGCTTGGACGTCGATCGCTTCAAGCAACTCAACGATCGCTACGGCCACGTGGCGGGTGACGCGGCGCTGATTCATCTTGCGAGCCTACTGCGCCAGAGTCTTCGCGACCGGGATCTTGCGGTCCGGATGGGTGGGGAAGAGTTTGCCCTGTGGCTCCCGGACACCCCGGCCGGCGAGGCACGTGAGGTGGCCGAGCGCGTGCGGCGCATGGTTGCCGAGACGCCGTTCCTGTGGTCGGGCCAGGATATCGCGATGACGTGTTCAGTCGGCGTCGCGGCCGTCCCCCACACGACGCGCGGGGTCACGAACCTCTACCCGGCGGCCGATGCGGCACTCTATCGGGCGAAAGAGCGGGGGCGGAATAGGGTGGAAGTGGCTACAGGCGGGAGGGCGGAAGGGCGGAAAGGCGGACGGTAGTACTCCCTCACCTTCCGCCATTCCGCCTGCCCGCCATTCCGCCCACCTACGGGAGTCGATTATATTGAGGAGTCACTCAAGCAAACGGGGGCGACTGGTTTCGACGGGTCTAGTGAACATTTCGTTGCGTGCCCAGGTTTCCGGTTCCTGGTTAATCCACTGGAAACTTTCATAATTGCCAACACTGACTTGGCTCTGGCTGCGTAAGCTTCGGCTTACTGCACCTGCCCGCGTTGCAGCCGCGCTTGAGGCGGCGCGCGGGTATCGCAAAATCAAGCTAGCGTAGCGCGTTGCTTCCGCGCGTGGCGTGAGATTTCAGGAAGATTGTTCGCCGTTTGGATGGCTGTGCGCCTGACGGCGGAGACCTAATGCGCAGCCTACGCACGTAGAAGCGGAGTAGGATCTAGTCTCGGACCGGGGTTCGAATCCCCGCGCCTCCATCATCTGGCCTACGGAGAGAGTCTCCGTAGGCCGCTCTTATATATGATATGGGGTTAGGGAACAGCGGGTTCGGGCGTTACAGGGCCGTATAAGCCGATTGTGAGGTGATTGTGCGGTCCAGGCGTACCGGGTTTTTCACCTCACAGCTCTACACAAATCACACAGGATACAGCAAATCACTCATTTTGAGCCGGTTCGACGGGGAGAGCTTCACGGTCCCAGACCCGCTCCTTACGAAGAAGTCGCCCCCGGCGTTGCCTCCATCCCCTTCCACGTCAGAAACACCGGCTCCGGGCTGCGCTGGCGGCTCACCACACACACGGTCTCCCGTCCCACGATCTGCGTCTTCGGGTCGATACACGTGCCGGCGCGGTCTCCCAGACCCTTGCGCACGACTTGAGCAACGTGGCGCATGAACTTATCGTCGTTCTCCAATTGATCGCGCTCAGTACCGACGATCGAACCATCGTCCGCGACACCGATCAGGAGGTCACTGCCCTCGGTGTTCAGGAACGCGGCGATGGTCGTCAACACCGCATGGGTCACACGCTTGTCGTCCTTCCGGTTCTCCCTGAGGTTCCAGCGCAAGGTTGACTTGAACTCGAGCGTTTTCGATTCGCCTTGTTTGATCAGTTCCTCGGCGTTGCGGTGGGCGCTTCTCGAAATCGTAACGCGAGGTGTTGTAGAAGGCGTACGCGGAAACCGTCCGCAGATCACGTTCGAGATTCTGTAGCCCCTTGTTGCGCAGCTTGGCTTGCGTCCCGAGAACCTTATCCTTCGTGGGTGCGAGGACGAAGTCGAGACGGCGTAGGACCGTGAGCGGCAGAATGACGTCCTGATACTGGCCGCGCCTGAACGTGTCGCGCATGAGGTCCGCTACGCTCCAGAGGAACTGACGATCTCGCTGTGGTTCATTGCTTGTAACGATGCACCCTGGCCGATACTTATGCCAACACCTTCCATTGGAACGCCCGGCCTTCTGTGATTAAGGGGATAGCCGGTTGCCAATCGGGGACTTAACTTACGCATGAAGACACGCGACTAGTCAGAACCGGCCGGGCACGGAGGAGTGCAACGCGCAAATGAATCGATCCGGCGGAGTGAAGATCGGCCTGCTGTTTGTGATCGTGGTGCTGGCGGCGGCGGCGTACTACGGGAACGAGATCGGCAGCGTGTACTGGCGCAAGTACCGACTCGGAGACGCCGTGGCCCAGGAACTATCCAACGCCGGCCAAATCACCGACGACGGTATCCGGCAGGGCATTCTCCGGGAAGTCGACAGCATGGGCCTTCCGCGGGAGGCCAGGCGTTTCACCCTCGTCCGCACGGCACAACCACGTACGCTGCAGTTCTCGGTGGCGTATTCGGAGACAGTGAACCTCTTGTTTACCACTAAACGGATCTCCGTCAGCCTGAAGAGCAGCCGCAAGTTCTGACGCGTGGCGGAAAGGGGTCCGAATCCCCACGCCTCCATCCCCAATCTCATGCTCCCGAGGACTCGGGACGTGAAATGCGCTCCCACCCACAACACCATGATACACGAGGACAGCTGATGGCATTGTTCGATCGTGCACGTGGCTACCTGACCGTTCGAATGCGAAAGGATTGGAACTTCCGCCGCGTAATGGAGACCGCGCCCGCGATGCGCTGGCTCGACGCACAGCGTGGCGAGCGCATTCTGGACATCGGCTGCGGCGAGGGAACGTACAACTACCGCATGGCGCGGTGTGGGGCGGTCGTTGTCGGTTTCGATCTCGATCTGAAAGCGCTCCGCGCAGCTACCGACCACCACGGCGGCAGAGGCGTGGTCTACCTCCAATCCGACGCTGACGCGATCCCGGTCAAGAGCAACTCGTTCGATACCGTGGTGAGCTTGTGCGTCTTCGAGCACCTGCACGACGACGGACAAGTGTTGAGAGAGGCACATCGGGCATTGCGGCCCGATGGCCGGCTCCTGCTCACGTTGGACAGCCTGAGTCGGCCGGATGTCCCCAAGGGGTGGCGCGATCGGCACCGCAAGAAACACGCGGTGCGTCAGTTCTATACCGTGCCCACGATCAAGGCGAAGCTCGAGCAGCACGGCTTTCAGCTCAACCGCTCGAAGTATCTCCTCTCGTCGTCGGTAGACATGCGCGTCATCCGGTGGAGCTATGCCACGGAGCGAATGCATCCGGTCCCGGCCGCCATTGTACGAACCTTCTTGATCACCGTGGGACGGCTCGTGTGTACGTGGGCCAATGCCCGCTCCCGTGCCGAGAACGGCTGGACGTTGCTGATCGAGGCATCGCGGGTCTGATGTCACTTGCGGTAGAGGCACATTGCGAAAGGGGAGACCATGAGTACGCGTAAGACGTTCAGAGAGAAGCTCGCCGACAACAAGGATCTCCCGCGCGTCGAGTCCATCTCTCCGGGCATGCGAAGGAAGTGGGGTCCGGGCACGATCGTGATTCCGGCCCCGCAGGACGTCGATGAGATCATGCGCCAGGTTCCGAAGGGCCGCGTCATTACCATCAACCAGATCAGAGAAGCTGTGGCGCGTCGCCACGGTGCGACAATTGGCTGCCCGATGACGACGGGGATCCTCGCCCGGATCGCGGCCGGTGCCGCTGGGGAGGAAGAGGACGACGGGAAAAAGCGTGTCACACCATACTGGCGCACGCTGAAGGCACGGGGTGAACTGAACGCCAAGTACCCGGGAGGATTGCGCCGGCAAAGCGCACGATTGCGGGCCGAAGGTCATTCGATCGAATCGCGCGGGAAGCGACAATTCGTGCGAGACCACGAACGAGTGCTGGCGACCGTAGAGTAGGGCACGACAATCGCGCGGCTCGCCGACTCCCTCTCACTGTCCGAGGCCCGCCGCCTGGCGCTGGCCGCACAGGGATTCGACCGTCCGCGCCCGACGCGCGTCGACGTGCGGCACCTGCGAGGGACCATCCGCCGGCTCGGCCTGGTACAGATCGACTTCGTCAATGTCCTCCTGCCCGCTCACTACCAGGTGCTCTTCTCGCGCCTGGGACCGTACGACCGCGCTCGCTTCGACGCGCTCGTCTACGAGGGCGGGCGCAAGGGCGGGGGCGGGGAATTCACCGAGCAGTGGGCGCACGAGGCCTCCATCATCCCCATGTCGAGTTGGCCGCTCCTGCGGCATCGCACGAGCGAGCCCGATCGGCGCGCACGCGCACGCGCCGATTTCCT
>JAZDCY010000070.1:0-17213 GCA_036679645.1 Gemmatimonadota bacterium | reverse complement strand
GCGCCGCGATCGACGCAACGGTACTTACGTGCGGCGGTTGTTGACGAGCCTGGGGCAGATTGAGGTCACGGTGCCGCGTAGCCGAGGGAGCGGGTCGGTGAGTCATGTGGTTGGCGCTACCGCCGGCGCAGCGCTGAGGTGGATGCGCTGCTCACGGAGGCGTACGTCGCTGGGGTCTCGCATCGCAAGGCGAGCGAGCTGACCGAGGCGTTGCTGGGCGAGCGCGTGTCGCGCTCGACGGTGAGCCGGGTGGTCGAGCGGTTGGATGAGCAGGTGGCGGCGCTCAGGCGGGCGCCGATCGAAGGTGAACATCCGTACCTGTACTTAGACGCGACGTTCCTGGACGCCCGGTGGGCGCGCAAGGTGGAGAATGTTTCGGCGCTGGTAGCCAAGCGGAGATCGAGGTGCGGTGTATCGTCCGCGTGCTTACTTGGCTTCGAGAGGAGAATGGCCGGACGGAACTCCCCATACTCGGCACGAGGAAACTACTGAGAAGGCTGAGAAAGGGACAAGAGCCCTTCCGACCACGATTCTCGGACCACGAGTGCATTGCCTTGTGGAAGGTGCTCGAAAGAGCGGACCCGCGACTACGGCTGCTGCTTCAGATGCAGGACGTACAGAGGGCCGGTCAACTGCTTCGCTGTCGGCGCTCCGACGTAACCCTCGAGCACGACCCAGAGGGAAGGATGAGCGGTATCTGCGTTGTCGTTCCGGGGCGGGGAAACAAGAAGGCCGGCAGGTACTATCCAACGGAGCAAGGCGTCGGAGCATTCATGGAAGCAACGCAACAAGGCTACTTGTCGCACCTCGAAAAGGCCTACGAAACCGATGGCACAGACTATCCGGTGTTCCCGGGCGGCGTCGGTGTACTGCAGCCGGACGCCGTGCTGCCGATGGGCAACTACAAACAGCTTGACCGCAGCGTGACTCGCAAGCTCTTCCTAGACATCGAAAAAGCCGCTGGTGTACATCACGTACGCGGTCGGGCCTTCCACGGCCTCAGACGCCTCGCAACAGACGATCTTGTGCGGGAGGGAGCGACGCCGACCGAGATCCAAGCGTCCGGAAACTGGTCCACGAGCCAGACTCCGATGGAGATTTACCGCGATGGCATCAAGGATCAGGACCGGAAGCGGGCTGCAAAGAAGCTCTCCCGACGGAAGGCCCAGCGGCTTGGGACAGACACGAAAAGCCACGAGATCGAGGAACTGTACCCAGATTCGTACACAGCCGTCGCACGGACCTCAAAAGACGAGAACCTCACCGACTCGGAAGTCGACGAGGTCATTAGACTTACAAAATGGGCCAGGGAGGAGTTGAACCTCCGACCTCACGCTTATCAGGCGTGCGCTCTAACCAACTGAGCTACTGGCCCCAAGGGCTTGCAATCTAGACCGACGCTCAGCCGAATCAAAGACGCGTGATCCGCCTCGTCCTCGTCATCATTCTCGTCGTCGTCTTCGTCCCCGTAGTCGTCCTCGTCCAGCTCCTCGTCTTCCTCGAAGTCGTCGAACTCATCCTCTTTCTCACCGATCACGGCGAGGGGCGACCGCGACGAATCCCATGCCACCATCGTTTCCTCCACGTCCGGTTCACACTATGTGTCCGCTGTACGTGCGGCTGCACGCCCTGCCTTGCGGCGTTCCGCGGCATCCAAGGCCCGCTTTCGCAGGCGAATGGCATCCGGCGTCACTTCGATCAGTTCGTCCTCCTCGATATACTCGAGCGCCAGCTCAAGGCCTACCTCCCGCGGCGGCTCGAGACGGATCATCTCGTCCGTCGCGGTCGTGCGCATGTTGCTGAGTTTCTTCTCCTTCGTAATGTTCACTTCCATGTCGTCCACGCGCGCGTTCTCTCCCACGATCATGCCGGCATACACCGGCTGGCCCGGCCGCACAAACATGGTCGCCCGTTCCTGCAAGTTGAAGATGGCGTAGCCCACCGCCTCACCAGCCCGGTCCGCCACCAACACACCACGCCGGCGGCCCGCCAGCGGGCCAGCCCACGGCCCGTATTCCAGGAACCGATGGTGCATGATTCCGTCGCCGCGCGTGTCGGTCAAGAAGCCCGAACGGTATCCGAACAGACCCCGCGATGGAATCCGGAACCGCAAGCGCGTCTTGCCACCGCCCGCCGGCTTCAACTCGCTGACCTCACCGCGGCGCGGCCCGAGCTTCTCGATGACCGTGCCAACGAGATCATCCCGCACCTCTACCACCAACTCCTCATACGGCTCGAGCCGGCTCCCGTCCGGCCCCTGCCGGGTGATCACCCGCGGCCGGCTGACCTGAAACTCGTAACCCTCGCGCCGCATGGTCTCCATGAGAATCCCCAGGTGAAGCTCCCCCCGCCCCGAGACGGTGAGCACGTCCGGGCGGTCCGTCTCCGCGACCCGCAGCGCGACGTTCCGCTCGAGTTCCCGGAAGAGTCGCTCCCGCACCTGGCGTGACGTGACGAAACGCCCCGACCGGCCCTGGAACGGGGAGCTGCTGGCCGATATATCGACCGAAATCGTGGGCTCCTCCACCGCGATCCCGCGCAACCGCTCGGGCCGGACCGGATCGGTGACCGTCATCCCGATCTCGATCCCCTCGAGACCAGCCAACGCGACGATGTCACCCGGCGCCGCCTCATCCACCTCAACGCGCTCCAGATTCTGGAACGTGTAGAGCCGCGCTACCCGCGCGGTCCGTCCCTCGTCGCCGCTCAGGAGCCCGGGATCTCCCAACGGGAGCAGCCGCACATCCTGCCCGTACCGCACCCGGCCGCGTTCGATGCGGCCGACCGCAATCCGGCCCACATACGATGAGTGGTCTATGGTCGACACCAACAGCTGGAAGGGCCCGTCGCCGGCAGTCGGAGGCGGCACCGTCTCCACTATTGCCGCAAAAAGGGGTGCGAGGTCACCGCCGTCCGGCTCGAGGGCCTCAGCAGTCGACGACAACTCCGTGAACGCGACGCCTGCGCGCGCGCATGCGTAGAGGAACGGAGCATCGAGCTGTGCCTCGGTCGCGTCGAGTTCCATGAACAGCTCCAACACCTCGTCGTGTACCTCCAACGCCCGCTGATCCGCGCGATCGATCTTGTTGATCACCACGATTGGCTGGAGACCGAGTTCTAACGCCTTGCGTGTCACGAACCGCGTCTGCGGCATGGGGCCTTCGGCGGCATCGACGAGCAACAACACGCCGTCCACCATCCGCAAGATTCGCTCGACCTCGCCCCCAAAATCCGCGTGCCCGGGTGTATCGACGATGTTGATCTTCGTCTCGCCCCAACGCACCGCGGTGTTCTTCGACAGGATCGTGATGCCGCGTTCCCGCTCGAGCGGATTCGAGTCCATCACACGCTCCTGGACCTGTTGGTCGGCCCGGAACGCACCCGTCTGCCGCAACATCTTATCGACGAGGGTCGTCTTACCGTGATCGACGTGCGCGATGATGGCAATGTTCCTGATGCCCATCAGATTCCCACCTCGTCACACATTCGTTCTTCCTCCAACTGCACGGTGACGTGCTGAATACCCAGTTCGGCCATGCGGCGCGCGAGCGTCTCGAGAACCGACTGCGCACGTGCCGGGTCGTCGATCACGGCGTGGCCGGTCATGGCGACGACGCCCGACGTGACAGTCCACACGTGGAGATCGTGGACGTCCGAGACACCGGGGATCGTCGCGATGTGACGCTGGACCTCATTGAGCGCGATGTGTCGCGGCGTGGCTTCCAGCAATACGTCCACACTCTCGGAGAGCAACCGCCACGCGCCGACCAAAATCAGCAACGCAATGACGAGCGAGATCACGGGATCGGCAAGCGTCCAGCCGGTGACCAGAATGATACCTCCCGCCACCAACGTCCCAACCGATCCCAACAGATCCCCCACGACGTGGAGATAGGCACCACGAATATTGAGCGAGTGTTGATGGCCGCCGTGCAGCATCCGCATGGCCGCGAGGTTCGCCATGAGCCCCACGAACGCAACGATCAACATGACGCCTGGTTCGACCCGGGGTGGCGCACTCAACCGCTCGATTGCCTGCCAGACGATCACACCCGCGAGCGCGACGAGCGTCACGCCGTTCACGAAGGCGGCCAGGATCTCCAGCCGCAGATAACCGTAGGTCTTCTCCGGGGTGGCGGGGCGCTGAGATACCCACGCAGCGAATAGCGCGAGCCCCAGCGAAGCCGCATCGCCCAACATGTGTCCGGCGTCCGCCATGAGCGCGAGCGAGTTCGCGAGAAACCCGCCGATCGCCTCGACGATCATGAACGCGAAGGTGATCAGCAGCGCGAGGCGCAGCCCGCGGGCGTGATCCGCCAGCCCGCCCGCTCTGTGCGCGCAATCGACTCCCGACACGGGTGGTGCAGTGGACATGGTATGAAAAGCTAGCGGCTCTTAGGTGTTGGGGCACGCCGACCCGCCAGCCGGACAGCCAGCCGCACGGCTTCGCGCATGGATTCGGGATCGGCCGTGCCTCTACCGGCGATATCGAATGCGGTTCCGTGATCCGGCGCCGTGCGGATGAACGGCAAGCCTAGAGTCACGTTCACGCCGCGCCCAAACCCGTGCACTTTGACGGCAGTCATTCCAACATCGTGATACGGCACCAGCACTGCATCGAACTCTCCCCGAATCGCGCGTACGAATACGGTGTCCGCCGGGATCGGGCCGGCGGCTCCAAGCGTCGCGGCGGCCGGCGCCAGCACCTCGTCGTCCTCGCGTCCAAAGAGACCGTGGTCGCCGGCATGCGGGTTTACGGCGCACAGAGCAAGGCGCGGATAGGCAAGATCCCATCCGTCACACAGTGCGGTCCGCGCGATCTCACCAACGCGAACCACACGCTCAGGTGTTAGGGCGGCCGGAACGTCACGCAGCGGCATGTGGGTAGTGACCAACACGACCCGCAGCCGATCGGCGGTGAGCATCATCGCAACATCGGGCGTTCCGCTCAGCGCGGCGAGCCACTCCGTATGCCCAGGATGCTCGACCCCGGCAAGGGAAAGCGCGTACTTCTCGGCGGGACCCGTCACGATCGCGTCGACGTCGCCATTGGTGACCAGGTCGACCGCCCGCTCGATCTGCGCGCGCACCTCGTGACCGGCCTCGACCGCCGTCATGTCGGCGGGAAGCGGGTCGCCATCCGCGCGCGGCGTCCCCAGCACGACATATGTCGCACCGTCCGGGGGATCGTCCAGTACCTTCCGAACGACCTCCGGCCCAATCCCCCGTGGATCCCCCACGGTAATGGCTATGTGTGGCTGCACCTGAGCACCTGAGCAACTGAGCGACTGAGCGACTGAGCAGCTATATCTTGATCTCCACGTACGTCGCCTTGCGTAGCTCCTCGACCAGCCGCCGCCTACCGCTGCCCTCGCTGAGGAGGGCACGCATCCGGTCACGTAACTCCTCGTACGTGTACTCCCCTTCCGGTAACGCTTCGACGAACAGCAGGACAGCATAGCGCGGCAGCCCGTTTTCCGTGACCTCTATTGGGCCGAGGATCGACCCTGGCTCCGCGTCCGCCACCGCGGCGCGGTAGGACGGAAACAGATCCTGCGTTATGACCGTCTCGAAGAGGCTTTGCTCGATTGCGTCGTGGTGCTCGCGTGACAACGAGTCGAAGCGCGCGCCCGCGCGCAGAAGTGCGGCCACCGAATCGGCGAGCGATCTGGATACGGCACGATCGGTGTCGGTGATCTCAGGGGAGAACAGCACATGACGCGCCCGGATCTCCGCTGGCTCGACGCGCTCGACCTCGATGACATGGTATCCGAACGGCGACCGGACGGGATTGGATATCTGCCCCGGGCGCAGCCGGAATGCGATGGCATCGAACTCGCGCACCATCTGCCCGCGCCGGAACCATCCCAGCTCACCTCCCTGTTCGCGCGTCGCGACATCATCAGAGAACCGCCGGGCGGCGGTTGCGAAATCGGCGCCGTTGCGCAGCGCGCGGGCAACCGAGTCGGCACGAGCGCGGGACACCGAATCGGCAACACGTGTCGGGGCCGGACGGATGACGATCTGCCGGAACGTCACGGTGGCCGGACGGCGTGGCTGCTGCGCACGTGTCTGCTCGAAGTATGCACGCAACTCTTCCTCGTTGGGAGGAATCTGCCGCAGTTCTCCGCGTTGGCGGAGACTCTCGATCAGGTTCTGCTTGAGCAGCTCACGCCGCGTTTGGTCGGTGATATAGCGCCGATACTCATCCGGCGTGCCCAGCCCGGCGCGCTGCAGTTGGCGTCGATACTCCAGTTCGGACGCGAACTGGCTGCGCGTCTGCCGGACGGCCGTTTCCGCCGCCGTCTGCACCTGTTGGGACGTAACCGCGACCAGCGTGTCGCGCAGCGCCTGCTGCACGAGCAATTCGTCCTCGATGAGGCGATCGAGCATCTCGCGTCGCATCGCGTTGATCTGATCTGGATCGGTGGGGATGGGACGGCCGGTCCTGGTGTACTCGGCGAAGAGCAGGTTCAGCTCCTCGATGACGCGCGACATCGGAATTGGCTTCGATCCCACCACCGCGGCGATCCGATCGACCTCGACGAAGGCGCTATCCTGCGCCGCCACCGATGCCGCCGCGACCCCTGAGAGCATCACGGCGAACGCGATCGGGCTAGCGCGCACCACCTACCCCTGCCGTGTCGGGTACGGGCGGCGGCGGTACGGGCCGCGCGCGTTGCACACCACTGGTGCCCATCGTCTCACGGAGCTGCCGCGCTCGCGCCAGCGCGCTCTCGACACCCGCTGGCACGATCTCCCACTCGCTGCGTTGTTGCAGCTCGTCGGCGAGGAACGGCGGGACGAGTTGGAGTCGCCCTTCACTGCGCGAGAGACGATCGAGATAGTCGATCACCTTGATGCGCACGCTGGTATACCGTGCCTCCGGAGGCTGACGCAGGAGTCTGGCGACCGTATCGGCCGGGAGACCCATAGCGGCACCCAAAAGTGCCAATTCCCGTCTGAGGTCGTCGCGCAGTTCGTCGAGTGTCTCCGGCGAGGTGGTAATGCCCCGTTCCCGCGCCTCGACCAGAAGCACTTCGTTGACAATGAGGCCGCGGATCATCTGCGTGACCTGCGAGTCCGTCGCCGTCACGAGCTGTTGCCGCATCTGTGGGGACATGGCCTGCAACCAGCGCGCGAAGTCTGACACGCGGAACTCACCACCCCGATAGCTGCCGAGCACCTTGCCCGATCGCTTGGCCCGAACCGCGTCGTTGCCCACCTCACGCGCTGCGGGCAGCGCTGACCGCTTGACCTCGATATCCCATTTCTCGGGCAGCGTGCCGAGATAGTCTTCGTCGAAACTCGCCTCGAGCCTTGCTTCGACACCCTCCTTGAAGGCTTCACGCACATCCGCCAGCGTGGGCCGGTAGACGATGTGGTACCCGAAAGACGTTTCGATGACCTGGGAGATCTGGCCAGGTGCGAGCGCGTACGCCGTGTTCTCGAACACCTCCACCATGTCACCGCGCGCGATGACCCCGAGGCTCCCCTCGCGGTCAGCCCCGCCCGTCTCTTCGGTGGACCGCACCGCGTCGGCCCAGGCGAGGCCGCTCCCGATCTGTTGACGTAGATCCAGCACCAGGCCGTTCTTGGCACGCTTGATCTCCGGCGGATTGACCGCGCTCACCTCGAACAGGATCTGCTGAATGAGGCGCAGCTCACCTGCTGCGTACGCGCTGTCGAGCTGTGCTGAATCGAGCGTCGTGGCGTCGCCCACGAGCAACTCGTGATATGCCGACGCAATATCCTGCTGGACATCCGGCCACTTGGTGGCCAGTACGGTTGCTGAATCGAGTAGGGAGTCCCCCGACACCAGCGCGTGCGCGAACAGGGTGTAGTTGACCCACATGACCGCGAGCCCCTCGACCACCTCCCGCCGTACCGGCAACTCTCCACCGCGCGCCAGCAAGGCAGCGAGTGGACCAACATCCAACTCGTATTCCGCTGCCCGTGCCACGACGTCGACCCGCGAGGAGAACGCCTCGCCACACGCGGTGGCCAAAACCACGGACATCCACACCAAACGCAGACGCATCAAGACTCCTGTTGAACTGTCGCCGACGCCGCCTGACCAGCCGTGTCGGTCATTCCACCCAATGCCTGTCGGAGCGCGCGAACCAGTCCCGCCCCAATCTCCATTCCGCCAAGTCGAGTCAAGCGCAGCGAGAGCGGCATTGCGCGCCGCACGTCCGCCGCGAACTGCACTTCGTCGAGCGCCGCGGTCAGACCCGCCAGCCGCAGCGCCGCACCGGCCCGAAAACTGAGCCGCGCCTCGTCACCGCGAATCAGGACCGTTTCCAGCCCCAGGCGCGCGCCGAGAACGCGGAGTTCTCCAATCACCAAGAGCCGGTCGGCTTCCGCAGGCACCTGGCCAAACCGGTCTCGCAGTTCCTCACGAAGCTTTTGAATGTCGCCAGGTTCGGCGGCAGATGCCAGCCGCCGGTACAGATCGAGCTTCGCATCCTCGTCCGGGACATACTCGTCGGGCAGGTGCGCGCCGCCATCGGCCGTCACCTCGGGCGGAGAGTAGCTGATACCCGCCCCTTCGTCTTGTAGTGCCCGTACGGCGTCTTGCAGCCATCGCATGTACGTATCGATGCCCACCGCATGCGCATATCCCGACTGCTCGGCTCCCAAGAGATTACCCGCGCCCCGCAGCTCGAGGTCCCGCAGGGCAATGCTATAGCCGGATCCGAGGGCCGTGTGGTGCTCCAGGATCTGCAGCCGCTGTTCGGCGTCCCGATCGACCCGCTCCGGGGTTAGCAGGTAGCAATAGGCCCGGCGATGCGCGCGCCCCACGCGACCACGCAGTTGGTAGAGTTGGGCGAGCCCGAACTGCCAGGCATCGTGCACGATCATCGTATTGGCGTTGGCGACGTCGAGACCGGATTCCACGATCATCGTCGACACCAGCACGTCCACCTCGCCGGCCACGAACCGGCGCATGACATCGTCCAGTTCACGTTCCCGCATCTGGCCGTGCGCAACGGAGAGGCGCGCACGGGGCGCGAGGCGCTCCACACGCTGGGCAATGGTGCCGATCGTCTCGATGCGGTTGTGCACGAAATACACCTGGCCCCCACGATCGAGCTCGCGTGCCATGACCTCCTCCAACAGCTCGTCGTCCCACGGTTCCACGAACGTGAGCACCGGCGAGCGATCGCGCGGAGGAGTCTCGATTAGAGAAAGGGGACGCAACCCGGCCAGCGCGAGGTGCAGCGTACGCGGGATCGGGGTCGCCGTGAGGGTGAGAACATCGATCTCCAGGCGCAGCGCCTTGAGTCGATCTTTGTGTCTGACGCCGAACCGGTGCTCCTCATCAATCACGAGAAACCCGAGATCCTTGAACTTCACATCGGGCGAGAGCAGTCGGTGCGTCCCGATCACGATATCCACCGTACCATCCGCCAGCCCCGCAAGGACCGCTTTCTGTTCGGCGGGCGTGCGGAACCGGGATAGCACTTCGACCCGCACGGGGAAATCCGCCATGCGTTCGGCAAACGTCCGGCCGTGTTGTTCCGCAAGAATCGTTGTCGGGGCGAGGATCGCAGCCTGTTTCCCCGACTGCACAGCCTTGAACGCAGCCCGAACGGCGACCTCGGTCTTGCCGTACCCCACGTCACCCACGATCAAGCGGTCCATGGGAGCGGGCAACTCCATGTCTCGCTTCACGTCCTCGGTAGCCGTCCGCTGATCCTCGGTGTCCTCGTACAGGAAGGCGGACTCCAACTCACGCTGCCACCGCGTGTCCGGCGGGTACGCGAACCCGGTGGTGACGGCACGGCGCGCGTAAAGCTCGACCAGCTCGGCGGCCATCTGCCGTATGGCGCGTTGGGTCTTGTCGCGCCGGCGCCGCCAGCGCGTCCCGCCGAGCCGGTCCAACCGCGGGGGCACCTGGTCGTCTCCCGGAACGCGATACCGCTCGAGCTGGTCGATACGATAGAGCGGCACGTTCAACCGATCGCCGCCCTCGTACTCCACGACCGCCACCTCCAGCCGCGCATCTACCTCCCCCAAGACGATCTGCTCGATTCCCTTGTAGATCCCGATGCCGTGCTCGAGGTGAACCACATAGTCGCCTGGCGTGAGCGAGCTCGCGGAGGTTGCCATCGCCTGCCGAAAGCGGCGCGCACGTCGAATGCGCCGCGCGCGCCGAAATATCTCGTGGTCGGTGAGCACGATGAGATCGGGGAGCACGAACCCGCCGTGGAGCGCGCCCAGCGCGAGGGTGACGCCCGCGGGCAGGAAGTCGCCCCCCGGTACGTCCCCGACCGACAAGAGCTCCTCGAGGCGCTCGAGTTGCCCATCGTTGTCACACAGAATCAAGGTCGGCTGCAGACGTACGAGTCGCTGCAGGCGACGCATATCCCGATCGATCGGTTCGGGCGGGATCAGCCGAAAGTCATACCCCGTATCGTCCCGCACGACGCCATCCCGCAGCTGTAGCCGGGCAAAACGGCGCCACCTCGCATCCCACGCCTCGGGAGACACGAACACTGTCTCCCTCCCCGGGAGATCCTCGCCACGCCGCATCGCGAGTTGCACATGGTGCTCCGCCTCGTCCCAGATCCGCGCGGCGTCGCGCTCGTCGATACCGTCATCGACCACGATGAGCGTGTCCGCCGGCATCACATCCAGCAACGTGGTCGTCTCGCCTACCTCCCCCTCCGTCTCGTTTCCATCACGTGCCCCCGTTTCGTTCATGTCGGAACGAATCGGCAACACCGTGACTTGACCCGTCTCTTCGAGCGAACGCTGGGTATCGAGATCGAAACTGCGGATGGAGATCACCTCGTCGCCCCACCACTCGAGGCGCGCCGGCGCGGCCATGCCGAAGCCGTATACATCGATGATGCCCCCGCGCACCGCGAATTGCGCCACGTCGGTCACTGATGGGGTACGCTCGTATCCCATGGCTTCGAGTTGCTCGACCACATGCGCCGGCCGGCCGGCGAACCCGACGCCCAGGTCCAGGCGATGCCGCGCCAGTCCCGCCACGTCGGGCGTCCGTTCAACCGTCGCACGCAGGGTTGTAATCACGACCCGCGTTGCGCCACGTGAGAGTGCATCGATGGTCTCGACCCGTTCGCCCGCAATCTCGTAGTGCGGCTCGTGCTGGCCGAACGCTTCGCGCTGCGGATAGAGCCGGGCCGTCTCACCCAGCAGGACCCGCAGGTCGGCCTCCCACCGCTCCGCATCGCCGGGCGTTCCGGTTACGACGAGCATGACGCGGCGCGGATCGCGTTCAGCCAGGGCAGCGACGAGAACGGCCCGGCTCGAGCCCGGAAGCCCGGTCACCTCGAGCTGTTGCTCTTGCGCGGGCAGGCGCGACGTGAAGCCCCGAAAGGTGGGCAACGCTCGAAAGGCATGCAGCAGACCGGGGAGCATCTAGGCTTCTTCGGTGCGTCGTCCCCCGAGGCTCGCGACGATGAGCTCGAGGAGCGCCAGGATGATGGCAAGTCCAACAAACCACCCGGTGAGATCTGCGCGCCGCGCGGTCCGGAAGATTGCATTTGCCACGCGGTTCGCTGCCACGAGTTCGGCACGGCGGCCAAACGTCGCGCGCAGACCCGCCCGGTCGGTCGCGCGCAGGTCCGACTCGCGCGGATCGGGATTGACCTCGAGGGCACCGATAGTGTCCCCCGCGGCACCGAGCAGGAAATAGGCACCGGGCGTGGAGGGCGCCTGCACGACGCGCTCACCGGACACGGCCACCCGACCCGACGGTCCCAGCAACGTGGTGACCTCAGGCGGGAGACGCACCGTGCCCCCGGGGACCGCAGCGACACGTGTTGCGCCGCGTCCCGCGACGCGGTTGACCATCGCGTCGAGAAACGGCACAAACCCGGCGCTGATTGGGAGCGTGGTCCACTCCGTTTCGAGGCGGCTCCCGACGATCACGACATCCCCGTCGCGCACGATCCAGGGATCGCCGCCCACGCGCGCGATCACGCTCCCCGTCCCGTCGAGCCGGTGCCGGCGGAACACGCGCGCCTCCTCGCTACCGACCACGTCGCCGCTCACGGCCCACTCGCCCTGCACAATGTCCCCTATGCGCCACGCAACACCTCTGGCCTGGAGCGCCCGGTTCACCCCGCCGATCAGAGCCGCTTCGGCAGGCGGGAACAGAATCACGGTGCCCGCGGTCAGGTGGTCGCCGAGCGTGACATCCGCGCCGCGCGCTATGCGGCCAGCCTCCTGCAGCACGTCGATCCCCTGCGCCACGAATGGCCCCGTCCCGGCGGCGGCGGTGGCGCTGGTCGGTGCCGCCACGCGCACGGCAACGTGCAGCACGTCGTCGGCGCGCAATTCGTCTGGACCGACCAGGACAGTGGCGCGATACCAACCGGGCCCAGGCGGTTCCACGGCGAGCGCGGCCTGGTCACCCGGGGCTGCCAGCCCCCGCGCGACGGCAACTCCCTCGAGCTCGATACGCACTTCCCCCGCCTGCATACCGGTCCCACCGAGCGACACGATGGCGGTTCCGTTGGGAGACCAGACTGCCGGCGTGAGCGTCACGGAATCCACAGAGACATTGGCTGGGAGATCCGGCGGTGCAACGAACAACACCGGCACCTCCGGTTCCCCTCCGGTTGAGAGCGCGCTCTGTTGCAGATCGCTCACGACCAGTACCTCACCGGGGAACGGATCGTCCCCCACGAGACGCGCCGCGACCCGCACCGCCTCCCCCAGATCGAGCCGGACGGGCGTGGCGGTCAGGCTGTCCAGCAGCAGGAGCGCCTGCGATCGCTCCACGCGTCGTGGCACGCCGTCGGCCAACACGAACCACAAGCGGTCACCGTTGCGCACTCGGGCGACCGCGTCGCGCGCGCGGTCGGCGAGGAGATCTACCGTGCGGCGTCCGGCGACGACGGCGCCCGACGACAGCGAGTTGTCGATAACGACTGCGAGCGCCGACGGACCGTGGACGTCGCCCATTGGCAGACGCGCCATCGGCCGGGCCAACGCCATCACGATCAGCGCAATCACCAACATGCGCACCAGCATCAGCAGGAGATTGCGCAGCCGCAGCCGACGCGAGTGTCGCCGTTCCGTCTCGCTCAGGTAACGCACCGCGGGAAAGATGACGGTGGGCGGCGTGCGACGTTGCAGCAGGTGCAGCAGCGCGGGGATCCCGGCCGCCACGAGTCCCAGCAGAGCGAGGGGTTGCAAGAACCCCATGTCAGCCGAGGCGCGAACGGCGCGCCGCGGCGCGCCGCAGCACGTGCCCAAATGGCGTCTCGGTCGTCACGTGATCGTAGAAGATGCCGCCGCGTCGACAGGATGCGCGCCAGGCATCGATCGCCCGGCGGACCGTCTCGGCGTACGCCGCACGGAACTCGCGCGGTCGGACTACGACACCGCTACCCGACTCTGGATCCTCGAACCGTGCCTCCGGGGGACCTTCGAGGGCCAGCTCCGCCGGATCCATCACATGAAAAACCATCACCTGGTGACCACGGTGACGCAGGTACTGGAGCGCCAGAAGTGCCAACTCCCGATCGAACAGCAGATCGGACACGAAGATCACGAGACCGCGTCGCCGCAGCAGGTCCGTGACCCGCCGGAGGGCCGGCTCGGCTGCCGTACCGCGCCCTGAGACCAACCCCGCCAAGGCCCGCAATAACACCCATCGTTGCCGCAAGCGGGCTCGCGCGGGGACTACTGCGCGTACCTCGTCATCAAACGCGATCAGCCCGGTCGCATCCCGCTGCCGTATCAAGACGAGCGCCAGCGCCGCTACGAGCCGCTGCGCATAGGCCAACTTGGTCAGCCGGCCTTCGCTTCCGGACCAGTCCATTGAGCTGCTGGTATCCAACACGAGCATCGAGCGCAGATTGGTCTCGGCCTCGAATTGCTTCACGCTCAGGCGGTCCGAGCGGGCGAGCACGCGCCAATCGACGTAACGCAATTCGTCGCCCGGTTGGTAAGGACGGTGTTCCGCGAACTCGACCGAAAACCCCTTGAACGGGGACCGGTGCAGCCCCGCAAGAAATCCCTCGACGACACCGTGCGTAGTCAACTCGATCCCACCGAGCTCGGCCACCTCATAGGGATCGAGCAGATCTAGTCGGTCCATTCCGCCTCTTTCATCGCCCCTAAAGCCGGGCTCACGCCCGGGGTTTGGTCGCGTGAGCAAGCATCGCCCCTCTCATCGCCCTCCCACCAACGTCCTCAAAAAAGGACATCTGCCCCAATTTCCTTTGCACGGGGACGCAATCTAATCCATTGTACATAAAGAAGTTATCCCACCATCTCGTGCTGGCACGCACCCTGCTTTTGAGGGCGACAAGCGCCGGTGATCACCAACGGCGCGGAGGCAAAGATGCTCGCATCCATGCTCATCGCAGCAACAGCGATCACGACGACTGGTCCCATCCAGCCCGCACGAGCACGTGACCCGGGGTCAGGCGCGGCCCCATACGTCGAGCTCTGGACCGACCGGGACGACGTCGTTGAACGCGGCGATCGGGTGCGGGTCTACTTCCAAACCGATATCGACGCCTACGTGACCATCTTCCGGGTCGATACCGACGGGCGCGTACGCGTGCTCTTTCCACTCGACCCGTGGGACGACAACTACGCGCGCGGGGGCGTGCCCTACGAAATCCAATCCCGGGGCGGGCGCTTCACCTTTCGGGTCGATGACTACCCCGGGCAGGGCTACGTGTTCGCCGTCGCCAGCGCCGATCCGTTCCGCTACGGAGGGTATGTCCTCGGCAATCACTGGGACTACCGTGCCATCGCCGAGCACGGCCGGATCGTAGGCGATCCCTATGTGGCGTTCGGCGACGTAATCGACGTGATCGTGCCCCCGAACTACGTCTCGTACTCGTACGATGCCGTGTCGTACTACGTCGAGCGCCGGTACGACTACCCCCGCTTTCTCTGTTATGACTGCCACATATACGCGGCGTGGCCCTATTGGGACCCGTACCACAACCCTTGTTTTCGGTTTCGTATCGTGGTGTACGACGACCCGTACTACTATCCGGCGCGTCGCATCACCGGGACCCAGGTCGTTTATCGGCCGCGGCGGACGGTGGTGCCCCGCTACGTGTTCAGGGACCGAGACCCCGACCAAGACTACGTGGTGCGCGTGCGGGAACGCCCGGTGGACGACGACGGCCGGCGCCGTTCCGCGGCAGGTGCGACCCGCCGGGTGCTCGAGGGCGGGACACGGATCCCCGCTCCCTTGCGACGTGAGTTGCGCCGGCCCGCCGAGACCACGCGGCGGCGTCCAGCCGCCCGCCCCGAGCGTGCTACGCCCGCTCAGCGGCCCCGCCTAGAGCGTCGCGATCCCGCTCGCGTCGATCCACGCAACCGTCCGGCACGGGAGCCGCAGCGACGGGCCGAACCGCAACGCGCTGCTACCCGGCGCGCACGGCCACAGCGGCGGAACGAGCCGCAGCGCAGCCCACCGCGGCGGCCGAGCCGACCGAAGCGCCGCAAGAACTGATGCCACCGGAACTCAAATATGTGGGGCGGGTCTGAGGGCTCGCCCCTTTTTCATGACCGATCGAGTACGTTGACCGGGCCCGCTACTGAGGAGTTAGACTCATATGCACCGTCTCACACTCGGCACCGTTGCGATCGCTCTCGTCCCATCTCTTGCGTTCGCGCAGGACGGATCCGTTCATCGCGCCATGGCGACGATCACGCCCCAGGACTACCAACACCGGATCGAGATCATCGCAGACGATTCCATGATGGGCCGCGACACACCCAGTCGTGGTCTCGATCTCACTGCGCAGTGGGTCGCCGGTGAATTCGAGCGGTTCGGCCTGAGACCCGGCGGCGATGACGGTGGATACCTGCAACGGTACGAGATCGCGATGGCGCGCACGAATGTCGCCGCATCGAGCCTCACGCTCCCCGGCGGACGGACTCTGCGTTTCGATCGTGACGCTACCCGGGTGGGTGGCGGATACCTACCCGACGGCCTGACCGCTCCGGTCGTCGTTGTTGCGGGGACGCGTAACCTGGCGACCGCCCTGGCCAACGTGGACCTCGAGGGAGCCATCGTCATCGTTCCGGTCGAGACCGGACCCAACGGAGCCTTTGCGCGGGCAAGCCGGAATCTGATCTTCGGCGTGTGGCGCGCCGGTCCCGCCGCCCTGTTGACCGTTGCCGATATCGCCGATGGTGACTGGACCGCCCTTCAGGGAACCCAACAGCGTGCCGCTATTCACGTGCCGTGGCGTGACGGGGGACGCGGGCCGCTCGTCATGGTGCGGGAACCGGGCATCGCCTCCGCGCTCCAGGCCGCCGGCATCAATCTCCGTGAGCTGCGCGCGACCACCAACGCCACGGCCCGGCTGGTTCCCGGCATGGAGGTGACGCTCCAGATCGTGCCCGAGATTACCGAACGAATGACGGCACCAAACACGGTCGGCATTCTGGAAGGAAGTGATCCCGAGTTGCGCGACGAGTACGTCGTCTACAGCGCGCACATGGATCACGTGGGGACGCGCTGCCGCCGCACCGGCGCGGACACCATCTGCAACGGTGCCGACGACGACGCGTCCGGTACGGTCGGCGTCGTGCAGTTGGCGCAGGCGTTCTCGGCGCTCACGCCGCGCCCGCGCCGCTCGATCATTTTTCTCACTGTGAGCGGCGAAGAACGCGGCCTGTGGGGCAGCGACTATTTTGCCGGCCACCCACCCGTACCCATCGACAACATCGTGGCCGACCTGAATGCGGACATGATCGGGCGCAACTGGACCGACACGATCGTGGTGATCGGGAAGGAGCACTCGGACCTCGGGTCAACGCTCAACCGTGTGAATGCCGCGCATCCCGAGTTGGACATGACCGCCATCGACGACCTGTGGCCCGACGAACGATTCTACTTCCGGTCGGATCACTACAACTTTGCGCGCCGCGGCGTGCCCATTCTGTTCTTCTTCAACGGCACGCATCCCGACTACCACCGGCCGTCGGATCACACGGACAAGATCAATTCAGAAAAAGCATCCCGTATCGTGAAGCTGATGATGTATCTGGGACTCGATGTCGCGAACCGCGATGCGCGTCCGCAGTGGAAGCCCGAAAGCTATCGCGAGATCGTCAGCGAATGAGAATCTTCAGTTACTAGAAGGCATCTCATAAATACCGGAGCAGAATGACGATGCACCCGAGCTGGACGAAACCGAGGAAGTTCTCGGCATGATACTCGTAACGGGTCACCAGGCGCCGGAAGTTCT
>JAZDCY010000007.1:0-51103 GCA_036679645.1 Gemmatimonadota bacterium | reverse complement strand
TACGGGCCTCGTCCAGTCAGGCAGCGGCAACCTGGTGTTGGCAGGCAATCAGCTGGACGTGACCGGCGACTTCACCGTTCAGGGCAGCGCCCGGGTGACCATGACCAACGCGCTCGACATCCTCACGGTTGGCGGCAACGGACTCTTCGCCGGCGACACCAGGGGCGCCCTCACCGCTGGGGAGATCCGGCTCGCCGGAGACTTCACCCAGAACACGAGCATTTACGGCTTCCAGTCGTCGGGCACCAAGATCGTGTTTAACGGAAGCGGTACGCCGCAGACGGTCACGATGGTATCGCCCTTCACCACGGACACGCACTTCCAGGACGTCGAGATCGCCAATCCCGACGGCATTGCGCTCGCCAGCAACGTGCTCGCCCTGGGCCAACTCATCGTGCCCTCCACTGTGACCCCCATCATGACAGGGGAAGGCAACACGATGACGGTCGCCGGCACCGATGTCGACGGTCTCGTCATCGAGAACGTGCCATTGGTCATCAACGGCGGTACGATCACGCGCTTTGACTTCGTGACGTTCCAGGCATTTCCTGCGATCACGACGCAACTCACCGTCAACCACGCGGGGGCGGCGACGCCGTTCACGTTCACGGGCATCACGTTCCTCACGACGCCCACGACTGGTTTCTACATAAGCGCCAACGACAACGTCCTCGATGGCAACACCCTGACGATCGAGATGCTGGGGTCGTCTCCCCTGGGCGGATCGGCTTTCGAGCAGGAACTGGGCGGGGCGCTAGTGAACTGGCCCGGTCCCGCTCCGGCCCGGTGGACCAATGCGTCCGGTGGCAACTGGAGCGTCGGGACGAACTGGGCCGGCGGTTCCGTTCCCACGGCAAGCGATGACGTGTTGATCGATCTAGCCGGCATCTACACGGTCACCGTGGACGTGACCACGACCGTTGTGTCACTCACCGTCGGAGCCGCTACAGGAACGCAGACGTTGGCGTTCGCCGGGCAAGCACTAACCGTGTCGGGCCCATTCGCGACGGTCAACGGCGGCGCCATCAGCATGACCGGCTCCGCCGATTCTCTCGTTGTGGCGGGCGACGCCAGCTTCGGTGGCTCCAGCACAAACGGTCTGCTCACCGACGGTGTCATTTTCATTGGTGGTAACTTCACGCAATCCGGCAACGTGTCGAGCTACGCGCCGAGCGGCCTGCACGTCACGCTGTTGAACGGTACGGGCGGACAGCAACAGGTGTCGTTCACGTCGGTCACAACCCTGGTGACGACGGCCTCGCACTTCCACAACATTCAGATCGTGAACACGCTAGGGGCAAGTCTTCTGAGCAACGTCACCGTTACGGGTGATCTCGCGAACGCGGGCGGTGGGCCCGTCGATGGTCTCGGCTCGAAGGTCGGCGTGTTGGGCAACGTGACGTCGGTCGGGGACCTCAACCTTCAGTCCCTCTACCTCGGCGGCACACTCAGCCCAACGGGCGGGTACGTCGTCGACACGACGGGCTTCTTCGGCATCGGTGTCACCATACCGGTCGGGCTACCGTACAACAATCTGGAGATTGACGGCACACCCTTGTCGGGCACGCAGGCCACGTTGCTCGGCGATCTCTCCATCACTGGCAATCTCGAGATCTTCGGCACGAACGCGTCCGACCTCATCCTGAACGGCAATCGGCTGAGTGTCGGGGGCAACTTCGAGATCAACGGCATTGGCGTGCTCACGATGACCAACGCCGCAGACACGCTGGACATCACCGGTAACGCGCTCCTTGCCGGAGCATCGACCGATGGTCTCCTAACCGCCGGACGAGTCATCATCGGTGGCGACTTCACGCAACTCAGCACCACCTCGCCCTCCAGCTACGCGCCAAGTGGCTCCCATGTGACCGAATTCCTGCGTGGCAGCCCAACAATCAGCTTTGTCAATTCGTCGGCGACGGAATCGCGTTTTTCCTTCTTGGAGATCCGGCCCGCCAGCATCGAGGCCACGCTCGACACCCGCGCCTACGTGCTGTTCGACGTGGAGGTGGCGGATAACGCACCCGGGTCGAGCTTCGGGGGAGTGTGGGGGATCGGCCACTTGATCGTCGGCCGCGACCTATTGCTGGTCACCGAGATCTCCTCCGGGGTCGAAGTTACCATCGACAGCGTTTCCATCGGCGGTACGCTTGTCGACGTCTTCGGGGGATCTCTATTCAACCCCGCTGTGCTCACTCGATTCACGGGTGCGAGCCAGACCATCCCGACCGGATTCTCTTTCGACTACACCGGCATTGAGGTGACGGGGACCGCAACGTTCGCCGGCTCCGACATCGTGCCGGACAATCTGATCGTGTCTGGAACCGGGAACCTGACGATTGGCGCACAGACGATCACCGTGAACGGTGGCTTCAGCACGACGGGCTCCGGCACACTCACGATGTCCACTGCCGGCGGTGTCCTCGATGTAGCCGGTCCGGTCCTATTCAACGGCGGTAGCACCTCGGCGCTGCTGACGGCAGGCGCGATCCGGGCGGCTGGAGACTTCACCCAGGCCAGCACAACCTCGCTTTCGAGCTTCCTGCCTACGGGCACCCACGTGGTGGAGCTGGACGGCGCGGCTGCGCAGGTCATCGATTTCGCGAACCCAACATCGTCCACATTCAATGACCTCACGCTGCGGAACGCCTCGCTGTCCGGCGTCAAGCTGAACAGTGATATCCTGATCCGCCAGCTCCTGAGTACCCCGGACGGCGCAACGAATCGAAATATCTTCGGCGGTGGCAACACGGTCACGACCAGGAGCGCGAGCATCTCGAACATGACCTGGGATGCGGCGCCGCTGGTCGTGGAGTTCATCACCGGGCTCTCGGGCACGACCAAGCTCGACACCCTCACGTTCCAGAATTACGCTACCACCGATGTCGTGTTGACGGTGATCCGGCAAACAGGACAGCCGGTTTTCATGGCCAACATCTTCAGCACCCTTGCGACACCTACCGGGGGGGGCGCATGGATCCGCCTGCGTGATGACGACGCTGCAACCAACGGACTGTTTGACGCGACCTTCGCCCTGGCGCTCCCCGACCCGCCTCCGTGGAGTGTGACACTCACACCGTGGATCGTCGAAGAGAACGGCGCCACCCTGTCCTGCTGGGGATCCGGCTGCTTCTAAGGCCCTCTCGATCCAGCTCACACCGTAAAGTCGGCTCCCCAGCCAGCGCCTTGCGCAGGGGTCGATCCATGCGCAATTATTATGGATACCCCGGAACCTTGGAGGAGCACGTGAGGAAACTGTCTCGGAATGTGGCGGCGCTGGCCGCCGGCATCACCCTCTCCGTCGTCGCGTGCGGCGATGACGACGGCCCGACTGGATCCACCACCGGCGATGCGCTGACCGCGGTGGAAGCGCAGGAGTTGGCGTCCGAGGTGCTCGGCGTCCTGTTCAGTCTAGGCTTCACCGGCAGCCCCAGCGTCGTAGCCCCCATCGACGGACCGGCCGGCCCAATCGTGCGATTCGGCCTCGCGGCCGCTGCCGAGCCCATCCCGAGGACCACAGCGTCCTGCAATGGTGGCGGGTCCGTGACGGTCTCGGGCAACGTTAGCATCAACTCGTCAGGCACGTCATCGACGTTCGATATCCTCGAGGAGATCAACAACTGCGCCACGTCTTCGGGAAGCGGCACGACGTTCACGATGAACGGCGATCCCAACATCCGGATGACGGGATCTGTCAGCATCGATGGCCAGACAAGCATTACCCTGGATCTCAACATGAACGGCGGGATTCGTTTCAGCACGAGCGATGGCCGCTCGGGGTCTTGCTCGATCAGCATCAGCATGGGTGGAACGATCAGCCTCAGCAACCCAGATCCGAACGCCATCAGCGTCAGCGGCACAGTCTGCGGTCAGAACATCAACTCGATCTAACAGTGCGCGGTGTAGGGGCGCACGGCGTGCGCCCCTACACCGC
This sequence comes from Gemmatimonadota bacterium, assembly GCA_036679645.1. Lineage (GTDB taxonomy): Bacteria > Gemmatimonadota > Gemmatimonadetes > Gemmatimonadales > GWC2-71-9 > JADFNB01. Next base: position 47,169 of record JAZDCY010000007.1, on the reverse strand, counting down.
CCCCACTGACAGCCATCTCAATCCAGCACTGATCCCCCACTAGGACGATCGACGATCCGAGGCCCACCCGCCGACTGACACCCGGCCTTTACGAACCGTTCACGCTGGTGCAACTATCAAGGCGTCCTATGTCGATCTCACTTCGAGCCCGCACCGTGTGGCAGACCGGCCAAGCGGTCGCACTCGTCGCGCTGTCGGGGGCTATAGTGGGGCTCGTCACCTGGCCCGAGATGACGCTCCGACTTTTTTGGAACGTGATCGTGCCGCTGGTGCCCGCCTCGCTGCTGGTAACACCCGATCTGTGGCGCAACCTCTGTCCGCTGGCGACGGCGCACATGGCGCTCAATCGCACAGGAACTACCAAGCTCGCCACCGGAGCCCTTCCGTGGACCGGTGCCGGCGCGGTCGCACTGCTGTTCCTGCTGGTGCCGGCCCGGCACTTCGTGTTCAACACAAATGGACTTGCGCTCGCCGCCGTGATCCTGGCCGTGCTCGCTGCCGCTCTGGCCCTCGGGGCGTTTGTCGATGCCAAAGGCGGGTTCTGCAACGCAGTCTGCCCTGTACTCCCGGTCGAACGTCTGTACGGCCACGACCCGCTGTTCCGCGTGGGGAACCCGCGGTGCCTGCCCTGTTCGCTCTGCACGCAGCGCGGCTGCATAGATCTGGGCCCGAACCGGGCGGCGTTGACGGCGCTGGCCAACAGGGACAAAGCTGAGGCGGATGCGCTGACCTTTGCCCGCACGCCGTTCGGCGTCTTCGCCGCCGCGTTTCCCGGGTTCATCATTGGCTACTTCACGGCGTCTGACGTTCCGCTCGCGCAGGCAGGCGCCACGTATCTGCACGTGGGCATCTGGACGCTGGGAAGCACGGTCGTAGCCCTCGCGGCGGTGCAACTGCTGCCGATCACCCGACGGCAGGCGGTGAAAGCGATCGCGGCCGCCGCGGTCTCGCTCTACTACTGGTACGCCGCCACCGGGATATCCGAGGCATTCGCCCTCGGGATACCGGGCACGTGGGGTATTCGCGTGGCTGCCGCTCTGCTGATCCTCGCCTGGCTGCCCTCCCGCCAGTCGTGACACGCGCCTGGACAACCTCCTTCTCTCCCATCACGCTAGCCCTTCTGGGCGGCATCCCCCACGGTCTCGCGTTCGCCGCCGGAGTCATGTTGTACGTCGTAGTCGAGTAGCGGTGACCATGCGTCGCCGCACGTTTCTCGCCTCCACAGCCGCGTTGGCACTCGGGTGTCGGGCACGCGTCCGATCCACTGTCCCGACGGGGCGGCAACGGGGCGTTGCGTGGGATGGGTATCGCGGGACGCCCTCTCCGGAAGATTTCACCGCGATTCGCGAACTGGGAGCGACGCATCTCGCCCTCTGGCCGTACGGGTACATGGAGCGACATACCGACCCGCGTGTCTTTCGGTTCGAGGGCGCGGACGCCGACTGGTCCGTCACAGACGAAGGCCTGCTGGAGACAGGCCGCATGGCGCGCACGGCGGGACTGTCGCTCATCATCGTCCCGACGCTGGAGGACTTCCGTGATGGCCACTGGCGTGGCGAGACGCGCATGCAGACCGAAGACGACTGGAGCCGCTGGTTCGCATCGTATCGTGCGTTTCTGCTCCACTATGCCGACCTTGCGGCCCGCATCGGGGCCGAGGGATTCAGCGTGGGAACCGAGTTGCGCCTTACGGTGCGGCATGAAACACGCTGGCGCCCGCTCATCGACGAGGTGCGCGAGCGGTTCCCCGGATGGCTCACGTATGCCGGGAACTGGGACGACTACGCCGGCGTTCCGTGGTGGGATGCGGTGGATGTGATTGGCATCCAGGCGTACTTCGAGCTGGGAGATCCCGGACCGGGGACCATCTGGGAGCGTACAGATGCCCTACGCGCCGCCTGGGAACCGATCGCGAGCGACCTCGCCGCGGTCAGTGCGAGGACCGGGAAGCGCGTGCTCTTTACCGAGATCGGGTACAAGTCACACGCCGGCTCGACCGCGCACCCCTGGGATTGGGAGATCGAGGGTGACCCAGACGCCGACCTGCAAGCCGCGGCATACGAAGCCGCCTTCGCGGCGCTCTGGGAGCGGCCGTGGTTTGCGGGATTCTATTGGTGGAAATGGCATGCCGTTGGGACCCCGGTGCGCGATCGACTGCGCAACTTCACCCCACAGGGGAAACCCGCGGAACGCGTCTTGACACGGTATTACAATGCGTAATCACAATCGGAGATCACATGGCGACCGTAACGATTCCCTGTCAATTCTGCGACACGCTCAACAAGATCGATCCCGATCGCAAGGATCAGGGACCCAAGTGCGCGGAATGTGGCAAGCCGTTCCTGCTCGATCGGCCCATCAAGGTCAGTGAAGAGCATTTCGACAAGACCGTGCTCGAGTCGGAGATACCGGTGCTGGTGGACTTCTACGCGGACTGGTGCGGTCCGTGCCGTATGATGGCCCCGTTCCTCGACGAGATCGCCCACGACGCCGCCGGCCGCCTGCTCGTCGTGAAGGTCGACACCGACCGCGCACCCAAGATCAGTGAGCGGTACAACATTCGGGGTATCCCGTTTTTTGGCCGGTTCGAGAATGGCGAGATGGTGAAGACAGCGGTTGGAGCCGTCGGGAAGGCTGGGTTGGACGACTTGGCTGCCTGAGAGAACGTCGAACGTCGAACGTCGAACGTTGAATGTCCAACATCCAACGATCAGCGTTCAGCGTTGGATGTTCGACATTCCTACGGCAACCCGTTCCGGATAACCTCTTCCATCGCTTCAATGAACACGTCGAGTTCCCGGATGGTCGTGTAGACGTTCGGTGTGACGCGGATGCCGGTACACGCTTCGTGGCCGATCGGCGTCACGATGAGGCGTTTGGTACGCCACAAGTGGCTGGTCAGATCCGCCGGCGCAACGCCCTCGATCCCGACGTTGGCCAGCGCGCACGATTGGGCCGGATCGAAGCTGGTGTAGAGACGCACGCCCGGCTGCCCTTCCAAGCGACGCATCCATCGGTTTCGCAGGAACCGCAGTCGTGCGGCTTTCCGCTCGCCCCCGATGCCACGGTGGAACGCCATTGCCTCGGCAATGGCGTTGTGATTCGCTGCGGGATGGGTACCGATCTCCTCGAACTTCCGGATATCGTCGTTCATGCGCTCGGGCGCAGGCATCATGGGCCACACGTCGGCAATCAGGTCGCGCCGCACGAATAGGAACCCAGTGCCGATTGGGGCGAGCAGCCACTTGTGGAGCGACGTGCCGTAACAGTCGCATTCCAGATCGGCGAGCGTGAAGGGAAAATGCCCAAACGCATGCGCCCCGTCGACGATCGTACGGATACCGCGCGCCCGGGCCATGCGGCAGATATCTCTCACGGGAAAGATCTGGCCGGACAGGTTCGTGATGTGACAGAAGTGCAGCACCTTGGTGCGTGGCGTGATCGCACGCTCGAACATCTCCACCAGGTATTGGGGGCTCGGCGGCGGATCGGGGAATGACACCTTCTTGAGGACGATGCCCTCACGACGCGCACGCTGATCCCACGTCGTGAGCATGCGTCCGTAATCCTGATCTGTCGTGAGCACCTCGTCACCGCGCTCGAGATTGGTACCAAGCTGACAGATCTCGAGCGCTTCCGAGGCGTTGCGGGTAATCGCCATCTCTTCCGGATCGCACCCGAACTCCCGCGCCAGCTCCCGGCGTACGCCTTCGATTTGGGGCTCGAGAATACGCCACATGTGATACACCGGCGCCTGATTGGAGAACTCGAGGTAGCGTCGCATTGCATCGAGCACCACACGCGGGCTGGGACACACGCCACCGTTGTTGAGGTTGATCAGCGTGCGGTCCAGCGTGAACGCCTGCTGGATCTCGAGCCAGAAATCCTCGTCGTCGGCTACGTCCGCGGGCGCCCGCCCGTCGACTCGCGAGACGGCGCGCCCGATGCGACGGATACCATCGTCTTTGAGTGCTGGGATCGTCGCTGACGCGGCGACGACCGAGCTCAGAAAATCGCGGCGAGAATACAACATTGGTTTGCTCCGGAAGATCCCTGCGCGACACTGCGCCGCGGGACGCGGCGTGTCAAGTCTTCCGGGCTGCGGCGGGCAATTCGTCCCCTCGTGTGCGAACCAGGATGATGCTGCCCACGATGGCGATGAGGCCAAACGAGAACCACTGCACGGCGTAGGAGAGATGCGGCCCCTCACTCGCTGCGGGCAGGTCGAGGGGTACGAGTCCGGCGGGGATCGAATTTGGTGGCTCGGTCCGCCGCAGGAGAAATGGGATCACCACACCTTCTGTCATCACCTCACTGGGAGACACGCCCAGGCCGTCCCGGCGCGGCCGGAGCAGCACGCCGCTCACCGTGGTCGTCTCCGGTTCGCTGAGTGCAGCCAGATCCACCGACCGGCCGTCAGCCGCATAAGTCCACCCGCGATTCACCAGCACTATGGGCCCGCTGTCGGTCATAAGAGGTGTGAGCACGAACGCGCCCGGTGCGCCACGATGCGATCGGGCCATCTCGAGCGTCTGCCGGGCAAAATCGAAGCGGCCGCGGGCCGTCACCAGCCGGTGCTCGAGATCTTCCGACACTGCCCCCTCCCCGAGCACGATGGGCTCCATGGCCAACCGCTCTTCCACATCCCGATTGAAAGTGCGGCGCTGATCGAGACGATCGAGTTGCCACACTCCCAGACGGGCGCAGACCGCGCCAACTACCAGCCCGACGACGATAGGGAGGTAACGCTTCACTCTGCGGGCGGCTTCCCTACGATCACCTCGGGGCTCATCCCGAGAAACAGCCCCGTTCCTACGATCCCGGCCCGTTCACGCAGGGCGCGCTCGAGGGCTGTCGGGTCTTCGATCCCGGACGCGAACCTGCAATCGATGATGCGGTGGCCCTCGTCGGTGGTGTACGGCTTCCCATCATCACCGACTCGGAGAGTCGGAACGGCACCCAACGCGCGCAGGGCCGCGTCATGACTCCCCGCACCGAACGAGACGACCTCGACGGGGAGCGGCGCTCGAGTCCCCAGGCGGGGCACGAGCTTCGATTCATCCACCACGATCACGAGCATTTTGGACGCAGAGGCGACCATCTTCTCGCGCAGCAGCGCCCCGCCAAGACCTTTGATGAGGTTGCCGTCGGGGTCCACCTCGTCGGCTCCGTCTATTGTGAGATCCACCGCGGGCGCATCGTCCAACGTGGTAAGAGGTACACCGTGCAGGAGAGCCTGTTGATGTGTCGCATTCGATGTCGGTACGCCCACGATGTCGCGCAACGCGCCGTCACTCAATCGCCGCGCAATTTCCTCGACCACGAGCGCCGCGGTTGATCCGGTACCCAATCCGACGATCATCCCGGACTCGACGAAATCGACGGCCCGGAGCGCGGCATCTCGTTTCGCCGTCAGCTTTGCATCGGTCATACCCCTAACTCCTGCTCGAGAAGATCCCATCCGACACGAACGATCGGCCGCCCACGGGCGCTGAGCGCCTCCCGGTCACCCGCCGCCTGGGCGCCAATGAGCCGTGCAAACCCGTATGCCTCACCCGGGATCGCAACGTCTTCCGCCGCGTCCTCGACCACCTGAAGATAGTGACCCGTGGGCGGCCCGCCCTTGTGAAACTGCCCCGTCGAGTGCAGGTAGCGCGGGCCGTACCCCATGGTCACGGCCACGCCGCACGCGCGATTGAGCGCCCGTTGCATCGCTCCAAGCCGCCGATCGGTTGCTTCACACGGCGGGGAAAAGACGGCGACCGCAACATAGTCGCCCGGCCTTATCCCCTGCAGCCACGCGCGAAACGCATCCGCAGAATCAGCTTCCCCTGTTTCCGGGGCTCGCTCGAGCGCGCGCGCCGTCTTGAGCTTGCTTTCGGTCACATTGGGTTGATTGAAAGGATGGACACCCAGCACGTGCGCGGCGACCGCGGTCGCCATCTCCCATCCCAGGAACTGGGCACCGAGTTGTGACCTGTCGGACAGCGTGATCTCGATGGCGGGCGAAGCGATACCGTCTCCCGTGTCTTTCTCGCCCGCGAGCGCCACACGCACACTGAGCCGATCCCCCTCCCCCTCCCCCTCCCCCTCCCCCTCACCCTCACCTCCGTCCGGTGCGGTCTCGACGTCATGTGCATCGAGGACGGGGAGCACACCCTTCCCGTCTTTCCCCGTGCTTTCGGCAATCAGTTGCTCCAGCCAGAGACCCAGCGGCGCGAGCGTGGGTGAGGACCGAATGACGAGCTTGTCCCGACCGGACCGAGCGGCGACGCCCATCGCCACACCCAGGTGCAGGAAATCATCAAAGTCCACGTCGGCGGCAGACGCCAACAACGCACTCGCATCTATCCCGAGGAGTGTCGCGGGGACGAGCCCAAAGAGCGACAGTGCGGAGTACCGGCCCCCTATGTCGGGCGGGTTCGCGAACACGCGTCGATAGTTGCGTTCGCGCGCCCGGTGCGCCAACTCGGTGTCGGGATCGGTGATCGCGACGAACCGGTGTCCGTCACGGCCGGTGCGCTCCCAGAAGTACCGTTCGAAGCTGGCCGTCTCGATCGTGGTACCGCTCTTCGATGCAATGACGAACAGCGATTTGTCGAGCGTCGTCCCGGCTTCAGCTACCGCCCGTGGGTGCGTGCTATCCAGCAACGTGAAACGCGGAAACCCGTCGCGCCGCCCAAATACGTGCCACAAGACCTCCGGCGCGAGACTCGACCCCCCCATGCCGCATAGCACCACGCGGTCAACCTCTCCACGCGCCTCGTCGGCGAATCGCTCCAAATGGCCGATCTCCGAGCGCATCGAGCGCGGCAAGTCGAGCCAACCCAACCGGTCACGAATCTCCAGTGTATTTGGATCGTGGGACCAGACGGTGGAATCCCTGTCCAGTATGCGCTGCACGAGATGCTCGTCGCGGGCGCGCGCGAGGCGCGCGGACACTTTGTCGGCAAGCGGGCCGAGCCGCAACAGGATCACGCGAGCAGCGCTTTGGTGCGGCGGACCACCTCGCGGGCCGTGAAACCAAACTCCTTGAAGAGACGCCCCGCTGGCGCGGACGCGCCGAACCACTCCATCCCAATGACGTCCCCGGCGTCCCCCACCCAGCGGGCCCACGAATCGGGCGCCCCCGCTTCGATGGCTAGCCGCGCGGTTACTGCCGCGGGGAGAACTTTCTCCCGATAGCGTGCGGGCTCGCGGGCGAAGAGCTCCTGGCTAGGCATGCTCACCACGCGCACGTCGATGTCCTCTTCCCGCAGCCTGGCGTGCGCTTCAACCGCCACGTGCACTTCGGAACCGGTCGCGATCAGTACGGCTGCGGGCAGTTTGCCGCTTTCCGCGGCGATCACGTAGGCGCCGTTCAGAAGACCACTGACCGCTTTGGGGGGACGCTCTATGGGCGGAACGCTTTGCCGCGTCAGGACCAGCGCCACGGGGCCGTCCCGGCGCGATAGCGCCACCTGCCAGGCGTAGGCGGTCTCGACCGCGTCCGCCGGTCGGATCACCACCAGGCCCGGAATTGCGCGCAACGCGGTGATCGTTTCGATCGGTTGGTGGGTCGGGCCGTCCTCTCCGAGTCCAATCGAGTCGTGGGTGAAGACGTAGATGACGTGCTGGCGCATCATCGCCGCCAGGCGCATTGCCGGCCGCATGTAGTCGGCGAAAATAAGGAACGTCCCTCCGTAGGGAATGATGCCGCCGTGCAGCGCCATCCCGTTGAGCACGCCGCCCATCCCGTGCTCCCGGACACCGAAGCAGACGTTGCGCCCCTCATAGTGTTCCGCCGAGAACACGCCGGCGTCGGAGAGGGTCGTATTGTTTGAGCCGCTCAAGTCGGCGGACCCGCCGACCAGCTCCGGAATCCGAGACGCAACGGCGTTGAGCACCAGACCCGAGGCCTTACGAGTCGCCATCGGCTTGTCGATGGCGGAGAGATCGGGCACCGCATCGAGCCATCCGGAGGGGAGTTCGCCCCGCAGCCGGCGGTCCAACTCCTCTCCACGATCTCCATACGTCGAGCGATAGGCGTCGTACCGCTTCTCCCACACCGACTGTCTCGCCTCGCCCCGGTTACGCGCCTTGCCCCAATGGTCCCGTGCTTCGTCGGGAACGTGGAACGGCTCGCTCCACTGCCAACCCAACTGCCGCTTGGTGAGTTGGATTTCCTCCTCGCCAAGGGGCGCGCCGTGCGCGGCGGCGGTATCCTGCTTGTTGGGACTGCCGAACCCAATGTGCGTGCGCACGATCACGAGTGACGGGCGTCGCGTGTCGTCCTTCGCCTCTGTTACGGCCTTATCGAGTGCCTCGGTATCGTTTCCGTCCTCGACAGTCACCACGTGCCACCCGTACGCCTCAAACCGGCCGGCGACGTCGTCGGAATACGTGAGATCGGTCGATCCGTCGATCGTGATGCGGTTGTCGTCGTACAGTGCCACCAGCTTCCCGAGGTGCAGGTGTCCCGCAAGCGACGCCGCCTCGTGCGAAATGCCTTCCATCAGGTCACCGTCACTCACGATGACATACGTCCGGTGGTCCACTATCTCGTGCCCCGCCTCGTTGAAGCGTGCCGCGAGATGGGCTTCGGCGATCGCCATACCGACGGCGTTGGCGAACCCCTGTCCCAAGGGACCCGTGGTCGTCTCGACCCCGGGCGTGTCACCGTACTCCGGATGCCCCGGCGTCCGGCTGCCCCACTGGCGAAAGTTGCGGATCTCGTCGAGTGACAGGTCGTACCCGGTGAGATGCAGCAGCCCGTAGAGGAGCATCGAGGCGTGCCCCGCCGACAGCACGAACCGGTCGCGGCCAGGCCAGTGGGGGTCTGCGGGGTTGTGTCGCAGATGCCGCGTCCAGAGCACGTAGCCAAGCGGTGCCAGGCCCATTGGGGCGCCGGGATGGCCGCTGTTGGCCGCCTGGACCGCGTCCATCGCCAGGGTACGAAGCGTGTTGATACAGAGCGTATCGATGTCGACCGGCTGGGTTACGGTGACGGGCTCTGCCATGAAGGCGAGTTCCTCACGGGCGGGCGTTGGTGTATGGGCGGATGGAAGATAGACGCGATGCCGCCTATCTTTCAACCATGACTAACCCCTTCGATTCCCGTACGACCATAGACCTCCCTGACGGCCCGGCGACCATCTTTGGCCTCGATGCTCTCGAGCGCGCCGGTCTCGTGGAGCTGGATCGTCTGCCGTTCTCGATTCGTGTCCTGCTGGAAAACATCCTGCGCAATGCGGGCACCGGTATCATCACCGAAGCGCACGTGCGCGCGGCGGCAAATTGGCGCCCGGCGCCGGACCGGTCGCTCGAGATCCCGTTTATGCCAGGCCGCGTCGTGTTGCAGGACTTCACCGGCGTCCCGGCGGTCGTCGATCTGGCTGCGATGCGCGACGCCATAGCACTGCTGGGTGGCGATCCGCAGCGGATCAACCCGCTGGTGCGCACCGATCTGGTCATCGACCACTCCGTACAGGTCGATTTCTTCGGCACGTCGCAGGCGTTCGCGCTCAATGTGGAGCGCGAGATGCAGCGCAACGGCGAACGTTACCAGTTGCTGCGCTGGGCGCAACAGGCGTTCGACGATTTCAACGTCGTCCCGCCCGGGACCGGCATCGTCCACCAGGTGAACCTGGAGTATCTCGCGAGCGTCGTACGTCTCGTCGAGAAAGACGGCGAGCGCATGGCTTTCCCTGACACGCTCGTCGGGACGGATTCTCACACTACCATGATCAACAGCCTGGGCGTGATGGGTTGGGGAGTGGGTGGCATCGAGGCCGAGGCCGTCATGCTGGGCCAACCGTACTTCATGCAACTGCCCGAGGTCGTGGGCATGCGGCTTACCGGATCGTTGCCCGCCGGTGCGACCGCTACGGATCTGGTTTTGGTCGTCACGCAGATGCTGCGGCGGCACGGCGTGGTGGGCCGGTTCGTGGAGTTCTTTGGCGACGGGCTGGCTGCACTGGGACTTGCCGACCGGGCGACGCTCGCCAACATGTCGCCGGAATACGGCGCGACCATGGGGTTCTTCCCTGTAGATCACGAAACGCTCCGCTACCTGGCGCGCACCGGTCGCCCACCCGAACTGATCGAGCTGGTCGAACGCTACTGCACGGCGCAGCGGTTGTTCCACACTCCGGACTCGCCGCACCCCGAGTACTCGAGCGTCGTGGAACTGGATCTGGCAACGGTCGAGCCGTCGCTTGCCGGACCGCGCCGGCCGCAGGACCGCATTCTCCTGCGCGAGATGAGCGACGCATTCCACCAGGTGCTTCCCAACCTCATTCCAGCCAGCGCCCGGCGACGAGCGGCGCCGGAACACGAGAGTGCGGCGTGGGCGGGAGAGGGCGGCCACACGCCCGCGGCAACCAGTGCCGCCGTCTCACGCGAGATCGCGACGGCGGCTGATGTGGAGTACGAGGGCGGTCGTTTCAGCCTGCACGACGGGTCGGTCGTGATTGCGGCCATCACCAGTTGCACCAACACGTCGAACCCGTCGGTCATGATCGGAGCAGGGTTGGTCGCGCGGAACGCCATCAAGAAGGGTCTCCGGCGCCGCCCGTGGGTGAAGACGAGCATGGCCCCGGGCTCGAAGGTGGTAACGGCCTATCTGCGGGAAGCGGGATTGCTGAGCGATCTGGAGACATTGGGTTTCCACGTCGTCGGATACGGCTGCACCACTTGCATCGGCAACAGCGGCCCGCTGGCGGAGCCGATCGCACGGGCGATTGGCGAGCACGAGCTGGTGGCCGCTGCCGTCCTGTCCGGCAATCGGAACTTCGAGGCGCGGATCCACCCCCACGTGCGCGCCAACTACCTGGCGTCGCCCATGCTGGTGGTGGCGTACGCCCTGGCGGGGCGGGTGGACGTGGACCTCACGACCGAGCCGCTGGGCGAGGGACTGGACGGTAAGCCGGTCTACCTCGAGGACATCTGGCCGACGCACGACCAAATCGCTGCGGCCGTCTCATCTGCCTTGAAACCCGAGATGTTCACGACCGAGTATGCGACCGTTTTCGAGGGCACGGACGCGTGGAAAGCGCTGCCGGTACCGGAAGGTGCTGATGGCCGCTACGCGTGGGATGCGACATCGACCTATATCGCCGACCCACCCTTCTTTGCCGACCTAGCACCTAATCCGGCACCAATGCGAGACATCGAGAAGGCATATGCCCTCGTCTGGCTCGGCGACTCGGTAACGACAGATCACATCTCGCCCGCGGGCGCGATTCCCAAAGACGGCCCGGCCGGCGCGTGGTTGATCGAGCGCGGCGTGAAGCCCGTCGACTTCAACACGTTCGGATCGCGACGCGGCAATCACGACGTGATGATGCGCGGCACGTTCGGCAACATCCGGATCAAGAACCGGCTCGTCGAAGGAACCGAGGGCAACTGGACCGTCCACATCCCGAGCGGAGACAAGATCTCGATCTACGACGCCGCCATGCGCTATCTCGAATCTGCGACGCCGCTCGTGGTGCTCGCGGGATCCGAGTACGGCACGGGCAGTTCGCGCGACTGGGCGGCCAAGGGAACGGGCCTCCTGGGCGTACGCGCGGTCATCGCCACGAGCTACGAACGCATTCACCGCTCGAATCTCATCGGGATGGGTGTGCTGCCGTTGCAGTTTCCCGACGGCAAACGCGCAGACGATTTTGGATTGACGGGAACCGAACGATTCACGATTACCGGTATCGCGGATGGGCTGGAGCCGGGATGCGTGCTGCGGGTCGTAGCCACGGGAGCGGATGGGGAGGTGGCGTCGTTTGACGCGACCGTGCGACTCGATAGCGCCATCGAGGTAGAGTACTACCGTCACGGCGGGATTCTACAGTATGTGTTGCGAGATATGGTTGGAGGTTGATCCGCGGGTAAACCCGTGGTTGCCGGGCGCAGCGGTTCGCAACGGCAGGCCTACGCGACTGCTCATGGCGTGTCTCCGTTGAGGAAGGCTTCGACATCGGCTCTACGCGCGATCGTGTCTTCGTAGCCGAGGGTCACGAGATCGGACGTGAACGTCGGGTCGAACAGCAGGTAGCTCACCAGGTCCGATGCCCCACTTCGTCGACCGCCCATTGCACGCACGAGCAGGGAGATCGATGGCGGCAGTCGCACCTCGTAGCCCCGAGCCATAGCACCGAGATCGCGACTCGGTCGGAGCACCAGCAGCTCCACCCGGCGCAACAGACTCGGGTCGTCGGTCGGCACCGTGCCCGCAGCAAGCACCCCGTTGAGGCGCTCGAGGCGTTCCGCATCGGTATCGAGCGAGTCGAGGAACACGGAGTTCAGTAAGAGTCCGAAAACCTCTGCCGACGACGGGTAGCAGGGGTCACCCGAAACCGGAACGGACGGCGGACGCGGCGCGCGCATTCCTATTGCTATGACGCGCTCGGCGCCCAGGTGGATGGCGGGCGCGAGCGGCGCTGCCTGGCGCACGCTGCCGTCGCCGAAGTACTCCGCCCCTATACGGACCGCCGGAAAGACAATGGGGATTGCGGCAGACGCGATCACATGATCTAGCGTGAGCTGCGTGTGTACTGACATACGCTGCGCACGTGTCCACATGGGAACGTTCGGCCCCCCCTGCACGAAGGTCACCGTCCACCCCGTGGTATACGAGGTCGCGCTCAGGGCGACCGCGCGAAGCGTGCCGTTCGCCACGTTGCGCTCGATCCCGCAGAGCTGCACGGATGAGGTCAGGAAGGCTCGGAGCGGGCCCGTCCCCAGCAGCCCCCGTACAGCCGGCGGACCGGACTTCCTCCCTATCACGAAGTCGCGGGCCAGACGCAAGACCGCGCCCACGACCGACATCGGCTGGATGCAGTAGACCTGGTCTGTCGTGAGCTGCCGCCAGCACTCCTCGAGTTCCTCCACCGCCCGCGGCAGCGGGCCGGCGCTCGCCGCAAGGCTGACCGTGTTGATCGCACCGGCCGAGACGCCCGTGACGATGGGAAACCGCAACTCTGGCGCGAGTTCTCCGATGGCCCGGAGGACACCCACCTGGTACGCGGCACGAGCACCGCCACCGGAAAGGACGAGGGCGAGGTTGGATGACATGGACCCAAAAATGAGGGGGCCGGTGCTGGTTTGCCAATAGAGGGAGACGATGGGAGATTACTGATTAGTGACTTGTGATTGATGGTGACACAAGGTGCGTAGCTGTCGTGGACGTGCACCCGATCGGCAAATCGCCAATCACTGTTCACTAATCACTAATCACCAATCTCTATGCTCTTCAAGATACCTGACATCGAGCTTGCGTTCCGGGCCTCACGTGCAGGGGGCCCCGGCGGACAGCACGTGAACAAGACCTCTACGCGTGTGGAGGTGGTGTGGGACGTGGCTGGGAGTGGGAGCTTGGCGGACGACGAACGCGAGCGTCTTTGTCAGAAATTGGCGTCGCGGCTCGATACCAAGGGGAGGCTGCGAGTCGTGTCGGACCGGTATCGCAGCCAGTTGCGCAATCGTGAAGACGCGGTGGCGCGGCTCCACGCGCTCGTGCGAGGCGCCCTCCAGGTTCCGAAGCGCCGCAAGAAAACGCGCCCATCTAAGGCCGCGGTCGAGCAGCGCTTGCGCGACAAACGAGCACGGAGTGACCAGAAACGCCAGCGGGGTCCCGTTCGTGATGACGATTAGGCTTCCCCTAACGGAACATCACCCCCAGCAGTCGATGTATAATGCTGGTCACGCGGCCGGACCTCAACGAGGGGCCACGGCAAGACGTATGTGAGACGTACGAATCCCTCTCGACACTACAGCAGCTGGAGGATGGATGAAGCCATCCCTTCGTTTGATGTTGGGCACCGCGATCTTGATCACCGCGGCCTGTGGCGACAGCGTCACGGACCCAGTGGTCACCTCCGTCACAGTCACACCCGACTCGGTGCTGATCGGGGTATCCAAGACAGTGACGCTGACCGTCACCGCCTCGGATGCCGGCGGCGCGCCGGTGACGGGACAGACGACAATCTGGACGTCCAACGACCCGGAGGTCGCGTCGGTTACCACCGAAGGGGTCGTGACAGCCGTCTCCCCGGGGAAGGCCCTCGTGCAAGCCACCGTGCGTGGCCTCCGAGGGACGGCTAGTGTCATCGTCACTCCGGGACCAGTGGCGTTGCTCGTCATCTCACCCGATACAGCCGTGGCAGATTCGGCTGCACCACGGACCTTCGAGGCCCTCGTCGAGGACGCGTTCGGCAACGAGGTGGAGGATACGATCGTGTGGTCCAGCAGCAATCCCGCCGTTGCCACCGTCGACGCGACGACTGGCGAGGCGACGGGCATCGGACCGGGAATGACGCTCATTATCGCCACTGCGGGCACCGTCACCGATACCGCGGAGCTGAACGTGTTGTCGCTCGCGTTCGTGGAGATCGGCGCCGGGGTGCAACACACCTGCGCCGCCTCGGCCGGTCTGTCAGTCTACTGCTGGGGCGGGAACAGCTTCGGGGTGCTGGGTAACGGATCGACCACCGGCACCCAGCTCGTTCCCGCTCGTGTGGCGGGGACTACCGAATTCGCGGGCGTCGCTACCGGCCTGAGCCACACCTGCGCCCGCACACGCGGTGGCGCACCCGTTTGCTGGGGACGCAACAACTCGGGTCAGATTGGCGACAACACAACCGGCGGGACCAAGCCGAGTCCGACCTTCTCCGCGGGTAACCTGCAGCTCTCGACGCTCAGGGTCGGTGACCTCTTTAGCTGCGGTATCACGGCCTCGGGCGCGGGCTTCTGCTGGGGCAACAACGGCAGCGGGCAGACCAGCAACCCGATTGGTGGCGGCGGCCAAGGGCCGCCACCACCGATCCCACTCCCAACCCAGATGCAGGGTAGTCCGACTTTCAGCCTTCTTAGCCTCGGCTCCGCCCACGGGTGCGGTGCCACGAGTGCCGGCCTCGCCCACTGCTGGGGCGACGGCCAGAGTGGCGCGCTCGGCGAAGGAGCGACCGCCACCCGCTCCTCGCCCGTCTTGGTAGACAGCGGGTTCTCGTATATCAGCATCGCCGCAGGCGACGACTACACGTGCGGGATCACGGCCACCGGCACGGCGTACTGCTGGGGCAGCAACAGCGCAGGCCAGCTCGGAACAGGAGACTCCACCAACGCGCTCTCGCCCGTCGCCGTCAACACGCTGCTGACGTTCACGAGCGTCGTCGCGGGCGACACCCATACGTGCGCCATCACTGGCGTCGGCACCGCCTACTGTTGGGGCGCCGGCGCGTTTGGGCAGCTCGGTGACGGCCTCAACACGGCCAGTGCCGTACCGGCGGCCGTCGGTGGCGGACTATCGTTCGCGTCGCTGACCGTGCACGGCTCCCACAGCTGCGGGATCACGACGCTGGGCATAGCGTATTGCTGGGGCCGCAACAATCAGGGACAGCTAGGGGACGGGACCATGATAGGAGCAGCGATGCCGGTGAGGGTGGCAGGACAATAGACTAAGAGACGCACAGGTGCTCAGACGCTCAGACGCTCAGGGGTGCAGGTTTGAGACCTCTGAGCGCTCACCTGCAAGCGGCTGGTAGCTAAGCACTTGGATAGTAGCATCACGTGGTCTGAGCACCTGAGCGTCTGAGCACCTGAGCACCTGAGCGTATCCCCTGAGCACCTGAGCGTCTTTGCGTTCTCCCAGGCTATCCTCCGCCAATGATCCTCCCCATCATCGCCACCCTCGCCTTCCAGACCCCATCCTGGCAACCTGTCCCGTCGCTCCCCCGGCCGGTCAGCAACAACGCGGTCGCGGCGGTGGAAACGTCGCGTGGCTGGGAGGTCTACTCGCTCCTCGGCATCGACTCCACAAAGGGATGGAACGGGACGGTGAATTGGGCCTTCCGCTGGAACCCGAGTGAGGCCGAGTGGGACGAGATCGCTCCCGTACCGGGCCCCGGCCGCCTTGCCGGTACCGCGCAGGGGGTCCGCGGGAGGATCTATGTCTTCGGCGGATACACGGTTGCCGGGGACGGCTCCGAACGATCTCTGCCCGACGTCGACATCTTCGACCCCGAGACCGGCGCGTGGCGCAAGGGCGCCCCCATTCCGGTTCCGACGGACGATGCCGTCTCGGGCGTGTGGCGGGACTCGTTGATCTACCTGGTTTCCGGCTGGCACGATCGCGCCAACATCACGAACGTCCAGTTCTACGATCCGGCGAGCGACGAGTGGCGGCAGGCCACACCCATTCCGGGCCCGCCGGTGTTCGGGCACGCCGGGTCGATCGTAGGGAATGCGATCGTGTACGTGGACGGGGTGCGCGTGGATGAGAACCCACGTCGCTTCTCCGCCGAGCGTTCCTCCTGGCGTGGGGATATCGATCCGGATGACCCGACCCGGATCACCTGGCGGCGCATAGAGGACCATCCCGGGCCGACTCTGTATCGGGCGGGCGGAGGTGCGGCCCCCGACGGCGTGATACTTCTCGGTGGGTCTGACAATCCGTACAACTACGACGGGGTCGGGTACAACGGCGAGCCGTCGCGCCCGCTCGTTGGCGTGTACCGCTACGACGTACACAACGACCGTTGGGAAGCGCTCGGGTCGTTGCCACGCGGCGTCATGGACTTGCGTGGGATCGTGCTGGCGGGTGATCGCCTCATCGTCATCGGTGGGATGCTCGGTGGGCAGCGTGTCACCCAGACGGCCTGGATGGCACCGTTCCGCGCTCGGTGAGCGGCCCCGTGGCCCTCCAGGAGCATTTCGCAGAGATTCTGTCAACGCCGGCGGCGTCGCGAGACGACGGCATGTCACTCGGTACGTCTCGCGAAGGGCGTACAATTCGCTCCTTCCGATTCGGGACCGGACCGCGGCGCATCAGCCTGCTCGCCGGATGTCACGCCGACGAGCCCGTCGGTCCTCTGCTCTTGCGGCGGCTCAGTGCGTATATCGCGTCCCAGCCCGCCGACCACCCCCTGCTGACTGACTGGGAGTGGTGGGTCGTGCCGCACATCAATCCCGATGGCGAACGGCGCAACCGGGTGTGGTACGACGACGCCGACGAGCACTATGACATCGGGACCTATCTAACCCATGTCATTCGCGAGAGACCCGGCGACGATATCGAGTTCGGCTTCCCGCGAGACGCGACCGACGCGCACGCCCGCCCCGAGAACCGCGCCGCGTACGAGTGGTGGCGCAGCGCCGATGGCCCCTTTGCGCTCCATCTCTCGTTCCACGGAATGGCGTTTGCGGCCGGACCGTGGTTCCTTGTCGATGCCGCGTGGATGAACCGCTGCGCCGAGTTGATGACGTACTGCACCGCCGCGACGCAGGCAGCCGGCTACGAGCTGCACGACGTCGAGCGATTGGGAGAGAAAGGGTTCGTGCGGATCGGCCGCGGCTTCACCACCCGGCCGGACTCGAGAGCAATGCGGGCACACTTTCTGGGATTGGGCGACGAGACAACGGCGGCCCGTTTTCGGCCCAGCTCGATGGAGACGGTCCGCTCGCTGGGTGGGGACACCCTGACGCTGGTCTCGGAGATGCCGCTGTTCCTGACGCCCGGCGTGGGGCAGGTGATCGGCCCACCCGACCCGGCCGCGGAGGCGTGGCGCGCCCGGATCGAAGGCTGGCGTGGACAGATCTCACAGGGCGCCGATACCGACGCCATTCGCGCGGAGGCAGATGACGCCGACCTGCGCCCCATGCCAGTGCGGGACCAGATGATACTCCAATTGACGATGTTGGACGCCGGCATGCGGCAGGTGGAAAAGGCGGGAACGGAGCGCTCCTAGAGGAGCTTCTTCTGCTCCTCCAGTAGTTGGGCCTTGCTGAACACACGCTCCATCTGCACGCCAATCCCCTCCAGCGGTCCCGTGCAGTTGGCCCGGAGTTCTCGCAGCCGACCCACGATCTCGGCAGGCCGGAGCGGCGGGTTGCTCCGGAGCGTGGCCCGCCACAGCGCTTCCACGTTGTCGTGCAGCTCGATCACGGCTCGGACCTCACCGTCGTCGAGTCCACCATCCACGACCAGATCACGCAGATTGTGAACTATTCCCCCGAGGGCGAGCTGAATGTCCTCCCGCAGCCCGAGCCCGACGCTGGACAGCCGTTTGATAAACCGGTCTCGATGGGTCCCGCTCATCGTCTGACACCTCGCCGCTTGCCCTCCTAATATGCCGATTGGACCCCCTAGCTCAACCCCGTCGCCTCCCTCTCTTCTCTAAGGCCCCATCACACTCACCTCAGGCAAAATCAAGGGCACGGGGCTCACGGTCCCCCTTTGTCGCGACACTCTGCACTCTGCACTCTGCACCCTGCACCCTGCACCCTGCACCCTGCACCCTGCACCCTGCACCCCACATCATACGGTGCGCCAAGTACGTTCTGGGATCAAACGACCAACCGCACCGCCATCAACACTAAAGCGACCGCGACGACCATTCGGATTGGGCGCTCGCCCCTGGTGACGGATACTCGGGTCGCCACGAGCGCACCCGTCACGTTCCCCCCGGCGAGCACTGCTCCGGTCACCCAAGCCACATTCCCCGTGGCGATGAATACGAGCAGCGCCGGGACGCTGAAAACCAGCACGATCAGCACCTTGTGCATGTTCGTGCGAACGAGGTCATGAAAAAGGACCTGATGGAGTACCAGCATCAGGAGAAACCCCACGCCCGCCTGAATGAACCCGCCGTAGAACCCGATGCCGAGGAATCCCAGCAGCGCCACACCCCGCCGGCCGGCGCTCATCCGTTCCCCGGCGTACCAGCCATGGCGTCGGGGGATCAAGAGACCGAGCACAGCCACGGCCAGGACACCCGCTAGGAGTCCGCGGAAGAGCCCGTCGGACACGCGGGTCGCCGCGAACGCTCCGGCGAGCGCACCCGGGATCGTAACCAGCGCATAGAGGAACCCGGTCCGCATCTCCACGTATCCCTGTCGCCTGAAACTCGAGACGGCGGCGACGTTCTGCGCCAGGATGGCCACGCGGTTCGTGCCGTTGGCCACCGCCGCGGGCAGACCCAGAAAGAGGAGAATGGGGAGGGTGATGAGCGACCCGCCGCCGGCCATCACGTTCAGGAACCCGGCGACGAGTCCCGCGCCGAAGACGGCGAGGTGGAACGACACCTACCGCCCGGACAGATTCTGATAGACGGCGCGCACGAAGCGCTCGTTCCTGTCCCCCCACGTGGCGTCCAGATCCTCCGTTGGCTTGGCCGCTACGACCTGGTCCGCAGTCATACCTTCCGACATGAGACGTTGCACACGGTCTCGCACGGTCACGAGCATATCGTGAAAGGCCTGGAGCTTCTCCTGCCCGGCCAGCTCGCCGTGACCCGGAATGATCTTGGTATCGGGCCCGACGATTTCGAGCACGCGCTCGGCCGCCGCGATCATTCCGTTGACACTGCCTCCGCTCTGTACATCGATGAACGGGTAGAAACTGTTGAAGAACGTATCCCCCATGTGCACGACATTGGCATTCTCGAAGACGACGATGGCATCGCCATCGGTATGAGCGTTCGCGACGTGGAAGACGTGAATCCGCTCGCCGTTCCAGTAGAAGTTCAACTCCTCGGAAAACGTCACGACCGGTAGCGCATCGGGCGGGGCCTGATTGGATCGGCCAATGAGATCGCGGAAGCTCTCCGGATCCAGGCGGCGGCGGACATTGTCGTGTGCCACGATCAGCGCTCCCGCCTGGCCCAGGTTCTCGTTCCCGCCCGTGTGGTCGCCGTGCCAGTGGGTATTGAGCACGAATTTCATGGGCTCATTGGTCACCGCCGAAATGGCCGCCTGGATCTTCTCGGTGAGCGGTGCAAACTGGTCGTCCACCAGGAACGCACCGTCATCACCGACGGACAGACCGAGGTTGCCTCCTCGGCCCATGAGCATGTACACGCCGCTGCCCAACTCGATGGTGCGGATCTCGATGCTTTCCCAGTCGGGCTGCTGGGCATGGGCGGGCGTGGCGAGCCACAGGGCGGTCAGTGCAAACAAGAGATTACGAGTCAATTCACCCTCCGTGTTCGGTCAACGCAGACATCTTGTCAGTGCGCAGGAATTGCAGATTGCAATCACTTTCCCATCCGCTCCAACACTTCCGTAAACCAGTTGAGCACCACCACCACGTCCCGCGTCCCACCGCTCTGCTTGACCATGAGAAACCGCTGATCGTCTGGCGAGATGTCGTAGAACGTGTGCGTGCGATCGGCGTCGTACTCCGCCATAGAGAACAGCACCGTGCGCTGCCCCACCGAGAACGTCTCTCCGATCGTCACGGCGGCACTGACGAGGTTGCCGTCGGGGCTGCGGTAGAAGATCTCTCGGCCCGCGTGCGACCACAACGGCTCGGTACCCCCGTCGGTCGAAACCTGCCAGCGCCCTCCAGGTCCCGGGAACGGTCGCACGTACACGTCGTCGCGACCGGACTCGTTGGAGACGTACGCGAGCCAGCGCCCATCAGGCGAGATCTTCGGGTTCAGCTCGTCGTACTCGGTGGCGAGAAACGTCCGCTGGGTCGTGTCACCCCGTTCCAAGTACAGGATGTCCCGTAGAGTGCTGCCACCACCGGGCCCCCTGCGGTACACCAGATAGCGGCCGTCCCGGGACCACGACGCCTCCTGGACGACCGCGTCCGTAGCGAATAGCTGCTGAGATGACCCGCTACCGTCCGCTGGCATCGTGAACAGCTGTCGCGGCGGAGTCTCCGTCGAGACGAATGTGATTTCCCGCCCGCCCGGCAACCACTCCGGACGTTGGTTGTAATCGCTGCCAAAAGTCAGTCGGGAGAGCGTGGCTTGTGCAAGATCGTAAATCCAGATGTTCTGACCCGACTCACTTATGTACGACACCGCGATCCGCTCGCCCTCGGGCGAGAGCGCCAGCGACGAAAAATTCTCCTTCATCTCGGCATCGATGGCCCGCTCGCCACCATCGCGTTCCACCCACACGATCTGCTCCGACCCGGCTTCCCCGCTCAGGTACATGAGCGACCCGTCCTGCGCAATCGAGAACTCGGCCGCCGCGGGGAGCTTGGTGAGAATCCCCTCGAGCAGCGGTGTCGATGGACCGGTGACCTCGAGCCTCCCGGGGTCGAACGGCGCGGCGAGCAGCGCACCATCGCCACGTGCGTAGACGATGAAACCCGGGTCGGCGTAGCGGGCCGTAGTCCCCTGAAGGATCGTCGTGACTTCTCCGGTCACCAGCGAGACGACCGCAATCTCCGCGTCGCTGTTGTTGGCTCCCCCGCTCGGCCATGTCGTGACCAACACGCTCTTCCCCCCGGGCAGGATTTCCGGCCAGAAGAAATTGCGCTCAGCGGCGCTGTCCGGTTCGGCGACGGCTGCGGGGTCGCCTCCGGCGGACGACACCCGCACGATCGCCTCCAATCCACCGTCTCTTTCGCCTACCACGTAGAGGTAGCCGTCGTCTCCCCATGAGCCACCGGCCGCGAACAGCCCTTCGGTAGCCAACGTGAGCGGCGGACCGCCCGCAAGCGAAACGACGCGCAACGACGCGTCGAGAATGCGGGTAAAGAATGCGACCGATTGACCATCAGGGGAGAAGAACGGCGCGAACGCCCCCTCGGTACCGGCGATTGGCATCGCCTCGAGCTGATTCATTTCCCGGAGCCACAGCTGTGCTCCGCTCTCCCCCGGGCCTACGTAGACGAACCGCGAACCGTCGGGCGAAAGCGCGATAGTGTTGGCGAAGCGGTCGCGTATACCTTGTGCCTCTGGCAGAGCGACGGTGAACCGTGCCACTCGCGGTGGTGGCCCGGACCGCAGCAGGCCGAACAGCGCTATGGCGATAGCAACGAGCGCAACAGCAGCCGCGCCGAGGAACGCCCAGTTGCGCTGCTTGGGCGCGGCGCCCGCCTCGGCGGCGACCGTGACGGGAAGCTCCGCCATTCCCGGCTTCGTGAGCGCCTCGGCAAAGGTGGCGGCGCTGTGCCACCGGTCCGCCGGCAGCTTGTTCAGCGCTTTGTGAATTGCCGCGGCAACGTGACTCGGCACCGTGTCGCGCACGGCGGTCACCGGGGTCGCCTTCTCGGTGATCACCTTCGCAACGATCGCCTGCGCCGTGCTGCCGGTGTACGGCGGATCGCCGGCCAGCATCTCGTACAGCATCGCACCCAGCGAATAGACGTCGCTGCGCGCATCCAGCTCGCGGTCGCCCATTGCCTGCTCGGGACTCATGTAGTGCGGCGTGCCGAGGCTGAGCCCTGTCTCCGTCAACCGGTTGTCACTCGCCGCCGAGACCGCCAGTGCGATCCCGAAATCCGCCACCAGCGCCTGCCCGTCGTGCAGCAGGATGTTCTCGGGCTTGATGTCCCGATGGATCACGTCGTGCCGGTGCGCGTAGTCGAGCGCGGCCGCGACGCTCTTGGTGATCTCGATCGCATCGTCCACCCCAAGCTGCTTCTCGCGGTCGAGCCTGTCGCGCAGCGTGTCCCCTTCCACGAACGGCATCACGTAGTACAGGAATGTGTCCGCCTCGCCCGAGTCGTAGAGCGCCAGGATGTTGGGGTGCTGTAGATTCGCCGTGACCTTGATCTCCTGCAGGAACCGCTCGGCGCCAATCACGGCCGCGAGTTCGGGACGCAGCACCTTCAACGCGACCTTGCGGTCGTGCTTCAAGTCGTGCGCGAGATAGACGGTGGCCATCCCACCTTGGCCCAGGTGGGATTCGATCTTGTAGCGGTCGGCGATGGCGTTGGTGAGGCGTTCGGTGATTTCGCTCATGCTCTCAGTCGATTAGTGATTAGCGAATAGTGATTACTGATTTGAGACTGTGACAGTCAAATCGCCAATCAGTAATCACTAATCACTATTCTCAAATCATTCCCCCTCCAAGCGATGCCGCACGGATTCGAGCCAATTCACGACCGCCGTCAGATCCGTCTCTTCCTCGGTATACCTGAACATGATAAACCGATCGCCGTCTGGATGGATGTCGTATTGCCGCTGCCACGGATAGGCATAGTAGCGCCCCTCGAAGAGCGTGCGCGCACGACTGACCACACGAAACGTCGGTGCCAATTGCACCGCCACGACCTTGAATTCGTCGCCGATCCGATAAAACAGCTCGGAGCCGTCCGGTGACCACGCCGGAGCCGTCCCGCCTTCGGTAGAAACTTGCGTGCGTCCGCCCGGCCCGGGAAACGGCCGCACATATACCTCGTCTCTGCCCGACTCGTTCGACGAGTACGCGACCCAGCGCCCATCGAGTGAAAACGTGGGCGAGCGCTCCATGAAGTCCGACGTGAGCCACGGCTCGGGCTCGGCACCGTCTTCGAGCGCAAGCGACCAGAGGTCGTACTGTCCACCGGCCATCCCCAACCGTCCACCGGCTCCAGCAGACGCGCTCTGCTCGGCAAACGCCGGCCGCCCGGGGCTCACCAGGTTCCGCCGCAGCATGAGGTGCGAGCCGTCGGGGCTCAGGTCCTGGGTCCGTTGCTGCCCGCGAGCCTGCAGAAGCGCCACCGGCTCCTCACCTCGGTCGGCTGGGACGCGATACACGTTGACGTCGGGTCCCTCCGTTCTGGAGAACAGGATGTGTCTCCCATCGGGCGTCCAGACGGGATAGAACCCTCCACCGGCCGTCAGCGGACCGAACGTGCCAAGATCGAAGTCATAGATCCAGACATCGCCCTGGTACCCCGCGGCTACAGCACGCCCGTCGGGTGCGAAGCGCGGCGCCCCGTAGTCACCCGGATCCATCGGGAGTGGTGTCACGATCCCGCTGCGGTCGACAATAACCGGGATTCGGCTTCCCAACGAGCCGAGGTAGGCGAGCGTGCCGCTGCGCGACACGGCGAAGTGCGCCGCGCCGTCCCCGCGTACCAGCACCGAGTCGAGCACCGTGACCGGAGAACCCCTCACCTCGCCGCTCTTGGCATCGAACCGGATGGCTCGCAGGGCGCCCTCGGGCACGGCGTAGACGAGGTAGCCCGCATCCACATAGCGCGCGTCACTCCCCGGCATCAGCTCCCGCACCTCGCCGGTCTCCATCGAGGCGATGCCGATGGAGGCCAGATCCAACGCGCCGCGCCAGATCGTCAACACGATCCACTTGCCGTCGGGTAGGACATGTGGCCACCGATGATCGAGCACTCCCACCGCAGTGTCGGGTACGGTCAAGAACCTGGGATCCCCGCCGTCTGCCGAGACGACCATGAGCCCAGACCCGAAACTCGGCTCGTACACGATCTGGTTGTCTGGTCCCCAGCTGCCGCCACCGCTCGTCGGGGACATCGGTGCCAGCGGTCGCGCGGCGCCGCCGGCCACGGGTACGACTCGGAGTTGCTGGTCGGCGTAGAATCCCAGCATCTCTCCGCCGGGAGAGAGGAACGGGGTCATGACCAGGCTCCCGGCCGTCCCGGCAACCGGGGCGGCATCCGACTCACCCATCGTCCTGCGGAAGAGGCGCGAGCCACCGCGCTCGCCGGGACCGATGTAGACGAGCTGGCTCGCGTCGGGTGAGAGCGCCACGCCCGAACCAAAATCGATATCCCCCAGCCGCACACCAAACGTGAAACGGGCGACGGGACCAGGCATAGGCGCGCTGTCGCCACCTGGCGCCCTCCCCACCACTAGGCCAACTGCGAGCGCCGCGACGACGGCAAGCGCCACGTGCCAATTCGCGAGACTCCTGCGCGACCACAACGGCGACGGCGGCCGTGTGCCCGCTGGCGCTGCCATCGTGGCAATCGTAAACGCGGGATTGGACAGCGCTGCGGCGAACTCGGCGGCGCCCGCGAATCTATCTGCCGGCGTCTTGGCCAGGGCGCGCTGCACGGCGGCATCGACGTTCGTCGGCACGAGGTTTCTCGTGCGCGTGATGGGTGTCGGCTCTTCGGTCAGGACCTTGGCCACGATTGCCTGGAGCGTATTGCCGGTGTGTGGCGGGTCGCCCGTGAGCATCTCGTATATCATCGCCCCGAGCGAGTAGAGATCACTGCGTGCATCGATCTCACGATCGCCGGCGGCCTGTTCCGGACTCATGTAATGGGGCGTGCCGAGGGACAGTCCCGTCTCGGTGAGTCGCGTTCCTCCTGCGGCGCTAACTGCGAGGGCGATACCGAAGTCGGCCACCAATGCCTGGCCACCCTGAAACAGGATATTCTCGGGCTTGATGTCCCGATGCACGACGCCGTGTTGGTGCGCGAAGTCGAGTGCCGCCGCCACCGACTTGGCGATCTCGAGCGTCTCCTCTACGGTAAGTTGCTTCTCCCGATCCATCTTGGCCCGCAGCGTCTCGCCCTCCACGTAGGGCATCACGTAGTAAAGAAACGAGTCGGCCTCGCCCGAATCGTAGAGCGGGAGGATGTTGGGATGCTGGAGATTGGCGGTGACCTTGATCTCGTTGAGGAACCGCTCGCCACCAATGATGGCCGACAGCTCCGGCCTCAGCACTTTCACCGCAACCTTGCGGTCGTGCTTGACATCGTGCGCGAGATACACCGTCGCCATACCGCCCGCCCCGATTTCGCGCTCCATGCGGTAGCGGTCGGCGATGGCAGAGGTAAGACGCTCGGTGATTTCGCTCATGGGTGCGGCCGCGGATTGATTGTTGCGGACGCGGATACGCACCGTGTCTGGGCGGCCGTTTGCATACCGGGACCATCCGCGCTCTTAGCGATCATCCGCGGCCGTCGTTCTGCAATCATTCCCCCTCCAAACGATGCGACGGATTCCAAGCGGTGAGGCGGTCGATGGCTTCCGGCATGGTCGCAAAGGTAATCCCGAGCAAAGAGGTCGGCGAGGGGGACCGGGGACGCGGAACCCCGACTAGCCGCCCCCCGCCCGTACCCCTTACTCTTAGAATGCTCGACCGTTTCCTCCTGGTAACAGGTGGCGTCATGACCGACAGCGCAACTGGTTCCCCGTCGTCCTCCCCGCCCCAGCCGTCCCAACCTCCCCTCTTGGCCTGGCCGCCGCCCGGCCTCGAGAGCCTCCACGCCAGGATCTGGCCGATCATCCTAACGTTCGCTCTCGGTGACGTCGTTCTGATCTGGCCGTTGCTCTGGTCGGTCGGCTCTGAGCGCGGTGCCTGGAGTCTCGGCCCCTTCGGACAGAGTTGGTGGGTCCTGCTCGTCAGTTCGGCACTCGGCCTCCTCGTGTTCCTGTTCGGCTTCGAGATGCTGACGAAGCTCCTCTTCCGCGCCACCCGTGCAAGCAAGCGGGGACACAATCGCGGCACGATTCTCGAGGTCATCACCGACGGACCGCGCGACACCGGTTTCGTGCTCCAGGGTGCGCGACTCTACCGGCACGTCACACCGGGTCAGCGTGACACGGTCCTCGCCACGCGCGTGGTGGGAACGCTCGCGTTTCTCGCCGCCGTCCTGTGGGTCCCGTTCGGCTTCGCGTTCAGCGTGGTGTTGGCAGCGCGGGGCGTGCTGAGTCCGGCAATGGTCAGCATCGTCACGGTCGTGATTCCGCTCGGGTTCGTGGCCATCGGCTTAGGCGGTGCGCTCCAGGATGCGGCGGTTCGCCGCAGCGCCCGGCGAGACGGGGAGGCACGCGCGACAGCGGATGAGGAGCTACGCGCGCAGATCGGGCAATGGAACGTTGGGATAGCCGCTGCGCGTCGGGGTATCCGCTTCCATGCCGGGTCGAGACCGGCCCCTGGCGAATTCCGCTGGGCCCTGATCGCAACGATCGTCGTCGCCGCGGGGATACTGATCCCGACGGCGACGCTCGCGTTCACAAGCGCGCTGGGACCTATCGTGGCGTCGATCGCCGTCCCGAGCTTCTCGCGCCTACAGGCGAGGATCGCCGTGGCCGATGCGCTGCGGCGGGAGCGGCTGGAGCCTGATCCCGCGATTACCGCCGAAGCGGCGGGGCAGGCGCTGCACAACCTCATCTGGCTCAACAGGCCGAGCGAGCCCGGGTTCGACGAACTGGGACCCGTTACGGTCTACGACGATCCGTGGTTCCCACCGGAACTGGATTCCCTCGCCAACGTGGACTCGTTGTTCGATAAGCTCGCGGGGATGAACCGCGACCAGCGCGCGGCCCTGCGTGTAATTGCGTCGCACCCCGCCCACAGCGAATGGGAAGTCGTGGGCCGTGCCGCAGCGGCGGACATCGTGAGTGCACGCTATAACCTGCCTCTGCCGGACTCAGCGTCTCCGATTACCCTGTCGATTCCCCGCTTCTCTCACATCCGGCGCGGCGCCCAGGCGCACGTAGCGAAGGCTGCGGTGGAGTTCCTCGACGGGCGACCGGAGATGGCCGAGCAGACTATCCGTGAGGTCCTGACGACGGGCTTTCTCCTGATCGACGAGGGACCGACGTTGATCGACAACCTGATCGGAACGGTCATGGTGCGCCGCGCCGGGACGGCACTCGAAGGGCTCTACCGCGCATCCGGACGCACGAGCGATGCCGCGGCACTTGCCTGGGTACTGGAATCCGTAAAACACGTCGAGACACTCAGCGACATACGCGGTGTGTCCGACAACTTCGGCGACCTGCTGCGCGCGTTCCCTCGAATTGCCCTCGACACGACCGCTGTCCGCGGGCTGCGGTGGGAGGCGTTTCTCGGCGCGAACGCCTTTGCGCGGTGCTTCAATCTCTACGACGTCGTGTTCGGTCCGGGCGAAGACTACGATCGGTGGCTCGATGAAGCACGGGCCTCGCTCGTGCGGCGCCCCAGCGACGAGGCGTTGTTCGACTTCTTCCAGTACGGCTGGTTTGGCCAACAGGCACGGACGGAGGGAGGCCTGTTGGCAATGGCGCTCCGCGTCGTCTTCGGCAAAGGCGGCGCGGCCGAGACCTGCGGAGGTGAGCTGGGGTACTGGTAGCCGGTTCCCCCTCCGCCCCCGGCCCCTGATTGCAGATTACTGATTTCAGATTGCAGATCTATCGATCCGATTTGCAATCCCTAATCTACAATCTGCAATCATCCGGCCTACTCCTGCGGCAGGAACCTCCGCACGGCACCCACCACCAGCAGCACGACGCCGAACGTACACACGATCACCGGTCCCGTCGGCAGGTCGAAACGGAACGACACGAAGAGTCCCAATGCCGAGGCTATCGCCGACGTGATCCAGCTGATCGCGAGCAAAGCGCCTGTGCGGCGTGTAAAGAGGAACGCCACAATGGCCGGAACGACAAGAAACGTGAACACGAGCAGCACGCCCGCGACGGGCACGGCCAACGTGATCGCGACACCGAACGAGAGATAGAACAAGAAATCCCACCAGCGTAGCGACCATCCTTCTTGCTGCGCCGTATCGGGTCGCAGCGAAATCGTGAGAAACCGGTGGCGGAAAAACCAATGGAATATGCCGATCGCCACGTACACGCCGAGCAGCTTCACGATCGTCGGCCACGATACCCACAGGATCGTGCCCACGAGCGTCTCCTCCAGCACTTCGGCGCCGCGTGGTGCACGGTCGGCTACCAGGATCACGGCGGCTGACGCCACGATATACACGACACCAATGATCGCTTCATGCGGTACGCGGCGTTCGCCGCCGGTGCTGCGTGTCATCGCAAAGATGAACGCGCCGAGTGTAGTGGCGGCGAGGGCAAAGGCATACCCACCGCCGGTGCCGGGTTCCAGACCGAACAGCAAACCGACGGTCCCTCCCAGCGCCGCCATCTGCGCCAACGCGAGATCGACAAAGATCACTTCGCGCGCGATGACGTGGACGCCGAGATAGGAGAGCATTCCCACCAGCACCATCGCCGCGGCGAACGGCGCAACCATCAGGGGGAGCAGGTCGATCATGCTCATGGGTGTCTCCCCGCTTCCGCGTCAGCGGCGCGGAACGCCGTCGCGAGGTCGCGGACCCACAGGGACACCATGCCGATGTAACTCTCAGCGCCCGGGGCCCCGCCCGCATTCGCCGGTACGATCACCGGGCGTGCGCCGGTCCGACGAGCGATCGTGCGCACCTGGTTCTGGTTGTAGAAGTTCGCCGAGAAGACAACCGGAATTTCCTCTGTACGGATGCGGCGGATGAGACTCGCGACGTGTCCGGGTGTGGGCGGGATGCCCGGTTTGGGCTCGACGAAGTCCGCGCAGGGAACTTCAAACCGACGCGAGAAGTAGTCCCACTCCTTGTGGTAGCAGACAATATCTCGTCCGCGGAAGATTGCCGCCTCGCCGAGCCATCCCCCGAGACGCTCGGCCAGAGGACGCCCCTCGTAGGACTGCTCGTGGACGAAGCTCCACAAGGCGTTCTGTACGGCGAGGTCCTCCACTGTCTCGGAGCCGAGCAGAGTCACCAATTCTTCGCCGACGAGGGCGTGCAGCAGCGCGATGCGCCACGTGTCATAGCGTTGCTGGAAGTAGTCGGCGTTCTCGGGCGAGACCCGCTGCAGACCTGCAAGAATGTTCAGGCCGATCTGCAGGCCGTTCACGGGATCGGCCCAGATGTGCGGATTCCCGAACGCGTGGATGTCTCCCCCCGAGCGGCTCACCGACGTAGGCACATCCAACAACTCGACACCGGTGGAGGCTGCTACGTACCCGGGACCACCCTCCCTCACACGCGGATTATTGGCACGGTCCAACAGGGCCGGTACCCAGAGTTCGAGATCGAGACCCGTGGCCACGAAGAGATCTGCCCGCTGCAGCCGGAGCGCCAGACTGGGTCGCGGCTGCACGAAATGAGGGTTCTCATCACCCCGGCCGATCGAGAGCACCTCTGCGCGGTCACCGGCAATCTCGCGCGCGATCGCCGCGTAGGTACTCAGAGACGTAACGACGTTCACCCTGTTCTGTGCGGCCGCACCGACGGGAATCGTCGTAGCCAACACGACCACGGCGGCCACCATGTGCATCACGCGTCTTGTCATTAGTATGTCTCGTGTTTGTGGGGACCCACCGCCCAGACGACCTGCAGCGAGAGTCTGTCTTGCCCATCACGGCCGCCACCGAGGGCGGGAACTTGCTCGTGTTGCCATTCCGCACGGAGATACGCCCACTCACTCTGCCACCATGTGAGATGGGGTGCGATCCCCCACGTGGCCCGATCACCGACGATGGGCTCGACGTAGTCTGCGCGCGTCCCCAAGAACAGCCGCTGGCTGACTTGGTACTCGGCACCGAGGAAGCCCCCGAACCGCGCGTCGCCAAGACCAGCGAATTCCCTGTCGAGGAAGTATCCCTCGGCGCGCAACGTGAACGAGCGGTACTGCGCCTGCGACGGCGGACGCCACGACACCCGTACGTCCCCGCCCACGAGCAGCGTCTCGAGATCGATATCGGGGTTCTTGCCATATACGGCCGTTCCCCCAACCTGGACGAAGACCGCAGGTGACAGTTCGAAGAAGTTGTTGAGGTGGCCGAGGATCGACGCCCGGTTGCCACCATCGAAGAGGACTTCGTTGTTCCCGACCGTTCCCTCGAGCGTGAGTTCCTGGACGCCGAACACGCCGCTCGTGGGTACGAGCCAGAACACCCGCAGTCCATCACCGATCAACCCTTCCTCGCCAAAATACTCGCGATAGACGAGCGGGTACTCCGTCTCCGGAAGCGCGTGCAGGTGAAAGCGATTCAGCTCACCAACCTGCTGTCGCAGGCGACCGAGATCCACGCGCAAGTGCCCCGGCAGGCCAGTCCAGTAGAGATACCCCTCCTCCAGATCGATCGCGCCGTCCTCGAAGGTGAGAAAGACCTTCGTGCTGGCAAACGGATCGAGCACGGATTGGATACTGAACTCGAACTCGCGTACTGCGACGTTGTCTTCCGCCGCCATATCCGGATTCGATTGGAGCCGCACGTCGCCGGTCATGCTAATCTCGGGATTCAGTCGATTGAGGTTGCGCGTCCGGGACACGCTCGGCTGCGGGGTACGTCTGGTAGTGTCACGTGGGCCCGCCGCAACCCGGGCGCGGGCTCGGAGCGCTGCCAACTCGTCACCCGCAGTGGCGGTGTCCTGACCCTGAGCCAGCAGCCGCTGGATGGCTTGCTCGAGCGAGTCCATACGAGCCTTGAGCCGCTGGATCTCCAACTCGAGCGAGTCCGCGCGCGTACGGGGCTGCTGCTGGGCCGACGCCGCGATCGGGTGCACAAGGGCGATCCCGAGCAGCAACGGCATGAAACCGGTTATTCGCATAATACCTTCCTGATCCAAACACATGGCACGCCGACCGATGGCCCAGTGGGACATCGGCGTGAGAGTTACATCTGTGTGGGATCAGGCCGGCGGCGGTCCGCGAGCGGCGGGAGGGCCGGTCTCCGGGGTGGTGGGCGGACGATGCCACGTTGCGGGGGGCGCAGCAACCAGAAGCTCGTTCTCGGCACGTATGACCGGTGTGCGGGCAGGCGCGACCGAGCGGAACGCACCGGTGACCGGGCAGCTTGCGTCATCATGGATTCGGTCGCACTGGGCGGAGTGGCCGTCCTCGACGTGAGGCGTGCCGAGCAGGCCCTCGGTTTCGGCGTGGAGCGTGGGAAGGACCGCGGCGGTGAACAGGTAGAACAGCCCGACCGCAATGCCACCCGCGCGACGGCGGGGAGACGGGAAACGAGTAGTACCCGACATGTGACGGCTAATCATAGCCTCAGAGGGCAGCAATGTTCCAGTGGTGCCTGGTCTCATCCACAACATAAGGATTGCAGATTACTGATTGCAGATTGCAGATTGCAGATTAGGTCAATCGTTCTGCACTCTGCACTCATCTCGCTCTCTCCAGCTCCTGCCGCCAATTCAGCACGAGCACCAGGTCCGACCGCTCCGCCCCTTCACGACGCACCATGACAAATCGCTCACCGTTCGAGGACACGTCCCAAAGCGAGTGGTACAGGTGCGTCTCGTACCCGGGGTCGCTGAACAACAGCTGAGGTGTCCCGTAAGCAAACGTTGGACCCGGCGTGACCGCGACCGCCATCACGCCGCCGCTCCGCGTGCGGTAGAAGAGTTCACGACCACTCGGCGCCCATAGAGGCTCGGACCCACCGCCCACAGACACCTGCCACCGCGCGCTCGCCGTCTCCGGGAACGGACGTACGTACACATCCTGGCTCCCGGATTCGTTGGCGACGTACGCCAGCCACCGCCCGTCCGGCGACAGCGCCGGGGCATAGTCGTCAAAGCGCGTCTCGACCAATGAGGTCGCCACCGTATCGATGCCGGGCCGGATCACCGCCAGGTCGCGAGTATTGACCCCGCCGCTGCCACGTCGAAACACGAATGACTCCCCATCGCCGACGGGCTCTACCTCGTCGAGCGGCCTGACATCGTGGATCAAGAGTTCGGCCGGTGCGCTGCCGTCCGCCCGCTTGATCCAGATCTCGCGTTGCCCTGTGGTCCGGTTGCTCAGGAAGACGATGTCCCGTCCGTCCACGCTCCAGGCGGGACGATAGTTCTGACCCCCGTCGAAGGTGAGCCGAGTCAGTGGCCCACGGTCGAGCTGCTTTACCCAGATATGCTCCCCTTCCGTGTCGATGATGCTTACGGCCAACCGTGTGCCGTCGGGCGAAAGCGCCAACGTGCCGATGTCCGCCCGCCACGTCGAGTCCATGGGCGTTGACGTGCCCTCACGGTCGATCCAGACCACTTCATTCTTTATGGCGCTGCCGCCCTGGTAGATGAGGGTTCCGGATCCTGACACGGAGAACTCTGCCGCCCCGCTGTTGCTCTCGATGCGGATGCCCTCGACGATCGCGCGTGGGGGACCCGTCAGCTCGAGCCGCTCGACGTCGAACGGCGCCACGCTGAGCGTTCCGTCGCTCGTGGCGAGGATTAGGTGGTTGGGCTCCAGGAAGCGCGCATAGACCGCATCTGCTATGGGTCGCACCTCGCCCGTTTCGAGCACGACGGCGCTGATCACTACGTCGGACACCGCGCCACGCCACTCGGCCACTAGCGCGGCCCGCGCCCCAGGGAGGAGTTGTGGCCAGTCGTGCTCCGAGATCCCGCGCGCGGAATCCGGCTCGCTCAGCGCCTCCACCGGCCCGCCATCTGCCGGGACGCGCCGCAGCCCGCCGTTCTGGCCACTGAAGTAGATCATGCCGTCGCTACCCCAGTCGGTGCCCCAGGGGCTCACCGCCTCGTTCACGATCGTGCGCGCCGGCCCGCCGTCGATCGGGACGACTCGGAGGCTGCCGGCATTGGCATCGGTAAACGCCACCGACATGCCGTCAGGTGAGAGCGAGAGCGCCTGCGCGTCGTCGGTCCCCGGCAGAGGCCGGGCGCGCAGCGCGTCCAGCTCGCGCACCCACAGCTGGTGGCCGTTGTCCCCGGGACCCGTGTAGACGACCCGGGATCCATCGCGGCTCAGGACGAAACGGATGGTGGGGGCGGGTTGCAACGCTTCCTCCTCCGGCAGCGAAATGCTGACGCGCGTAACAGGCGCCGGGATGGGTCGCAGCCAGCCCCAGAGCGCGAGGGCTACGGCCACGAGCGCCACCAGGCCGAGGACGCCGGTCAACCATGCCTTGCCAGCCGGCGTAATCGCCGTGGCGAAGGCGGGATTGGTCAACGCATCGATGAAGTTCGCCGCGGAATCGAACCGGTCGGCCGGGAGCTTCTGGAGGCTCTTGTGCACCGCGGCCTCGACGTGCGGCGGCACCGTCCGGCGCAGCAACGTCAACTGCCGTGGCTCTTCGGTAATGACTTTTGCGACGATCGCCTGCGCCGTGGGCCCTGTATACGGCGGCTCGCCCACGAGCATCTCGTATACCATGCAGCCGAGCGAGTAGATGTCGCTGCGGGCATCCAGTTCGCGATCGCCCATGGCCTGCTCAGGACTCATGTAGTGCGGTGTGCCGAGCGAGAGACCCGTTTCCGTGAGTCGCGTGCCACCGGCGGCACTCACCGCAAGGGCGATTCCGAAATCGGCAACGACGGGTTGGCCCGCATGGATGAGGATGTTCTCGGGCTTGATGTCGCGATGGATCACGCCGCGCTCGTGCGCGTACTCGAGTGCGCTGCCAATTGCCTGCGTGATCCCGACCGCATCTTCAATCGACAACTGCTTCTCGCGATCGAGCTTGTCGCGCAGGTTCTCGCCGTCCACGAACGGCATAACGTAAAACAGGAAGCCGTCGGCCTCACCCGAGTCGTGCAATGCGAGAATGTGCGGGTGCTGCAGGTTGGCCGTGACCTTGATCTCCTGCAAGAACCGCTCGGCGCCGATCACGGCCGCCAACTCGGGGCGCAACACCTTGAGCGCGACCTTGCGGTCGTGCTTGACGTCGTGTGCGAGATAGACGGTGGCCATGCCGCCGGCGCCTAGTTCGCGCTCGATCTCGTAGCGATCGGCGACGGCCGTAGATAGACGCTCCGCTACGTCACTCATGGTTGCGGCCGCGGATGCATTTCAGTGTCTCGGCGAACACCGGCGCACGGGAATGATCCGCGTTCGTATCGATCATCCGCGGCCGCTGTTCTGTCACTCTGCACTCTGCATTCTCAAACCCGCACCTCGTCCGGCCGCCACTCGGTGATCAGTTTCTTGATCTCTTCGCCCTTCGTGATGCCCTCGTCGAGCACACGCTTCGCCAACGCCGGCAATTCCGCGTCGCCGGCAAACCGTAGACCGACCAACTGACCCACAGTGAAGCTCTCGATCTTCGACTGCATGTCATCTGGAAAGAGCCGGGCCATTCGCAGCCGTTCCTCGAGCCGGATGAGGCGATTCTGCGCAGTGGTCGGAAACGCGCGGAGAAAGAAGAACAACAGCAGCAGCGTAAATGCCGTCGTGACCTGCACCACGTTTCCGAAGCTGACCCCTCGGATCAGTATCGAGACAGCGTAGCCAAGATTGAGCAGTAACAGCGACGACGCCACGAAATGATACATGGGAACCCACCGGCGATGGGTCGTGATGGTCTGCGTACCCTGACCTGACATTCGGAGTCTCCTTTGGCTCACCCAAGCGTACTCTTCAACTTCCGGCACCACGGTCGTCGTATAAGGTACCGCCTACCGTGTGGCGCGGGGAGGGCTTGGGCTGCCCGGACAGCGGGACCGTCGCTGACTGGACACAGAGTCCATTACGGAGAGCGAAGTAGGTCATAGAGCACGACCTGTTCGATCCCGAACTCATCATATGCTACGCCCATCATGTGGTGCTCACCAATCTCGAGCACGCGCAAGCCTCGCGGTGTCCGGACGGTCCCGAGCCAACGACCGTTTGTATCGAAGACAAACCACTCTGGTTGGGCCTCCCCCGACACATGGTAACTCTCGACCCACAGGTCGCCGATGGCGTCCACCCGGATGTTACCGAACGCAGGGAACTGTCGCGCGAAAAGCGCGTTCGCGAGAAACTGTTCGATCTGACGTCGCTCGCTATCGTCGGCGGCGTCTGCCAACAACTCCTCGCCGTACTGTTGTACAACCGCATCACCTAGGTCTCGGTCGATTGCGGGACCGAGAATAATTCGGGTCAGCCCCTCATCAGGCTGGTAGACCGCGACCTCAAACGACGCGCCGGTCCCTACAAAAAGTCCGGTCCCCATGGCCCAGCGCGGCTCCGGCATGAATGGCACCATCCAGTACTCGTGCTGATCACCTACACCGAAGCCGTACCACACCACACCGCGAACGGATATGAAATCGGAAAGGAAGTCGCCGTCCGCGGAGAATCGGTTGAAATGATGCGGGTACGAAACGATCTCAGATCCTCCGCCTTCAAACGAGCCGGTGCTGCCCATTGTCGCGAACGAACCGTCGGCGAACCGGCCCACGATTTCTTGGGGCGATCCGTCCTACCGGGACATGCAGACGTACCGTTCGGGCGAGCCGGCCGACCCCGTCGAAAATCGACAGCCGTCCTAGGGTGCGGTCCCACGCGTACAGGGAGTCGTGCTCGTCGCGCCACAACCGCGACAGCAACCGGAACTCTCCCGGTCCTTCACCCGGTCGCCCCACGCTTCGCAGGTGCACACCGCTGCTGGCGTAGAATCGCAGTTCTCCCGTGCCACCGTTGGCCACCACGATCCGGCCGTCCGACAGACGCGTGGCCCCCGCGACGCGAAAGAGCTGGTAGGGGAGATCGCCGTCCGCCACACCAATCCGGATGCGTGCGTCTGGTGATACGCTCCAGGCATCATCGTTCCCCCAAGAGGCGACTCTATTCTCGACGATGGCGATCCCCGCACTGTCGCGGACGCTGACAGCCGACCGTGGCGGTGCGTCGCTGCACGCCATGACCGTGGAAAGGAGTGTGAGCGCCGTGATTCGCAACAGCCGATCGTGCATGGCGCTATTCGGGGTTTGGAATCATCGTATAGCACCACGCCTCGCCCTCTAGCACCACACTCCCATCCTGGCGAGTCACCTTCATCGAGAGCTGCGTCACCGGCTTCGACTCGTGGACGCTCACCACTGTGGCCTCGGCGATGATAGTGTCCCCGATGAAGACCGGTGCGGTGAACTTCCAGTTCTGGCTCAAGAACACCGTACCGGGTCCGGGGAGATCCATGGCAACGAGGGCGTGAAGCAGTCCGGTCGTAATCCCACCCTGAGCTACGAGCCGCCCGAACTTCGTCCGCGATGCGAAGTCGTCGTCGAAGTGCAGCGGATTGTAGTCGCCGGTGATTGCGGCGAATTGTTTGACGTGATCCGCCGTCACCGTAAGTGAGCGGGTTGCTCGGTCCCCGACCTCAATCGCCTTCTCGGTCATGACGATTGGCGATTGGCGATTGCCGATCGGCGATTTGCAATTGGCGCCGCCCCGTTATCAATCGCCGATTGCAGACCGCAAATCGTCAATCGCAAATCGCTCTCAGTCCCGTCAGACACTATTGCCAGACCTGAGCCGAGCCCCCACAAACACCCCAACCGCCCCCAGCACCGGATTCAGGTACGCCATCCATACGGGTTGAAGAGACTTGGACACTGCGTCGAACATCGCCACGTCATCGGGGCGTGGTCCGGTCGTTGCCTCCTCAACGCCCACCATCACCGCGAGCACGAGGCCCAGGACAACGACGAGACCAATGAGCCACAGCGGCCCGCGCATATCTTTGGCAACCGCGGCACACACATAGCCTGCGGCAACCCCAGCGGCCAAGCCGACAGGGATCGATATCCCAATCCACAGACCCGAGATGTCCCACGTGCCCGGTTGGAGCGCGCGGTCAGCGCCAATAGCGAACCACGCCGCCGACATCAGACCGAAGACCGCCGCGAAAATGACGATGTATCCGAGTACGACACTACTAATCAGGCGACCCATGGATTGCCTCCCACCAAGGAATCATTCCGTTCATGTGACCTCAACGCGTCGGGACGATCGGCGATTGACGATTGGCGATGTACGATCTGCGATTGGTGGTCTGACCTGCCGCATTCGCCAATCGCCGATCGCAAATTGGCAATCGCAAATCGTCAGGTGCCGAGAGTCGATCCCATGAGCGATCACGGCCGTGCACCACCGGCCAGCTCTTCTTCCGGTGGCTCGCGGTAGTTCACACCCAGTCGCGCCAGCTCGGCGAGACGCGAAGAGAGACGCACCCGGAAGCTCCTCCAATCTCGCAGGTGCCGCGGTGACCACACGACCTCTGCCAGCGCGAGCGCCCTGGGGAACGCCATGTACTCGAGGTGTTCGGGCGTCGCGATGTACTCCGTCCACACGTTACCTTGGGCACCCAGGATGTGCTCTGCCTCTGTCGCGGACAGCACGTCCGGGACCGGTTCGAAGGAATACACTTTCTCGAGCGGCGTGAACCCGCCAATGGCGAGTGGCTCCGATTCGCGATCGCCCTGGTAGTGATCGAAATACACATGCGAGCCCGGCGTCATGATCACATCGTGTCCCTGCCGCGCGGCCGCGATGCCGCCGTCCATGCCGCGCCACGACATCACCGTTGCCTCGGGCGCCAAGCCGCCCTCGAGAATCTCGTCCCAGCCGATCAGGCGCCGGCCGTGCGCAATCAGCCACCGCTCCATCCGCCGGATGAAGTAGCTTTGCAGTTCGCCCTCGTCGCCGAGTCCCTCGCGCTCCATCACCTCTTGAGCCAGCGCGCTCTCCCGCCAGCGCGCCTTGGGTGCCTCGTCGCCGCCTATGTGGATGTAGCGACTCGGGAACAGCTCGAGCACCTCGGCGAGCACATCTTGCAGAAACGCGAATGTGCGCTCGCTGGGGCAATAGATGTCCTCGTACACACCCCACCGCGTGCCGACCTCGAACGGCCCTTCCGTACAGGCCAGTTCCGGATACGACGCCAGCGCGGCGAGCGAGTGGCCGGGCATCTCGATCTCGGGAATCACGGTGACGTATCGCTCGGCGGCGTAGGAGACGACCTCGCGGATCTCGTCCTGCGTGTAGAACCCGCCGTATGGTGTCCCGTCCCCGACGAACGGATCGAAGTTCTTCTCTACGATCGTCTCCGCGCGCCGCGAGCCGACCTCGGTGAGCAAGGGATACTTCTTGATCTCGATGCGCCAGCCCTGGTCCTCGGTGAGATGCCAGTGGAAGACGTTGAACTTATGCATCGAGATGAGGTCGACGTATCGCTTGACCACATTGACATCAAAGAAATGACGAGCAATATCGAGGTGCATTCCGCGATAGGTGAAGCGGGGCGAGTCTGCGATACGCACCCCGGGCAACTCGCGTGACCCGTCCTCTGGCAGCAACTGGCGCAGCGTCTGTATTCCATAGAAGAGACCGGCTGTCGCACTCGCCCTGATGACGACACGCTCGGTACCAATCTCGAGCTCGTAGCCTTCGGGATCGGGATCGCGGAAGTCATCGACGAGCCGCAGTTGAAGACCGGCATCTGCCTGATGGTTCGTGCGAATCATCTCCGCTTGCATTACCTCACCTGCCAGAGCGGCGAGCCGAGCAAGTGCCGGATCGGTCGGGGTAGAGATGTATGTCGTCAGGGTATCGGGTATGGCGAAGGAGCTGTTGAGGCGTTCGACCGATGCGGGGTAAGGGATGAGAGGGAGCGGTGGGTCGATGCGATGCTGGAGCAGTGGAGCGACTGCGAGAGTCAAGCCGACCACGCTGATCATGCCGGCGCGCGTTCGGTGTCCGATCACGCCGCCCCCGGCGCGCGTGAACGGTTTGCGATTGCCGATTTGCGATTAGCGGTTGGCGATTGGTGGTTAGCAGCGCGATCGTCGATCGACCCCGCCTGGCTCTCAACGAACTGTGGCGCACCATCCCCTGCTTGCAGAACAACCATTCACCGCTCACTCTCCAGCAACCGCTGAAAAGCCGGATCTCCACGTATCGGCTCCCAAACCGCGTCGACGCGCAGCGATGCGCGAGAAACCGATGAAGAGACGGCGAGGAGTTTCTCGAGCTCGGCCACCGCCTCCCCGGCCCGACCGAGCGTCGCATACACCATCGCCAGCGTCAGGCGCGACCCGTTCCCGAGCAACGCGTCTTTCTCCACGGGAAGGAGTTGCAGCGCGCGGCGAGCGGCTGCGATTGCCTCGTCACCGCGACCCAGGTATGCGTATGCCTGAGCCAGCGTCGGGTACACAAATCCAGCCTGAAACTCGGCGGTGCCCTGGCTCGTCAACACCTCCAGCGCGACGCGCGCCGAGTCGAACGACGCCAGAGCGCGGACAGAGTCAGCCGCCGCACGGAACAACTGCGCGCGGAAGAAATCGTATTGGAAAGGCGCGTCATACGCGCTTCGTGGGAGTGCTATGAGAGTCGCACGTAGCTCGGAGCCTGCGTACGGTAGCACGGCGGACGCAATGAAGGTGGCAAATCCGCTCACAAATGCGCTGGGCCCAGCTTCGCGCGCGCCGTCGTCCAGCCACCGGCGCGCGCCGGCCGCGTTGCCGTTCTGCCGAACGGCGAGGCCCGCCATGCTCAGGTACCCGTCGGCGCGAGCGGATTCCAACGCAATGACTAGCCGGTAGTGCTGTTCCGCGAGATCGTAACGGCGCATGGTTTCCGCGGTGGAACCCATCTCCCAGTGATCGGTGGCGGACAGCGGATTCAGCTCGTCTGCCACCTTGCGGAAGTTTACGAGCGCCTCCTCCCAACGGCCCTGTCGTCGCTGCACGGCGCCAATACCGCGATACAGGTCGGCATTGTTCGGGCGGCGCGGGAGCGCAATCGCAAACTCGCGCAGCGCGCCCTCGTAATCCCGTTCGCCGTGGTAGAGGTACTCGCCCATCGCGATATGCGCTTCGGGAAGGGCGGAATCGATGGCTAACGCGCGTTCGGCGGATGCTCGAGAGAGAGCCGCACGGGTAGGCGAAATGTCGTACGAGAACCAGAAAAGATTGTTGTGGACGTGCGAAAGCGTCGCGTGCGCGAGCGCGAAGTCGGGATCGAGCGAAACGGCTTGCCGCAGCTCCACCTCCGCCGCCCGCAGATCCGCTTCGTCGTAACTGCGATGATAACGCTCGAGGCCTCGCATGTACGCCTCGTACGCCTCGAGGTTGTCCGTAGGACGACTCGCTACACCCTCATGCTCCGATCCAAGCAGCGTCACGCCAAGCGCCGAGGCAACCTGCTCGGCAATGTTCGACTGAATCGCGAACAGCTCGCCCGGTACGAGGTCGGCAGTGTACCGGTCGGCCCAGAGATGGGTGTCATCGGATACGCGAATGAGCTGCGGTGTCACGCGCACTTGGCCAATTCCATCCGGCACGCGCTCGGTGCGGATCGTTCCCTCGAGCACGTACTGCACGCGTAACTCCTCGCCGATCTCGCGCAGCGACTTGTTGGAGTCCTTGTACTGGCCCGCACTCTGGCGCGAAACCACACCAAGTCCACTCACCTGAGCGAGCCGGCTGGTGATCTCCTCGGTGATCCCATCGGCGAAGTACTCGTCATTGGGAGAACCGAGGTTGTCGAACGGGAGCACGACGAGCATCGGGCGGCCGTTGTCTGCGCCTGGAGCCGGCGAGCCGCCAGACCGCAGCACGGCAAAGGCAATTGCCGCCACGACGACAGCCGCCCCAATAACGCCGGCCATGACCAAGGGTGAACGCCTTGCGACCGGGGCAATCTCTCCGCTCACGGCGCTGACCGGACGCGTCTCCACCGGGGTGATACCTGCGCTGCTCGTTCCCAGCGCCTCGAACTGTGGCAGGAGATCGTCGGCAGATTGCCACCGGTCGGCCGGTTTCTTTTCCAGGCATCGCATGACGAGGTTGGCCAGCTCGAGCGGCACCGCGGCGCGGTGCGCCGTCACGGGCTCTGGGACCGTCGTGACGTGCGCAGAGAGCACCTGTTGCGGTGTCGTACCGGTGAACGGTGGGCGGCCGGCGAGTAACTCGTAGGCCATGGCACCGAGCGCATAGATATCGGCTCGGTGATCGACGTGCGGATCGGCAGCGGCCTGTTCGGGCGCCATATAGGCCGGTGTTCCGAGCGCCACGCCAGCGGTCGTGATCTGCTGTCGCCCCGTGGCCTCGCTCACCGCCTTGGCCACACCGAAATCGGTGACCAGCGCGTGGCGGCCGGAGAGCATCACGTTGTCGGGCTTGATGTCGCGGTGCACGACACCCTGCTCGTGTGCGTACGCGAGCGCGTCGGTGACCTCTTTCAGAATCCGCACGGCCTCCGAGATCGGCAACTCGCCCTCCCGATCGAGTTTCGCACGCAAGCTCTCGCCGTCCACGAACGGCATCACGTAGTAGAGGAATCCGTCGGCTTCGCCCGAGTCGTACAGCGGCAACACGTGCGGGTGCTGAAGATTGGCGGCGATCCTCACCTCGCGCAGAAACCGGTCGGGGCCGAGTGTAGCGGCGAGATCCGGCCGCAACACCTTGAGTGCGACCTTGCGATCGTGCTTGACGTCGTGCGCGAGGTAAACGGTCGCCATGCCGCCGTGGCCCACCTCTCGCTCGATGCGGTAGTGGTCGGCAACCGCCGTGGAGAGACGATCGGGGATCTCAGTCATCAGCGGCGACCTCGGTGCGCGGTTCCGGGGCTGAAGCCCCAACGTTCACGCTGGCGCCGGTTCCGGGGCTACCCCCGCAACGATCACCCTGACGCGCGGTTCCGGGGCTACCCCCCCAACGATCACCCTGACGCGCGGTTCCGGGGCTACCCCCCCAACGTTCACCCTCGCGCGCGGTTCCGGGGCTAAAGCCCCGGCTCGGCGCGACCCTGCGGGTCGCGGCAGGCCCTGAAGGGCGCTCCGCCAGCATGTCCTTTAGGACGCGCCGCGCAGCGCCTAGCCCGCGCTTCAGCACGGGAACAACGCGAATCTCGCTCGCGCGTGCTCTTTGCGCGCCGAAGCGATTGACGATTTGCGATCGACGACTTGCGATTGACGGACGTTCACCCAATCGCCAATCACTAATCTCCAATCTCTAATCGCCAATCGCTTCACTTCCCCGTCCTTTCCCGCAGCTCCCCAAACCAATTCAGCACCATCACCATCTGTTGCGCTTCTCCCAGGTTGCGGATGAACACGAATGTCGAGTCGCCGGGCATCACGTCGTACGCGGCGCGGTTGAGGGCGGGCAGATACGATCCGGTCGTGAAGAGGCGCTTTCGGTTGCCCGTGGCGAACGACGGCTGTGTGCGGATCTCGACCGCTATCAGTCCGTTCCCACCCCGGTAGAACATCTCTCGCCCGCTGTGTGCCCAGCGAGGCTCGGAGCCCCCGCCCGACGACACCTGCCACCGGCCGCCGGGACCGGGGAACGGCCGGACGTACACCTCGTCACGGCCGGATTCGGTTGAGGTGTACGCCAGCCAGCGCCCGTCGGGCGAGAGGGTCGGCGATCGCTCCATGAACGGCGTGTTGAGAATCTCGGTGGGGGCTTCGTTCGATCCGACCCGGAACGCCGCAAGGTTCGCGTTCTGCCCCCGACTCCGGTCGCCCTGCCGCAACACCAACCACTCCCCGTTGGGAGACCAGACGCCCTCGACCTGCGACGTCGGC
Source organism: Gemmatimonadota bacterium (assembly GCA_036679645.1). Classification (GTDB taxonomy): domain Bacteria; phylum Gemmatimonadota; class Gemmatimonadetes; order Gemmatimonadales; family GWC2-71-9; genus JADFNB01. Next base: position 4,443 of record JAZDCY010000007.1, on the reverse strand, counting down.
AGCTCGATGGGTGTCGCCGAACCGCTGCCGTCGGCCGGCTTCATGAAGATGTTGCGGTCCGCTGTTGCAACGCCCCCGCGGGAGAACGAGATCGTCGCGCCGTCGGGCAGCCACTCCGGATAGTTGTTGAAGCCTTCGAAGGTCAGCCGCGACATCGTTGAATCGCGCAAGTGATAGACCCAAATATCGTTCCCTAAGGCCCCTGGTACCTCCAGCACGAGGCGACCGCCGTCCGGTGAGACGCGTGGGTAGAGCACCGAAGGTTCCGTCGTTGGATACAGGTCCTCGTTTCCCGCCCGATCGACGAGCGCGATGCCGTACTCGCCGCTGCCAACTCCATAGATGAGCGTGCCGTTCTGCGCCAGCGCAAACTCGGCGCTCCCGAATATCTTGACCGGAACGCCCTCCAGGAGGGCGACGGGCGACCCCGTGACCTCGAGCCGCTCCGCATCGAACGGAACGGCCATGAGCGCGCCGTCCGCGAGCGCATAAACGATATGGCCGGCGGCATACCGAGCGTATGTGCCACCGAACAGCACGCGCGATTCCCGCGTTGCCAGGTCGAGGACCATGATGTTGGCACTCGTCAACGGCAACCGCGCCGATGTGAAGAGAATGCCCTTGTTACCGGGGAGCACATCTGGCCAGATGTGACCGAACTCGGCGGATGCGGTATCGGGTTCGGTCAGTCGTTCAATCGTGCCCCCGTCCTCCGGCACGCGTGCAATACCGGTCTCAGCATGCACGAAGTAGATCCAGCCGTCCGTACTCCAGGCACCGGGCCCGGCGGCGGAGTCCGCCACGGTGACTGGCGGCCCCCCCGTGATGCTGACTCGTCTGATCGCTGACTGGTCTGCGAGGAACCCGAGATGCTCGCCGTCCGGGGAAAAGAACGGGCCGAGCCCTCCTTCCGTCCCGGACAGCGGCGTGGTGCCAAGCTGCGCCAACCGGCGCACCACGAACGGCGAACTGCCTGCCGCCGCGGTCGCATAGACGAGCGTCGAGCCATCGGGAGACAGCGCGATTGACGGACCGAATGGTGTTCCGGTGAAGCCTGGTAGCGTGACCGTGAGTCGCACCGGCTCAGGCGGCGGCGGGCTCTCGAGCCAACCGATGGCCCCCAGCACAACGGCGACGGCAAGGCTTGCGGGCCAGAGGATGCGCTTCCAGTGAAACGCGCGCGGCCCCGGCGCCGCGAGCGCCTCGCTGGACGGAAGTGGGTAGGCATCCGTGTCGGCCATCCGCGGACGCACCAACGCCTCGGCAAAGGTGACTGCGCTCGGCCACCGGTCCGCCGGCAGCTTGGACAGCGCGCGATAGATTGCGAGCGCCACGTGGCGCGGCACCGTATCGCGCGCCATCGTCACCATGGCCGGCTTCTCCGTGATGACCTTTGCGACGATCGCTTGTGCCGTGGGCCCCGTGAACGGCGGCTCTCCGGCAAGCATCTCGTATAACATCGCGCCGAGCGAGTAGATATCGGAGCGCGCATCGATCTCGCGGTCCCCCATCGACTGCTCGGGACTCATGTAGTGCGGGGTGCCCAGGGAAAGTCCCGTTTCCGTCAGCCGATTGCCGCTCGCGCTGGAGACCGCTAGCGCGATCCCGAAGTCCGCCACCAGAGGTTGTCCGTCGTGCAACAAGACGTTCTCTGGTTTGATGTCACGGTGGATAACGTCGTGCCGATGCGCGTAGTCGAGTGCAGACGCTACGCCACGCGCAATCTCGATGGCGTCGTCAACGGCCAGTTGTTTCTCGCGATCGAGCTTGTCGCGTAGCGACTCACCCTCGATGTACGGCATCACGTAGAAGAGGAACGAGTCCGCCTCACCCGAGTCGTACAGTGCCAGGATGTTGGGGTGCTGCAGGTTGGCGGTGACCTTGATCTCCTGCAAGAAACGCTCGGCGCCGATCACGGCCGCGAGTTCGGGCCGCAAGACCTTCAACGCGACCTTGCGGTCGTGTTTGACGTCGTGCGCGAGATAGACGGTCGCCATGCCGCCCTGGCCGAGGTGGGACTCGATCTTGTAGCGATCGGCTATGGCGGTGGAGAGGCGCTCGGTGATTTCGCTCATCGGGCTCCGACCTCGCGGGCGGTTGCGGGGCCAAGGCCACGGCGTTCGTCCTCGTACGCGGTTCCGGGGCGAAGGCCACGGCGTTCGTCCCCGTAGGCGGTTCCGGGGCCAAGGCCACGGCGTTCGTCCCCGTACGCGGTTCCGGGGCCAAGGCCACGGCGTTCGTCCCCGTACGCGGTTCCGGGGCTGAAGCCCCGGCTCGGCGCGGCCCTGCGGGCCGCGGTGGGCCCTGAAGGGCTCTCCGCCCACGCGTCCTTCAGGACGCTCCGCGCAGCGCCGAGCCCGCGCTTTAGCGCGGGAACAACGCCGGTTCCGCTCGAGCAATCGATTCGCGCTCTAAGACAATTGGCGATTGCCAATCGCATCACCGCTCTCCCTCGAACCGGCCCCGGATCTCCTCGAACCAGTTCTGCACGAGGATCAGATTCGCGTCGCCGCCTTCCGTCGAAAGGCGGACCATCAAGAACCGATCACCGTCCGGATGGACGGCGAACGAGTGGTGGTACACGTCCGGGGAGAACTCCGACATGGAGAACAGGACCTCCTGCTGGCCCAACGCGAACGGCGCGCGCGATGCGACCTCGGCGGCAACCATGTTGCCGGCGCCGTCGACGTAGAACAGTTCAGTGCCGTCAGGGGACCACACCGGGCCGCTCCCGCCGCGGGCCGACACTTGCCAGCGCGCGGCCTGCGCGTCGGGGAACGGTACGACGAACACCTCGGGCTTCCCGGACTCGGTAGAGACGTACGCGAGCCACCGCCCGTCAGGTGAGAGGGCGGGGGCGTATTCGTCGGCCGGCGTGGTCGCCAGCGGCGTCGGCACGGTATCCACCCCGGGCCGAATGGCGTAGATATCGCGCGTTCCATCGCTCCCACCGGTCCGGAACACCAGCCAGTGACCGTCCGGAGACGAGAGCGCCTGCTCGACTCCGTCGGCGTGCTCGAGCAGGAGAGAGTCCTGCCCGCCACCGTCCGCCCGCCGGACGTAGAGACGCTTAGTGCCCGCACGGTTCGATACATAGAGAACCCGACTACCATCGGGCGACCACACGGGCCGCTCGTTCGCTGCTCCCTCGAACGAGAGGCGGGACGCCGGTCCCGCATCGAGCGTCTTGACCCAGATGTCCTGGCTACCTCCACCGGTCAGGGAGACTGCCGCCAAGCGGCCATCCGGCGACAGCGATGGCGTCAGGAAGATCCCTGTCCATTCCGGATCCACGTTCTGTGCCTGCCCGCGCCGGTCCACCCACGCGAGTTGCAGCCCGCCCGCAAGGCCACCGCGATACAGCAGGGACCCCGAAGCGGATACGGCCATCTCGGGCACGATGCGGAGCTGGACTCGCACGCCTTCAGCAACCGGTACGGCGGCCCCCGCCATGCGGAGGGCGGGAACGTCGAATGGCACCGCGAACACAGCGCCCTCGCGATTCACGTACGCGACATGACCGGTCGGCAGGTACCACGCACGTGCGGCGTCCTCCACCAGGGGAGTCACCTCTCCGGTCTCGAGATCCAGCGTTGAGACCGTCATCGAACCGCATTGATCCGTGCAGTGCGTCACGAGCGCCGCCCGGCCCCCCGGCAGGGCGTCAGGGAACATGTAACCATTGGCCGCCCCGCTGTCGACGACAACGACCGGCTCCGCCACACCTCCGGCGGCCGGGACGCGATGAATCCCAAACGAGCCGTGAGTAAACAGAATGCTTTCATCCCCCACCCAGGTGATACCCGCGAGCGTACTGTTGACCGAGTCCGCCAGTGTGATGGGGGGGCCGCCCGTCACCGGTACCTTCTTGAGCCGCTGATCGGCCACGAACGCAATCCAGCGCCCATTGGGCGAGAAGCGCGGCGCCGCGGCGCCGTTGGTACCGCCCAGAGGAATGGGATCGAGTCGGTCCAGCTCTCGCAGCCACAGTTGGCGACCCTGATCGCTCGGCCCGACGAACACGTAGCTCTGCCCGTCGGGGGAAATGTCGAGTGGCAGCCCAAACATCGGCGCAATACGGTGTTCGTCCGCTACGGCGAGCGCGAATCGCTGAACGGGGGGAGCCGGCCGACGGAGCGCGGTGAGCCATCCCGCAGCCGCGATCATGACCGTCACGACCAGGCCGGCCGCGAGCGCGATCACGCGCCAGTCGCGTCGACCCGCGGGCACGGCCGCACCCGTTGCGATGGTCGGAATGAGCGGCACGGCACCCGGTGTGACGAGCGCCTCCGCAAAGGCCGCCGCCGAGGGGAACCGATCGGCCGGAAGCTTGCTCAACGCCTTTTGAATTGCCGCAGCGACGTGCGAGGGGACCGTATCGCGCACGGCCGTCACCGGTGGCGCCTTCTCCGTGATCACCTTTGCCACGATCGCCTGCGCCGT
>JAZDCY010000069.1:0-61679 GCA_036679645.1 Gemmatimonadota bacterium | reverse complement strand
CCGCCCCCGCCCCCGCCGCCCGCCGCGCCAACACCGTCGATCGCTCCGGCCATCGAGGCGGCACCTGCACCTGCACCTGCGCCAGTCCCGGAGCCGATTCCCGCTGACACGTCGCCAGCGCCGTCAGGCCCAGCGACGGCCGCACCGGCAACGGCAGCCGCGCCCGCCGCACCGCCCGCAGGCGCCGAAGGAGCCGATCTCACGGGAAGTTTTCAGAGACTCCATCGGTACTCGGAGAGCCTGGGTCTTGCTGCGCCATCGCTAGACGAGCTGCTCGGCGGGCCACCGGTAGATCCGGGCGCAGCCGCAGCCTCGGTGACGCCCGCGCCCGCCCCCGCGCCGCCGGTGGAGGAGGACCTCGTCCCGATCACGGACCTCGTCTACAGCCCGGGTGACGCCCTGGCGCGCGCCATGAGCCTGCAAGAGGTAGTGCAGGCGGCTGTCGCCGCGGGAGCACCCACTGCGACCGACCTGGTCGAGGAGATCTTCGATCTCGTCAAAATCGGCCTCCCAGAAAGCAGTTAGGCCGCGCGTCGGCTGGATCGGGGCCATTGGCCTCGTCATCACCCTCCTGCTGCTCTGGTGGGCGTTGCACGACGTCGAGTTCGCGGAGGTGTTCCAACACATCCGAAACGCCCGCCCGCTGTGGTTTATCGCCGCCATCACCGCGGCGACGCTCACGTTCCCGCTGCGGGTCGTGCGCTGGCGCCATCTGCTCCATTTCGAGGGAGCGGCGCTACCCTATGCGCCGCTCTGGCACGCCGTCGCTATCGGTTTCATGGCCAACAACGTCCTTCCCGCGCGGGCCGGCGAGTTCGCACGCGCCTACGCGGTGCGCCGCCTGACCGGTGTCCGCTTCTCGACAGCGTTCGCGTCGATCGCGGTCGAGCGCATCCTCGATGGCGTGACACTGGTTGCTTTTCTGGCTGTGGGCGCGTTCGCCGGCGGGTTCGACCGCAACGCGACCGTGGGCGGCGTGAGTGTGAACCAACTGGCCACCGTCGGCGGCGGCCTGTTCGGCGCCCTGCTCCTCGTGTCGCTCGCCGTGGTCCGGTGGCCGCAGCTCATGCTGCGAACAGCCCAGCGCATGTTGGCTTTCGCACTGCCCCATCGGATTGCCAACCGAATCACGGACTTCCTTGCCGGGATGGTCGATGGTCTATCGGCGCTCGGCACGCCCGGCAGGTTCGCCGCCGTGCTGTTCTGGTCGGTCGCCGTCTGGGCCGTGGGCGGGCTGGCGTTCTGGCTCGGATTCCAGGCTTTTGGGATCGACGCGTCGTGGCCGGCCGCGCTGCTGCTACAGAGCATCATTGCCTTTGGCGTCGCCGTTCCATCCTCACCGGGGTTCTTCGGCGTGTTCGAGGGGGCGGCCCGGGCAGCCCTCGCGCTGTACGGCATCCCGGCAGGCAAGGCGGTCTCGTACGCCATCGGCTATCACATAGGTGGCTTCATCCCGATCACGCTGCTGGGCCTGTATTCGCTATGGCGGGCAGGCATGACGCTGGGACAGCTCCGCCAAGGGGAAGCAGACGGGCCGCCCGACGACCGCGGCAGTCTCTGAGTCCTGCGGTAGTATCTTCCCATCCCGTGCCGGATACGATCACCGTTACCGCTCACGCCAAGGTCAACCTCTTCCTGCGCGTTCTCGCGCGGGAGACGTCGGGTTTTCACGCGCTCGAGACCCTGTTCGCGCTACTCGAACTGGGGGACACGCTCATCGTCGAGCGGATTTCCGCGGGCGTCGAGCTAGACGTAACTGGCGCCGAGACAGGACCAATTGACGAGAATCTGGCCGTCCGCGCGGCGCGTCTGGTTCTCGAGGCCACCGGCAACCGGTTCGGCGTACATGTGCGATTGGAGAAGCACATTCCCGTCGCCGCTGGCCTCGGCGGAGGCTCGAGTGACGGTGCGGCGGCACTCCATGCCGTCAATGCGCTGGCGGACGGTGCGGTCCCACGACACGAGTTGCTACAGTTCGCCGCGAAGCTTGGCTCGGACGTGCCGTTTCTCGCGAGCGGGGCGCCGATGGCCCTCGCATGGGGACGCGGGGAACGCCTGTTTCGTCTGCCGCCGCCCGCGCCGGCTCCCGCCCTCGTCGTCGTTCCGCCGTTCGGGGTATCCACCGCCAAGGCCTATGATCTACTCGATGCCGCCCGCGATGACACGGTCACCCGCGGCTCCGTAGTGTTCAATCTCGAGGCCTTTTGCGAGTGGGGGAGCATCGGCCGACTCGGCGGCAACGATTTCGAGGTACCGGTGTTCGGCAAGGAGCCGGCCCTGCGCGCGTTCTACGAGAAGCTCTGTCACACCGGGCCGCTGCTGGCCCGGCTCTCCGGATCCGGCGCCGCGCTGTTTGGCATCTACAAAACCGAGCGGGACCGGGACGCGGCAGCCCTGGAGATAGGTGAGCGGGACGCGACGCTGATCAAGACGACGACGCGAGCGTCGCCCCCCTCCGCACCGGCATCTGCCTAGCGGCAACCGCTAGCCGCCACTCGCAATCGTCACCGTGTCAACGTTGCACGTTGCGCGACCTTCGAAGGCCGCGGACCTCCGAGGGGTTAGATTGCACGCGCTGCCCCCTCGTCCAAGGGTAGGACACCGGTCTTTGGATCCGGGAATCCAGGTTCGAATCCTGGGGGGGCAATTCCCCATCAGGCGCGAGGTTAGGCATCGAGATCGAACACATTTGCGGTTCGCTACCCGGGCTTCCGCCGAGACGGTGTGTGCGAGACAACTTTGGTTACTGGCGCTTCTTGATGAAACGCACGTCGGGCAGCCCTTTGAAGTCGGCGTCTTGGGTCCAAACGACCGCGTTGTAGTGGCGAGCGGTTGCGAGTATAACGCTGTCGGCAAGGGGTAGTCTCAACTCTGTGCCTAGCCGCGCGGCCGTAAGCGCGATGGCCTCGTCCAAGACGATGATGTCGCCCTGCTGCATGAGGGCGGCGGCCTGGAGCGCCGCGCTTTCGTCACGCTGCTGAAGTACCCGCTTGAAAACCTCGAGCAGGCTGATGGAGGGGACGAGTAGTTGTGACGTACGCTGAATTGCGGGCGCGAAGTAATCGGCGTTTGGCCCGTCCGCGAAGTATTCCAACCATCCCGAGGAGTCGACGACGTTCACACTCGGTCGTCCTCCCGCTCCACCGCAGTGTCCAGGCCCTGAAGGAACCCGCGCATCCGCCTGAGCGATCGGACCGGGATGAACTCAATGCGATCCATGTACTGGAGCGCCTGGACCTTCTGCCCGGGCCGGATCCCAAGAGCCTCCCGGATCTTCTGGGGGATCACCACTTGATACTTAGGGGATACCTTCACTACTGCCATTCTGACCCAGCCGTTAAACGATATTGCAATCTATCCCTATGTCGTACAACGCACAAGCCAAAGCCGCCTATTTCGCACGGGTTTCTTCCGCGCATTGGCTCTGAAGAAGGCTCGGCGGAGCAGCGGCGGGCTGGTGGTCTGCGAAGCGCGACACATACGCCTACAGGGTCAGGTGGCTTCCAAGAGAACGGCCCGCCGGGAGCGGGCCGTTTGGATTTCAGGTACCCAGACCACCGCGCCGGAGTTTGGCGGCGGCCGCAATGCCCAGTAACCCGGTTGCCAAGAGCACGAGGCTGATCGGCTCCGGAACCACACTAGTGGCGACGAAGTCGAACGTGACAACGCTGGCGGCCCCGGCGGCCGACTCTCCAAACCCCGCTTGGCGCAGCGGGGCCGGCCCGATCAGTTCAAGGGCCTGCCTACGCCCAAGAGGGTTGTTGAAGAGAGACGTCGAACCATCGGGGCCATGGCCAAGGACGGCACTGAGAAAAATGTCACCAACCGGTCTGGCATCTGGGCGCAGCAGAGCCAGCCAGCTCTGATCCGTGACACCGGGTCGCGTCGGTCCCAGTTGCGCGTACGCCTGAGTGGAGATGGCAAACGCGAGAAGGATCGAGGCCGCCAAGACCTTCAATGATGGACTCGGAACGCGCATATGTCTGCCTTTCGGTGGCGGGCGAGAAGCTTCAACGACACGGCAAGCATCAGTGCGGTTCAACTCTGCCGTCAACCCGCAAGGAGCATTCCCGACATCGACTTATCCACACCGTGACCGCCGGTCAACATCTTGAGGAGGTGATACAACAAACAGAGCCGGCGTAGATGTTGATTTCCGCCAAGCGCGTCTCGTTTCGCCGCGCCAATTCGGCACCTGTAGCGCCCACCGAACGACGCGCCCAATGGACAGGGCCACCTCGTAGGTGCGCACGCCGCGCGCCCTAGTCTCGCCCCTTCCATCGCCCCTCTCATCGCCCCTCTCATCGCCCCTCTCATCGCCCCCCACCCCTACCATCCCGTCCCATTCGCAGCTAGGTTTTTGGGTTGCGATGGCGGATATCTCCCTGACTCACAGCAAGATGCTCCTTCTCGCGGGCACGGCGAACCCGCCGTTGGCCGACGAGATCGCGGAGTGTCTGGGCCAACCGCTCTGCCAGGTCACGAGCAGGCGGTTCGCCGACGGCGAGATCTTCGTGCGGATCGATGAGAACGTCCGGGGCCAGGATGTCTTCATCCTCCAGCCCACGAACCCGCCTGCGGAGAATCTCGTCGAGCTGCTGCTGCTGATGGATGCGGCCCGGCGGGCAAGTGCGGCACGAGTGACGGCGGTGATCCCTTATTTTGGGTATGCCCGGCAGGACCGAAAGGATCAGCCGCGGGTGGCGATCAGTGCCAAGCTGGTCTCGAACCTGATCACCACGGCTGGGGCGGAGCGGGTGCTGGGGTTGGACTTCCACCAGCACCAGATACAGGGGTTCTTCGACATACCGGTAGATCACCTGTACGCATCGCCTGTCTTCGTGCAGCATTACCGGCAGAAGGCGTTGAAGGATCTGGTGGTCGTGGCACCGGACGTCGGCAGTGCCAAGATGGCGCGCGGATTCGCGAAACGGCTCGACGCGTCACTGGCGATCATCGACAAGCGGCGGCCGTCGGCCAACGTGGCCGAGGTGGTGAACGTCGTCGGCGACGTGAGTGAGCGCGATTGTCTGATCGTGGACGACATGATCGATACCGCGGGGACGATGTCGGAAGCGGTGCTCGCGCTCGACCGGCTCGGCGCCAACGACGTCTACTGTTGCGCGTCACACCCGCTGCTGTCAGGGCCCGCGGTCGATCGGCTGTCGGCGACGCCGGTCAAGGAAGTTGCGGTGACGAACACTATCGCCGTCTCGGACAACAAGTTGTTCGATCGTTTGAAGGTTCTTTCGATCGCCCCGCTGCTGGCGCAGGCGATCCGGTACACGCACAGCGATCAGTCCGTCAGCTCGCTGTTCAGCTAACCTGACGTCGGGACACAATGTTATGGCTGAAGCAATCACCCTGAAGGCCGCGCGCCGCTCTGATACCGGGAAGGGTGCCGCTCGCCAATCCCGCATGCGGGGGCAGATCCCGGCAGTGATCTACGGACGCGGTCGAGAGTCCGTGGCGCTCACGCTCACGGTGCGAGAGTTCGAGCGTGCCTTGGCGGGCCATTCGGCGGGCAGTACGGTCATCGACCTCTCTATCGACGGAGAATCGGTCAAGACGCTCGTGCGGGAGATCCAGCGGCATCCTTACAAACCGCGGATTATGCACATCGATTTCATGGAGATCCATGCCGGCCAGGCACTCAGGGTCAACGTCCCCGTGCGCCTGGTTGGGAGTCCGGACGGCGTCAAGAACGCCGGCGGCGTCCTCGACCAGGTCCTGCGGGAAGTCGAGATCGAGGTCCTGCCCCGCAACATCCCGGATCACATCGACCTCGACGTGAGTCTCCTCGAGATCAACCAGTCGATGCATGTGTCGGATCTCGAGGTCCCAAACGCCGAGCTCCTCACTGATCCGGCGAAGACAATCTGTACGGTCGTCCCGCCGCGCGTCGAGCTCGAGGTGGTTGCGGAGGTTGCGGAGGAAATGGAGGAAGCCGAACCCGAACTCATCCGCAAGCAGAAGGAAGACGAGGACGAGGAAACCGAGAGCAGCGAGGAGTAAGCGCTGCGCATCATCCTCGGACTGGGAAACCCGGGTGCGGAGTACGCAGACACGCGGCACAACGTCGGGTTTCTCCTGGCCGATCTGTTGGTGGAACGGTGGGGGTTTCCACCGTTCAAGCGCCCCTGGCGCGCGCGCGCCCGCCGCACGGAGGGGGAGTTTGCCGGGCAGGCGGTCGTTGTCCTGAAACCGCAGACGTACATGAACCGCAGCGGGGCCGTCTTGTCGCGGCTCCGCTTGGCAGATGACTTCGATCCGGCACAGCATCTCCTGGTCGTCGTCGACGAGGTCCAGCTACCAGTGGGCACGTTCCGCGTGCGGGCTCGGGGGTCGGCAGGCGGACACAACGGGCTCCGGAGCATCGAGGGGGCCCTGCAATCACAGGAATACGCCCGGCTCCGCATTGGCGTCGGGCCGACGGGATCGATCGACGCAGACCTCGCTGATTTTGTGCTGGGGCTGTTCGAGCCGGAAGAGCGCCGCGTCGTCGATGACCGGTTGCCCACCGCCGCCGAGGCGGTCGAGTGCTGGATCACCGATGGTACGGAAACCGCGATGAACCGATACAACCAACTGGGGAAAGAAGAGTGACGAACTTCGCGCAGCTGCCCATGATTGCCGTTGCCGCAGGCGCTGTTGGTCTCGTTGTGGCGCTGTTCACCTATTTCTACGTCCGACGACAGCCGCCGGGCAACGACGTCATGCAGGATATCGCCAAGCAGATTCACGACGGGGCCATGGCCTTCCTGCGGCGCGAGTATACCTGGTTGCTCCCCTTTATCATCGTCGTCGCCGTACTACTGGGCACGCTGGTGGGTTGGAATACGGCGATCGCATACCTAGCGGGCGGCGCTTCTTCCGTCTTCGCCGGGTTCTTCGGAATGAAGTCGGCGACGCGCGCCAACACGCGCACGAGCGAGGCGGCACGCAGCTCCGGCCAAGCGATGGCGCTCCGCATAGCCTTCAACGGCGGCGCGGTGATGGGGCTGTCCGTCGCGAGCCTCGGGTTGCTCGGCGTCGGACTCGTCATGCGGTTCTTTCTGGGGTCCCCGGATTCGGCCGACGCGTGGAAGGCCTTCAGCGAGATCATCACCGGATTCGCCATGGGGGCGTCGTCGATCGCGCTCTTCGCGCGCGTCGGGGGCGGGATCTACACCAAGGCCGCCGACGTCGGGGCGGATCTCGTGGGAAAGATCGAGGCCGGCATCCCGGAAGACGACCCGCGCAATCCAGCGACGATCGCGGACAATGTCGGTGACAACGTCGGCGATGTCGCGGGCATGGGCGCGGACATTTTCGAGTCGTACGTGGGCGCTGTGATCGCGACGATCGCCATTGCGGCCACGAGCCCCGTCGTCGGCAACCGGATGGCCGCTGTTGCCCTCCCCGTCGTCTACGCGATTACAGGCCTGGGTGCTAGCCTGTTGACGATCATGATCTTCCGCATGCTGGAGCGGACCAGCCCCGCGGCGGCCCTTCGGCTCGCGGGGTTCATCGCAGCCGGCATCTTTCTCGTCGCGGCCTACTTCATCACCGGGATGATCGATGTCGGGCTCTCGACCGGCAACGCGATGGGGCCCTTCTGGAGCGCGCTCGTCGGAACCCTGGCCGGCGTGCTCATTGGACTCGTAACCGAGTACTACACCGCGGCGAAGCCGATCCGCACGATCGCCGAGGCATCGCTCACCGGTCCTGCCACCAATATCATCTCTGGCCTCGCCGTCGGCATGCGGTCGACCACACTGCCGCTGCTGATCATCTGCGGCGCGATATACGTAGCGTATACGACTGCCGGTCTCTACGGGATCGGCATCGCAGCTGTTGGCATGTTGGCCACGGTCGGCGTCACCATGTCCGTCGACGCCTACGGACCCATCGCCGACAATGCCGGCGGCATCAGCGAGATGAGCCGCCTCGGTCCGGAGGTCCGCAAGATCACCGACGGGCTCGACGCGCTCGGGAACACCACGGCGGCAATGGGGAAAGGATTCGCGATCGGCTCCGCCGCACTTACGGCGCTGGCGTTATTCAGCGCCTATGCCACCGCCGTCCGTGACCCCGGCAGTGCCACGCCGCTCGTGTTGGATATCGTGAACCCCAACGTGGTGATCGGCCTGTTCCTCGGCGGGATCATGCCGTTCTTCATAGCGGCGTCCACCATGACCGCCGTCGGTCGCGCCGCCGAGGGCATGGTACAGGAGGTGCGACGCCAGTTCCGCGAAATCACAGGCCTGATGGAGGGTACAGCCAAGCCCGATAGCGCGCGCTGCATTGATATCTCGACCCGCGCCGCCCTACGCGAGATGATCCTGCCCGGCGTGATCGCGATCGCGGCCCCGATCTTCGTCGGCAAGGTGTTCGGCGTTGAGACGTTGGGCGGCATGCTCGCCGGCGCTACCCTGGTCGGCGTGATGATGGCCCTCTTCATGGCAAACGCCGGTGGTGCCTGGGACAACGCCAAGAAGTACATCGAGGCCGGTGCGCACGGGGGCAAGGGATCGGACCCTCACAAGGCGGCAGTGGTAGGCGACACGGTGGGCGACCCATTCAAAGACACGAGCGGCCCCAGCCTCAACATCCTCATCAAGCTGATGAGTGTAGTTAGCCTCGTGTTGGCGCCCTGGTTTATTGCATGATCAGAATAGGTGCTCAGGAACTCAGACGCTCAGGTGCTCAGAGACTACCGCACGTCTGAGCACCTGCGCACCTGAGCACCTGAACACCTGAACACCTGCGCGCTACCCATTCACCCGCACAGTCGCTACTTTTCGTCCCTCACATACCCCCTGCTCCGGTCAATATGACCGGGGCCGTTATGTCCGAAGGGAGGCCTTTTCGCAATGTCTCGTCGATACGAGATCGTCTACATTTTCGACTCCGCTCTCGAAGAAGAGCAGATCAACGAGTCGCTCGCCCGGTTTCACGAGCTACTCAAGTCTGCCGACACCCCTGAGCCGGCAACCGACGTCAATCACTGGGGTAAACGCACGCTCGCCTATCCCGTCGCCGGGAAAGAGGTCGGCTACTACGTCGTTGTCCGGCTGGACACCTCACCCGAGCTACTCGGCGAGTTCGAGCGAGCGCTGAAGCTGGACGAGGGCTTGCTGCGCCACCTGCTGGTCCTGAATGAGGGAGAACAGCCGGTTGCACCGCGGGACGCAGACGGTGATGGCGGCAAGGGCGGTGATGGCGGCAAGAGCGGTGATGGCGGCAAGGGCGGCGATGGTAGCAAGGGCGGCAATGGGAGCGAGGACAGGACCGGGGGCGGGGACGGCAAGGACACAGACAGGAGGGACTCATAATGCGTCGCCGTAGGAAGTCGTGTCCCGTCTGTGAACTCGGCGTGCGCGTGCTCGACTACAAGGATGAACGCACGCTCTCGCGCTTCGTGACGGAGCGGGGAAAAATTCTGCCCAGCCGCTTGTCGGGGATGTGCGCCCGGCACCAGCGACAACTCAAGACCGCGGTGAAGCGGGCGCGGCAACTCGCGCTGTTGCCCTACATCAAGGGGTACGCGCGATAGCATGACTGCGCCGCCCGCACGTGCCCCTAGCGGCGGGCTCGTCCGGGTCGTCGTTGGAGTCATCGCGTTCTCGTTGGTCGCGCCGATAGGGCTCGTCGCCCTCCCGCTGGCTACGCTCACCGCCGCCAGCCACCCACGCGCCGGGCGATCGCTACTAATCGGTATCGCCGCGGCGGTCGCCGCCGCGTGGTGGCTTGTCGTCCCCGGAGAATTACCCGGTCAGACCGTGCGGGCGGCGGCGGTCATTGCGACCGCTGCGTTCGCGGTTTCCACCGTGATGACGCAATGGTCGGCGGTGCATCGTGGCCTGCTCGCCGCAGCGGTCGCCGCCGGCGGGCTCGGGACTGGATTCCTCGCCTTCGGGTGGTCGTGGGACCGCCTGCACTGGTGGGTTGCGTACCGGACCGCCGCGACGCTCAGACTCCAGCTCGGTTTGCTGTGGCGTGGGGCACGTGAGAACGTGTTGCTCTCCCCCTCTGCCGCGCTGCTCCGCCAGATGGAATCCGCGTACGGCAGCATTATCACCGGCATGGCGGACCTTTTTCCTGCTACGGTAGTCCTCGAGTTGCTGGCCGGGTTCGTGCTCGCCGTGGCCATCCACCATCGGATCGCACGGCACCCGGTGGGGACACCGTTGGGGTGGTTCTCACAGTTTCGCTTCAGCGAGCACCTCGGCTGGGCCACCGCTTTACCGCTCGCGGCACTCTTGATCGTGAAGATCTCGTGGATTCGGCTGCTCGGCGTGAATCTGCTGGTCGTAATGGCCACCCTTTACGTCATCCGTGGCCTGGCCGTGGCGGCGTTTGGGCTCCGGTTGCTCCGTCCCGGACTGCTCCTGTACGCGGTGCTAACCGTGGCGCTATTCTTTATGTTGCCTGTCGCGCTCGGCAGCGCGCTCGTCTTGGGCGTGCTGGATGCCGGGCTCGACCTGCGTGGCCGTTGGGCCGCTCAGCCGTCAGACCAGTAACCCAAGCGAGTCCGCACCATGGATGTCATACTGCGCCAATCCGTCGACAAACTCGGTCACGCCGGCGATATCGTGACGGTCAAGAACGGCTATGGGCGGAACTACCTGATTCCGCGCGGCCTGGCCTACCCCGCAACAACAGGCAACAAGAAACGGGTGGCGGCCGAGGCCAAGGCGCGCGGCCACAAGCTCGCCGCGCAGAAATCAGACGCAGAGGCGATCGCCGCGAAGCTCGCGAGTGCAGAGCTGCACTTCACGGCCAACGTGGGCGAAGGGGACCGGCTCTTCGGCTCGATCACTTCTGCGGACATAGCGGCGAAGCTGGCAGAGGCGGGTCACGTGATCGACAAGCGGGACATCGAACTCACCGAGCCCATCAAGACGATTGGCGTCTACAAGGTACCGGTAAAGCTGCATCCCGAGGTCAAGCCTGAATTACGCGTCTGGGTCGTGAAGGAGTAGGCGACGTCCTCACGCGGTATCGCCTACCTCGACGGCGCTCGCTTGCGCCGGTCGCTGATCGCCGCGGCTGATTGGGTCGATGCGGGGCGGGATGAGCTGAATCGTATCAACGTGTTTCCGGTCCCGGACGGTGACACAGGCACCAACTTCGCGATGACACTGCGCGCCGTGGCGACCAGTGTCCGCGCACTGGACGTTCGCGCGCCCCTTCCCAGCGTGACCGCCGCGATGGCCGAAGCCTGTGTGTTCTCGGCCAGAGGCAACTCCGGTATTCTGTTGTCCCAGTTCCTCATTGGATTTCGCGAGCGCATCGGCGATCGGCTCGTCGCGACGGCGGAAGAGGTGGCCAACGCCATTCGCGGCGGCGCCGATCGGTTGTATGAGTCGCTCGACCAGCCGGTCGAGGGCACGATCCTCACGGTGAGCCGCGAGACCGCGATTGCCGCTGAGGAGGCCGCTCACGAGACCACCAACTTCTCGGAGTTCTTGCGTCGGGTGCTGGCACACGCACAGCTGACCCTCGGGCGAACCCCGGAGTTGCTTGCGGTACTCAAGGAGGCCGGTGTAGTAGATGCGGGTGCAAAAGCCTTCGTACGTCTCTTTGAGGGCATCGTCCGCCTGATCGACGGTGACCCCATCGTCGCGATGGACAGCGACCCCGAATTCGCCGCTCCCAATGCCGCTGCCGTAACCAATGTCGCAACGGAGCGGGATTACGAGTACTGCACCGAGGTATTGGTCCGTGGCACGTCGCTCCCCGCAACAGCAACGGTTCGGGCGATGCTACGCGAGTTGGGGGGATCGATCGTGGTCCTCGCAACGGAAGAACTCCTCAAGGTCCACGTGCACACCGACACCCCGGACAGGGTGTTCGAGCTGGCGCGCGAGTGGGGAACGCTCGAGGCTATCAAGGCGGAGGACATGCGCGAACAGCACCGCGTGCTCGAGGAGTCGCGCCGGTCCGTGAGCATCTTGGTGGATTCGTCCTGTGACCTGCCGGATGACATCCTCGACCAGCACGGCATGGTGGTCGTGCCGCTCCAGGTGATTCAGGATGGGCGGGCCTTCCACGATCGCGTCGAGATCCGCTCGAGAGAGGTCTACGAGCGGATGCGGGCCGGTCAGGTGTTCACGACATCGCAGCCGACACCCGCCGCGTTCGTCCAGGGTTTCCAGGATGCGCTGTCCGGCGCCGATACGGTAGTGGCCCCACTCCTAGCGAAGGGTCTGTCCGGCACGTACGCGTCTGGGCTGACCGCTGCACAGGCTGTCGGCAAGGCGCAGATTCACGTGGTTGACTCGTGCACGGCGTCACTTGGGCTGGGACTGCTGGCCTTGCACGCCGCCGAGTTGGCCAACCAGGGATGGGACGCCGAGGCCATCGCCCAAGAACTCACTCGCGTTCGCGATCAATCGGGCGGACTCTTCACCGTAGACACGTTTGACAACCTGCTGCGATCGGGCCGGGTTGGGCGGGGCCGGGCTTGGCTGGGCACGCTGCTAAATGTGAAGCCCATTCTCGAGATCACCGAGAGCGGCAAGATCGCGCCGCTCGATCGGGTGCGGGGCCGGGAATTGCTCATCCCGCGCGTGCTGGAGCACCTGGAGAGGCGTCTGACACCCCGGCCGGCGGCGCTGAGGATCGGGATCGTGCACGCCGACGCGCTCAACGTGGCCCACCGCTTGCGGGATGAGATCGTCGAGCGTTTCGCACCCAAAGACTGTATCGTCAACGACGTAACCGCGGCCATCGGTGTCCACACGGGGCCCGGGGCGTGGGGTGTTTTCTACCAGGTAGAAGACGCACCATCATCAACCACCTAACGCCGGGAGCACCTTCTGCGCGCTGGACACGAGGAACAAATCTGGTCCCGCCCCGATAAGACTACAGAAGACGCCAATCGCGTTGGTGACATTCGAGTGGCTGTTTCCGCACTCGACGATCGCAAGGCTCAGGAGATCACGGTCCTCGACCTGCGCTCGGTGAGCGAGGCCACCGATTTCTTCGTCATTGCATCGGGCTCGTCGGATACGCACGTTCGCAGTGTCGCCGAGCACGTGCTAGAGGCATTGCGTCGTGAAGGGCGACAACCCCATCATATCGAGGGGCTCTCACAAGGCCGCTGGGTACTTCTCGATTTCGTGGACTTTGTGGTACACGTCTTCCATCCAACCTTGCGGGCGTTCTACCAGCTCGAACGTCTTTGGGCGGATGCGCCCTCGTTGGATCCGTTGCTCGGGAGGTAGTCGCATGGGTCGGTATGCCGTTCTACTCGCCGCTGTTGCCTCCCTCGTATCCGCGACACCGGCAGCGGCGCAGTATTTCGGCCAGAACAAGGTGCAGTACCGGCATCTCGCATTTCGTCTCATCGAGACCGAACACTTCGACATCCACTATTACGAAGGCGAAGAGGAAGCCGCGGTGGACGCGGCACGCATGGCCGAGCGATCGTACGCGCGGTTGTCACGCGTGCTCAACCATCAGTACCGCGAGCGGCAGCCCATCATTCTCTTCGCGTCACATTCCGAGTTCCAGCAAAACAATGTGACCAATATCGGTGAGGCCACGGGCGGGGTCACCGACGCGTTCCGGCATCGTATCATGCTGCCCTTCACGGGATCGTATGCCGAGTTCGAGCACGTGCTGACTCACGAGATGGTGCATCAGTTCCAGTACGACGTATTCGCGCGCGGTCGGATTGGCGCGGGCATACCGCGGCTCATCGCCGTTCAGCCACCTCTGTGGCTCATGGAAGGGATGGCGGAATACTTGTCGGTGGGACCCATCTCTCCGCTCACGGCGACTTGGCTTCGCAACGCGGCACTCGAGGGCCACCTCCCAAGCATCGAAGAGATGACGTACGATCCGCGCGTCTTCCCGTACCGGTACGGCCATGCACTGATGGCCTACATTGGGGAGCGGTGGGGCGACGAGGTGATCGGTGAGGTTCTGCACGCTGTTGCCACGTCCGGCATCGAGGGCGGGTTCCGGCGTGCGTTGGGGATCTCGCTCGAGCAACTATCCGACGAGTGGCGTTACGCCGTTCGCCGCGAGTTCCTGCCCCAGATCGCCGAATTGGAGCCTGCGCGCGAGATCGCGCGCCGCAGTCTGACGCGGCGCACCACGCGGGCCAGCATGCACGTGTCGCCCGCTGTCTCGCCCGACGGGAGCCAGATCGCGTACCTGTCGGAGGGCGGGTCGTTCTTCGTGGACCTCTATGTCGCGGATACCGAAACTGGCCGCGTGCTGGGTCGCCTGGTCAAGAGCGCCTTCAGCGCCGATCTCGAGAACCTCCGCTACCTCAACTCCAGCGGTGCGTGGTCACCCGACGGACGGCTGTTCGCCATCGCCGCCAAACACGGCGGGCGGGACGACATCGTGATCTTCGACATGACTCGGCGCCGGGTGCAGCAGCGGATCGAACTGCCACTCCACGGCATCACCACCCCGTCGTGGTCACCTGACGGCACGCGCCTGGTCTTCACCGGGCACCGTGGGGGTCTGTCCGATCTCTACCTCGTCGATGTGGACGGCCAGAACCTCGAGCGTCTCACGCACGACAAGTTCGCGGACCTGCAGCCGGTCTGGTCACCGGACGGGTCCACCATTGCGTTTGTGACCGACCGGGGTCCGGGAAGCGATATTAGCGAGTTGCGATTCGATCCCCTGCGGATCGCGTTCTTCGACCTGCAGACCGGAACCGTCCGAGTTGTCGAGCAGATGGAAGGGTTGAATATCAACCCGCAGTGGGGGCCAGACGGGCGTTCGGTCGCGTACGTCTCCGACCGCACGGGAATCGCGAATCTCTTTCTCTACGACCTCGACGATCGCGAAGATTACCAACTCACCAACGTCTACACCGGGATCACCGGCATCACCGAGCTGTCTCCGGCAATTTCCTGGGCGCCACGTGCGGATCGACTGGTATTCTCGTACTACGAGGGCCGCGACTTCACGTACAACGTGTATTGGGTCGACGACCCCCGATCGCTCAAACGGGACCCATGGCGTGCTACCGCGGCGGACCCGCTGTTGGCCAGCCGGGACGAAGCCAGGGCAACATCCCCCACCGACTCGCTCGCCATGGTGGCCCTGTCCCTACCCTCGATCTACATCTCGCCGCGTCGTGACACGACCGGGAGTGCCGTCGCCGTGATCACCGCACCGCCCGCGCGCCGATCCGTTTATCGGACATCCGGTGGGTTCCGCGCGTCGGCCGCCGAGCCGGCCGCGCGTGAACCGGCCGACCAGCCGGTTTCGGTAAAGGACCTGCTCGACAGCGCGTCCTTGGCCCTGCCTGACGCGGGCGACTTCAGCTTCCGACGGTACTCCGCGACGCTGCATGCCGACTACATCGCCCAGCCGACAATCGGCTACGCGCGCGACAATTTCGGACGCGGCGTTTTTGGCGGTACAGCGATTGCGCTATCGGACATGCTTGGTAACCGGC
The DNA here is from genome assembly GCA_036679645.1 of Gemmatimonadota bacterium. Taxonomy (GTDB): domain Bacteria; phylum Gemmatimonadota; class Gemmatimonadetes; order Gemmatimonadales; family GWC2-71-9; genus JADFNB01. The sequence goes on along the minus strand of JAZDCY010000069.1, from coordinate 46,261 downwards.
GCATGCTGATCTCCGGCCAGATAAATGGACGCATCGATGAAGCCCAGGTGCTCTTCGCGTACGGCAACTTCGCGCGGCGCACGAACTGGTTGGCCGGGATCGAGCAGTACCCGATCTTCTTCTTCTCGGGAAGCAGTCTGGGTGTCGATTCCACCGGCGCCACCCAATCGGTCATCGGCCTCGATCGGTTCATCATTCGCCAGGCGTTCGTGCGGGCATCACGGCCGTTCAACCGCTTCCGGCGTATCGAGTTTGGCTTTCGCGCCAGCAATATTGGGCGCGCGCGGCAGGAACTCGTTCAAGTGTTCGACCCTGTCTCGGGATTCCTCCTGGATCAGGACATCAATACGACGACGCTCGATCACATCAACTATGTTCAGCCGTCGGTAGCCCTGGTCTTCGACAACTCCATCTCGCTGTACGTGGGTCCCATCATGGGGCGTCGTAGCCGGTTCGAGTACTCGCCCGCCATCGGCGAATGGCGGTTTCACCAGGTGCTGGCCGACTACCGGCGCTACGATCAGCTCTTTGGACCGTTCACGCTGGCAACCCGCACCATGTTCTTTGGCCGGTTTGGCCGCGACGACGATCAGTTCCCAATCTTCCTCGGCAGCACCGAACTGATCCGCGGTTACACCGTGGGGTCGTTTCGCCGGAATGAATGCCTGACGGAGACCGGGGGCGTGTTTTCCGGCTGCCCGTCCCTCGATCAGTTGATCGGGAGCCGCATCGGGGTGTTCAACGCCGAGATTCGTTTCCCGCTGACCCGTAACCTGTCGCTGGGATTCCTCCCTCTGTGGTTCCCGCCGATCGAGGGGGCGTTCTTCTTCGACGCCGGCGTCGCATGGAGTTCCGGGAATAGCCTGGTGTTCTCGCGCGACGCCGCTGAATCCCCCAACGTGGTTCGGCAACCGTTGACGAGCTGGGGATTCTCTGCTCGCGTCAACATGCTCGGATTTACTGTACTGCGGTTCGACTACACAAAACCCCTCGTGCGCGCACCCGGTGTCGGTGCTTACTGGACGATCAGCCTGGGACCGACATTCTAGTAGGGGCGCGCCGCGTGCGCCCGCCGCATGCGGTGCGTCCCTACTTGACCTCCATCTCGGAGGCCACCTAGCTTCCACCGTGCCACGTCGCGCGATCGTTTCCACACTCTTGGCTCTCTGCACGTCCTGCGGGGGCCAGTCCCCCCAGCAGACCCAGCTCAAGGCCGCCGTCACGGCTGATATCGACCGGGCACCGCATGCCGCGGGCGTAGCTTTCCGGTTCTCGGGATCGGACGGGGCAGATGTCCGGCTTTACCGTCTGCCTGAGATGGACGAGGTTGCCTGGACGTTCGATACACCCGATCTGGTCGCCGCTCGGGTCGTCGGGTTCGCCAGCGACGGCGACGCGATCTACGTATGGTCGCCCGATTCGGCCCTCAACGTCCTCGACCTCAATTCGGGCCGCGCGCGGACGGTGGACAGCGCCATCGTGACGGCGGCTCTTGGACCGTTCGGCGGCCTGTTGCTCCTGCGTGAGGGCGGCGTGGTCGCTCGCCTCGTAGGGCGGCAAGTCACACCACTGGCTGACGACCTGCCGGGAACGGCCATCGACCTCTGGGGGGCAACGCGCGGCAACCTGGTCGTACTGGTAGACGAGACGGGAGATCGGGCACTGCTGGTGATCGGCGGCGGGCAGGTGATGGACCGGTACCCGATCCCGGACGGGCCGCTGGCCGTCTCGCCGTGGGGCGACGCGGCGGTCGTGGGGACCGATTCCGGCGTCGTGGCGCTCGACCTGGTGCGGGATCGCCCCAACCGGTTCCTCTCTCTCGACCCTCCGACAGCAATAACCTTCTCCGCCGCCGCGCACCGAATCTACGTCGCGACGACGACGGGCGAACTGATCACGATCGAGCGGTTCGCGCTCGACGAGATTGCGCGACGCGCCTTGCCGGGTCTTGTCCGACAACTGCGGCCCGACCCGCTCGGACGACTTCTGCTGGCACGCGCTCCCGAGACCGGGCGAGTCCTGGTGCTGGGCCTGGGCCGCGACTCGTCTGTTCGCTCTGTCGAGGGCTCGTGGGACGACGACCTCCCGCGCGTGGCACCGGACGGGACGCTGCTACTGCGGCGCAACGACGCCGTTGTCGCCCTGTCGAGCGACGACTTGGCCGAGAGCGGCCGCGTTGAGGACGGCGCGGCGGACCGGTGGCTCGTCGCGCCCTGGGACCCGCGGCGACCGGTGCTGCAGGCGTCGCGGGAAGCGCGCGCCCAAGCTCACTCTACCGACACACAGCTTTACGTGCAGATCAGCAGCACGTCCAACCCGGATTGGGCGGCTTCCCTCGCGCGTGACCTGCGCCTCGCCGGGATGAAGGTCACGGTCCTGCCGCCCGTCGAGAACGACGTGATGTACCGGGTGGTCCTGGGCCCCTACGCCACGCGCGACGAGGCGGAGCAGATCGGTCGGACCCTCGGGATGCCGTACTGGATTTTCAGCGACCAGGACGCCAGCGACCAATGACCGCGCGGGAACTCGCCCCCAGCGACCTCCCGCCGCTTCTTCCGGAACTCCTTTCCGACACATCGGTTATCGCGCTGGTCCCCGATGACAGCGAGGACCGGGCGTGGGCCGCGCACGTCGCGTGGGAGCTTGCACGCGCGGCGTGCGGGACCCGACGCATCGCGCTAATCGACGCCGGCGTGGATCACCCGGCGCTCGACCCGGGAGCGGTCGCGACCGGCCAGGAAGGGCTTGTGGACGCGTTCGAGTTCGGCTCGTCGCTCACCCACGTCGCCCGCGAGCAGGAACCGGATCTCTACTACATCCCGGTGGGTACAGCGCCCTCTGACCCGATCGCTATCTGGTCACATGAGCGCTGGCAGCGTCTGCAGCGCGGGTTCGCAAGCCAGGGAGCGATGCTGTTCCTGTTTCTTCCGTGGGACGCGCTGCCGCACCTCGCCGTACGACCCGACCGCGTCCTCTTGTTGGCCCGCGATTGGCCGGCGGGGACACCCGTTGCCGAGCGCGTCTGGGGCGTGGTGCGCGAACCGCCGGCCGCCCCGATCGCGCGTGCCCGTGGAGCGCGGTGGCGCACTGTCGTGACCGCCACGTTGGCCGTCCTGACGGCGGTGGCGGCGAGCTACTGGTTCATCGTCCGGCCCCGCGGACTCGAGTCCCCTTCACCTGGGCCGAAGCCAGAACCGGTAGCGGTCGCCGATTCAGCACCTCCGGCGGCCGTCGATTCCGGTGGGGTGGGGGACGTTGCCGTCTATACCGCGGCCGTTCCGGAGCCCGCCCGCACGACCCCAGCAGAACCCGTCCCGGCACCCGATACGTTGCCGTACACTCTACAAGTTGCGGCTTTCGACCAGATGGAAGCTGCTCTTGCCCTGATCGACACGCTGGATGAGGCGGGCTACCTCGCCTACGTGACCCCCGTGCGTGTGGGCACGCCCGCCCGGTTGTGGCATCGGGTGATGGTCGGGGCTTATCTGACGGTTGCCGACGCGCAAGCCACGCGCGCCGAGCTGTGGGACGCCCGGCTAGTGCGACGGGAACAGGGTGCAGTGCTGGTGACGCCCCGCACGCTCGAGGTGAACACGTTCCGGTCTGGGGAGAATGCCGTGGCGGCGGCGGCGGGGCTACGAGAAGGCGGTATTCCCGGCTACATTGTGGCGGGGCCTGATGGGGTGTACCGGCTGCTCGTGGGAGCGTTCCAGAGTGCCCGCCAAGCCGAGGACGCCGCGTCGCTCCTTCTCGCCGCGGGATATCGCGGAACTCTCGTCATACGCATCGGAACGGCTAGATGAAACTCACCCGCATTCGCCTGACGGGCTTCAAGTCCTTCGCCGGCCCGGTCGAACTTCCGTTCGGCGAAGGGATGACGGCCATTGTGGGGCCGAACGGGTGCGGCAAGTCGAACATCTCCGACGCCGTGCGGTGGGTGCTGGGCGAGCAGCGCGCGCGGCTCCTGCGCGGGCAGACAATGGAAGACGTGATCTTCCATGGCGCAGCGAAACATCGCCCGGTGAATTTGGCAGAAGTGTCGCTCATCTTTGACAACGAAGATGGAATGCTCCCCATCTCATACCGCGAGGTGGACGTCGCCCGGCGTCTGTCCCGAAGTGGGCAGAGCGACTACGTGATCAACGGCAGCTCGGTGCGATTGCGTGACGTGCAGGACCTGCTACGCGGTACGGGGCTCGGGAGCAATGCGGGGGTGGTCATCGAAGCCCAGATGATCGACCGCCTCCTCTCGGATCGTGCAGAGGAGCGCAGGTCGCTCTTCGAGGAAGCGGCCGGCATTGGGCTCTACCGCGACCGCAAGACATCTACCGAGCGTCAGCTCGAACACACCAGCGAAGATCTCGTTCGCCTGGACGATGTCATCGGTGAAGTGCAGCGTGAAGTGCGCAGTCTGGCACGCCAGCGGGGCAAAGCCGAACGGCACGTCACGTTCACGGGCGAGCGGTTCAATATCGTGATAACCCTGGCCCAACGCGATCTCGCGCAGTTCGATGCGGCAGCGGTCCAGCTGGACGCCGCGCGGGACACAATGCGCGTACGCATTCCCGAGGTCCGCCAAGAGGTCTCCGCCCACGAGCGGGAACGCGACGCGGCTTTTCAGGCGCGGCACACCGCCGAGGCGAGGCGCACCGAGATGGAGCGCCGCCTGGCGGAGAGCCGCCTGCAAATCGAGCGACTCGAGGGTGACCTGAAGGTCGCCGGCGAGAAGCTGCAGAACGCGACGGCGCGGACAGCGCGCGCGGAGAGCGAACGATCGTACGCCGCGGAGCGTGCGGCCCAGGCAGAGCGCGACAAGGCGGCCGCGGCGGACGAACGGCATGCTGCCGCCGAGGCGCGGGCATCTGTGCAGGGTGAACTGGACCTGCGCACCGCCACGGAGGCGGAGGCGCGCGAACGCCTGCTGGCAACGCGGGCTGCGGTCACCGGTGTCGAAGACCGCCTGGCCGCTCACACACAACATGCGCGCGCGCTTGCTGGTGAGCAGGAGTCGCTTGAACGCGACCTCGGGGATCTCACGAAACAGCTCGCCGAGGCCGAGCGCGCTCGCGCCCAGTTCCAGGCGGAGCGAGAAGCGGCCGGGCACCAAGTCCGCGAGGCCCGCGCGCTCGGCGACGAACGGCACAATGCCGAGCGCGCCGCGGAGACCGAGACGGAGCGGGCTCGTCACGCTCTGGCGGCGGCACGAGAGCACGAGAGCGCGGTACGCTCGGAACGCCGGGCGGCGGAAGAGGAGTTGGCACGGCTGGCTGCGCGGCGCGACGCCTTGGAGCGATTGGAGCGGGATCGCGAAGGTCTCGCACCCGCGGCCCGGCAGCTGCTCGAGGTGCGCGATCAGTTTGGTCCCAACGCCGTGCTTGGACCGCTGAGCGACTTCGTGCGAACATCCCAGAACGACGCGGTGCTCGCCGAACGGCTCTTCGGTGAATGGCTACACGCCGTACTAGTACGCGACGATGCAGTGGTCGCCGACGTCAGACGCTGGCACGCCACCCAGCGGCCGGGTCCGCTAGTGTTGCTCCCGGCGACCGGGCCGACCATTCGCCAGCCGACCGGGAGTTCACCCCTGCAGGTGACCACCGAGGGGCCCGCGGCGTTGTGGACTCGCGTATTACTCGCGGACCATGACATTCTGGACCCTGGAGCAATACGACGCCCCAACGGCGCCGTAGTGTTGGCGACAGATGACGATGGCGCGGGTCCGCTGGCCCGTCGGGCCAGCCTCGAGGCCCTCAGTGCCGATCTGCGCGTGGTGCAGGAACGCGTGGATGACCTGGGCCGCCAGCAGGACGAGGCGGCGCGTGCACACGGCGACGCCGAACGGGCGCTCGAGACCGCAACAGAGGACGCCGAACAGGCTCGCGCGGCCTACCGGGAGGCCCAGGGCGCACTCGATGATGCCGGTCGACTGCTACAGCGCGTCGAGCGCGAGGTGGCGGCGCGAAAAGAGGAATGCTCGCGCCTGACCGAGCGGATAAGCACGCGGCGAGACCGACTGGGCGCAATCAGTGACGAGACCGAACGAGCGACAGACGGGCGGCAGCGGCTGGACGAGGACCTCGCTGGTAAACGGGCTTCCCTTGCCGAGGTGGAGTTGCAACAGGAGGCCGCTCGGGAACGGCGCGTGCATTGGCAGGTCGAGGAGGCGCAGGTCTCCGCGCGCGAGGATGCGGCCCGCGAACGCGAGGAACTCGCCGGGCGGGCATTGGCCGAGGCCCGTCGCGAGATCGCCGCGCTCAATGAGGAACTCGCCGCCATCGAGGCGGACAGTGGCGGCCTGTCCCGGGAGCGCCAGGAATGGACCGACGAGCTGGCGGAGCGGCGCGTCGCCGTGCAGGAGTTGGAGCAGGCGGCCGTGGCAGCGGAACGGGCAGTCGGGGAAGCGGATACGCGGGTCGCGGAGGCGGAACGGGAACTCGACGAGGTCAGAGCTCGGCAGACCGCGCTGGGCGAAGAGGCACACCAGACAGAACTCGCACACACCGAGTTGCATGGGCGGCGGCAGGCACTCGTGGAGCGCATCGAGGGTGAGTGGCACAAACCCATTGACGTTCTGCTCGAGGCCGCGGAAGACATCGAGGGGGACCTGGACGCGCTGCGTGCCGAGGCTGAGCGCCTGCAGGCGGTGCTCGAGGCAATGGGACCGGTCAACTCCCTGGCGGTCGAGGAGCACGCGGAAGCCACCGAACGCCTCCAGTTCCTGACGTCACAGCGAGAGGACCTGGTCGAAGCGCGAGACAAGTTGCGCGAAGCGTTGCACGAGATCGACCGGACCGCGCGGGCGATGTTCGTTGAGACATTCGATGCCATTCGCGAGAACTTCCACGACGTTTTCCGCACGCTGTTCGAAGGCGGCGAGTGTGACCTGCGCTTGGCCGATCCGAGCGATGCGCTGGCGTCCGAGATCGATATTCATGCCGCGCCGCCCGGCAAACGGACGCAGCGTATCCACCTTCTGTCATCGGGCGAGCGCGCACTCGTTGCCATCTCTTTGCTGTTCTCGATCTACCTCACCAAGCCCAGCCCTTTCTGCTTGCTCGACGAAGTCGATGCGCCGCTCGACGATGCCAACGTCGTACGTTTCATCCGCCTCCTGAGCGAGTTCAAGCAGGACACCCAGTTCATCGTCATCACACACAACCCTCGCACGATGCAGGTCGCTGATGCCGTCTTCGGTGTCACGATGCAAGAACCCGGCGTCTCCACCATCGTGGGTGTCCGGCTCGGCGAGCTCGAATTGGTCTAGCGTGACACGCTCCGGCGCCGTCCTGGGCGTCTGCGCGCTCGTGGTCGTCACCCCCGGACTCCCAGCTCAGACACCGACCGTTTCTCCTATCGTGGAACGGCTGGCTCGCATCGATACCACGCTGTCCGTATGGCTCTTCGCCCGTCCAAGTGCTGACCTAAGCGTCATCAACTCCGCCGTGGTTGCGGCGGGAGGCCGGCCGCGCCGCACCAGCCGCTGGCTCCACGCCGTGTCCGCTGATCTCGAGGGGGAAACGGTGGTGGCGATGCTCGCACGGACAGATCTTCACCACATCCAACTGGTGCGTCGTTTCAGGCGACCGCGCACACCGATCCCCACGCCTTCCCCGCCAGCGTTCGGGCTCGCCGCACCTACGCAAGACTCGGTGTACGGCCCATCGGCCATGCCGCTGCGCCGGTTGAATATGTTGCCAGTCGTCGAGCGAGGGGTGAGGGGTGCGGGCGTTCGAATCGCGGTGTTCGATACTGGGTTCGAGACTGACCTCCCACTGTTCGCGGCCGCCATCGTGTTCGCACAATTCGATTTCGTGTTCAATGATTCCGTGGTACGAAACGAGGTGGGCGACGCGGTGAACGCATCGACTCACGGCACACAGGTGTGGTCCCTCCTGGCAGCCAACGTGCCCGACACGCTCCTGGGGATTGCGCCTGACGCGTCGTACCTGCTGGCCAAGACGGAAGACGTCCGATCAGAGACGCGGTTGGAGGAAGACAACTACGTCGCCGCGCTCGAGTGGGCCGATTCGATTGGCGTCGATATCGTCTCCTCCAGCATCGGCTACACGTTGTTCGACGACCTCACCGGATACGGACCCAGTGATATGACCGGTGACATCGCCGTCACGACCGTTGCGGCCGACCTTGCCGCCGAACGCGGCATCCTGATCGTCACGGCCGTCGGGAACCAGGGTGCCGAAGGCGCAACCTCGCTCATCACGCCAGCGGACGCCGACTCGGTCATCGCCGTGGGTGCCGAGGATTCTCTCGGGGCGGTGGCAGTCTTCAGTTCACGGGGCCCAACTGCCGATGGTCGCATCAAACCCGATCTCTCCGCTCCGGGCGTAGCCGTGTGGGTGGCGGTGCCGAACGCCGGCCTCGTGACATTCAATCGCGTCAACGGCACATCGTTCGCCACACCAATCGTGGCGGGCGCCGCGGTCCTTTTCAAGGAGATCCACCCCGGCCTGGGACCGATCGCGATTCGCGAGGCGCTGCGCAACGCCGCCGATAACCGTGAGGCTCCCGACAACGACCGGGGGTGGGGGCGTCCTGATCTCCTGCGCGCCGTCACGTTCCCCCAGGGGGTGACTTTGCTCCCGCCGGGGCCACCCGTGCTCGAGACCATCACGCCGACTTTCACCTGGTCGGTCCCCAACACACCCGCGTTTGCGCAGCCGATGTCCTATCGGTTGCGGCTGGGAGAGGACACCGCCTTCGCGCGGATCATTACCGACATCACGCTGCCAGATACGACCTTTACGTTGCTGAGCCCACTGGCACCCGGCACCCCTCTCGCCGTCGAGCTCACCGCAACCTCAGCGGACTCGGTGAAGGCTGTCGTGCGGGGCGACACGCTCTTCGAGACGCCCGAGTGGGTCGTGCTGCAAGCACTAGACGACCCGGGCGGCACGACGACTCGCGAGTTCCGGCCGACCTTTACGTGGTCGAGTCCGGACGTCGCGTCACCTCCTGGGCCATTTCTGTTTTCCGTTTCGGTCGTGCGCGCTGTGGACGGCGACGTCGATGTACTCGGCGACAGCATCACGACGACATCGTTCACGCCCGAGCACGACCTGGAACGCAACACGCCGTATCGCTGGCGAGTGACCGCCCACGTTGGCAGCGACAGTGTCACCGTAGAGAGTCGCGGCACGTTCGTCATCGTGGATGACACCGCTCCCCCCGTCACGGCGCTCTTCCAGAATTTTCCGAACCCGTTCCCAAACACGGCCATCGGCCAGTCGGCGACGTGCTTCTGGTTCGACCTGGCGGTGGACGGCGTCGTCAGGCTCGACGTCCTGGACCTGCGCGGCCATATCGCCCGCACGTTGATTCCGGCAGACGGGTTGGGTCCGTTCCTCCTGCCGGGACGTTACGGCCGCCCGAGCGCGTTCGCTGGCGGTCGCTGCGACCCGCGACTCGAGTGGGACGGCACGACCGCCGACGGCACCTTCGTCCCGCCAGGCGTATACCTCGCCAAGCTGGCGACTTCCGATGGGACGTTCTTCAAGCGCGTCGTGTTCCTCGGTCCACCGTGATTCGCTTTCGTGTGATCGGGTCCGGCACCGTCGCCCCGGCGGCGGATCGGGTCGCGCCCGCCCACTGGGTGGAAGCAGGACCCGTCTCGTTGTTGCTCGATTGCGGTGCCGGCGCTTTACACCGGATGGCAGCACTGGGAGTCGCGTGGGATCAGGTCACGCACGTTGCGCTCACACACTTCCACACCGATCACTGGGGGGAACTTCCTCACCTGCTCCTTGCGCTCCGATGGGGCATCGAGCCGGCCCGCGACGCCCCGCTCACGTTGATCGGGCCGGTCGGCTTGGCGGGTCGCTTGGCTCATCTAGGAGGCGCACTCGGAGACTGGGTGCAGGCACCCGGCTATCCGCTCGAGGTGATCGAGATCCCGCTGGAGCGCCCGCTCGCCCTGGATGACGCGGTCGAACTGGAGGCGTTCCCGACCCCCCATACTGAAGAGAGCGTCGCCTACGGCATCCGGCACGGTGGGGTGCGCGTGGTGTACACGGGAGATACCGGCCCGTCGGCGGCCCTGGCCGCTTGGGCGCTGCGGTGCGATCTCCTGGTCGCCGAGTGCTCGTTGCCCGCTGACCGCGCCCTCGACGTACATTTGACTCCCGCACAGGCGGGGGCACTGGCGCGAGAGGCCCGGGCACGGAAGCTCGTGCTCACGCATTTCTATCCGCCAGTCGCGTCGGCGCACCCCGAGACCACGGCCACCGACATGTTCGGTGGACCTGTCGTCGCGGCACGCGACGGCGACACGTTTACGATCGAGGCATAGCGGCAACATGTTGATCGTCATGCAGCACGGCGCGGGACCAGACGAGGTGCAGCGCGTCGTCGATACCATCGCCGAACTGGGGTATCAAGCCCGCCCCATGCCCGGCCACCAGCGCACCGCCGTTGGCCTGGTGGGCAACGACGGCCGGGTCGATGCTTCACGTTTGGCCGCCCTTCCGGGTGTCCGCGAGATCATCCATGTCACCCAACCCTACAAACAGGTATCACGGGAATGGTGTCCCGACGCGACCGAAGTACGACTGGCGGACGGGCTGGTCATCGGCGGCAAGGACGTCGTGGTCATCGCGGGGCCCTGCTCGGTCGAGTCCGAGGCGCAGATCCTCGATGCCGCCCGTAAGGTGCGCGACGCCGGCGCGGCGCTTCTTCGCGGCGGTGCCTTCAAGCCGCGCACTTCTCCATACTCGTTTCAGGGTCTGGGCAAGGAAGGCCTCGCACTGCTCGCGCGCGCGCGCGAGGAGACGGGGCTACACATCGTCACAGAAGCGATGGACATCGAGGGCATCGACCTCGTCGCCGAATACGCCGACATCATCCAAATCGGCGCCCGCAACATGCAGAACTTCTCGCTACTCAAACATGCGGGCCGCATCGGCAAACCCGTTCTGCTGAAGCGCGGGCCGGCGGCGACGATCACGGAACTACTCCTGTCCGCCGAGTACCTGCTTGCCGAGGGCAACCACGACGTCATCCTCTGCGAACGGGGGATCCGCGGGTTCGACGGCTCCACCCGCAATCTCTTTGATGTCGCGGCCATTCCGGTTGTGAAAGAGCTGTCACACCTACCCATCATCGCTGACCCGAGCCACGGAACGGGCCGACGCTCTCTCGTCATTCCAATGGCCCGAGCGGCCATTGCCGCCGGCGCCGACGGCGTCATGGTCGAGGTACATCCCCAACCCGACCGCGCCCTGTCGGACGGGGCGCAGAGTCTATATCCCAACCAGTTCGGCGATCTCATCCGCGAGATCGCGGTGATTGCGGAAGCCATCGGGCGGACGCTCCTCCAGCCGGCCGACGTGATCAGGCCCTAGGACGAGCTGACGGAATGGTCGGGATGGCTGGGATAGTTGGAAGCGGGCCGACGCGCGTCGGCATCGCGACGCTTGCCGCGCTCGCCGTTGGCGGCCTGATCCGGCAGGCGGCTGCGCAAGATGCCACCGCGGCGCTCGACCGCGCCGGGCGCACCTATGAGTCGCTCACCAGCCTTCGTGCAGATTTTCGCCAGACGATCTCCAACCCCATGCTGGGCGATCCGGAGACCACGCGCGGTGTCCTCTATCTAGTACCGCCCGATCGGTTCGCCATGCGATTCGAGCACCCCGAGGGCGATCGTATCGTGGTCGATGGTGAGTGGCTCTGGGCGTTTACGCCCAGTACGGTACCAAATCAGGTGCTGCGGCAACCGATCCCGCGGTACGGAGCCGCAACGCCCAACATCTTTCTGCAGTTCGTGGATAACCCTCTCGAGCGCTATGACGCGACCTACGTCGGGACAGATAGCGTCGCCGCCGACCTCGTGGATGTCGTGCGACTGGTACCCAAACAGGACGGGCTCGGGTTCCGCCGCGCCACCATCAGCATCTCACGCCGTACCGGCCTGCTGCGCCGTGTGGCTCTCGTCGAGGAGTCCGGTCAGCGGCGTACGCTCGTCTTGATCGCGATCGAGCCGGGAGCGGCCGTTCCCCGTCGGGAAGTGACATTCGTGGTGCCGGAAGGCGTGCGCATCGTAACGCCGTAACGCCGGTCAGCGGGGTGCCGTATCGAGGACCTCACGGATGCGCTCCAACAACGCGGCAGGTACCCACGGTTTACGCATGAAGGGAACGTCCGGACGGGACGCATGGCGCGTTTCGTCAGCGTCCTCGGAGTAGCCACTCACCATGATGAAGCGCGTGGGTAGCCCCCGTCGCTGCACCGCGTCGTACAGTTGCGGACCGGTCATACGTGGCATGACGAAGTCCGTGATGACTAGATCCACGTCTCCAGGACGTTTTTCTATCAACTCGAGAGCCTCGACCCCATCGGCAGCGAGAAGGACCGTGTATCCCTGGCGCTCGAGGAGACGTTTGGTCGCCCGGCGGATCGCCTCTTCGTCCTCCACGATGAGCAGCGTCTCCGAGCCGCCCCGCGGTGCCGGCGCGGCCTTTGGGGCTTCCGGCTCTGCGTCAACTCGATCTGTTACCGGAAAGTAGACGGTCACCTCCGTACCAGCACCGAGCGTGCTCTCGATGTTCACGAAACCGTCGTGCTGCTTCATCAGACCGTCAACCATCGCCAGCCCAAGCCCCGTTCCGGCCCCCGGCTCCTTGGTCGTGAAGAACGGCTCGAAAACCTGCTTCTGAGTCTTCGCGTCCATCCCGATTCCGTTGTCGCGTACAGCGATGCAAACGTATGTGCCGGGCGTTCCCCACCCTTCTTCCGGCAGATCTTCGGCCTGCACGGTGCGCGTCGACGTCTCGAAGACGAGTCGGCCGCCGCCTTCCATCGCGTCCCGCGCATTGGTCGCGAGGTTCAGAAGAATCTGCTCCACGACACCGGCATCCGCCCGGACCTTGGGCAAACGCCCACCATGGTGTAACTCCACCTCGATCGTCTCAGGAAGCAAACGCCGTACGGTCTCGATGAGATCGCTGAGCGTGCGCTGGAAATCGACGGTCTCCTTTATGCGCCCGCGTTTGGCAAATCCCAACAGCTTGCGCACGAGCAGCGTCCCGCGTACGGCGGCACCGCGTAGTCCGTCGAGTTCCTCGCGGAGGTCCTGCTGCTCGGGATGGAGCGCCGAACCCACCAGCTCGGCGTTGGTCATGATCACGGTGAGAATGTTGTTGAAATCGTGAGCGATCCCGCCCGTCCACTGCCCGAGGAGTTCTGTCTTTTGCACCTGGCGGAGCTGCGCTAGCAACGACTGGTGCTCGGTAACGTCTTCGGCGAACATCTCGACGTACTCGAAGTGGCCCTGCGCGTCGTAGATGGCCGTGCCGCTGAGACGGACATCGATAATCGACTCATCCCGCTGCTTCCACCGTACCTCGATACCGGTCCGATATTTCCCGTCACGGACCTGCCTCAGGAGCCGCTGCCGCTGCCGCGGATCCTCGAACACGTCTCTCCCAATGTCGAGTCCCAGGACTTCCCGCGATGATCCGTACCCCAACATACGCACCAGGGCGGGATTCACTTCCAGGAAGCGACCCTCCGGACTCGCCCGATAGATACCGTGTGCCGCACGCTCCACGAAGCTGCGGTACCGCTGCTCGCTGGCCCGGAGCGCCTTGATGCTGCGCACATGATCGGTGATGTCCTGACAGGTAGTGACGATCGCCACTGCCTGATCGCCGGTACTCCGCACGACACGCGACTGCAGCCGGACCGGGAAGGTCGATCCGTCTCGCCGCACGTTGATGGCCTCGCGCTGCCAGGGCGCCACGGTACCCAACTCGTGTCGCGGCAAGGCGCGCGCGTACCCCCGTGGCGCGAAGATGCGCGATGGCTGCCCGAGGAGTTCGTCGACCGAGTAGCCGTGCATCGAGGCTTCGGCCGGGTTGGTGTAGAGGATGCGCCGATCGAGATCGGTGATGGTGACACCGAGGGGCATCGACTCCAAAGCGAGTCCGAGCCCGCCCTGAAGCAGCTCCGAGAATACCGCAGATCCGTTACTGTCGGTCTGATCGGTCACCGGCAACCCGTGCGCAAGGACAGATGGGAGGTCACGTCAGAGTATACACCCTCGCAACTCGGTAAGCACAAACAAGTTGTGGACTCTTGGTCAGATAGTAAAGCGTCGAAATATTGTCTTTGGCGCCCGGGTCGTCACGGCATGCAAATCAGCGCTTGGGCAGTTAAGACATTGTCCCACAAGCGATTACGATGCCATACCGCGCCGATCTGGATCAGTTGTTGCCCCCGGCGCCGTCAACCCGTCTTGGTCCCATCGGCGGCCTTCACAAAGGCAAGTTTGAGATCGGCCACGGTCGAATCGAGAAACTGCTGTTCCTCCTGCACGAGGTTGCCGCGTGTCTTGTCCTGCAGCAGCACGAGCATGTCGATGACCTGTCGCACGCCTGCGAGCCCCGGCCCGGCCTCCATCTCAGATTGATCCGCCGACCCTTCAGTGCTAGCCACCTGTTGCAGACCGGCGATCGCCGACGCTGCTAGTCCCGCGACGAGACCGTTGAAACTCGCCCCTGCACCCGTCCCTTCAGCAGACTCGCTCATCGCTACCCCACAGGTTGTGATTGCTGGTATCCGAGCACGCAAGTTGGGCTCGCTCATCCCCTCATCGCCACCCACGAACGACCGAAAGCGCAATGCCCCGGTTCTTCACGCTCGCCAACGCATCAGGTTGGTGCCGGTGAGCGTACCCGACATCGCGGTGGCCCATCTCACACAAGACCGCGTGCCACACTAGCTTTGGCAGATGGACGACACCTCAGATCGGTCGCGTGGAGTGGCCATGGTGCTGGCCGTGTTCATTGGTTTCTTCGGCGGCCACCGGTTCTACGCCGGGAAGGTCGGAACGGCCATCGGGATGCTCTTCACCGGCGGCGGCTTTGGCCTCTGGTGGGCATACGACTGCATTCTGATAGCGGCCGGTGAGTTTAGAGACATTGACAACCGACGGATCGTCAACTGGGAAGGAGGCCACGCCTCCGACCGCCGGCTCGATTCCGACGACGAACGGCACCGGATCCTGGACTCGATGGAAGACATGCGCTCGGAGATGTTCGAATTACAGGAACGCGTCGATTTCATGGAACGGATGCTCGCCGACGTGCGCCGACAGGCGGTCCCGCCCGGTGAGCGTACGCGGTGAGCTGTACGCGGTGAGCGGGTTCTCACAGGACCCGCGCACAGCTTACCGCTCACCGCTCACACTCTCTCCCCCACCCCGGGCCGGTACCATGATCCGGGGATACTCCCCCAGCCGGTCATTCAGCGGCCGTATCATCCTATCGAGCACCCGGTCGAGCGCAGCCAGGGCCTCGCGCGACTCGTCACGCAATCCCTCCACACGCGTGAGTTGCGGTTCGGTCGGTCGCGCCTCGACGCCGCCGATCGCTCGAGTGAGGGAGCGAATCTCCTCACTGACTCGTGGGCGCTGGCGGTAGTTCATGCGCGGTGGCGGCCGCCGCAGATAGGTGGCGCTCACGGCGCCGAGTGAGTCGATCGCGGCTGCGAGTGCTCCCGAAAGATCGCCACCGTCAACCGGTCGCGATGCGCGTGCCGCCTCCTGAATGCTCTCGAGTTGGGAGCGGAGGCTCTCTACGAGGTTGATCGCCTCATTGAGATCCGATGCCATCTCCCGCAGGGCCATCAGCGCGCCGATCTGTTGCCGGTAATCCTGGGCGGTCATCTCGATGCGCGGGTCACCCCGAAGCTCGAGCGTCTGCTCCAACTCGATATCCCCCACGCGGAGTGTGAGTTCCATCCTGCCCGCGGATGCGCGTCGGACCCTCATGACGGAGATCCCACACGACCCGGTTCACACCCACATGCGGCTCGCGAACACGTATGTCTCGGACGGCCGCACCGGACGCGTCGGCAACCGCGACGCTGACGGGTCCGCTGGGTTGCGTCGCGAGATGGAAGTAGAGCGACGCGCCCGACGGCGGGTTAGGCGCACGATAGGATCGCTGTCCCATCGAGGCGTCGCGATTCGCCATCTGCCACCGCGTTGCACGGCGTGGGTCGAAGAAGTGCGCACCGCTCGCCAGCGCCGCCGGCAGTTGCTGCAACGGTGTCAGGTCGTCCAGGACAAACGCGCCCCGTCCGTGCGTCCCGATCACCAACGCGTTGTCCCGCCGCTGAATCTGGATATCCCGCACGGAGACCGGCGGGAGATCGTTCCGGATGGAGACCCACGTCTCGCCTGCATCCCACGAGGCGTAGATCCCCAACTCCATCCCGACGTACAGGATGTCTGACTCGACCGGATCCTGACGCACCACCTTGACGTAGTCGGTCTGCGGGAGTCCCTCGGCGAGATTGCGCCATGAGCGGCCATAGTCTCTCGTCACGAAGACGTACGGCGCGAAATCATCGAGGCGGTGATTGTCCACGGCCACGAAAGCTGTGGCCGCGTCGTGGGACGACGCCTCGATCTTGGCAATCCATGCGAACTCGGGCAGGCCGCGGACGTTGTCCCGTACGTTGGTCCACGTCGCCCCGCCGTCGCGCGTTATCTGGATATTGCCGTCATCCGTTCCCACCCAGATGACGCCAGCTTCGATCGGGGACTCCTCGATCGTGAGAATCGTCGTGTGGAACTCCGCCGCGGTGTTGTCGTTGTAGATCTCGCCTCCGGAATCCCGTTGCTTCTCCGGGTCATCCGTCGTGAGATCGGGACTGATCACCTCCCAGCTGTAGCCGAGATCGGCGCTCTTGAAGAGAACGTTCCCGCCCCAGTACACGGTGTTAGGGTCGTGTGGTGAGATGTGGATCGGTGCGTCCCAGTTGAATCGATAGCGGTGGTCGATCATCGCATCACCAGCAGAGCCGACGATCTTGGGATAGGGGTGGATGCGGCGTGTCACACCCGTCCGCGTGTCGGTCAGCATGATGACGCCGCCCTGCAAGTTGGTGTACACGAGGTGCGGAGATCCTGGGACCGACTGGCTGTAGAACCCGTCACCGCCGGAAATGCGGAACCAGTCGTCCTTGTAAATCCCTCCGCTGTGCAGCGAATTCGACGGGCCACACCAGTTCCCGTTGTCCTGGAGCCCGCCGCACACCCAGAAGGGGTCCTGGTCGTCGACGTCGATCTGGTAGAACTGCGCCAGCGTGACGTTGTTGATGATATCCCAGTTCGCAGCGGCGTCATAGGATACCTGGAACCCGCCATCACTGCCGCTCAACACCCGATCGCTGTCGAGTGGGTCGATCCACATGGACTGATGATCGCCATGGACGCCACGCGCGATTCGGTCGAAAGTGCGCCCGCCATCGATTGACTTGTAGAGTCCGCCGGACAGCGAATAGACCACATTGGGATTGTTCGGATCGACCCGGATATCGCTGTAGTAGAACGGACGGAAGTTGATGCCGCGGTCGTCGTTCACCATACGCCACGACTCACCACCATCCTCGGAGCGGAAGAGTGTGCCGTCTTCGGGAGTCTCGGTGATGAGGTACACGATGTTCGGATGGCTCGCGGAGATCCCCACACCAATGCGGGCCATGGGCGCGTCGGGCAGCCCGTTGTCGAGGCGCTGCCACGTGTCCCCGCCGTCCTTGCTGCGGTAGAGCGCCGTTTCGCGACCGCCGTCGTCGAACCGCCAGGGTCGGCGGCGGAACGTCCACATGGCAGCGAACACAATGCGCGGGTTCGACGGGTCCATCCGCAGGTCAGAGCACCCGGTGTCCTCGTCGACGTAGAGGATCTTGTCCCACGCCCGGCCGCCATCTGTCGTGCGGAACACGCCACGGTCTTCGTTCGGCCCCCACTCTCGACCAAGGGCGCAGACAAAGGCGACATCTGGATTGCGCGGATCGACCGCGATCCGTTTGATCCGCTCTGTTCCATCGAGGCCCACGTGTGACCATGTGCCTCCCCGGTCCAGGGAGCGGTATACCCCGTTGCCGTACGACACGCTGTTGCGCGGATCCCCTTCTCCGCTACCCAGCCACAGCACGTTGGGATCGGAGGGAGCCAACGCGAGGGCCCCGACCGAGTAGACCGCCTGATCGGTGAACAAGGCATCGAACGTGACCCCGGCGTTGGTGGTGCGGAACACACCACCGTCGGCACCGCCAACGTAGAAGACCTTGGGATCACCAGGCACACCTACGATATCCGTGACGCGCCCCCCCATGTTGGCCGGTCCGATGGGCCTCCAGGTTAGCTCGGATATGGCCTCGGCGACGGCGGCTGGATCCTGGGCGGCCAGCGGCGTGCCTGCAGCGAGGAGGGCGAGCAGCCCGAACGGTAGCGCGCGGCCGCACACACGAAGCACGCGTAGGGACGTCATAAGGTGGCTCCTGATCGATGGTAGGTTGGCGTGTGCGGGGAATCTGCCCGTAGGACGGGCGACGTCAACGACTGCGCGGGCGCTTAGGACCGCTCGGCGGCCAGCCGGAGGGCCGCCTCTCGAATCACCACGGCGTGGCGCAGGGCTGTCTGGAGTTCTGCATCGTCCAACTCGACCGCTTCACCGTTGATCCACTGCGAGGAGGCGGCAGGCACGCCGTCCGGACCAAAGAGCACGCGGAACGCGACCTCGTCACCGGCCTCGGTAGGTTGTCCCGCCG
Source organism: Gemmatimonadota bacterium (assembly GCA_036679645.1). GTDB lineage: Bacteria > Gemmatimonadota > Gemmatimonadetes > Gemmatimonadales > GWC2-71-9 > JADFNB01. The sequence continues at coordinate 27,688 of JAZDCY010000069.1, read as the reverse complement.
ACCGGACCCGCTTGATCGTCTCGTGGTAGAAGAGTGCGCCCTCTTCGAAGTAGTAGGCGTTGACGGCGGATCCGTACTGGCCAATCGTCATCCGTTCCTCGAGGTAACGCAGCACACCATCCTCGAAGTAGGCGCTAATCGCGGAGGCCGCATCGCCGTCCTGCCAGGACCCGTCGATACGGTGGAGCGTCGGCAACCGCGCCGCAATGTCCGCCGCGCGGCGTGGAAGCGGTCCCATGAGACTCGCGGGCTCGATGGGAATCTCCACTCGCCGCGGATTGCCCTGGGTGATCACCTCGTGACTAACCGGACTCGCGAAAAGCACATCGCCGTCCACGACGATGCGTGCCGCGATCGCGTAGACGTGACTCGTATCGATGGTGCTCGAGTCGTATGCGAGATCGAAGGCAATGGGACTCGCTCCGAGATCGGCAAGCGTGTCCTCTACCAGGATGACTGCTTCACTCGGCGTGACATCGGCGAGCGCCACGACGAGTCTCGCCGCGGGCGGCATTGCAATCTCATGGCGGTACGTGACGACCCCGCCGACGCGCGGTCCGCGGCGCTGGGCAGCATCGCCTGCGCATGCTGCACAGGCGACCGCGAGAGCCAGGTACGCGATACGGCCGGGTGATACGGCCCACGGCTTCCGGCCAACCGTTCGGCAACTACAGCTCACGGCTTCGGGCTCCCGGCTTCACGCTGATACGGGATTATGTTCTCCCACTCGGACGCATCGGAGCGGGCCACGACCGCGACCACGGGCTCCGTGTCGCTCACGTTGAATACCTCATGGGGGACACCCGGCTCGATGTAGATGAAATCTCCGGCCACGTTCTCCACAGTCTCGCGCAGCCCCGGGCCATACTCGTGGCGGACCCGGCCTTCGAGGATGTAGAGCATCACTTCGAAACCGTTGTGAATATGTGCGCGCGCCACGCCGCCCGGAGGGATCTGCGCCACGTTCATCGAGAGGTGCGTGCTCTCGACGTTGCCCGCGTGCATGCCCGTCTTGTACATGATCCCGTTCCAACCACGACACATACCGCTGCCGCGGACGACGGCGATGCCGTCGTGGCCCTCGACAGGCGTCTCAGTGATGTCCGACATGGGGGGTCCTTGAGGTTCCTGGTTGGAGAAACCTACTACCTCGCTCCGCTCACCGTATCGGCAACCACACCAACGCCCCGGTCATTCAACCGCACGAAACTCCGGCCCACGTCGAAGTCGATCACGATCTGAGCGCCGGAATCGGGCACATCTATGGGGGCCTCGACGAGCGCGTTCAACTGAAATGAACCGGCAACCTGCCACTGGACGTCGGCCCGTGTCCCGTCGTTGTATGTCAACCACGAGGAATCGGTGTTCACCACCATTCGAACGGCCCGGTACGCTCCCGCAGGGAGGTCTCCCTCCCCCAGCAGCGCGGTTGTGCCGCGTTGCAGCTGGAGCAAGTCGAATCGCGCCGCCGGTTCCGCAACCGTGACCCATCCGGTGGTCACGTCACCCGCCGTATCCGCACTTGCCGATGCGGCAATACTCTCGATGTACACCTCGACGCGTTGCACCGCATCGAAGGGGAAGGGCGAGTCCGTCAGCAACACGCTTGTACGTCCCAGCGTCGTTGGGAGTGTGTCCACAGGGATCAGCGGGTCGCCGGGGTCGCTCTCTCCGTACGCGCTCGCGGCCAGCGCGACCAGCAGCACGGGCAGTCCATCACGATGCCAGCTCATGAGTCTATGTCACTTCTTGGGAGACGTTTGTTCCCGGACCGTGTCCACCCCGGTGGATTCGTTGAGCGGTGCCAGGTCGATCTCCCAGCGAGAAGTCACGCCTGCGGGCTCGAGGGCCAGAGTGGACTCGCCCGCCACCGTCACGCGAACCATGGCGAGCGATCGTGGGAGCCGCACTACGTAGCGCGCACGTGAACTCGGGTCGTTGACGATCCGCAACCCTGCGGGGAGCACCAGCAGGTCTTCACCGCCTGCTCCGTCAAAAATCTCTGCCTCCGCCGTCGAGCGATCCACCGTCTCGATCAACAGCGTCCCGCCGGACTGGCGCGCGGCGACCTCGAGCGTAAACACGACGTCACGTGGCACGAACGAGACGACCGCCGGCGACTGCCCGGCGCGCCCATCGGGCGTCGGGGACTGCGCGATGGGTGCGTCCCCCGCAAGCACCGACCAGATGGCCTGCGCGCCGTCTACGATCCACGCGCGAACCGGTTGCACCGCGCCTGCGACGCCAAACAACAGAACGATCGACGCCGCGGCCCTGAACCACGTCGGGAGGCGCCCGCGACGGCGCGTCACACCCTCATCCCATACGCGTAGGGCCTCGTGCACGAGTTCCGCGTCTCCACGCAACGCGTCGAGTCGCTCCATACATGGTGCGCACGCGTCGAGGTGGTTCTCGAGGTCCCGGCGCTCGGTCTGGTCCGTCTCGCCATCCAGCAGTCGCACCAGCAGAGAATCGTCTACATGCATCAGCATTCCTCACGTTCCGGTTCCAGCGCGCGCGCCATCTTGTTGAGCGCGCGCGCGATCATTGTCCCAATCGACTTCGTCGTGCTACCGACCGCCTCAGCAATCTCTCGGTGCGAGAAGCCCTCTTCCCGCATCAGCAGAATCGTCCGTTCGCGATCGCTCAGTTTATCCAACGCCGCGCGCACGCGTCGCCGCACGTCGGCGCGTTCCGCCTCTACGGCGGGGCTCGGAGGATGCTGGCCGTGCGGCAGCCGATAGCGCGCGCTCGAAAGCAGCCTGAGGCGCCGATGCGCGGTGCGGCCGGCATCCCGCGCGAGGTTGGTGGCGACGGTAAAGAGCCATCCCCTGAGCCCGGCGCGGTCCGGCGGCGGTCGCTCCGTCAAACGGACGAACGTGTCCTGCACGACATCGTCCGCGAGATCGGGATCGCCCGTGAACCGCACAACGTACCGAAACAGGTCGTCGCGGTACCGGTGAAAAAGCTCGGCGACCCCGGCGTCAGAACCGGACACTCAGCCCTACCAACGGCAAAAACGGCAACCCGCGATCGAACACATCGCATACGCCCGGTCGGGGTACCCGAGTATCGTCTGCACCGACCGGACAGGCGTCGTACGATCCCGCGTACGTCACGGCACCTCGCCGGTCAATCGCGTTCCGCAACTGGACGAAGACACCGAGCGACCAGCCGGAAAACACGCGCGTCCAGTCGGCGAGAACGTCGACGGCCACGTAGGTGGGCGCGCGCCCCTGCCCCGGCGCCTCGATGCGGGTCGTCCCGAGTACCACCGTATCGGGACATGGCTGCGTCAGCGCATTACACGGCAACACAGCCACGAAATACCGGGAGAACGGGGCGCCGCTCGCCACCGTAACCGCGGCCCCGAACCGCAACGTAGCGCTCGTGCGGATCATCCCCGTGAGATCGAACGCGTGGCGACGCTCAGTCGGGGCAGGATACGACAACGTCCCAACCGTGAGCCGAGACGAGCCATGGCTATAGCTCAGCGAGCCCGTGATGCGCCCCACGAGATGTCGCAGCGATACCTCGACGCCCAGGGCACGATTGGTCGCTACGGCATACACCGGGCGGGGGCGCCGCGTGTCGGCGGGCCCGGGAAACGGGTATGGCACCGTGACACCGGTGGCGCGACGGGCATACAGGTTCACCGCACCGAGCCATCCGTCGCCGAGCCATCCCTCGCCGCCCAACGTCACGATGTCTGACCGCACCGCCGGCAGCGTATCGTTCGCGGTGGCCCAGACCTCCGTCAGGTGGAGTTCCGGACCGACCCCGGGGCCGGCAGGCGCAATTGCCTGCGCATACTGATACGAGCGCCCTGCCCCGACCGTGATGGCCGCGCGCGGTGACGCCGCGTATCGTGCGCTGATCCGCGGTGCGAGCGCCACGCGCCCCACGTTGGCGACGCGGCCCGTTATCTCCGCGCGCACGCCGCCCTCTACCGCAAGCGGCCCTCGCACCAGCCGGCGCTCGCCCCACACCGCCAGGTGACCGCGCCGATCACTGAGCAGGAGCGAGTCCACGCGAAACGCCACCGGATACGGGCGCGGCACGGGACCGTCGTACCGCTGATCCTGCAGGCTCACATCCATGCCGGCCGCCCACGCCGCGGACCCAGACGCCGGCTCGAACCGCGACCGGTACGTGACGTACGTGATTGCATTGTCCGTTGGCAGGTAACTGACCGCGATCTCCTGCTGCGCGGCGAAGTCGAAGGTTGCCAAACGCCCGGCGTCGGCTCTCTCTGGCCCGATCCGCGCGGCGTAGCGGCTCACCCCAATCGTGTGCCGGGTGTAGAGACCACCCAGGGGTGCCGCGAGCGTGGCGCGCGCCACCGCATTGCCCCAATGGCCCTGGTTTTCGCGCAGCAGGTTGCGCACTGAGCCCCGGACGTCGTCCCGGGCCCACATTCCGGAAAGCTCGAGCGTACTCGTCTCGCCTACCGAAATGTCGGCGCGACCCGTGAGGTCGAGAAAGCCGTACGGGATCTGACCGGCGGAATCGGCAAAGGCCGACGTCAGCAGATCGACGTACGACCGGCGGGCGGCGAGCATCCAACCTCCGCGGCTCCCTCCAAAACCGCCGTCGAGCGCGAGGCGTCCACTCACCATCGAGAGTTCTGCCGCACCACCAAGCCCCTGTCCTGAACCCGTACGCGACGAGAGATCTATGATCCCCGCCGCCCCCTCACCAAGTGCGACGCTGCGGGTCCCCGTGTAGAAGAACGCGGCGCCCACCGCGTCGGGGTTGATGCCGGAGAACACACCCGCGGTGTGCAGCGGGTTGAAGAGCGGGAGCCCGTCGAAGTAGATCCGCGTGTGGCTCCATGGCGCGCCGCGCGTCCACAACTCGGCCGTGAAGTCGTCGCGTGTCGTCACCCCCGGCAGACGGTGCAGTGCGCGAAAGAGATCGGTCTCACCGAGCGTCACGGCATCGGCTACATCGGCGTAGGTCAACACGTGCACGTCGCTCTCGACGAACGTCCGCTGGCGGTAGAGTTCGGTATCGAGGCGGTACCGATCGCCGCGCTCGACTAGCGTCGAGGCGCTGGCAAAGAGCGTGGCGGGAGCGACGACCTCTTCGGCCTCGAGGAGAATAGGGTGCACCGTCAATCCGACCGATACCCGCAGCGCCACGGCGCGGCGAAGCTCGAGGGCAAGGACCGAGGGGTGGTATCCGAGTCGACGGACGATCAGCCGATACGTCCCCGGCAGGATGCGGGTGAACCGGTACGTGCCCGACGTATTAGTGGTCGCGGTGAGGCCGGTCGCCCAGAACGGCGATCGTGCGGCGACCGGTGCCACGGCCCCGCCCGGCGCGGGCTCCAGAAGCACGATGGCACCGCGCAGGGGCGCGCCCGACGCCGCATCTAGCACGGTGCCGAGTACCTCGCCGCGCGGCGCGGAATCGGGTGGCATCTCCTGCGCACCCGCCGGCGTCACCGCACCCATCAACCCGAGAATGACCGTCGATCGCCTCAGAACCGCTCCCAAGCCGTGGCCCTCCCTTCCGTCCAGGCAACGTGCCAGCGGACGAGTCTCTGACACCTTCCCGTCATACCCCACCACCGCCCAGCGCTCCCATCCTGCTAGGGAAAGACACGCCCGAAGACCACGGCCATCAGGCGGGGGCATTGCACGTGCCGGACTCGGCGACCATCCTATCGGGATGAAAAAGCTCGCCACCGCGTTGTTCGTGACACTCGGAACCGGAGTGCCCATGGTCGCGCACTGCCAGACACCGGTTCACCAAGCGCATCAGTTGACGATCGAGGAGGCGACCATTGCCGAGATTCACGATGCGATGGTAGCCGGACAGCTCACGGCACGGCAGCTCGTCGAGCACTACCTTGCGCGAATCGCGGCCTATGACAAACAGGGCCCGGCCATCAACGCGCTCATAACGATCAACCCGAACGCGCTTGCCCGTGCCGATCAACTCGATGCCGCTTTCAGGCGTACCGGCAGCCTGACGGGCCCACTCCACGGCATCCCGGTGATCGTGAAAGACAACTACGATACCGGCGACCTCCCGACATCCGCGGGCTCCGCGTCGCTGCGGGAATCTCGCCCACCCGACGACGCTTTTCAGGTACAACGGTTACGGCAGGCGGGCGCCATCGTGCTCGCCAAGTCGAACATGGCCGAGTTCGCGTTCTCGCCCTACGAGACCGTGGGCTCGGCACTGCCGGGGCACACTAAGAACCCGTACGCGTTGGACCGCGTCCCAGCGGGATCGAGCGGTGGAACCGCCGCCGCGGTAGCCGCGAGCTTCGGCACCGCCGGCCTGGGTACCGACACGGGGAACTCCATACGCGGCCCTTCCTCCCACAACGCGCTCGTAGGCATGCGCTCCACGATGGGACTCACGAGTCGTGACGGGATCATACCGCTCTATCTGGATCGCGATATCGGCGGCCCGCTTGCGAGGACGGTCGCGGACGCGGTCGCCGTGTTCGACGTCATCGCGGGGTACGATCCCGCCGACCCGGTAACCGAGAGCGCGCGCACGCGGCGGGCAGTGCGGTACCTGGACTATCTCGATACCGATGGACTGCGCGGAAAGCGAATCGGCGTGTCATGGCAGGTGGCCGACAGGCGGAGCGCCGACACCGAGGTGCTGGACCGCTTCCGCGACGCAATCGTCGCGATGCGCGCGGCAGGTGCAGTGATCGTCGATTCCGTTTTCCTCCAGGAACAGGCCGACATCCCGCTGGGGCAGCGGTGGTGCCCCCGGTTCAAATACGATCTCGAGAACTACCTGGCGAGCCTCGGACCGGACGCGCCGTACACTACGCTGGACGAGATCGTGCAGTCAGGTCGGTTTCATCCGTACATCCGGTCGTCGATGCAGTTCTTCCAGGGCATCGAGGAGGGACCGGACGAACACCCCGGTTGTCAGACGGCGCGCGAGAACCAGGAACGATTGCGGGTGGGGGTGCGCCGCGTCATGCAGGAGAACCGACTCGACGCGATCGTCTACCCCACGTGGAGCAATCCACCCCGTCTGATTGGGGACCTGACATCGCCGCACGGCGACAACAGCCAGGACCTCGCACCGCACACTGGGTTCCCCGCGTTCACCGTGCCGATGGGATACGTGCGGGACGGACTACCGGTCGGATTGCAGATCCTGGGTGACGCCTGGTCGGAGCCGACGTTGATTGCGATCGCGTCGGGGTTCGAGGCCGTCACCAGGCACCGCCGGCCTCCCGCGACGACGCCACCGATCGAGTGAACCTCGTGAACCCCGGGCTGACGCCCGGGGTTTGGTCTCGTGTGATGCCGTCCACACACCGGAAACGCCAACCGCATGTCGTCGTCGGCAGCTCTATTCGTAGCGCGAAGACGAGACCCTATCGTTGAAATCGAGCGTCCGCGAGCCGATCTTGGCCCTACCGAGATTACGGATCTCCTCGACCCGACCAGTGCCACGTAAGGTCAGCCTGCGCCCTTCGTAGTCACGGTGCTCGTACATCACGTACTCCGTCCCTTTCGGTAGCTGCCAGCGAGCGGACGAGATGAGATCGTCGAACGCTGCTCCTTGCACCGAGATCTTCCCGTAGTGAGGAATCGTCGAGTCATGCTCGCCGATGAGGCTGAGGCGGCGGCCCGCGAACCGCGTGTGCTCGAAGAGATCGACCCATCCCTCGCCCGGCGTCGCAACAGCCACGGCGTTCGACGGCGTCTCCTCGCGGAACTCGGTGAAGCGTACCACCCCATCCATACGCCAGTGAAACGTCGAATAGATGACCAGTTCGCCCGATCGTGTCACGTGCAGCCCGGCAGCCCCATCCATGTTGCACTGCCCGTCGTGACAGAAGAACTGCCGCTTGCCAACCTTCGTGATGGTGGGCGCGTCGAGCACCGGCGTAGCCCGCGTCACGCTGCGTGGAAGGGATACGCTGAACAGGTCCACGTAATCCCGCCCGGGTACGACTGGCGCCGCGCGTGAGGTGTTGTGCAGACCCACTAGAAAGAGGCGTCCATCGCTCTGAGTCACGAAGTTGATCGTCTGATACTCGCCAAAGTTCTCGTCCCCACTCCGCCCAAACTGCAATGCCGCCGTTCTCCATGTCACCGACGTCGGGCTGAATCCATCGAAGAAATCGACTGTTCGAGAGAGGTAGAAATCGATCGTCTTACGCGTGAGTACGGCGACGAGAAGGAAACCGTTCTCCAGCCGCGTGAGAGCCACTGCGCCGGCCTTCTTTCTCTCGCGGATGATCTTGTGGGCAAACTGTCGCAGGTTCTCGGGATCACTCATGCTGTAGAAGAGGACACGTGACCCATCGGACCGTTTCTTGCCCTCGACCCCCAACGCCATGATGTCGCCGCACACGCTCAGCCCCCCGGCGTGCCAGTACTTTCTCGAGATACCGATCGTTCGCACGATCTTGTCCCGTTCCGGCGGCCGATACCGTAAGCGGAGATTCGAGCCCCAGGGACCGCGGGCGGCGCGAGACGCTAGACAAACGATGAAGACGTGAGAGCACCGGGGACGGTGGGGATCGCTACCCGAGACCACGAGATGCGCGCCGCGGCCCAGGCGCTGCACGCCCTGGAAGTGGTTGTCCTTGCCAAATCCGTTTCCGGTATCGGTGGTATACCGAGGCCACGGGATTTCCTGTCCATCGTGAAACGCAGAATAATCCCCGCGGCGAAAGAGCCGGTTGAACGCCGCTTTCACCTGAGGGACTGGCGGGTTGTCGAGGCGCAGACGCACACGCCGGTCAGGTACCCGCAAGGGCCGCGGTGCGTAGTCGATTGGCTTGCTCGGCATGCCGCGTATCCCGGGAACTATTGGCTCAGGAACGAGGCGATGAGGTCGGACATCTCGGGCGTCCGCAGGTAGCCGTAGGATTTGTGATGGTCGGGAACACGGGTTGGTGAAACGTAGTCGTTGAGGACGAGGTCGTCGACGACCCGCACGCCAAGGTCGTTCGACCCGTAGTCGTCACGCAGGTGCGTGTCAAACGCCACCGGATCTTTTCGGTCAGCAAGATTCACCCACCGCTCCGTGACGATGGTCGGTGTGCGGACCTTCCTGTCCCAGCACGAACGCCGCGTGGAATCGCGTACCATCTGGAGCCCGAGCGGCGACCCGATCGTCACGAAGTGCGACACCGCCAATGGAGGTTTGCCGCGGCGGGCTGGGTGACCGACGTCGCGCATGACATTGTAGCTGATGATGGAACCCATGGAGTGTGCGACGAGCAGGATCTCGTCATCGGCATGGGCCAGCAGCGCGCTCCGGCACTCGGCGTCGAGCACGTCTCGCGCCGTTCCCCGCCGCCCGTGCCGATCGCGCAGTGTTTGCTTCGGATCCCAGTAGTACGCGAGATCGCGCAGTTTTTTCGCTAGTAGTTCGTCCACCGCCCGGTCGAGTCCGAGTTCCGTCTTGAGCAACTCGAGTCCACTGTGCAATGCTTCCCGTGCATCGGCAATGGGGCGGTCGTACCAGCGGTCGTCATAGCGCCGAAGGGCCCCCCGCGCGGCGGGCCGGTACGGCTGCGTGTTGAAGAGCTCATCGTAAGCGAAGTCTGCGTCCTCATGTCGCGCGCGCTTGTGCAGCAGATCTGCCCAATACACGAGATGAACGTGTAGCCGGGGGCGGCGGATACTCAGGTTCTTCCGGAGCCCTTCGACGATCGCGGCCTTCCACCACTGCTGGAGCGTACGGCGTGGTGGCTTGTTGGCCAGTCCGTGAATTCCGACAATTACCTTGGCCATGGGATCGTCCTTTCCTAGCTAGCGCCAGCCTGCCCGCAACACGCGCAGCGCATTGCCGCCGAGGATCTTCCTGATGCCGTCCTCAGGCACGCCGCGGTCGTGGAGGAGACGTGTCACCGCGCCGAGCGCACCGGCATCGGGCAGGTCGTCCGGCGGGTCGGTGAATCCGTCGAAGTCCGTTCCCAGCGCAACGTGGTCCCACGATCCCGTTACCGTGAAGATGTGCTCAATCGTCTTCCAGAGGATCGGAAGCCCGGCGTGATGGTCCGCGGGGTCCGACGACAACCAGTAGGGCATGAAGATGACACCCACCAGACCGCCCGAGGCCTGGATTTCCTGTATCTCATCGTCTGTCAAGTTGTAGGGATCGTTCCGGTATCGTTGGACGCCCACGTGGCTCGCGACGATTGGCACCGTGCGCGCGACCTCGGCGTAAGCCGCCTGGCGGGCTGTCGGATTGCAGTGAGTGATGTCTACGATTATCCGCTCGGCGATCATCTTGCGTATCACCGTCTTGCCGCGGTCGGTCAGCGCGGGCGTCGTGCTCAACCCGAAGTTGAACGAGCAGGCCCTCTTGACGAAATTATCGTTGGGAACGCCGTCGGCCGGTGTCGCGATCCCGTTGGCATAGAAGTGTGTGAGCGTGATCATCGCCACGCCGCGCTGTGCCAGTATCTCGATGTCTCGCTCGGGGTCGCCTTCGCTCAGGACGTGAGCGCCTTCGACCGTATGGACAAACGCGATCTTGCCGTCGCGTCGGATACGGTCGACCTCGGCAACCGACGTGGCCAACTCCGTGCGCTCGGGCCGGCGCCGGATCTCCTTTTCCATCACATCCATCATCTCGAGCAGGCGCTTCATGCGATCGCCCCGCATGATACGGAGGTACACGGGGATCGCCAGGAACGCCGCCGCACCAAGAGCGAAGCACTCCTTGAAGAACCGTTGCTCGGGAAGATGCAGCGCCGACCAGACAACGCCGACGCCGCCCTTTTCGAGCGTGGGGAAGTCCGTGCGTGATGCGAACGGGTCAAACGCCTTGCCCGAGTAGTAGTGGCGCCAGAGGTTCCGCCGGAAGAGATACGCCTTCATTGACGGATGGGCGTGCACGTCGGTGAGAGGAGCTTCCGCGTGCAGGCGTGCAACGTCGGCATCACTGATGCTCGTGCTACCTCCCGTCGGGCTCGCGTTGCTTCAGCCGCAGCGCACTCTCGGCGAGCGATCGATAGAGCTGGGCAACCTCCGGCGTCAGTGCCTCGAGATTCCTTCGGACCGTTTCCTTGTCCCCACGCATCACCGGACCGGTCAAGGCATCATGAGCACCCACGGCCACGACGTTCTGCAGTGTTCCTTCCATCAGGCGAGCCAGACCGGTGCGAGCGGTAGCGCGCTCGAAACCGCAGTCCAGCAGTAGCTGCTCCGCGACCGCCGCAAGCACGACGGTGAAGTTCGACGCAATGACAGCAGCCGCATGGTACTTAGCCTTGATACGGACGTCTATGACGACCGGGAGCAGTCCGACGCTATCTGCCAGCGCGCGCGCGACGGCGACCGCCTTCTCGTTGCCGGTAATTGCGGCGAGCGCGCCCCGCAGGCGGTCCGGAGCGGAGTCGGGATCCGGGATGGACTGAAGCGGATGCATCGTTCCGAGCCCGGCCACCAACTCGTGTAGCGATTGCAGCGGCCCTTCGTCATCGATGCCCGACAGATGCAGGACAACCTGACGGCCGTCGAACCGCCCAGTGGCTGCGAGTTGATCCGCGGCGCGCCGAATGGCGCGATCCTGAACAGCGAGAAGAATGACATCGACCTCTCCGGCCCACGGGGCATCCCCCCCAAACGTGTGGGAAGCCGCAAGTGGAGCAGGAACGTCACTTGGATGTCGCCCGTGGAGGCGGACTTCGTGTCCGGCTTGATGAAAGGCGAGTCCCAAACCCTGCCCCGCCCGCCCGGCCCCAACGATCCCAATCTTCATGCCGGGAGTCTACAGCCGATACCCATCCCCATCAATTCACACAATTGACCAACACGCACATGGAGGGAACCAGCTCGACCAAACCCCGGGCGTCAGCCCGGGGTTCATAGCAAGCCGGGCGTCAGCCCGGGGTTCATAGCAAGCCGGGCGTCAGCCCGGGGTTCATAGCAAGCCGGGCGTCAGCCCAGGATCACACGCGCACGGAGGGAACCAGCTCGACCAAACCCCGGGCGTCAGCCCGGGGTTCATAGCAAGCCGGGTTCAGCCCAGGATCACACGCACATGGAGGGAACCAGCTCGACCAAACCCCGGGCGCCAGCCCGGGGTTCATAGCAAGCCGGGCGTCAGCCCAGGATCACACGCGCACGGAGGGAACCAGCTCGACCAAACCCCGGGCGCCAGCCCGGGGTTCATAGCAAGCCGGGCGCCAGCCCGGGGTTCCTAGCAAGCCGGGCGCCAGCCCGGGGTTCATAGCAAGCCGGGCGCCAGCCCGGGGTTCATAGCAAGCCGGCGCTAGTTCCGCGACGCATCCTCCTGCGCCTGGGAAGCCACCCGGAACAGCTCGCTAGGCGACGCGGCCAACCGCAGCAGCGAGAGCGCCTCCTGCACCTGGGCGTCGCGCGTGAGCTGCCGCTGGACCTCTGCCGGCCGGCCGAACACGTAGCGCGCGACCTCGTACCCCAGCACACGGTCGAGCAGTTCGGAGGCGCCACGCCACACGTCGTCATCGAGATCGATGCCGCGCTCCTCGAGACGGCTTATGAGCTCGCCGCGCATTGCCGGCGTGACCGCGAAGTCGGGTTCAGTGATGTTCCCCTCGCCCTTGATGTCGAGGGCATACGTCGTGAGCACCGATCGGTACTCAGGGACACGCCGGCCGAGCCGCCGCGCGAATTCCTCTTCGCCGTCGCTCAGGCTGGTCAGTTCGACCGCACGGTCCGGATAGATGCCGCCCCCGCCGTAGACCACGCGACCCGCGTCCGTAAAGAACTGTGGCGCCGAGTCCGGCGGCGCGAGCGCAGACGCAATAGGCTGCTCACCATCGGCCACCGCGCCAGCCGCAAGAGCCGGACGTCGCTGCTGTGGCCGCTCGAGCACCCGTCCCGACGGCGTATACCACCGGCCGGTCGTGATCTTCAACGCGCGTGGGCCCGGGCCCAGCTCGTAGACCGTTTGCACCAACCCCTTCCCGAACGATGGAGTCCCGAGAATGAGAGCGCGATCGTGATCCTGGAGTGCCCCGGCGATGATCTCTGCCGCGCTGGCCGACGCGCCGTTCATCAGCACGATCAGCGGCATGTCCGCCCACTGCTGGTCGCGCGACGCTCGGAAAACCCCGGAAGCCCCCGGCGCCCGACCACGCGTCTCAACAACGACGTCCTCGCGGTCGAGGAAAAGATCTGACACCGCGACACCCTCATTGAGCAACCCGCCCCCATTGTTACGCAGATCGAGGATGAGCGACGTCGCACCTTCCTGCTGCAACCGTGCCACCTCTTCCCCCAATTCGCGCGACGACGACGCGCTGACCGTCACGTACTGCACGTAGCCGATACCACCCGGAAAGACCGTTCCGAACTGCACGGCGCGGACGTGGATCCGCTCACGCTTGATGGAAAAAGGAATGGGCTCGGGGACACCCGGCCGCACGATCAGGACATTGGCGGGTTCCCCCGCCGGGCCACGCAGCACGCTCACCGCTCGGTCGATGGGCCACTCGTGCGTCGATTCCCCTTCGACCTCGACGATGCGATCGCCCGCCTGCACACCGGCGCGCTCGGCCGGCGTGTCTGGGAGGGGGGTGACGACCGTTATCCAGCCATCGCTCACCTCGATACGGATGCCCAGTCCACCGTAGTTCCCCGTCGTACTCACGTTGAGTCGCTCGAAATCAGCCGGCCGGAGGAACACCGTGTAGGGATCGTCCAGTTCTCGGAGGAGCCCGTCGATCGCCATATCGTAGATCTCGCGTTCGTCGATTGGGTCGACGTAGTAGTCCGCGAGATAGGCGACCACGTTCTCGAACAGCCGGGCCTGCTGGTAGACGCTGCCCGCTTCGCGGCTGCCACGCTGAAGCAGCCAGCCGCCCGAGATGAACGCTATGAAACCCACGAGTCCGAGAACGTAGAAATTCTTACTCTTCATCAAGAAACTCCCCACGAGGTGCGTGCATCATTTCAACCCCGCTCGCGCCCCGATTGTTTCGCGTACGAGCGGTGCCATTAGTTCCCACGCGCGCTGCTCTACCTCCACTGCAGGCCGCGTGCCGTCCACGTGCACGATGTGCTCGCCTTGAAGATCCGCAAAGAAGCGGGCGACCCGCTCGTGCATGTCGTCTTCCGCCAGCTCGATCCGGTCGGGCCGCTTCTGTGCCTGCGCCTGGCGTTCCCGACCCACCCCGGCCGGCACATCGAGCACAATGGTAAGGTCGGGCCGAAGGCCTCCCGTCGCCAGCGTGTTGGCCTGCGCCACCAGGTGGCGATCCAGCCCACGCCCAATGACCTGGTATGCCATCGTCGAGTAGTCGTACCGATCGCTGATCACGATGCGGCCCGCCTCGAGCGCCGGGCGCAAGATGTTGGCCACGAGATCGGCGCGGGCGGCCAGCACGAGGAAGAGTTCCGCAACCGGACCCGTATCGAGTTCCGGATCCAGAAAGACCTTACGAGCCGCTTCCGCTACGGGAGTTCCGCCGGGTTCCCGCACAAGCACCGGGTCCGCTCCCGACTGCCGTACACGCTGGGCCACCCCCTGCACGAGCGTTGATTTGCCCGCTCCCTCCGGCCCCTCCACAACAACAAGAATCCCGCTCACTGCTCACCGCTCAACGCGCACCCCCTCACTACAGCGTAATGATCTGACTCTCAGCGCCCTTCTGCATCCCCTCGTGGATCGTCTCGTTCACCTTGAACATCAACTTGTCGAAGTTGGATTCTGCCGCGATGACGCCCTGATACTTGGGATGGCCCTGAATCTCGCTCAGGAGCGTGTTGTACGCCTCGATCTGCTCTGCCGGAGGCTCGCCGTTCAGCGGCGTCTGCTCCATAGTCTGGGCCAGCTGCGCGAGCCGGTCTCTCTTCTCGTTCAACTCGACCTGATCGCGCACCAGCTCGTGTGCGCGGCGGAGGGCCTTGTACTCGGAGCTCTGGCCGATGAGACGGCCCAGCTCAGCGGCCTTGTCATGAATCACGACGGCTCCTTCGTGGCGATAAGGTAGCGCGGGCGACCAAAGAGATCGGGCTCGACGCGCGCGTTCATCCACCCGTGCTCGCGAGCGATACGCAAGGACTCCTGGGCCCGTCTAGAATCTAGCTCGATCGCGAACAGACCGCCGGGACGCAGCGCCTCCCGCGCCCCTTCCAACAACCGGTGCGTGTGCTCGAGTCCGTCCATCCCCGACACCAGGGCAACGCGCGGCTCGTGGTCGCGCACACACGGGTCGAGCACCTCCCACTCGGATGCCGCGATGTACGGTGGGTTGGAGACGATGGCGGAGAGCCGTTCCCCTGCGAGCGGAGCGAGGAGGTCTCCGCGGCGGAAGTCGACAGGCGGAATGGCGGAAGGGCGGAAGGGCGGAAAATGCCCATCCGCACTCTTACGCCATTCCGCCATTCCGCCATTCCGCCTAGCCACTTGCAGCGCCTCCTCCGATACGTCGGTCGCAATCACGGAATCGAAGTTCCCCTCGAGCGCCAGGCTCAGCGCGATGCAGCCGGAGCCGGTACCGATGTCGGCGGCCGCTCCCCAGCCCCACTCCTCGCCCCCGCGCGATGTAGGGGGCGATGATAGAGGCGATGACGCGGAGGGGCGTCGCTGGGTGAAATGCGAGAGCACGTGCTGTACGAGACCCTCGGTCTCCGGTCGCGGGATCAAGACGTGCTCGTCGACATAGAGGTCGAGATGGCGAAATGCGGCCCTACGCGATGCGTATGCCGCGGGCACGCCATCGACACGAAGGCGAACAGCTACCTCGTACGGGCCGGCCATCCGTGCTCCAGCAGCGTCGCGCCGATCGAGCCACGCCTGCCCGGGCGAGACGCCCGATACGGCGGCCCAAAGGATGAGCGATTCCCTCCGCGGATCACCGACACCCGCCGCCGCTAGCCGCTCCTCGGCCTCAGTCAAAAACCGTTCGATCGTCACGCCACCCGCTCCGCCTTGTGCGCTCCCTGCAGCTTGTCGATCAGTTCGGCTAGGTCACCGTCCAGGATCTCGCTGAGCCGATGCGTCGTGTAGCTGATACGGTGATCCGTCACACGGTTTTGCGGGAAGTTGTACGTGCGGATCTTCGCCGACCGGTCGCCGGTACCGACCATCGCGCGTCGCTCACGGGATCGTTCGGCTTCCAGTTCCGCTACCATGCGGTCGAGCAACCGCGCCCGCAGGACCTCCATGGCGCGGAGCTTGTTCTGCAGCTGCGATTTCTGATCCTGACAGGTGACGACCAGATTTGTTGGGAGATGCGTGATGCGGACCGCGCTGTCGGTGGTGTTCACACTCTGGCCACCGGGACCGGACGACCGGAACACATCGATCTTGAGTTCTTTCTCTTCGATCGAGACATCAACCTCTTCCGCTTCCGGCAGGACGGCGACCGTCGCGGCGGATGTGTGGATGCGCCCCTGCGCTTCCGTCTCGGGGACCCGCTGCACCCGGTGAACTCCCGATTCGTGCCGCAACATGCCGTAGGCCCGTTCGCCGCGCACAACGAAGATCGCTTCCTTTACACCACCGACTTTCCCCTCCGACAGTTCGAGCACCTCGACCCGAAGTTTATGGCGCTCGGCGAACCGGGTGTACATCCGCAAGAGATCCGCAGCGAAGAGGGCGGCTTCATCCCCACCCGTGCCCGCGCGGATCTCGACGATGACATCGCGGTCATCGAGCGGATCGGGCGGGATGAGCAGGTCATGCAACGCGTCCCGCAGCCGCTCCAGCTCTGGCTCAACACGATCGACGTCGGCGCGAGCCAGCTCCGCCATGGCCGGGTCGGCGTCGCGCGACAACTCCCGCGCTTGCGCGAGTTCGTCCTCCAACTTGTCGAGGGTCGCTGCGGTCTGCCTGATGCGTTCGAGGCGGGCATGTTCCCGTCCGAGCAACTTCAGCTTCTGCGGGTCCCGTGCGGTTGCCGGATTGGCAAGCTCCTCTTCGACTTCCGCCACACGGTCGAGCGCGGCCTGGAGCCGCGCTTCCATGAGCTAAGCTCCCTTGCCGGCCTTGGCGTAGCGTCGCTGGAACCGCTCGACTCGGCCCGCGGTATCGACGAGCTTCTGCTTCCCGGTGAAGTACGGGTGACAGAGCGCGCAGATCTCGACGTGGATCGACTCGAGGGTCGACCGTGTCTCAAACGTGTTGCCGCACGCACACTTCACGACGGTGCGCGGGTACTTGGGGTGAATATCTGCTTTCACTTCGGGTTCCTCGACGTTGTGCGCGGCCCTAGGGGCGCACGGCCGTGCGCCCCTACTCCGCGTACCGCTCACCGAAAAGGTCCGGAAATATAAACACGACATCGACTTGGCGACAAGCGTCGCCTGCGGCACGTTGATTGACACGACCTTCGGTGGGGCATACTCTTGAGCGTTCTGCGCGTCCCGATCTCACCGCCCAAGGCGCACCCATGTCCGTCTCCGACACGCTGCGCGGCGTTCCCCTCTTCGCTCGTCTGGCCGACGAGGAGTTGGCGCGTGTGGCACCACTCGCCCGGGAACGCGCGTACCCCCGCAACAGCGTCATCCTCTTCGAGGACGATCCTGGCGACGCGCTCTATGTGGTGGTCACCGGACAGGTCAAGGTGGTACTGGTAGGCGAGGATGGACGCGAGGTCATTCTCGCGGTGCTCGGGGAGGGAGATTTTTTCGGGGAAATGGCCCTGATCGATGACGAACCGCGGTCGGCCCATGTCATCGCCATGGAGGACGCGAGGCTCCTGGTCCTCCGCCGGGAGGACTTCCACGCGGCGCTGGACAAGCATCCACGCATCGCCTTGGGTCTCCTGCGGGCGCTCTCACGCCGGCTGCGGCGCGCGGACGACAAGATTGGGTCGCTCGTGTTGCTGGACGTCCTTGGCCGGGTCGCCCGACTGGTGCTGGAGTTTGCCGACGAGACCGATGGAACGATTATCACTCGGAAGGTGACCCATCATACGATTGCGCAGATGATCGGTTCGAGCCGCGAGACGGTCTCCCGAACCATGCGGGAGCTTGCAGATCGCGGCCTGATCGAGGTACAGCGAAAGGCCATTATCATCAAGAACCGCAACGCTTTAGAGGCGGCGGCAGGACTCGGGTGAGCCATGTCACCCAGACCGCGTGACCGCTCTGCTAGCCGCAACTCCCCAGTGATTCCTAACTTGGAAGCGATGGGACAAGGGCGGCCCCCATGGCGTATCGGCTAACCGTCTGGGGTGCGCGCGGGTCAATCCCGACGCCGGGACCGCAGACCTCCCGGTACGGGGGCAACACGGCCTGCGTCTCGGTCGAGATCGACGGGAAGGGAGACCGCCTCGTCATCCTCGATGCCGGAACGGGCATTCGGATGCTCGGGAAGGCGCTGGCTGCTTCGGGCACGGACGCCCTGAACGCGGACCTCCTGGTCACCCATACGCATTGGGACCATATCCAGGGGCTCCCATTTTTCGCTCCGGGCCAGGCCAGCACCGTCCGGATTTGGGGCCCGAAGCAGGGTGAGGTGGCGCTGGAACGGATTCTGCGGGATCAAATGAACCCGGTGGTCTTTCCGGTGCCGCTGGATCAACTGGCCTCGGAACTCGCGGTGCATCATGTGGAGCCCGGGACGTTCGAGGTGGACGGATTCGCCGTACAGGCCATGCGCCTGCGGCACCCGGGTGTCACGCTGGGGTACCGACTAGCACCCAAAGGTGGTGGGCCGGATCTGGCCTACATCACCGATAACGAACTTGGGGCGGGTGGGCAGTATGAGGTTGGTTCCGGATGGCGCAAGGAGCTCGAGGGGTTCATCGCGGACGCGGACCTGATGATCCACGACACGATGTACACCGAAGATGAGCTCGAGAAGCACCGGGGCTGGGGACATTCGTCGCACGTCGAGGTCGTCCGGCTGGCAGCCGAGGCAGGGGTGAAACGACTGATGCTGTTTCACCACCGGCCGGAGCGTGACGATGCGTCGATGGACGGGTTTCTCGACGAAGCACGCGGTGAAGCTGACAAGCTGTCGTGCGCCGTCGAGGTGATCACGGCACGTGAAGGATTGCAACTGACACTCTAGGTGAAGGAGAGAGATATGCACTGGCGTTCCCTTTTCGCTATGGGCCTCGTGGTCGGGGTCGCGGCGTCCCTGACCCAGCCGGTCGAGGCGCAGGATACGCGGCCGGGGATCGCGGTGTTCCCCATCGAGAACGGCGGGTCCTATGGCCAGGATGCCGAGAACTTCGAGGCGCTCACGATCGGCCTGCAGCAGATGCTGACGACCGAGTTTGCGCAGAACCCCGCCCTCCGCGTGGTAGACCGGACACAGATTCGCCAGATCATGGAAGAGCAGGATCTGGGATCAACCGGTCGCGTGGATGCCAGTACCGCGGCGCGGCTCGGCCGCATCGTCGGCGCACGCTACGTCATCATGGGCGGGTTCGTCGACTTCTACGGCGATTTCCGACTCGACCTGCGGGTGGTCAACGTCGAAACAAGCGAGGTCGTGCGCACCGAGCGGTTGCGCAAGAAGCGTGAGGACCTCTACGACATCGTGGTCGAGGCGGCCGAGAACCTCACGCAGAACCTGAGCCTCCCCGCCCTGCCGGCCTCCGTGCGTGAAGCGCGCCGGAACCGCGACATCCCGGCGGAGGCTGTGACGCTCTACACGCGCGGCCTGCTGTTCGCCGATCGGGGCAACACAGAGCGTGCGGCGGAGCTATTCGCCCAGGCCAAGGAGGTCTTCCCGAGCTACACGGAAGTCGACCAAGCCTTGCAGCAGCTCGGCCGCGGGTAGCACTTTAGGCGCGTGACCGCGCCGATCGCAGCAGTTGGTCGAGGAGTGGCGCGTCGGATCGCCCAGAGTGGGGCACTGGCGCGCTTCTTCCTTGGAACGCTGACCGCCGTCCCCTCACTTCCACGCGCCGGCCGGCGGGTGGCGTGGCGCATCCTACTGAATCAGGTGTGGTTCACTGCGCTCCAGGCCGTCGGGCTGGTCATTGTCCTGGCGGGCATCCTCTCGTTCCTCGTCATCTCGCAGGCCGTTCGTGAGCTGGGCCGGCTCGGGGCGACCGAACTGATCGGGCAGCTCATGGTGATCGCCATTGTGCGTGAACTGGGGCCGCTCGTGACCGCGCTTCTCGTGGCCGGCCGCTCGGGAACCGCAATTGCTGCCGAGCTGGCGACCAACAAGGTGATGGGTGAGGTCCACGCCCTGGAGGGCATGGGGATCGACCCCTTGCACTACCTGGTGCTGCCCCGCCTCGCCGCCGCGATCATCTCGGTGTTCGGGCTCCTGATTCTCTTCGATATCGTGAGCATCGTCGCCGGTTTCGTTGCGGCTAGCGCCAATGGGATGAGCAGCGCGCGGTACTTCGACATCGTGCTCAGCTCGCTCGCGCTGCGCGACGTCGTGCTCACGATTGCGAAGGGGCTCGTGTTCGGCATCGTGATCGGGATCGTGCCAAGTTTCTACGGGTTGCGGGTGCATGGCCGCTCGACCGAGGTGCCCGTGGCATCGAGCCGTGCGGTCGTGCTGAGCATCGTCGCGATCTTCGTCTGTTCGGCCCTGTTCGTCGTGTTCACGTTTTGACGGCTCCCATCGAGGCCTCGGACCCACTCGTGGTCGAGAACTTCCCGCTCCGGGGCGTATCCGGGGGTCATGTTTCGCTGACGGTCCACGCCCACCAGGTCGTCTCCTTCATTGGCGATGCGGTGACCGGCGTGAACGGGCTAGCCCCGCGCGCACTTGGTCTCGAACAGACCGCGAACGGCCGGGTGCTGATCTTCGGACAGGACGTGCAGACACTGTCCCGCCGCGCTGCGCTCGCGTTCCGCCGCCAGGTGGGATACGTTCCGGCGGACGACGGCCTGCTCCAGAATCTCTCTCTGGCCGACAACGTCGCACTCCCGCTCCGGTTCGGGAGTTCGCTCTCACCCCGTGAGATCGACGGGCGGCTTCGCATAATGCTCGCGGCGGTGCGGCTCAGGGAGGGCGCGGCCACGCTGCGGCCGGCCGACGCGGACGAGGAGCAGCGCCGGCGTGCGAGCCTTGCGCGTGCCCTCGCGTTCGATCCCGATCTCGTGATCATGGATCACCCGTTCGACGGGTTGGGCAGCCGCGCCGCCTCGGAGGTCCTCGAGATCGCGCGCGGTGGCGAAACGGCTGAGGGAGCGCGCCGCGCGGTCTTCATTACGGGTCAGGACTTGCCCGACCGGCTGCGCAGCCGCATTGACGTGCGGCACCGTATCGTACGGGGTGAACTGCGAACCGAACCCGAACCCGATTCCAGGTGAACACACAGCGCACCGATTTTCTCGTGGGCCTCTTCCTTCTCGTCAGCGTGGGCGTCGTGACGGGTGCCGTCATCGTGACGAGCGGTCTGGGCGAGGAGCGCTACGATCTCTTCATGCGCGCTGCGTCTGCCGCAGCGTTGACTCAGGACACACGAGTCGTGCTTCAGGGCCTGAGTGTCGGTCGGGTGCGGCAGGTGAGCCCGGTGCTGGAACAGGGTAATGTCAGCTTCATCGTCCGCCTCAGCATGCAGGATCGTTTTCCAAACGGCGCCGAGTTGCAGTTACCGGGTGGCACACGGGCCGTGCTGTCACAACCGACGCCCATCGCCCCACTGGTGATCGAGTTACAGCTACCCGACAACCCGCCTCCGGGTATCTTCATGCAACCCGGCGACACACTGGTCTCCGAACGGCCGCCAGACGTCCTCGACGCGTTGAGCGGGATCGCGACCGACCTCAACGCGGGCCTCAAGACCACGCTCGAGGACACGCGCGCGCTCATGGAGCGGACCAACGCTGCCATAACGCAGGCCCAGGATTTCATGCGTCAAACGGGGCCCCTCGTGCAGCAGGCGCTCACGCGACTCAACTCCAATCTCGAGCGCACCGATGCGCTCATCGCCGATATCGGGCCGCGCGTGGGGCCGTTGCAGGATTCCATCGCCGCAACGCTCGCCGACACGCGTCGCCTACTCAGCAAGATGGACACACTGGTGACCACGGCCCACTCAATCGCCAGCACGAACGAGGACGTCATCCGTGAGACCGCGGACCTGCTATTGCGCGCCGCCCGTATTATGGAACATTTCGCGGATCAGGTGAGTCGCCGTCCCACGCGCCTGCTGACAGGCGTGCGTCCACCTGAGCCCGATTCGTCGAAAGGGCAGCCGTGAGATTCGTGCTTCTGCACCCACCGACTTTCTCCACGGACACGATCCGCGAGGCGCTCGCCGCGGATCATGTCGATGCCGTCAACGTCACAATGCCGGGCGAGCTGAGGATGCGCGAGGTGCCAACGGCGCTCGTGCTCGACGCCGAGAGTCGCGACCGGTTTCCGACTGCGGACCTGCGGCGCTTCGTCGATGAAGGTGGGGCCGTCCTCGCCATCGGGAAGGATGGCGAGAATGACCTGCCGGACGCACTTCCGGCCGACTTGGTCGCCGCCTTCCTTACACAACCATTTGGGACGCGGCAACTTCTGGTCTCGTTACGCTCCGCTTTCAGGGAGACGGCGGCGCGCACCGAGGCGGCGCAAGCGCGTCAGGAGGCAGAGAGCCGCACCCGAGAGTTGAGCGAGCTGACGCGGATCGGGATGGCCCTCACGACGGAGCGCGATCTCAACACGCTGCTCGAGCTGATTCTCTCGCAGGCGCGGCGGATGACCAACGCCGATGCCGGGAGCCTCTACCTGGTAGAGGAGACCGAGGAGGACGAGGACACCAGCAAGCAGCTCCGCTTCAAACTCACGCAGAACCACTCGCGACCCGAGATCCCGTTCGTCGAGTTCACCATCCCTTTGAGCAAGGCCAGTATCGCCGGGTACGTGGCTACTACCGGCGATCCGCTGATGATTGACGATGCGTACGAGCTACCGCCGGATGTGGAGTACTCGATCAACCGATCGTTCGACGAGAAGTACGGGTACCGCACGAAATCGATGCTTACGATCCCCATGACGGACCACAAGGACGAGATCATCGGGGTCCTGCAGCTGTTGAACCGCAAGTCTACTTTCGAGGCGAAACTCACCGCTCCCGAAGATTTCGAGTCGACGGTCATCAGCTTCGACGACCGGACCGTGGAACTGGTTTCCTCCCTGGCGGGACAGGCAGCGGTCTCGATTGAGAACAGCCAGCTTTACGCCAGCATCGAGATGCTCTTCGACGGCTTCGTGCAGGCGGCTGTCACCGCCATCGAGCAACGTGACCCGACGACGTTCGGTCACTCGGGACGAGTCGCGTCAAAGACGGTGGCTCTGGCCAAGACGGTCGATCGGGCCGGCGACGGTGCCTACAAGCACGTGACGTTCTCTCGCGAGGAGTTGCGCGAGATCCGGTACGCCGGCCTGCTCCACGATTTCGGCAAGGTGGGCGTGCGCGAACAGGTGCTGGTCAAAGCCAAGAAGCTGTACGCGACCGACCTCGCCTTACTACGCCAGCGGTTCGCCTTCATCCGCCGCACTGCGGACACCGACTTCGAGCGGGCGCGCGCCGATTTCCTCGAGGAGCACGGCAACACGGGATACGCCGAGTTCTTGAACGACCTCCGTTCGAAACACGAGAAACGACTCGGTGAGCTGGATCAGTTCATGAAGCTCGTGCTCGACTCGAATGAGCCCACCATCTTGCCGGAAGGCAACTTCGAGGAACTCGTCCGGTACGCCGAGCGGGGCTACACCGACCTCGAGGGGCACGAACAGCACTTCCTGTCGGATGACGAGGTGCGGTTCCTCACGATTCGCAAGGGCAGCCTGGACGAGCAGGAACGGCTCGAGATCGAGAGCCACGTCTCGCACACCTATCGTTTCCTGCTGCAGATCCCGTGGACCAAAGAGCTGAAGAACGTGCCGTACATTGCGTACGGCCATCACGAGAAGCTGAATGGCCGCGGCTATCCAAGGAAGGTGAACGGCCCCGAGATTCCCATCCAGACGCGCATGATGACGATCTCGGATATCTTCGACGCGCTCACGGCATCGGACCGTCCCTACAAGCGCGCGGTACCGGTCCCCAAGGCGCTCGACATCCTCGAGTCCGAGGTGGGGGGCGGGATGCTGGACCAGGAGTTGTTCCGGCTGTTCACTGAGGCGAAGGTGTTCGCTGATCGGCTTTCTTGCATATGGACCTCGGCAGCTCTTAGCGGGAGCAGGACAGGTGAACCATGCGCCGCACCTCGGCCCGGTCGAGACCAAGTGTGCAATTTTGGCCGCCGATCATGTGCAATTTGTGCCCGCCGTTAACAATGCGCCGGCGGGACCGGCCGACGGGCATCACGCGGGAGTAATCGTGCCCGCGAGCGTGAGCCCCGTCTCAAGAAGCTCTCGCGCAAATCGATCGTCACCTCTTAGCCGACGCCCCAGTTCGCCCTGCGTCCACGGCCAAACGTCAACACCGAACCCCGGCATCTCGAACGGCCGGCTGTAGTCCGGAATCCGATCAACCAGCCGTCGGGCGTCGCTGCACAGGAGCACTAGCAAGTCGGCGTCGCTTCCTGGCGTAGCCGTTCCCGTCGCAAGCGACCCGAACAGGAGTACGCCGAGCACGTTGCTGTCACGGGCACACAACGCTTCGGATGCCCGGCGCAGCCGCGCCAGCACCGACTCCGCGTCAAGAAATGTGACTGGCGCAGTAAGCGAGAATGCGTTCCGCATCGGCCACCGTCTCCTGGGCGTCCCGCTCGGTGAAGTAGTCCTGCGGGGCACCCTGAGCGAATCCGTTCGGGTATCGCGTGGGGATGTAGAAGCGATCAAGGCGCCGCGCGCAGTCGACTAACTCCACGGAAAACCCGGGGGGATTCGGCATGGCCATGGCGATAGCGACGATGGAATGGCCGCGCGCCTCGCCGCCGAGAGCAGCAGCCAGGGCCTTCACGGCCTTTTCAGCGGCCTGTTGGGCCGCAAAACAGGCCCATTCGTGAAATGTCCCGGCATCTCGATGGGCTTGAGCCAGCCAGTCCGGCGCTCGGTTGGGCATGGTCCGAATCTAACGCCCCGTGTTGGTGGCGCACACGCCATGGGATGACCGATTCGGCTACGACCCCGACGTGCTAACGCTCCTACCCTTCCGTCTAGCAAAACGGTGTCCCGCGAGAAGTGCCCTCCGAGAGAGCCGATAGGAGCTCGCGGACGGGGACGCCGTTTGGGCATTCGTCATTGGGTCCCGTGCGCCCGCCCTGCGCGCCTGGCCCGGCCGCCACCTCGCGTCCCTGCGAGTTGAGGAACTGAGTCACACCGCCCGCTACGCCAAAGGTCCGCAGGGTTGATGATTGGGTCTCTCGCAGGACGAAGTCGGGCTTGTCGGCGGCGCTTACCTCCGACACGTAGGCCGCAACTCGTGGCGACGCTCTTCGATGGGCGGCCCGGCATCCACCGTATCGCCCGGATACGGATCGTGCCTCTATGCCCCGCGCGATCCTCCTGCCAGTCCGAGGAACACCACGATCGCACGATTCAGCCGCAGGAGATCCTCATCATCCAGCCGGCCCGTCCGCGATCCAAGCTTCCCCTTCGGGACCGTGGTGATCTTGTCTACCATCAGGCTGCACGGCGTTCGCAGTCCGTTGCGTTCGCTGGGTATCACGGGGAGCCGGAAAAGCGGAGCGTCGGTCGGGTCGGTCGTGAAAGCACAGACGGTGATCGAACTCGTCGCGTCAAAGCGGTCATCCTGAACGATCACCGCAGGCCGTGGCTTGCCCGCGTAGTCCTTGCCGCCCGCGACCGTCCAGATCTCGCCTCGCTTCATTGCGAGATGGCGTCGATGAATTCCTGATCGGCCGCGGCGTGACGGCTCTTTGCGACGGCCAAGGACTGTCGATGTGCCTCGGCCGTGAAGGCCGAAGACCGAACGTCCGGCACCCAGATCTGGATTGGGCGCAAGCCCTGTTGCCGCAGCCGAGCGCGGTGGGCCCGTACCTTGTCCCGCGAGGTGTTCGAGCGCTTTGACGAGCCCATGTACACTCCAATGAAGTGGTTACATGTAACCTAGTATGGCCCACGCGAGAATACCAGGCCCCTGGACTTAGGACGTCACGCGGGGCCACTGGCGAGGGGGCTGTCAAGGCATTCGGAAGCGCCTCCGGACCATCCAGCAGCAGCGCGGCCTCACCCGGGCGGAACTACCCTTTCCAGTCGGATTGGCCCAGTCGTCCTGCTTCTTGCAGTCCGGATCCTCATCCTTCTTGCAACCCGCAAAGGGGTCACTGTATGAGACCGGGTTGTTCCCGGCGTACGCATAGAGGTTGGAGCCCCCCGCATACCCGATAGGGTCTTCCTGCGTGAATGGCCTTGTCGACGCGGGCTCGGAATGACCTCGACGCTTCCTGCCTCCAGCTTCGTCTCTATCCTGCTCATCACCGCGTGCAGGACTACGTCAGACGGTCTAGCGCAGCCGCCAGAGCTTCTCGCAGTTCCGGGACCGCAACAGTAACCGTCTGCCACACAACCTCACGGTCCGTCGCCCAGTAGTGGTGTGCGACCCGATCACGCATCCGGGCAATCGGCGACCACTCAACGCTCGGCAGGCTTGTCTCCAGCGACGGATCTGCCGAGAGGGCGGCCTTCGCCGCCTCGCCGAGCACAACGATTTGGTAGAGTACCGCATCGCGCAGGGTCGCGGTCGAACGCCTCTCGTCCACGGCTGGTGTATCCGATGATGGCATCGGCCGCTTCGAGCATGTGCCGGAGGCGCCCGACGGCGCCCTTTTCAGACAGGGGTCGCGCGCTCGTGCGTAATGGCTCCCGCAGGCCGGCTTCGGTTATGACATCGACTTCACATCCGATCAACGCTTCGAGCTGCAACTCGAGCCGCGCGAGGTCGAGCAGTGTCCTTCCCCGCTCAAGGGTGACGAGGAAATCGATGTCACTGCCGGCCGTATCCTCCCCGCGCGCAGCGGAGCCGAACAGTCGGACGTGCTGCGCGCCATTTGCCGCGGCAGCAGCACGAATGGGCTCGCGAAGCTCAAGTACACGGTCTCGAAGACGCATAGGCTCACCAAAGATACCATTGGCGGGGCTGACCCGTCGAGATAGCGGAGTGAGCCAGAAGGCCCCTCAGTGTCCCTCGCCGTGCTCTTCCGTGGGCCGGCCTGTGGCTCAGTTCCACGCGGATCTCAAGGATCGTAGGGTGGGACACCCGCTCCCGGTAGGGAGTCGATGGTAACCAACATGAGACTCTGTCCCGGACGGAGAGTGCATTCATACTCAGTCAGTTGTCCGGGCTCGACCGCCCACAGCTGAACGGTCCATCCCGCGGAATTCGCCTGAAGGCTCACCGGGCCGGTTACGCGGTCTCTCCACGGCGGGCCGGGTGCCTGAAACCCCATCGTCCGCCAGTAGTCCGGCCCAGCGTAAAGCAGGGTGCGCGGCTTGAGGGTCCGTGCGCGGCCCAGAACCGGAAGCACTTCTGCGCAGAATCGGGTCGCAAGGTCGGCTGTAGAGGCTACCCACCCATTGATCACACCAACCACGTCGGCGGAGCTGTGAATAACCGAGGGCCTCCCTTCGCGCCGAGCTAGGGCCACCACCGGCAACTCGCCAACGTCCTTCATGAGGAAGCTCCTTTTCTGATCGCTGCTTCTACAGCGGTCGGAGTTCGGGTTCACCTGCACCCGAGGAGCTTCCTCTTTTTCCTCTCCCTTGTCGAGGGTCAGCAATTACACAAAGATAGGGACACTACCTCGACGAACCCGTCGGGATCGACGATGCTGTCGACATTCCACGCGGTCGTCGCGGCGTCCTGGCTCTGGAAGACCTGAACCGTTCCGACCGCCGGCACAGTGATCTGGGTGAGCCG
>JAZDCY010000068.1:0-81714 GCA_036679645.1 Gemmatimonadota bacterium | reverse complement strand
CCTGGCCCGACCTGATCGCGCTCTTAGACGCGCGTACCGAAGACGATCTCGCCACGTGGAGTCGCGTGTGGGTGGAAGAGCCGGGCCGGCCACGCGTCACCACCGAGCTGGAAGCCGATGGCGATGGACGCATCGCCGCACTTCGGCTTCGCCAGGAGGATCCGCGCGGTGAGGGGCGCGTCTGGCCCGAACGTATCGACGTGATACTCGCGACGGGCGATTCCTCGCAGGTTATTCCAATGGCGCTCGATGGACAGGTGACCTCGGTCGACGCCGCCGTTGGCCGGCCGATGCCGGATTTCGTGCTGGCAAACGGGCACGGGGTTGCGTACGGCGAGTTCGTTCCCGATCGGGCGTCGTTGACGTTCCTGGCGCAGCACCTGCCGGAGATCGCGGACCCCATGGTCAGGGGGGTCGGATGGATCACGCTCTGGGATGCCATGTTGAGTGGAAGATGTCGAGCTGAACCTGCAGCGCATCCTGGGCTACCTGCGCACCGCGTACTGGCGGTACCTGACACCCGGTCAACGGGATGCGATCGGTGCCGATCTGGACGCGCAGTTGTGGCGTCTCGTGAACGGTGCCGACCGTATCTCGACCCGCACGGCGTACTTCCGCGCCTACCGATCGCTGATTCCCTCAAATCGCGCCCTCCGCCGACTCGAGCGGATCTGGCGCTATGAGGAGGCCGTGCCGGATCTTCCCCTCGCGGAGCGCGACTACGCGACGCTCGCCCTCGAGCTGGCCGTGCGCGAGGTCGACGGGTGGGAGCGGATTCTCACGGCACAGCGGAATCGGATGTCCAACCCGGATCGCCGCGCGCGCTTCGAGTTCGTGATGCCCGCGGTCGACGCGGATCCGGCGGTGCGCGATGCGTTCTTCGAGACACTCCGCGATCCGGACAACCGTGCGCATGAGCCGTGGGTCCTGGAGGCGTTGTCGTTCCTCCACCATCCGCTACGCGCGGAGCAGTCCGAGCAGTACATCGTGCCGAGTCTGGAACTGGTGGAAGAGATCCAACGCACGGGTGACATCTTCTTCCCGCTAGGTTGGCTCAATGCGACGCTGGGCGGACACAATTCCGCGCGAGCCGCGCAGATCGTGCGCGAGTTCCTGGAGCAGCGCCCTGATTATCCGTCCCGTCTCCGGGGGAAGATTCTGCAGGCAGCCGATGGTTTGTATCGGAGTGCGGCTATCCTGGACAACCCCGGGCTGACGCCCGGGGTCGGGTCTAGGTAGGGGACCTTTTCTAAACCCCGGGCTTACGCCCGGGGTCTGGTCTAGGTGAAAAGAGTCTTTCAGAACCCAGGACTGACGCTCAGGGTCGGGTCTCAGGGGGAGGGTCTCTTATCCAAGCCAGGTGGTCGAGTAGGGGTGGCATCGCCCCTTCCATCGCCCCCTCATCGCCCCTTCCATCGCCTTGGGAAGGGAAGGGGGAAGGGGAAGAGCTAGCCCCGCATTCGGTCGGGGCGGAAGAAGGGGAGTTGGACGACCTTTGCGGAGACGCGCTGCCGCGTATAGCGCACGGTGACTTCCATCTGGACGGTCATGCCCGGTTGCGCGTGGGGAGCTTCAACCGTCGCAATAGCGAGGAAGCGCTTCAGCAGCGACGACCACACGCGCGTTGTGGCTCGGCCGATCTGTCGTCCGCCGCGTGACGCGTAGAGCGGTACGGGCTCTCGGGCTGGGACGAGCGGTAGCTCGGGCATGAGGCCCTCGGGCAGGTACAGCGCCTCGAGCGGTGCCCAATCGATCTCGAGCCCGATCACTCGCCTCCGGGAACCAACTCTGTCTTCCTCCGCGAGTGCCGTGCGACCGACGAAA
This sequence comes from Gemmatimonadota bacterium, assembly GCA_036679645.1. Lineage (GTDB taxonomy): Bacteria > Gemmatimonadota > Gemmatimonadetes > Gemmatimonadales > GWC2-71-9 > JADFNB01. The sequence continues at coordinate 79,890 of JAZDCY010000068.1, read as the reverse complement.
CTCGGTTTGTCGAGCTTCACTGCCCAGCCGAGCCCCAGTTCATAGGGTGACATCTGGTCGTCTTCTACGAGCGCGTTCTCGGCGCTGATGTAGTCCACGCCGATCAGCACGAACCCGGCTTCGACTCGGGCGACGTCCATGGCCTTGAGCCCGCACGGGGTGAGATGGTGCGGCACGCCTGCTTCGAGCAGCGCGTCGAATACGCTAATAGCGTCTCCGTGGTCGATCCAGATCTCGTAGCCAAGGTCGCCCGTGTACCCGGTCCGCGAGATCGTCACCGGTGCGCCGGCGATCTCGCCGGTCGTCAGTCGAAAGAACCGCAGCGAGTCGATATTGGCCGACGAAGCATCCCGCAGCACGTCGCGCGCGCGCGGGCCCTGAAGTGAAAGAACCGCGACATCGAGCGATCGGTCGTGGATCTCAACCGAAAAGCCGGTGGCGTTTGCCTGGAACCAACCCAGCGCGGGCTCCGCCGCGTTGATCTGGAAGCTGCCATCGTCCAACCGGAAGACCGTCCCGTCCTGTCGGACCTTCCCCGCCGAATCACACCATGGTGTGTAGACCGCCCGGTTCGCCTCCAGCGTCCCCACCCTGTGCGTGAACAGGCGGTCCATGAAAGCAGGCGAATCCGACCCGGTCACACGGTACTTGTAGAGCGGTGACACGTCGATCAGGGCTGCTGAATGCCGAATAGCAGCGTATTCCGGCTGCACGAAGTCGTCATACGAGCCCGCCACCAGATACCCCGACCATTGGCGCCAGTCGTGGCTCTTGCACAGGGCGGCGGTGCGGGTGTGGAATGGGGTGCCTGTTGCCATGATATGATTTAGGATTACAGATTGTAGATTGGCGATTGGAGATTACAGATGAATATGCCTCGTGCGCAATGGTCGATGTGAGATCCCAATCGCCAGTCTCTAATCGCCAATCTATAATCTCTATTCTCTGATCCTCTTGCGCTACGACGCCGTCATCATCGGAGCCGGCCACAACGGTCTCGTCTGTGCCGCCTACCTCGCAAAGGCAGGGCGTTCGGTGCTCGTGCTGGAGCGCCGGCACCTGGTGGGCGGTGCGGCGATCACCGAAGAGGTGTATCCCGGTTTCAAGTACTCGGTGTGCTCGTATGTGGTGAGCCTGCTGCGTCCCCAGATCATCAGCGATCTGGAGTTGCCACGCTTCGGATTCGAGTTGTTGCCGCTGAATGGGACCCTGACACCACTGCCCGACGGCGATCACCTGATGCGCTGGCACGATGCCGGCGATACGCGGCTCGAGTTGATGCGTCACTCGTCGAGCGATGCCGAGGCCTACGAGCAGTTCGGCACCCTCATGTATCACCTGGGCATGGCGATCAGACCGCTGCTGTCGACAGTCCCGCCACATCCCACCTCGCTCCGTCCCGGCAACATGATCGATCTAGCCCGCGTGGGACGGAGCTTCGCCGGCCACAAGGAGCATCTCTACGATCTCGCAAAGCTGATGACGATGAGCTCGGCCGATTTCGTGGAGCAGTGGTTCGAGACACCGGCTCTCCAGGGCACCTTGGCGTCGAGTGGCATCATCGGCACGTTCCTCGGCCCGCGGTCTCCGGGGTCAGCGTACGTGATGCTGCACCACTATATGGGCGAGATCGACGGGCAGTTTCGTGCCTGGGGACTCCCCCGCGGAGGAATGGGAAGTGTTTCCGAGGCCATCGCCGGCGCGGCACGGCATTTTGGGGCCGAGATCCGTTTGGAAGCGCCGATCGCGCAAATCGTGGTGGAAAAAGGAACGGCGCGGGGAGTGGTGCTCGAGAACGGTGAGGAGATCCGGGCGCGCACGGTCATCTCGAGTGTCGATCCGAAACTCACCTTCGAGCGGCTCGTTGAGGCTGAACACCTCGACGAAACTTTCCGCGAGCAGATTGCGCGGTACAAGATCCGCGGCTCGTCAGGGAAAGTGAACCTGTCGCTGGACAGCCTGCCCGAGTTCACCTGTCTCAGCCAACGCGGAATTCGTGGTGCCGACGCGCTACCATATCTCTCCGGGGCGCTGTCGATCAGCCCCGACATCGATTATCTCGAGCGCGCGTATGATGACGCGAAGTACGGGCGTTTCTCGCGGCGCCCATACATGGATATCGTGATCCCCTCGCTCGTCGATCCCTCCATGGCGCCGCTAGGCAAGCACGTCATGTCGATCTTCGTGCAATACGCACCGTACGATCTCGCGGAGGGAACCTGGAACGAGCAGCGTGACGCATTTGGTGATGCCGTGATCGACACGCTCGCGCAGTACGCGCCGGGGTTACCAGATCGTATTCTGCACCGGCAGGTGATGACACCGTGGGACCTCGAGCAGCAGATTGGGCTCACGCAGGGAAACATCTTTCACGGTGAGTTGACGCTCGAGCAGTTGTTCTTTCTGCGGCCGGTGGCGGGGTACGGAGACTTCCGCACGCCGCTGCGGCGGCTGTACCTCTGCGGTTCCGGTGTCCACCCCGGTGGCGGTATCATGGGCGCGCCGGGACAGCTCGCGGCGCAGCGCGTACTGCGGGATACCTCATGAAGAATCGAGTCGAGCGTGAGGTGAAGATGTCCGGTGAGAGTACGAGGCAGTGTGAGTTGATCGCAGATTGCAGAATGCAGAGTGCAGATTGCAGATCGATTGCCAGTGCCGCAGGCGTCTCTTGAAGGGCTACGACGCGGTCGTTATTGGGGCGGGTCACAACGGTCTGGTTGCCGCTGCCTATCTGGCGCGCGCGGGAAAATCGGTGCTCGTGCTCGAACAAGCGCCTTCGATTGGTGGGACGGTTGCTACCGATGTGCTTACACGCGGCTTCCGTGCGCCGGCGTGTTTCCCGACCCTCGAGTCGTTCCACCCGTCGATCACCCGTGACTTGAAGCTCGCCGCGCATGGACTGCGCCTGGTCACATCGTCACGGCCCGTCTGGGTGCCCGATGCGAACGGCACGGGCCTTTCGGTGTGGGCCGGCGCTGTCGGCATTGGACGCCTTTCTCGGCAGGCTCGGCGCGGCCATCGAGCCCGTTCTCACCGCACCGTTGCCGGCGGCCGAGCCACGTGGTCTCGGCGACGCGGTGGATCTGTTCCGGCTGGGATGGCGGCTGCGGCGTATGGGTGCCGACGACGTGCACGAGGCCCTGCGTTTTCTGCCGATGAACGTGGCCGACGTGCTCGACGAGCGTCTGAAGGGCGATACGCTCAAGGCCGCGCTTGCGACAGAGGCGTTGCGGGCCGCGTGGCTGGGCCCGCGCTCGCCGGGGTCGGCGTTTGGGTTAGCGCACCACCGACCGGCCTGGCGTCGCGGGTTGCTCGCGCCGCCGGTCACGGCCGTGGGAGGACCGGGGTCGTTGACATCCGCCCTGGCCGCCGCCGCGTCGGCGTCTGGCGCAACGGTCCGCACTGGAGCGCTGGTCACACGCGTCCTCGTGGATAGATACGGGGTGCGAGGTGTGGTGGTGAACGACGACGAGGAGATCGACGCGAAAGTGATCGCGTCGAGCCTGGACCCGCGGCGATCGCTGTTGACGTTACCTGAGCCGGGCTGGCTCGATCCGGAGTTCGTGAGAGCCGTACGAGGGATCCGGGGCCGCGGCACGGTGGCCGTGGCGCGCGTGGCGCTCGACGCTCTCCCGGAGTTTCCGGGCACGTCGGACACACCGAGTCGCGTGATCTTTGGCGCATCGCTCGACGTGCTCGAGCGGTCGTTCGACGCGAACAAGTACGGCCGGATGCCCGAAGAGTTGAGTATCGACGCGTACTTGCCGAGCGCGGACGACGACACGCTCGCTCCCGCGGGAAATCACGTCATGTTGCTCTGGGTGCAGTTCGTACCTCACGCGCTGCGTGACGGGACATGGGATCAACACTGTGCCCGGCTGTGGGACGCGATCGCCGCCACCATCGAGCGCGATAGCCCCGGGTTTACGTCACGGGTATTACACTACGACCTCAGTACACCGGCGGATCTGGAACGCCGATTCGGGGCTACCCAAGGCTGCCTCTATCACGCGGAGCTGGCCCTCGATCAGGTGCTCTACATGCGTCCGGTACCGGGCTGGTATGGGTACCGGATGCCCATCCGTGGTCTCTATCTCTGCGGGTCGGGGACCCACGGCGGGGGTGGGGTGACGGGGCTCGCTGGGAGAAACGCCGCTACGCAGATGCTGAGCGATTTCGCCGAGGGCGTTCTCTAGTCGGCGCCCCACCGATGCCGTAGATTGACTTGGCTGGGAACCCCGGGAGAAACCAGATGTCAGAAGACCTCGATCGCCTTACCGCGGCGCTCGCCGAGCGCTACACGGTGATCCGGGAGCTAGGCCATGGTGGCATGGCCACGGTCTACCTGGCTGAGGATGTGAAGCACCGCCGCAACGTGGCAGTCAAGGTCCTGAAGTCGGAGCTGGCTGCCGCCCTGGGGCCCGAGCGGTTCCTGCGCGAGATCGAGATCGCGGCACGCCTCGATCACCCGCATATCCTGCCGCTGTACGATTCCGGCGACGCCGATGGCTTTCTCTACTACGTCATGCCGTACGTCGAGGGCGAGTCGTTGCGTGACCGGCTGGATCGGGAACGGCAGTTGCCGTTGGAGGACGCGCTGCAGATTGCGCGCGAGGTGGCGGACGCGCTCTCGTACGCGCACAGCCGCGATGTCGTCCATCGCGACATCAAGCCGGAAAACATCATGCTGGCTGGCGGGCATGCGCGCGTAGCGGATTTCGGGATTGCGCGTGCCATCTCGGCTGCCGGTGGCGAGCGACTCACGCAGACGGGGATGTCGATCGGTACGCCGCTCTACATGAGTCCCGAACAGGCCGCGGGTAGCATGGAACTGGACGGACGGAGTGATCTGTACAGCCTGGGCTGCGTCCTGTTCGAGATGCTGGCGGGCCAGACGCCCTTTACCGGCTCGCTTGAGAGCATGGTCCATCAACATCTCACCGCCGACCCACCGAACATCACGACGATCCGGCCCGCGGTGCCGGCGGAGGTCGCCGCGGCGCTCATGCGCGTGCTCTCAAAGACACCGGCCGACCGGTTCAGCCCCGCGGCACAGTTTGCGGAAGCGTTACGTCCGGTGGTCCCCGTAACGGCAGCGGCACCCGCGAGCGGCGTTGCGGTGAGTCCCGCACTGGCGGCGGGCGCCTTTGGCGTGGTGGGTCTCATGGTGCTCGGGGCGGTGTATCTGCTCGTGACGCAGGTTGGTCTGCCCATGTGGGTGCTTGGCGGCACCGTCGCCCTGCTCCTGCTCGGGTTGCCCATGACCGTGGCGACGGGGATTGCCGAGCGCGCCCGCGCCGACGGGACCGCGCGCGGCGGGTTGTTGACGTGGCGTCGCACGCTGGTAGGTGGTGGCGTGGCCTTTGGCGCGCTTGCGCTAGGAACGACTGGCTTTGCGGTCACACGCGCGCTGGGTATTGGACCTGCGGCGACGTTGGTGTCGTCCGGGGAGATGGGCGAGCGCGAGCGGCTCATCCTCGCGGACTTCGAGAATCGGACCGGTGACTCGACGAACGGCACGACGGTCACCGAGCTGATGCGCATCGGACTCTCGCGGTCCACCGCCATCTCGACGATGGACCCGCTCCAGTTGGACCGCACACTCGCCCTGATGCGGCAGGATGTGTCAGGTGGCATCACACCCGAGATCGCACTGGCCGCTGCCGAACGAGACGGTCTGAAGGGAATCATCTCCGGCGAGATTACCACCGTCGGCAGTGGCCTCATGATCTCCGCTAGACTCGTTTCTACTGATGGCGAGGTGCTCCTGGCGGAGACGGAACAGGCAGCGTCCGCGGACGATCTCGTGGCCGGGGTCGATAGGATATCGGTGCGGATGCGCGAGCGGTTTGGGGAGTCGCTCAAACACATTCGGCAGGGCCAGCCGCTCGAGCGCGTGACGACTGGCTCGATGCGCGCCATGCGCGTTTTCACACAGGGGCTCGACGCATGGAACCAGGGTGACCAGACGCGCGCGCTACAGCTCCTCGAGGAGGCGATCGCCGAGGATTCCATGTTCGCCATGGCGTACCGCAAGATGGCGATCATTCTCAGCAATGAGGGCGAACAGCGCGCCCGTGCCGTCGAAGCAGCGACGCGGGCGTACGAGTTCCGCGATCGGCTGACGGAGCGCGAGCGCTACATCGTCACGGCGGCGTACCACACGGTGGTCACCGGAAACCGGGACCAGCAAATCAGCGCGTACCGCACCGTACTGGATCTGTACCCCGATGACACCTACGCCCTGAACAACCTCGGCGTCATCTACGGACAACTCCGGGATTTCAGCCGCGCCGCGGGTCTCTACGGGCAGGCGCTCGCCGTCGATCCCACATTGCGGTTGCACTACAGCAATCTGTCGGGCTCCCTCGCTCGGCAGAAACAGTGGGACACGGCGCGGGTGATCGCCGAGCTGTTCGAGGAGCGCTTCCCGACGAACCCCGAAGTCAAGCTGGCGTATGTGCTGAACGCGGCGTACGAGAAGAACTTCGACAGTGCGCAGGCGTTGGTCGAGGGTCTGCTCGGCGATCAACGCGGCACGGTGTTCTGGGAGGCGATCGCCTACGAATGGTGGGGACACCTGGACGCGCTCCAAGGGAAACTCGTGGCCGCACGGCGACATTGGCAGCGCGCCTTCGATATCAGCAGCGAGCGGGGGGTGTATGGCGCGTATCTGATGCGCATGGCCCGTCGCGCCATCGTCGAACGCCTGTTGCTCGATGACCCTGACCGCGCGGTCCAGCTTCTGGACGACGCGTTGGCGCAGCATCCGCTCGAGGATATGCCCGCGCTCGACCGCCCGTACAGCCGTCTGGCGTTCGCGTACGCTGCGGCTGGGCGGCCGGACCGCGCCGCCGCGCTGCTTGCCGATTTTGCGGCGAACGACGAGGCCGATCACAGTGCAAATGCCGAGCTATGGGTCGCTGGGGCTCGGGGCGTGATTGCGCTCGATGAGGGTCGCAACCAGGACGCCGTTGTGGCGTTTCGGCAGTTCGACGATGGGAACGAGTGCGCCACATGTGCCTATCCGTGGCTGGCACGTGCGTACGACCGGCTCGGGGAAGAGGACTCGGTGCGCGTCCTCTACGAGCGGTTCGTCGACATGCCGTCGGCCGATCTCTGGTACGATGGCGGGCACCTGGCGCTGAGCTACGAACGCCTGGGAGAGGCCTACGAACACCGGGGCCAGACCGATAAGGCAATCGAGTACTACAATCGCCTCGTGACGCTGTGGGACGACGCCGATCCCGAACTGCAGTCCTGGGTGGACGCCGCCCGCGGCGCCCTGGCGCGACTCACGGAGGAGCGCGCGACGCCCCGGTAGGTCCGTCGGATCAATTCCGTAGTTATCTTCCCAACGCCGCACCGGCACTCTGCGTACTCTGAGGCGAGGCCGTGGAGCGGCGCCGTCGGTGCCTCCAGATCACAACCAGCTATCCAGGGTGACGTGCGTTACCTGAAACTGACCATACGCGCCGATCGCATGATCCGGCGCCTGATCTTCATGATGCTGATCCTGGGGCTGCGCTCCCCCGTTCACGCGCAGTCCACGAACGGCCACGAGCGTCGCACCATGACCGCTCATCGGCTCGACGCCGACGAATCGATCCGTCTGGACGGGGACGTAACGGAGAGGGCCTGGACCAGGGGCGTCGCAGCTACGGGATTCGTACAGCGGGACCCCGTCGAGGGTGCCGAACCGACGGAACAGACCGAGGTGTACGTCGTCTACACCGAGAGCGATCTGTACATCGGCGCCATAATGTACGATTCGGAGCCGGACAAGATCCTCGCTTATCAGAAGGAACGCGACGCGTACCTGATCACCGACGACCGGTTCATGTTCATCCTGGACACGTTTCTGGATGGCCGTACCGGGTACTTCTTCGAGATCAATCCTGCGGGTCTGCGGGGCGACGCCCTCCTCGGATCGACCGGTGGCGGCGGCTTCCGCGGGTTTGGCACGAACCGAGCGTGGGATGGGATTTGGGATGCGCGCGTGATGCGTCGCGCAGACGGGTGGTCGGCGGAGATCCGCATTCCGTTTCGCACGCTCAACTTCAACCCCAACCAGGCCGCGTGGGGCATCAACTTTCAGCGAACCATCCGGCGGAAGAACGAGGAAACTCTCTGGACGGGATATCGCCAGAATCAACAACTCACTCGTCCGGTATTCGCGGGTGTCCTCTCGGGTCTGCAGGGAATGTCGCAGGGGCTGGGCCTCGAGGTCGTTCCGTATGCCGTCACGGGCTGGCGCAATACGCCCATCGATGATCCTGCGCTCGCGAGTATCGACAAGACTGACTTTCCATTCGATGCAGGGTTCGATGTCTCGTATAGCGTGACCCCCAGCATGCGCGCTGCAGTAACCGTGAATACGGATTTCGCGGAGGTGGAGGTTGATCAGCGCCGCGTAAATCTCACCCGCTTCCCGCTCAGATTTCCCGAGCAGCGAGATTTCTTTCTCGAAGGGTCGGGTGTCTTCTCGTTTGCACCGAGTAATGGTGTCACACCGTTCTTCAGCCGGAACATCGGATTGGCCGAGGGCGAGGCGGTGCCCATTCGCTACGGGCTACGGTTGGGTGGACAGGTCGGCCGCTATGAGTTGGGGGTCCTGCAGGTACATTCGGGTATCCACACGGCGATCAGTTCGGATTACGCCGACACCACGTTCATCCCGTCGGAGGACTTCACCGCGGCGCGCGTGAAGCGCACGTTGTTCAGCCAGTCATCTGTTGGATTGATCTACACGCGGCGCGCCAGCGCACCGGACGTCAGCGACTTCGCGCCACCAGATCGGCATACGATCGGATGGGATCTAGATCTCTACACCTCGTCGTTTCTGAGCGACAAGAACCTGCAGTTCGAGGCGTTCGTCGTTCACAACACGAGGAACGCGTCAGACGAGGTCTCGGATTTCTGGGGTCGCACGGCCCGCGGTCTTCGTCTGAACTACCCTAACGATGTGTGGCGGATCAGCACGTCGTATCGCGAACTGGGGGGCGATTTTGACCCAGCTGTCGGTTTCACGCGGCGCAACGGGTTCAGGCGTCTCCAGCCGACGGTCAGGTTCGCGCCGCGGCCGCGCAACTTCCTTGGCATACGGCAGTTCGATTTCCAGGTCCGGTATGAGCACCTGATGGACATGGATTGGAAACTCGAGACGCGGAAGACCGACATTCGACCCTTAGGCATCCGTTTCAACAGCGGCGATTTCGTGGAGGTAGAGTTCACACAGCTCTTTGAGCGGCTCGATATTGACGATGCGACGGACTTGAGCGAGAACCTCGAAGCGATTGTGCCCGCCGGCCGATACAACACATGGCGCTGGCAGGTGACCGCGCGGACTGCGAGCCGGCGCGTCGTCTCCGTCAGGGCGGAACTGTCGGGCGGGGAGTTCTGGACGGGGACGCGCGACCGATACGAGTGGGGCCTCACTGTCCGCCCGTATCCCGGTATCAGCCTGAGCGGGAACGTGGAGGCGAACCGGATCGAGCTAGCCGGGGTGGAGTCGTTCACGACCAACGTGTATCGGATCGAGGGAGGTTGGCACTTCACCCCGTCGGCGTCGTTCTCCGGCAACCTCCAATACGACGATCAGTCACAACTGCTGGGACTCTTTACGCGGTTCCGGTGGATCATCGCACCCGGGAACGATCTCTTCGTAGTGCACTCGTACAACTGGCAGAACCGGAATGTGGATGATCCGGCGGCGCCGGTCGACTTCGTAACGATCTCGCGGGGCGTGTCCACGAAGTTGAGTATCACGCACCGATTCTGATCAGCGACGCTCGTGCACCGTCCCGCCGTGTCCCGCACCCACGGTCACCGCAAGTTCTACCCCAAACAACATTGACCGGTCGTCGTCGCGTGCTGCCCATCGCAGCAACGTCGCGACGCGCGGCGTGAGCAACCCATCGAATGTGATCTTGCCGTTCACGACGATCGTTCCAGGTAGATCTGCTGGCCGGCAAGGACTTCAACATGTCGAATCTGCGCTACGGCGCGTTCGTCAGGGTTGTGAACCTCCTGGATACGAAGAACTGCAACCAGGTCTTCACGACGACGGGCCGCTGTGACGCGGGCGCGATCGATCAGAGCCGCTCGCGGCAGGGTAACCCGGTAGGTGAGAACGACGTCTCGACGTTCTTCGACCGGCCACAGTTCTTCGGGACGCGGCGCACGATCAACGCGGGCATCCGCGTGAACTTCTAGCGGGGGGTCCGTCTACCCGTTCTTCCTCCAGTTGCGGCGCATGGCCGCCGTGCCTTCCATCACTGCGCCCCCCCCCCCGCGCGAAACTTTTCTTGCCAACCTCGTGTTTCCAGGGTGTTCCCGCACCTGCGGCCCCATCGTGGTGACCCAGGTCCCATCGTGGTGACCCACCGGAGAGAAAGCCCATGATCTCGAGGGCTCATCGTAGATGACGAGGGCTCTCTTCGCGGTACCGTTTGCGCTGACCAGCCTGGTCTGCGTCGCGCCGGCGATGGCGCAGGACCCAGGTCGGCGGACTTTGTCTCTGGACAGCGCGGCGGTGATGCGCGCGTTGTTCGTGCGCCCCCCCTCGAAGCCGCCGGTGGACGCAGTTGACGTCATCGGCTTTCCGTTCAGGATGACGTTGTTTCCGGTCAGGCTGGCGGCGCGGACGCTGGCGGGAATGGCGGGTCTCGCCACCCTCAGGAACCCGCCCGCCCCGGTCCTGGGGATCCGGCGCATGCGTGCGTGGGGGCTCACGCCGCGGATCCGGTCGATTGGCCCGCGCAGCGGTGCCGCGCTCGCGTTTGAGCTCAGTCGGTTCCGCCCGTTTTTTGCCGAGGCCGGTATCTCCATTGTTGGATCGCAACGGCACAGGCTAGGGGTCGCGTTCGGTGACTCGGCGGGCGGACCGGGCGCTCTTCAACTGGCCGTCGGTTTTCGACGAGATGCGCAGGAAAATTTCTGGGGCATCGGCGGCCAGAGCCGCGAGGTGGACCGGTCGGATTTCCGGCGCGACAAGTGGGAGGCCGGCGCTCGTGGCTGGATCCGTCTGGGGCCCTTCGTCGGCTCCGCTGATCTTGGTGTCGAGCATAACGTAGTGGAGCGGGGTACCGACGGCTCGCTTCCCGATCTCCAAGACACGTACACCCGCTTCGAGCGCCCGCCCTTTGGCGCGGAGGAGCGGACGACGTTCGTGCGACTCCGCGTGTCATCCGCGTACGACGCAATCCGCGGCAGCGGTTTCCACGTGCGAGGAGTGCGGTTGAGTGTCGGCACCGAGATTTTTCGGGGCATCGACACGGAGTCCGACTTCCACCGGGTGACCGGGCAGGTCATCGGCTACCTTCCCGTAAGCCCTTGGCAGACGCTTGCCGTGCGGGGTCGCATCGAAGCGAACGTGCTCGATGGCGGGAGCGACATTCCCTTCTACGATCTTGCGCGGTTCGGCGGTCGCCGGAACGGCCCGCGCGGTTTCGAGGATGGCCGCTTCCGTGACCGCGTCGGCGTGTCCCTCATGACGGAGTGGCGATACGAGATCTGGGAGGCCATTGGGGGAGGGAGCCGTGTTGAAACGTTCCTCCTCTTCGACCAGGCGGGCGTTGCCTCCGGCATAGGTGACTTCGGGCCATCCGATCTCCGGTCCTCGTACGGTTTTGGGATGCGATTCGTGCGCAATGCGGGGGTGTCCGGACTGTGGTATGTCGCGTTCAGCGACGAGGGAGCGCAAATCGAGGTCGCCACCCAGTGGCACTTCTAGCGGGCGGGGGAATGCAAGCGGCGTTCGCAGTCAGAGTTTCCGCGCGATGTCGTGCGCGATCTCGAGTCCGCGTGGTGTGGATGGTTCCATCGGTGTCCCTTGCGTGTTTCGGTGGACCCACGGCGGTACCGTTGCGCCCGGAGCCCATCCCGTATGCTGATACTCTCCCCATTGCCGAGCCCCGTGACCGACCGTCGAGCGAAGCCTCCCGCGTGCTGGATGCCCCAGCCGTGGGAGAAGTGTCGCGCTTGTTCAGTATTCGGCGGTGGGCGGCGCCCGATCGCGAAGCCGTGAACCTCACGCATTTCGATGACGTCGTGAGTTCCGCCTGGTTTGAGCATCGCATCGACAGCGGTCGGCTCACGCCCGAAGATGTGGCGCGCGGGCCGACCGCCACTGGCCCGCGTGGCGTATTCACGATCATCGGTCCGAAGAACGAGGGGAGGAGTCCGGGCTTTCTCGTGCGCGACGCCCGCGGAGATGCGTACCTATTCAAGTTCGATCCGGTCGGATTTCTCCACCTGACGACGGCGGCGGAGGTGATCTCGTCACGACTCCTCTATGCCGCAGGGTATTACACACCCGAGGAGTACATCGTCGCCTTCGACGGCTCCCAACTGGTTCTCGATCCGGGAGCGCGGATCCCAGCTGTGGACGGCGGTGGAGGATGGACGCGGCCAGTAGACGTGCAGCGGTTTCTCGCGCGGCTCGACCGGCTACCCGACGGACGCTTCCTGGCCGTGGCCAGCAAGATTGTCCCGGGTGTTCCCAAGGGGCCGTTTCGGTTCCGCGGACGCCGGTCCGATGATCCCAACGACTATTACCATCATGAGCATAGGCGTGAACTACGCGGCCTGTCGGTGCTGGCGGCTTGGCTGAACTACGCTGACATTCGTTTTACCAACACTGTCGACACGTATCTCGATCCCGGCTATCTCCGCCATTACTTGATCGATTTTGGCGAGACCCTGGGCAGTGGAACGGTGCGACCGCAGGATCCTCGCGCGGGTCGCGAGCACAACTTCGATCTCGTGCCGACGCTCGCGCGGTTGTTCAGCCTCGGCTTCTTCCGAATGCCCTGGGAGACGACGAGGCGTGGGCTCATTCACCCCTCAATCGGTGCCATACCGGTGGAGGACTATCGTCCAGAGGCGTGGAAACCACGAGTTGCCAATCCCGCCTTTTCACAGGTGACGCCACGCGATGGCTATTGGGGGGCTAAGCTGGTCGCCGCTTTCACGGACGCACAGATCCGCGCTGCGGTCGGGGAAGGCATGTTGTCAGATACGCATGCCGCCGACACGCTGGCGAGCATTCTTGTGTTCCGACGGGACCGCACGGTGGTCTACTGGTATTCGCTCGTCACGCCGATCGAACACGCGCACGTGGACGCCGCATCGGTGGAGGGTGCGGAGTTCGTGCTCACGTTCGAGGATCTCGGCCTCCGTCATCGCGTTTGGGAGACGGAGGAGACGGTGTACCGCTGGGAGTTCTCGCACGCGGCACGGGGGATCGAGTGGCGCGGTACGGGCTCCGCGACCCACACTGATCATCAATCGATTGCGGTGATGCATCGAGGGGACGGGAACCGCGCGTTAGCACGTGTTCGCGATGTCGGTCACGAGAACGCAATCGCCACGTTGCGGATTACGGCGGAGCGGACAGACACGGCGGGTCGGCCGGTCCACGTCTACCTTGCGTGGGACGGGGAGCGCGGGAGTTATGCGGTCGTGGGGATCGAGCACTAACTCACGGGAACCGATCTGAACGCCCGCAGGCCCAAGGAGTCAGCGGGTGACCCCTTGGCGTCATCGGTTGGCGGCATTCTCCAACCACTGTGGACGGTTATCCACGCGCGCGTCGAGGTCCGTGAGCTGGATCAACAACAACCCGGCCTGCTGGTAGACATCGGCCGGGAGCTTGAAGCCGAACGCGCGTGCCGCTGGCGGTGCCGTCTCGTAGCCGAGCGCCTGGTGCAGGTACGCCAGCTCCGAAACGACGAGCACCGCGACGTTATATGCCTCGCTTGGTGACACTTGCGCAGGATCATCAACGCTGGCATTCAATCGGGAGACACGCAGGTGCAGAGTCTCGCGGCCGGACCGGTCGGCAATGCGGCGGAGGAGGTCGTAGGACTCGACTAAGCGGTTGTACACGTCGACCGGCCGCTTACCACGCTCAAACGCGGGGACCACCGGCATGACCGTAGCGCCGGGAAACTGTCCGATCAGCCGGGCGGCGTAGTGCGTGGCCTGCTGCACCTGGTGGAATACGTCACGTGCGGACAACCGCTGCTTCAGCAACTGATCGAACTGCCTGTTGGCTTGTTGGATTGCGATGAACACGTCTGTCGGCGAGGCGGAAGTGTCCTGAGTTCTTTCTGCAGACGGCTCGGCGATGGCTAGTATGCGTTTTGCGGCGAGCGTTCGGCCGTAAGCGCGATCAATGATGTTCCACACATGCAAAGGCTTCACATCGAGAGGCTGGTCGAGCAGCGTTGCCGTCTCCCGTGCGCCAGTTAGCTCGAACAGCAGCTGACCGGCTTTCAGATCCAACGTAAACGCCTGATACATGACCTCACGAGGCGACGCATCCGTTACTGCGAAGGTCGAGGGCCGCGCTCGCGGCTGACCCATCTCGAAACGGATTCGCTCGAGATCATCCCGCAAGAGCTCGACCCGTGCGAGCACATCGGCCGGCCGGATTGTCTCGATGGTGACCGGATGACCGCTCATGGGCGGTGGAGTAACGGTATTTGTCTGTCCACTAGCTGCCCGGGGAAGCATCGCCAGCAGGACTATCGCGCTGATCGTGGTGAGTCTGATCTCCGTTGGGCGTCGCGCGCCACCGGCCCGATCCCCGTCCGTCATCTGGCACCTCCTCGAGCATGGACCTGCGATTGGAGACGGACAACGGTAGTCGCTTTGGCGATCGATGCCCGTCTCGCTATCACGTCCCTGTTCAAGGAACGGAGTGGCTAGCAGGTGCGTTCCCACTGGTCAGTTTTGGCACAGGATATGCCGATACTCATCCCAGGCCGGCCTTCTACGCCCTTGGGAGGGGAGTCATGCGGGTCACTTACAACTGCGGCTGCACGCTGTCACACGAGGAGTTTGGGACGCCAGAATACTGGCCGCTGCCGTATTACTGTCCCGCGCATGGTGTTGACCGGCCAATGGTTAGCCAACATGCCGAGAATGTCCTCCCACTCCGCAAGAGCGCCTAGCGCGCCCAAAGCGGCGTCCCAAACTGCGGACGCCTCCCTTTCCGACACCCCGGCCCACTGTTGAGACCACTCGCCACCTGGCGTGTACCGTCTCGACGTGGCCACACCACGACCGAACAAACCTCGAAGTAGCCTGGTTGCCGAAGAGATCTTAGCGGGCATGCCTCCGCTTGGACCTCACGTATCAGTGAGCACGTATAGCGGGCTAAGTGGGGAGATGCGACGCCCGGTAGATTTGAGATTACTGATTGGAGATTACTGATTGCAGATTGTGTTGCCATAGGTGGGTCTCCTGATGGGGTCCGGGAACCCGGTTCGGTCGCAGCGCTCCATCTTCAGGTTCTGGGTGCCGCTCGCCGCCACTTGGCTCATGATGTCCGTCGAGGGGCCGTTCCTCGCGGCGATCATCGCGCGATTGGCGGATCCCACCTTCAATCTTGCGGCGTACGGGGTGGCGTTCGCCTTTGCGCTTCTCGTCGAAGCGCCTGTGATCATGATGATGAGCGCGTCCACCGCGCTTGCCGAGGACGACGTCAGCTTTCTCCGTCTGCGACGCTTTGCCTTTGGACTCAACGCCGTAGTGACCGTGGGGATGTTGCTGTTCCTCATCCCGCCCATCTACCGCGTCGTGATGCACGATCTCATCGCACTCCCGGACGAAGTTGTGCGGCTCACCTATGGCGCGTTGTGGCTGCTCCTCCCGTGGCCCAGCGCTATCGGGTACCGCCGGTTCTACCAGGGACTGTTGATTCGCGATGGTCGAACGCGGCTGGTGGCGTACGGCACGGTGTTGCGCGTCTCCACGATGGCTGCGACCGGGATCGCGCTCTATCTCACGATCGCACCACCCGGTGTCTACGTTGGAGCGGCGGCGTTGACTGTGGGAGTCGTCATGGAGGCGATCGTCAGTCGCGTCATGGCGCGCGGGTCGATCGCACGCGTCCTCGACCGACCGGCGGCTGACCCACGTGTTCCCACCTATGGTCGTATACTCCGGTTCTACTATCCGCTCGCGCTGACCTCGTTCATCGGGCTCACGCTCCAGCCGATGCTCACTTTCTTCATGGGTCGCGCGCCGTCGCCGGTGGAGTCGCTGGCCGTGTTCCCCGTCGTGCACGCGCTGTCGTTCATCTTCCGGGCGCTCGGCCTTTCGTATCAGGAGGCCGCGATTGCGCTGATGGGGAAACGCTTCGAGCACGCGCGCGAGGTCGGCCGGTTCGCGTTCATGCTGGGACTCGGCGCGTCAGCGGGGCTCGGCATCGTGGCGCTCACGCCATTGGCCATCGTGTGGTTCCAGTCGATCTCCGGATTGAGTGCGGAGCTAACCCGGTTCGCGCTGCTTCCGACCATCCTCCTGATTCCAATCCCCGGCCTCTCTGTGCTCAAGTCGCTGCAGCAGGCCATTCTGGTAACGGCGCATCGCACCAGACCGATCACCTTGGCAACGGCGATCGAGGTGGGTGTGGTCGCGTTGGCGTTCACCGTATTGAGCGCTTCGTTCGGTTGGGCCGGTGTGACAAGCGCGATGGCGGCGTTTCTGATTGGACGGGTGGCGAGCGTCCTCTACCTGATGCCGCTCTGTGCACGAGCGGTACGGCGGGGAGCCTAGTGGCCGGCTAGCTCTCCGTGGGCGAACGAGCGGGAGAGTCGACGACGCGGGCCATGCGTGTATCTTTCCCATTCGCAAGAATTCCCTATCCGTCCGAGGCCGTGACATGAAGGCGTTTCTATCGACCACCGCAATGATGTTGTTCGCCGCGCCGGCGCTGGCGCAGACCTCGCTCCCCGAGTCCGCCGGTGGGCTTGCCAAGGTCGCCTTTGGTGGGACAGTGGTGATTGGCGAGCACGAGGTCATCGTGGCCGAGCCCAACAACCCGCACAAATCGGGCATGCTCTATGTGTTCGGACGCGGTGCGGACGGGACGTGGATCGAGTCCGCACAGCTCGTCCCGTCGGACCCTGAGCGAGACAACCGCTTCGGTCGTGCACTTGCCATCGAGGGCGGCCGGCTGCTCGTGGGAGCGACCAGGACCGACAGCTCGCGAGGCGCCGCATACATCTTCGAGCGAACGGATGATGGATGGCGCCAGACCGCGCGCCTCATAGCCGACGACCGTCTGGCCGGCGACGCCCTTGGTCGGGCGGTTGCTCTGCGCGGTGATCTCGCGCTCGTTAGCGCGGCCGGGGCGAACGAGCTCGCCGGAGCTGTTTACGTGTTCCAGCTACGCGGTGACACCTGGACTCAGGTGGGCAAACTCGAGGCGAGCGATGCCACGGCCGGCCGTCTGTTCGGAATATCCGTTTCGGTGCGCGGTGATTGGATGGCAACTGGTGCACCCGCTCGAGACAGCCTCAATGGCGTCGTGTACGTCTTTCAGCGGGACGCTGCATCTGGAACGTGGGAGGAAGTCACGAAGCTCGCGGCCCCCGGGGATGATCGGGGCAACCAATACGGGAGCACGTTGCTCCTCAGTGACGGCGAGCTGTTAGTGGGCGCCCCCAACGCCGCGAACCGTACCGGTGCGGTCTACCGCTACGAGCTGGATGACGGAGACTGGAGCTTCGCGGGACGACTGCTGCCGTTCGATGGTCAGCAACGATACGAGTTTGGCAGCGCGCTGGCGCTAGACGGCAACGCCATCTGGGTTGGTGCGCCGAGCGCGTCGAACTTCACCGGACAGATCTATGTGTTCGGGCGTGACGACGCCGGTCAACTCACGATGTCACATCCTCTCCGAGGCGAAGATCCCAGCCGACGCGATGGCTTCGGTGGCGCACTTGCGGTTCGTGGAGATCTCGCGGTGGTAGGCGTTCCCGGTGATGACTTCGGCGAAGGCACGACGGCAATCTACGAGCGTACTGACGGGCACTGGCGTCGGGTGAGCACGGTGTGGAGCGAGGTGACCGGATTCGACGCCATCACCGAGGGACAAGTCGACTGTGATGATGGTTCGGCGGCAGCCTGGAATTGCAGCGAGGTAGACATAGTATCCTTTCTCCCCGTGTCCGATATCGGTGGTGGACGCGGCGTGCGCATGAACGATGTCTGGGGCTGGACAGATCCCGAGAACGGACGGGAGTATGCCATCGTGGGTCGCGTCGACGGGACGGCCTTCGTCGACGTGACCGATGCCGGTAACCCCGTCTACGTCGGCAACCTGGCCATGACGGATGGCGCCCGCATGAGTGTCTGGCGGGACATGAAGGTCTACAAGGATCACGTATTCATCGTCTCCGACGGCGCAGGTCCACACGGGATGCAGGTCTTCGATTTAAGGCAACTGCGCGACGTGCGCGGGGCGCCGGTGGAGTTCGAAGAGACGGTGCACTACGATGGCATCGCGTCGGCGCATAACATCGTGATCAACGAAGAGACCGGTTTCGCCTATTCGGTCGGGAGCAGTGGCGGCGGTGAAACGTGCGGTGGCGGCTACCACATGATCGATATCCGCGATCCGCAGAACCCCACGTTCGCCGGATGTTTCGCGCACGAGGGCACGGGGCGCCGGGGTACGGGTTATACGCACGACGGGCAGTGCGTGGTCTACCATGGGCCGGACTCGCAGTATAGCGGTCGGGAGATCTGTTTCGGCTCAAACGAGACGGCGCTCAGCATCGCGGACGTAACGGACAAGGACAGCCCCGTCGGTATTTCTACCGCGGACTATCCCAACGTCGCGTATTCCCACCAGGGCTGGCTCACCGAGGATCAGCGCTACTTCTATATGAACGATGAAGGCGACGAGCCCCGCGGGCTGGTCGATCACACGCGCACGCTCGTGTGGGATGTGGCCGATCTCGACGATCCGATCCTCGTCAAGGAGCACTTCGGTGTTGGTGAGTCGACCGATCACAACCTCTACATTCGTGGCCGCTACATGTATCAGTCCAACTACGTGGACGGTCTGCGGGTGTTGGACATTGGCGATCCGGTCAACCCTGTCGAGGTGGCGTTCTTCGACACGGTACCGTTCGAGGGTGCGGGCGGTGGGTCGTGGAGCAACTATCCCTTTTTCGAGAGCGGAGTGATTGTGGTTACGAGCAGCAGGGAAGGGCTCTTCATTCTGAAGAAGCGGCAACGGACGTTGGTGCCGTAACCTCACCCCCTGCCCCCTCTCCACTTCGTGGAGAGGGGATGTTCTTATCTGACTCCGAATGCCTCTCTCACTAACGCGTGCGTGGAACGAGTTCGATGTGGCGCGCTACAAGGCCGAGTTGTACCGGATGTGGTATGCCGGGTACAGCGCCGGGTTGTCGCACCCCGCGGCGCTCGAAGCCGCAGGGGATTTCCGACGCTCACGAACGGTGCAGTCGCTGCGAGAGTTCCTCCTCCAAGGCACGCGACGGCGCGAATCCCTCCAATCGCTGGTACGAGCGCGTCCCACACTCTTCGCGCCGTTCGAAGCGGCACTGATCGAGCTTGGGGACGAGGCGGGCCAGCTCGAGGAGACCTTCAAGCTGCTGGGCGACTACTTCACGGCCGAGCATCGGACGGTCATGGCCATCAAGCGGATGCTGGCGTATCCAATGATGAACGCGGTGGCCGCTAGCTTCATTGCACCGTTTCCCATTCTCTTCTTCGGTAACGCTACACTCTACGTCCTCACCGTCATCACGGAACTCGTGCTCGCCTTTGCGTTCGGCGGTACAGTACTGCTGGGTGTCGCGCGACGTTACGGGCGGAGGCGGAAATTCGTGTTGGGGAGGTTGTGTCGTGCGCTGGCTTTGGGCGTAGAGGCGGGGCTTCCGCTGGATCGTGTCGTGACATTGGCGGTCAAGGCCGCGGCGAATCCTGACCTTTCAGCCCACGTGCAACGATTGAGCGCTCGACAACGCGGGAGCCAGCCGCTGTCGGACACCTTCAGTCGCACCATCGTACCGATGGAGATGCTCGCAGCTCTGAAGGTGGCCGACGCGTCCGGAAACTACAGTGATACGATGAAGAAGCTGGCGGCGCTCTACGACGGGAACTTCGGGCGGTAGGCCAACTTCACTCGCTGCCCTCGAACTTGAAAGACACCTTTACCTTGGCGCGGTAGTGCTGGACCTTGCCGTCCTCGAGCTGGACGTCGAGTTTCGTGACTTCGGCCACTCGCAGATCGCGCAGGCTCTTTCCGGCCCTCTCCACGGCCGCCGCAGCCGCCTTCTCCCACGATTCGGAGCTGGTTCCGACCAGTTCGATGACTTTGTAGACGCTCTCTCCCATTCTGCCCTCCTGCTAGAGTCAAGATGTGCCGTTACGAAATCTCCATCCAAGCCACTGCTTGGCAAGTGCTGGGCAGGATGTGGGGCACGAGAGAATCGCAGCGCCGGGCGACGCCAGCGGCTCACGTGCCCCGGTTGGTTTCGTCGGACCAGAGTCCCCATTCTCGGGATCCGCTACCCCGTTTTCAATCCAATCGTTTCAAGGACCCTAGTGAATCGTTGGTCTGAGCGCAGGCTATCGAACAGCGGATCGACACCCAGAAAGGCCATGTGCAGCGCCCGCTCTTCGGTCGCCTTGATCAGCCAGTCGAAAGCTTCGTCGGTGTGACCCAGACCCATGCAAACCACACAGAAGTAGTCTGCCGGCACGTAGGTTCGTTTTGCCTGTTGTGTCAGATCGCGGAAGATCCGCTTCGCTTCTTCGGGCCTTCCCGACCGCGCGTACGCGTAGGCGAGGTACGCGGCCATTCCCGGGTGTTCCGCCGAGCGCTCAAACCCTTCTCGAAACGAAGCGATCGAGCGCTCCTCGTGTCCCGCCATCAAGTACGCCTGTCCCAGGAACCAGTTCAGAAACACGTACTCCGGGTCCATGTCGATCGTCTTTTCGAGATGCTCGATGGCGAGATCGAAATTGCGGCTGAAGAAGTGTATCCAGCCGAGACCTGCGTTGACCGTCAGCGAGAGCGGCTCGAGTTGATGCGCACGCTGGATCAGCGCCCGGCTTTCCTCCAGGCATCCTTGCGCCGCGAGGCACTCGGCGTAGCTGTGCAGGGCGGTGGCATCGTTCGGATTGAGCTCGAGGGCCCTGCGATACGCGCGTTCGGCACCTCGCCAGTCCCAATCATGGTAGAACTGCACGACGCCCACCGAGGTGTGAGCCTCCGGAAGTGTGTCGTCGATTTCCAGCGCCCGCTGAGCAGCGGACCGCGCTTTGCCGAACGCCTCGCGCGGTGGAAGAAAGCGGTACCATGCCAGCAGGCTGTACGTGTCGGCAAGACCGGCATATGCGAGGGCGTATTCCGGATCCCTCTCGATGGCTCGATCGAAGTACTCGATCCCTTTCGTGAATCCTGAACGACGTCTCGTCTTCTCGACGTAGCGTCCCTTCAGGTAGAGTTCGTACGCCTCGACATTAGCGGTGTAGCGCCGTACCGACCCTGCGTACTTCTCGGCTGCCACGTGGCCTTTGGAGGTCGCGACGATGGCCCCCGCAATATCGTCCTGGATCGCGAAGACGTCCTGCATTTCACGATCGTACCGCTCCGACCACAGGTGGTAGCCGTCGTCAACGCCCACGAGCTGGGCTACCACGCGTAACCGATTTCCGGCCTTGCGGACACTCCCCGAGAGCACGGTCTTCACGTTCAGCTTCTCGCGCAACTCGGCGAGACTTGGCGATTTGCCTTTGAACGAGAACGAGGAGGTCCGCGCTGCCACGCGGAAGTCGTCGAGCTGTGAGAGCGCGATGATGATCTCCTCGGTAATGCCGTCGCAGAGGTACTCGGCCTCGGGATCCGCACTCATGTTGACGAAGGGCAGGACAGCGATGGACGTCGGCTCGGAGACCGGCGCCACGGCGCCGGGCGTTCCGAGTGCCTCGACGAACGCGGCTGCTGTCGCAAACCGGTCGGCGGGGAGCTTCGCCAGCGCCCTTGCACAGGTCGCGTCTACATGGCCGGGGATCGTGGGCCGAAGGTGCCGCAGCGGCGGTACTGGGTCGCCGATCGACTGGAGCAGGGTCGAGAGTGGGGTGGGACCCTCGAACGGCGGCTTGCCGGCCAACATCTCATAGAACACACAGCCGAGCGAGTAGATATCGCTGCGGCGATCGAGTTCCTCCTCGCCACTCGCCTGCTCGGGGCTCATGTACGCCGGCGTTCCGATCACCGCCCCCGCCTCGGTGATGACCTTGTGGTCCGCATACTCGATCGCTCGAGCGATCCCAAAGTCGGTGACCACGGCGTGCCCACCGGACAGGAGAATGTTCGCCGGCTTGACGTCGCGGTGAAGAACCTGTTGGTCGTGCGCGTAGGTCAGGGCATCGGCCACGTCACGCACGATCCGCAGCGCGTCGTCCAGCGGAAGCTGGGTCTCCCGCTCGAGTCGCTCTTGCAGCGACTCACCTTCGATGTAAGGCATGACGTAGTAGAAGACGCCATCAGCCACCCCGGAGTCATGGACGGGCAGGATATGAGGATGCGTGAGGCGCGCGGCGATCCCGATCTCGCGCACGAAACGGTCGGTTCCGAGGGTGGCCGCAAGTGTCGGGCGGAGGATCTTCAAGGCTACCTGGCGGCCGTGCCTGAGGTCTTCTGCGAGATAGACGATGGCCATCCCCCCCTCGCCGATCTCCCGGTCAATCGCATACCGGTTGGAGAGCGCGGTCTTGAGGCGGTCGAAGGCTTCTATCATCGGTCCTTCCGGTGCATAGGCTCATTGTACACCGGCAATCCTGCATTGGACCGGGTCACCGGTCAACCGGGTGTCGCGCGAACGTGCTCAGAGCCTCGAGGCCTCGCTAGAGTCAAGATGTACCGTTACGAAATCTCCATCGAAGCCACTGCTTGGCAAGTACGGGGACAGATCTTTTGGGGCACGAGAGAATCTAGCGCCGCGCGACGCCAGCGGCTCACTCGTCCCGCTGGCCCCCCTCCCGACGCTGATATAGCTTCGCAATCATGACGGCGACGTGAACGGATCGCCGACTGACTCCGGCGAAGGATTGCTCTCTCAGGGAGACGCCCGTGGACTACCCCATGCATCCCGATCTCGAGGTCGGCAACCAGTTTCCCGACTTCGAGCTGCCCGATCAGGACGGCGATATGCAGCAGCTGTCCAAGCTGATACGGGGATTCCCCACCGTCCTGATCTTCAGCCGCGGATACTACTGACCAAAAGATCGTCGTCAGTTGACGATCTATGTGCAGCAACTTCAGCCCGAGTTCAGGGTCAACTACTGCAAGATGATCACAGTCTCGGTCGATGACCGTATGAACACCACAGAGACGTGCACCGCCCTCGCCGCTGACTGGCCGTTCCTCATGGATCCCGACCGCCGCCTGCTCCACGAGCTGCAGATGACGGACACGACTGATAAGGCGCACGGGGAGGTGTACATCCCCTACACGTTCATGCTGGATCGGGATCGAACGATCTATAAGGTCTACAACGGCTGGTGGTTCGTCGGCCGTCCCACGGCCGAGGAGATCCGCATGGATCTGCGGGTCCTCATGTCCCGCCGTCCCGATTGGGTGTATTCGGAAAAGCAGACGCCTGCCTAAGTCCGCCTACAGCAGCTGTTGCACAACCCCAGGGAGGACGCCTATGAAAGCAGCGGTCACCGAGAAGGCGGGACCTGCTTCGGTCATAAGAGTCAAAGATGTTCCCGTCCCCGAGGTCAAGGATGGTTGGATCTTGATCAGGGTCAGGGCGTTTGGCCTCAACCGGTCAGAGTTGTTCACTCGTCAGGGTGATTCCCCCGGAGTGCGATTCCCGAGGATACAAGGCATCGAATGTATCGGTGAGGTTGAGAACGATCCCTCTCGCAAGTTATCGAAGGGACGAAAGGTGGCTGCCTTGATGGGTGGAATGGGAAGAGATTTCGATGGTGGGTATGCCGAATACAGTTTGGTGCCGAATCAGATAGTCTTTCCGTTTGAAAGCACGTTGGACTGGAAGATACTCGGCGCAATTCCTGAAATGTGTCAGACCGTGTCCGGCTCCTTGCATCAAGCATTAGAAGTCCAAGAAGGAGAGACATTGCTGATTAGGGGAGGGACTTCATCCATCGGTATTACTTCCTGCCAGCTCGCCAAACATCTTGGACTCACCGTAGTGTCTACGACGCGCAATCCAGCCAAGGAATCTTTCTTGAAGCAGAATGGGGCTGCGCATGTCGTCGTTGACAGCGGAAGTGTGCGAGATCAAGTGAGGGCCATCTAT
The DNA here is from genome assembly GCA_036679645.1 of Gemmatimonadota bacterium. Classification (GTDB taxonomy): domain Bacteria; phylum Gemmatimonadota; class Gemmatimonadetes; order Gemmatimonadales; family GWC2-71-9; genus JADFNB01. Next base: position 55,783 of record JAZDCY010000068.1, on the reverse strand, counting down.
CCGCAAGGAGTTGACAAGGTTTTGGAACTGATTGGTACTAGAACTCTCAAAGATTCCCTCGAGTGTATCAAGCCAAGGGGAATGGTGTGTGTCACGGGTATTCTGGGAGGTGAGTGGACGATGAGAGAATTCACTCCCATGGGCGATATACCTTCACTTGGGAGACTAACCGTTTACATGGGTGAATCGGAGAACCTCACCAGAGAAGCGCTACAGGACTTTATCAACGCTGTTGAGAACGGAGAACTAGCGCTACGGATAGATCGGACGTTCAAACTAGAGGAAATTGTGCAAGCCCACGAGTACATGGAGAGCAACCAGGCTATGGGCAAGTTGGTGGTGTTAACATGACACAAGTGTACTGCCACCTGGTACTTGACAGCAGATATACGAGCGGCTAAGTCGGATTTCCAAGTACGTGCTCCGCCTCACCCTCCCAGTGGGACGGACACCGGAACCGACCCGACTCGAGAAGCGGAGGAGAGCGTGAGCGATTCCGCGACCCCGACAGCCCTGGTGGTGACCGATCCCCAGAATGACTTCCTGAGCCCTGACGGCGCCACCTGGGGTATGGTCGGCCAGAATGTCACCGAGAACAACACGGTCGAGAACATCGAATCCCTCTTCAAGGCGGCCAAGGCCAACGACATCCCTGTCTTCATCTCGCCCCACTACTACTACCCGACGGATCACGGTTGGAAGTTCGCGGGCACGCTCGAGAAGGCGATGCACCAAATGGGCATGTTCGACCGTCCGGGCCCGCTAGACCTGGATGGTTTCGAAGGTTCCGGCGCCGACTGGCTGGAGCGCTACAAGCCCTACATCAACGACGGCAAGACCATCGTCACGAGCCCGCACAAGGTGTACGGTCCGGAGACCAACGACCTGGTGCTGCAGCTGCGCAAGCGCGGGGTCGACAAGGCGGTCCTCTGCGGCATGTCGGCCAACCTCTGTACCGAGAGCCACATGCGGGAGCTCATGGAGCAGGGCTTCGAGGTAGCGGTCGTGAAAGACGCGACCGCCGCAGCCATCACGCCGGAACTCGGCGACGGTTACGCTGCCGCGCTGACCAACTACGCTTTCATTGCCAACGACGTGCTCACCACCGAGGAGGCGGTGGAGGTCCTGGGTGGAGCAGGATGAGTTGAAGGAAGGGGTGGGTGGCCATGTGAACCAGGGCGACCGGCCGTACCATCAAGGTGAGATAGCGCTTCAGGAACGGTCAGGTGGAAGGCGAACGGCACAGGAGTTTCTCCAGCAGCTTCCGTTCGTCGTACTGGGTGCCGCGGATGAAACGTGGTGAGATGTGGGCTACCCATCTCGTTGGTGAGCCCGGCTTCGTGCGGTCTAATGGTGACCAGACGGTCGTCATTGCTGGCGGCATCCTGGCGGGTGATCCACTCGCAGACACCCTTCGCAAGGTGGGATGGCCCGTCAGCATGATCGGCATCGAGCCCGGCTCGCGCCGCCGACTTCGTCTGAACGGGCGAATTGAAAGCGTCGCCGCCGACGTGCTCAGTGTTTCGACTGCGGAGGTCTATGCCAACTGCCCCAAATACATTCAGGCACGGACGTTCGCCCAGAAGAAACGTGGTGACCGTGGCGAGATTGTGCGTAGGAAGCAGCTAGACGATTGCGAGCGCGGTTGGGTTGAGTCCGCCGATACGTTCTTTGTCGCAACGACTCACGCCGAACGGGGAACGGATTGTTCGCACCGCGGCGGGATGCCCGGTTTCGTCCACGTACACGACGAGTGTCGTGCCGGCAGCGTTCAACGTCAGGGGTACAGCGATGAAGCTTCTGTCAGTGAATGTTTCACTCCCGAAGGAGATCGACGTAAAGGGACGCACCGTCAGAACCGGGATATTCAAGGAACCTGTCGACGGGCGCGTGGGCGTTGGTACCCTCAATATTAAAGGTGATGGGCAGGCGGATCTGGTCGGTCACGGCGGCCCGTTCAGAGCCGTGTTGGTTTACACGGTCGAGAACTACCGTTTTTGGGAACGTGAGCTGGGCCAAACGGGACTCCAATACGGACATTTCGGCGAGAATTTCACCGTCGCAGGGATGCTGGAGGACGAGATCAATGTGGGAGATGTCTTCCGCATTGGCACGGCACTATTTCAGGTTACCCAGCCGCGCGTCCCGTGCTACAAGCTCGCGATCAAGGTGGGTGTTGAGGGATTCTACGCACAGATCCTCGAAAGTGGTCGACCTGGATTCTATTTTCGCGTGCTGGAGGAGGGCGAAGTCGGCGGCGGCGATGAGATCGAGCGAGTCAGCCTGGATCCGGTTGGCATGACGGTCCGTCGAATGAGCAGCCTGCTCTATTTTGAGAAGGACGATCTCGACGGTGCGCGAACCGCGTTGGGTATCGAGGCAATGTCACCGGGATGGAGGCAGTCGTTCGAGAAACGCTTGGCCAAAGCGCAACTCGCGACGAAGGCGAAGGAGCAATACCGGACGTTGGTGGTCACTCGCAAGGTTTCCGAGAGCGAGGCGATCACGTCATTCTACCTGAGGGCGGAAGATGGCGAACCCCTCGATCGTTTCTTGCCAGGTCAATTCCTGCCGCTGCAACTGCACATCCCCGGCCAGTACACGCCCGTTGTCCGAACCTACTCTCTGTCCAATCGCCCGGACATGGACCACTATCGCCTCACCATCAAGCGGGAGACGGCGCCGGCCGGCCAGCCCGACGCATACCCTGGAGTAGCCTCCAACTACTTCCACGATCACGTCGACGTGGGATCCAAGCTGCTCGCGAAGGCGCCGCGTGGGAAGTTCTATCTCGATCCGATTGGTACTAGGCCCATCGTGCTTGTCAGTGCAGGCGTAGGCTTAACACCGTTGGTGAGCATGCTCGAGGCCATCGCCTCGGTGAGTGCGAACCGACCGACGTGGTTTGTCCATGGCGCACGAGACGGGCAGGCGCATGCGATGGGTGCGTTGGTCCGGCAGATCGCCGCAGAGCACGACAACGTGCATGCACACATCCGATACAGTCGGCCGGGCACGGAAGATGTTCTCGGCCGTGACTTCGATGACGAGGGACGTGTAGATGTGGAGCTGTTGCAGCGCCTTCTCCCGAGCCCAGACTGTGATTTCTATCTCTGCGGCCCGACCGACTTCCTGCAGTCGTTGTTCACGGGATTGCTGGCGTGGGGCATCGCCGAACACCGCATTCACTACGAGTTCTTCGGCCCGGCGTCGGCGTTGAAGGAGCGGGCACTAGTTGCTACGCCGAAGCGGGTGGCAGAGGCCGGGGAGTGCTGCAACGAGGTCGAGGTGACGTTTTCGAAATCTGGGGTACGTGCTCACTGGAATCCTTCTCTCGACAGTATCCTGGATCTGGCCGAGGCGGTTGGCCTGAGTCCCGATTACAGTTGTCGGTCGGGGATCTGCCAAACGTGTATCTGTGAGATCGAAAAGGGTGAGGTCGAGTACGTGCTCGAGCCACTCGACCCACCCGATGAGGGCTCGGTGTTGATCTGCTGCACTAAGCCAACGAGCGCCGTGGTGATCGCGATATGACCCAGACACGCGCGTTTCCAAGGAGCGAGTCGTCATGACGCCAGGCACATCTACGAGAGTCGCAGTGGTTGGCGGCGCGCGAACGCCGTTTGCCAAGGCGGGCACCACGTTCCGGAAGCACTCACCGCTTCAACTCAGTGTTCACTCGGGCGCCCAGGCCTCGGCTATGATCCTCGAGCGGAACGTCTGATGCGCTGGGCGGCTAGAGCGCATCGGTGGCGTGGAGATCGGCGGCACAGCACCGTGGGGCTAGACATTACATCGGAGGCGAGATGGCGTTCGTGTCAGCAGTACTTCGCGAAGGCACAGCGGTAGACATTCAGGCTCGTACGTTCTCATGGCGTGGCGACGAGCCTCTCGCCGCGGGCGGGACCGATGTAGGGCCGACGCCGTACGAGATCTTGCTCGGGGGCCTCGCGGCCTGTATCGCCATCACCCTCAGACTCTATGCAGACCACAAGGGAATCGCCCTTGCCGAGGTGGGCGTGAGACTGGAGTTCGACCGGGTGCATGCTGACGACTGCGTTGGCTGCGACGAGCGCGCCGATGGTTGGATCGATCGTATCCAGTCACACGTGACGATCCGTGGATCGTTCGATGAGCCTCAACGCGCCCGGCTGACCCAGGTAGCGCAGCGGTGTCCGGTTCACAAGACGCTTGCCAACGGCGTGCATATGGTCGATGCCGTCACGTTCGAGCCCATGACCTCCCGCTCGTGAAGATCGATGCCTAGCGCCGGTGTCTCCATCTCTGACGTTGAGCGGTTGGATCCGGCAGCCGTGCGGCTGCTACCGATGCTCTACGTCGCGTGGGCTGACGGCGTGCTCAGCGACCGGGAACTCGAGACCATCTCACAGAAGGTGCGTCAACAGTCGTGGCTAGACGACCGCTCGCGCGACACGCTCTGTGCGCTGCTCGATCCGGCGGCACGACCGACCGCGCAGCAGCTGTGCGCTATCCGCAGTGTGATCCGGCGATTTGGAGCCGGGTTGCCCGCTGCCGGGGCACGTTCGCTGGCCCAGCTCGGCGCGGAGCTGGCGAGAGCGGACGCAGGAGAGCCAAGCGCGGAGGCCGCGCAGGCACTCGCGGAGATCGAGGACTCCCTGGGCGTGATCGGCCCCGAGGCGGTACAGGAGCTGGTAGCGGCGGCAGCACCGGAGCCGCCGCTAGAAGAGGCAGCGCCCCGGTTCGACGTGGCGGCCATGACGCGAGTGCTCGACGGCAAGCAGGCGGAAGCCCGGGGAGAGGTGCGGCGACTTCTGCGGGAGCCGACGTTTCGGCACACGTACGGACTCGAGACCCCCACATATCGCGAGCGAGTGTTGTCGTGGGCCCGCTTCGTGGCCGTGCGTGGGCTGGGCTCTCTCTCCTACCCGAAGGAGTACGGTGGTCGCAACGACCTCCGGGGGTTCATGGCTACGTTCGAGACCCTCGCATACTTCGACCTCTCTCTGGTGGTGAAGTACGGCGTGCAGTTTGGACTCTTCGGCGGAGGACTGCACCAGCTCGGAACGCGGCGGCATCACGACCGGTATCTGCGGGATGCCGGCACGCTCGACCTGCCGGGCTGCTTCGCCATGACCGAGACCGGGCACGGCTCAAACGTGCGCGACATCGAAACAACAGCACAGTTCGATCGGGCGACGGACGAGTTCGTCATCAACACGCCGAACCAATCGGCGCGCAAGGACTATATCGGCAACGCGGCGCAACACGGACGGCTCGCCATCGTGTTCGCGCAGCTCGTGATCAGCGATGAGAACTACGGCGTGCACGCGTTTCTCGTCCCCATCCGTGACGATGACGGAACCGTCTGCGATGGTATCGGGATCGAGGACTGTGGCGAGAAACTCGGCCTCAACGGCGTCGACAACGGACGGATCTGGTTCGAGGACGTGCGCATCCCGCGCGAGAACCTGCTCGACCGGTTCGGGCAGGTCGGGGCGGACGGTGAGTACACAAGTGCGATCGCAGGCGCCTCACCGCGTTTCTTCACGATGTTGGGTACGTTGGTCGGTGGACGCATCAGCGTGGCGGGGGCCGCGCTCAGCGCCGCGAAAGTAGGACTCACCATCGCCATTCGGTACGGGGCTGCGCGGCGTCAGTTCGGTCCATCCGGCAAAGTCGAGCAAGTGCTGCTCGATTACCGAACTCATCAACGGCGTCTCATGCCACGTCTCGCCACGGCATACGCCGTTCATTTCGCCCTCGACGACATCGCCGACCGGTACGCGAACCGTACCGACGACGACCAACGCGAGATCGAGACGCGCGCGGCCGGTATGAAGGCGTTCAGTACGTGGGAAACGGTCACGACGCTGCAGGAATGTCGTGAGGCGTGTGGTGGCGCGGGGTATCTCGCGGTCAACCGCTTCGCTGCGCTCAAAGCCGATACCGATGTGTTCACGACGTTCGAGGGCGACAACACCGTCCTCATGCAACTCGTCGCAAAGGGTCTGCTCACCGAATTCAAGCAGGAATTCGCCGAAATGCGGCTGTATTCGGTAGTCCGTTATCTCGGCCAGCGCGCCGCCACGGCGGTGACCGAGCTCAACCCCGTTGTTACGCGGTTGACGGACGAAGACCATCTCCGCGATCCGGACTTCCAGCTGGCGGCGTTCCGCTACCGCGAGGAGCGGTTGATGAGCACGGCGGCACAACGGCTGAAACGGCGCATCGACGAGGGGATGGATTCATTTGCGGCGTTGAACGAATGTCAGGACCATCTCGTGACCCTTGCCCGCGCCAGTGTGGAACGGGTGATCGCGGAGCGCTTCGTTGAGCGCGTGCGCCAGACCCAAGACGGCATGCTGGTTGGCGTGTTGCGGACGCTGTCCGACCTGTTCGCGCTATCGCGCCTGGAGGCGGATCGGGGGTGGTTTCTCGAGAGCGGTTACTTTGCACCGAACAAGGCGAAGGCAATACGCGACCTCGTCAACCAGATCTGTGCTGAGACCCGCACGCATGCCATTCCGTTGGTGGATGCCTTCGCGGTCCCGGAGGAGTCCCTCGGCGCGCCAATTGCCTTTCGCGCCTGACCGCGGCGAATGCTTGCCAATCCACTGGTGGTAGCAAGGAGAGTCCGATGTCTGAAGACCGACTGTATGTCGTACGGCTACTGTGGATCCGTGATGCGGACATGTTCGCAGAATACCAAGAGCAAGCCAAACCCATCCTCGCTCGACATGGTGTTCATATAGAGCGTTGGCTGATGATAGAGGCAATCGAGGGTGAAGGAATGGGCAAACCCGATGAGATTGTCGTTACCTGGTTTGCGAACGCAGATGCAAGAGAAGCATTTGAGAACGACCCGGAGTTCAAGAAGGCCTCAGAGATTAGAGACAAGGCAGCGAAGCTAGTAACTGTGACCGCGAAATCCGTGTTTGGAGACTGACGGTAGGCTTGATCACTGCTAGGGTGCTTTAGCGTCCAGATGTAGCCTTCCATTCTCAGGAGCCCGGCAAACGACTGCCATCCGTCGGTGCTGCGTCCTATCTGCGCCAGCGCGTTCAGTCCGGCAAGTTCAGCAGCCCGCATGGCCTCCTCGACGCTCAGCTCGTCGCCGACGCGGCCCGCATAAGCCAGCACCCCGTTCCGAATTGGCAGCTGTCCGGACACGTACCCCATCCCGTTCCGAATCACCACCGACTCGTAGCTCCCCGCGGGCGAAGGTGGACAGGGCAACTCGATGCCCAGGGCTTTCAGCCGCTCGTCAATTGCATGGGCAGAGTTGCCCTGGGACATCGACATCCTATTCACCTATGAAGTGCCTCTATACCGTGTCTTGAGCCGACTCTGCCGGCTCCCACGCGAAGCGCGCGAACTGCTTGTCGATCGGGGTGTTGGCAAGGTGGTTGGTGAAGTTGCTCAACGTCTTGAACGCGACGCCCACGATGACCTCCAAGATGTGGGCTTGCGTGTAACCGGCGGCCAAGAAAGCCGCGACATCCTCCTCCGATGCCCAACCGCGCTTCTCGACGAGGATCGTCGCGAACGTGCGCAGCGCTTCGAGCTTGGCAGTGCTCAACGGTTGGCCTTTCCGGAGCGCCGAGATCTCGCCCTCCGGAAGCCCCACCATCTTGGCGGCGGCCGAATGGGCGGTCATGCAGTAGGCGCATTCGTTCAGGTAACTCACCGTGAGTATCAGGACTTGTTGTTCCTGGGGCGTAAGGGAGCTGGACTCGAGCGCGTCGCCCACGGTCATGTAGGCTTTGAGCATGGACGGTGCATCGGCCATCTCACCCAACAGGTTCGGGACAAAACCGTACTTGGCCTGTGCGGCTCCCAGGAGGTCCTTTGAGGCCTCGGGGGCCGAGTCTATCGTGTGTATCGTGAAGTCTGTCATTGTGGTTCTCCTTGTTATTGCGAAGCGCGACGGCGGCAGGGCGCGATGAGCCCTGCCACCCGGCGCGGCGATACTCCTACTCAACCCACGGCAACAACACGATGTTGCCGCTGATCTCGTTGTTCGCGATCAAGCGGTGCGCCTCCGCCGCTTGGCTCAGCGGCAACGCGCGGTCGAGCAGTGGTGTGATCCGACCCGCTTTGATCTGCTCGAGACCCCACTCGAGGTCCTCGATGTCGCTGGCCATGGTTCCCCGCAGCGTTTTCTGGGGGAAGAACAGGCTCTGCACGTTGAATGTGATCTCCGTGCCCGCTGCGAAGCCGAACGCCACGACAACACCCAATGGTTTGGCTGCGTCAATGCTCTTGGGCAAGACGTCGCCGCCCAGGTTGTCGATTACGACGTCGGCGCCCCGGCCGTTCGTCCATTCCTTGACGCGCTCGACGAAGTCCTCGGTCTTCATGTTGATCACGAGGTCGGCACCGGCGCGCTCCGCAAACTCACGCTTGTCTTCGTTGCGGATCGTGGTGGCCACGTCGGCCCCCAGTGCCTTGGCTACCTGGATCAGCATGCTGCCAGAGCCCGACGCGCCAGCTTGGACGAGCACTTTGTCACCAGCCTTGACCTCGCCAACGTTCTTGACCGCCCGGACCGCGGTGGCCAGCACCACGGGCAACGTCGCCACCAGCTCGTGGTCGAGACCCGTGTCATCCTTCACGGTGGCCCGGGCCGGTACCTCGATGTACTGAGCATAGGTGCCCGTGATGTGTAGTCCGGGCAGCGCGAAACTCGGTGCGGTGGCGGTGGGCCGGATGTCGGCCTCCGCATCGTCGGTCGCCCATCCCGGCGCGGGAACCACGCGCTCCCCAATCCGGAAGCCGGTGACGCCATCACCGATAGCGGCAACCTCGCCCGCGGCGTCCGCGCCCAGTATGAAGGGAAACGGCAGCTCGGGAGCGATTGATCCCGCACGGATGTAGTGGTCGAGACGGTTCACCCCGGCCGCAAGCACCTTGATCAACACGTGCCCAGGTCCAGGTTGTGGGGTCGGCACGTCGTCGTACTGCAAGACGTCGGTGTCTCCGAAGGCCCGGATGACCGCGGCCTTCATTGTCGTCGCCACGAGCGCCTCGCCAGACTGCGCCGTCCGCGGAAGTTGAGGGGTCTCTGTTCTCGGCATCGTTCCTCTCCTGAGTAGGTGACAGTTGCGAGCCGTTCCTAGGTCGGCTGCCCCAGTAAAGGCAACCGGCATACCAACCGTCCGAGTGACGTAACTAGCTATATCACAACGTGTTATAAGATGAGATTCTACAACGATATTTCGTTGTCAACGAAATATCATTGAACAAATGACGAATTATCGTTCTATTGTTGTGGAAGGTAATTCGGCGAACTGGAGGATCTGACTCATGTCGCCTGGAGACGAACCGACCTCGGACCTACTCACCGAGCTCGAGCAGTACCGGCGTCTATTCAATAATATCCCGGCGGAGATTGGCGTATTCGACCCGGCCGGTCGGTTCCTGTTCACCACACCGTCGGGGATCCGCGATCCGGCGGTGCGACGGTGGGTGTTGGGCAAGACACATCACGACTTCTGTCGCGAACGAAAGTACCCGATGGCCATCGCGGACAGGCGGCAGTCGGTCATCGAGCAGTGCGTGGCGGAGAAAGAAACGGTCACCTTCGAAGAGGTGTGGCCCGACAAGCGGGGGCGGGGACGGGCGCGGAACTACGTGCGCACGTTCAGTCCCGTTCTCGACGCCGACGGCAACGTCACGCATGTCCTGGGATACGGCCAGGAAATCACCGACCTCAAGCGCGTCGAAGAAGAACTCCGCCTGGCGCTGGCCGAGGTAGAGGCGCTGAAGGAGCAGCTACACGCCGAGAACCTCTACCTTCAGGAAGAAATCAAGACACAACACAACTTCGAGGAGATCGTCGGCCGATCGGCGGCAATGCAGAGTGTGCTCGCGGCCATCGCGACGGTCGCGCCGACCCAGGCCAACGTGGTGATCACGGGCGAGACGGGGACCGGAAAGGAGCTGGTGGCGCGAGCGGTGCACGCGCTGAGTCCGAGGAAGGACAAGCCGTTGATTAAGGTCAACTGCGCGTCGATTCCGCGGGAGCTGTTCGAGAGCGAATTCTTTGGCCACGTGCGCGGCGCTTTCACGGGCGCGGTGCGGGATCGGGTTGGTCGCTTCCAACTCGCTGACCAGGGCACATTGTTTCTCGACGAGGTGGGAGAGATCCCGCTCGAGATGCAGAGCAAGCTCCTCCGCGTGATTCAGGAGGGAGAGTTCGAACGGGTGGGGGAGGAAAGGACCAGGACCGTCGACGTCAGACTCATCACGGCCACCAATCGCAACCTCAAACAGGAGGTCGAGGCGGGCCGTTTTCGCCAGGATCTCTACTACCGACTCAACGTGTTTCCTGTTGAAGTTGCACCGCTGCGTCACCGCAAGGACGACATTCCGCTCCTCGCGTCTCGCCACATTGAGCAGGTCTCCCGCAGACTCAATCGCACGGTCCCCGCACTCACGACCCACGACGTCCGGCGTCTGCAGGCGTACGAGTGGCCGGGGAATGTGCGGGAACTGCAGAATGTTGTCGAGCGCGCCCTCATCACGATGCGCGGGCCGCGTCTCGTGTTCGATCTACCACACGCCGGTACGCGTCGGGCCATGAACGCCGGCGCGAGCAACGCCGAGTCCGGTGATGCAGAGGTCGCGGTGATCCCGGAGGTAGAGATGCGCCGCCAGGAACGTGACAACGTCCTTCGGGCGTTGGAGCACACGAATTGGCGCGTGTACGGGCCCGATGGAGCTGCGGCGTTACTCGGCGTCAAGCCAACGACGCTCAACTCGCGGATCAAGAAGATGGGGATCTCTGCTACGAGGGACACAGGGTCGTCGCAATGACCCCGCGCGCGAGAAGGCCCGCGATCTCGAAGCCATCACGAGTGGGCGCCACCTGTCTCGGCGTCGGCGAACTTGTGACCGCCAGCAACTTGCCCCGTCCTAATTGACAGTGATATCATCATATGATATCATGATTTGTGTCACAGAAGTCGCTCGGGGCCCGCCATAGGCGCACGCTTGCGGCGATATGCGAGGTCCCAGTCCGGTCGGATGTCGAATGGAAGCGGGTTGAGGCACTGCTCAAGGCGCTGAACGCCGAGGTGACCGAGGGAGGAGGGTCACGGGTGCGGGTGTATTTGGGTGGTGTGCGAGCGGTGTTTCATCGCCCGCATCCTCGCAAGGAAATGGACAAGGGGTCAGTGCGCTCCATGAGGGAATTCCTGACGCGCGCGGGAGTAGCTCCATGAACACGATCATGTACAAGGGATACATCGGACAGGTGACGCTCGATGAAGAAGCGGGTCTCCTCCACGGGCAGGTGCTGAATACGCGGGATGTCATCACGTTCCAAGGACGCACTGTCAGGGAACTCCGCAAGGCGCTCAAGGACTCGGTCGACGATTATGTCGCGTTTTGTGCTGAGCGTGGGGAAGATCCGAACAAACCGTTGTCCGGCAAGTTCGTGCTGCGCATCGATCCGGCATTGCATCGGGAGGTCACCATAGCGGCAGCACGTGAAGGAAAGAGCCTCAACAAGTGGGTGGCTGAGCGTTTGGAGCGGGAGGTAGTGGAATCCGGATCGAAGAACAGTCGTTAGCGGCAGCGCGCCAGTCCCGAGCGGACCTTTTTCGTGAAGCGGACGCGAGTGGGGGGTTGGGATGAGCGGGCGTCAACGTCCTGAGTTGGGGCGACGCGTGCGCCGCCCCAACGTTCCCCCGGCTGCACCCGGGATCAGGATGGGTTCAGCACCTTGAGTGGCGTCGGATGCGGATCTGTATCACCAATGGTCGGCAATAACCCCGCGCCGAGTTGTCCGGCCGAGTTCAAGCCCCAGCAATACATCTCCCGGTCCACGGTGACCCCGCACGTTTGCCGGCCACCCGTAGCTATGTCGATGAACTTGTGGCCGCCCGTCACCAGGGTGGGCGCCGCGCGATCCACGGTGGTACCGTCGCCCACTTGGCCGAACTCGTTCGGGCCCCAGCAATACGCGTCGCTGTCGGTGGGGCCGACCGCTCTACGCCCCTCCCGGCAACAGCCGAAACCCCGCCGCCGAAAAGTGGTGGTCGAGCGCGAGTGCGTCCGTCATCTCACGCTCCGCCATTGCCGCGAAGCTCACGGCGTCGGTGAACGAGTAGTCCTGATCGGCAAAACGCTCGAGCCAGTCACGTACAGCTGCAGCTTCTAACGCCACAGTAGTCACGACGACGAGATTAGGCGGCTCGCGCACGGTGCGCACAAAGGTCAACGCCGCTTTCCGATGCACCCGCCGCATTAGGAGTGCGTGGCACTCGGCGACGACCAGGTTCGTGGTCACCAGGCGCATACCCGACTGAACCGCGTCGCGGAGCGCTCCCACCACGCGTTCGTGATCCGGATGCGACGCGATAGCGATCGGATACCAGGCGCTCGTGTCGACGAAGACCTCAGCGCTCACGTTACCAGCTGCGTTCTTCGTCATCCGCGAGCGCGCGGTCGTGCTCGCGGGCCACATCGTAGGCTTTGTCGGAAGGCCGAGTCTTTCCTACCAGTCCAATGAGGCGCAGGGCAGGGTGGGCGGCCGGATCGGTCAGCTCGCGCTCGAGCGCCAGGATACCCCGCCGGAGCGCCTCGGACTTGGTGGTATCGAGCTGCTCGGCCAGGCGCTCCAATCGTTCGCGCTCGGTTGGAGCGAGATACACCTGAACCGGAACGGGCTCGGAGACGCGCTTCTTCATATCATGAATGTAGTTAGTTATTCATGAATTAGACACATGAATAGCTTGTGTGAGCCTAAGTCGTGTTATTGCAATGTGTTGGAGCGAGACACGTGGGCGCCGGCAACATCGCCGGCGCACCCAACGGCCAGCGCGCGAATGCACCGTCAGAGGGTCGGGCGACTTACCCTGTTTCGAACTGGAAGCCGTAGAACTCCGAGCTGATAGGATCCGGCAGGCGATCACGGCGTACCAGCAGCGTGCGTGCGACCCACAGGTCGTGGAAGACGCGGTACCGGAGCGCGCCCTCGTCCAGGTAGTCCACGCCGGTGGAGCCACCGGTGCCCACGCGGCGTCCAATGATGCGCTCGGCCATGCGCGCGTGCCGCTGGCGGAAGATGACGTAGGCCTGCTCGACTGCCACGACGCCGTCCAGGATCTCGCGCGGCCAGGCGAGCAGTGGTAGCTCGCGGTAGCTCTCGATGAACACGACCGCCGCACGAATCCGGCGCCGCCGCAGCCTCTCCTCTGCCGCCATATCCTCGGCCTGCATGAACTCGGCCGCCTGGGCGATCTCGGCATCGTAGCGCGCTCGCACGCTCGTCTGTTCTTCCGGTGCACCGGCCATTGGGCAGACGCGGCCGGCGAGGCCGCCGACGGCCATCGCGTGTGATTCGAGATAGCTATCAATGAAAGCGTCCACCACTTCCCCAAGAGTGAGTAGGTCGTGAAGCAATCGTGAAGCCGGTATTCTGCCCACGATTGAGGTGTCTGTGCCCTGTTGACAGGTGTGGCTCTCGCGGGATATCGTCGCTCTCCTGACGTCTTTTTGGTCACGCACGTTCTGCTCAGGATCATCCCATGAAAACGCACCGCCCTTCTCGCATTGTCATGCTGACCATGGTCGCCGCATTGGCGTTTCCGACCACGGCAGTGGCACAACAAATCCCAAGCCCGGAAGAGTTCTTCGGCTATCAGATGGGCGCGGACCGCAGGCTGGCTAGGTGGGACCGGTTGGTCGAGTACTACAACCTGTTGGGCGAACGCAGCGAGCGTATGCAGGTCGTGAACATGGGTCCGAGCACGCTCGGCAATCCGTTTCTGGCGCTCTACGTCTCGTCGTCGGCCAACATGGCACGGCTCGATGAATTCAAGCAGATGAACGCGGTGTTGACCGATCCTCGCGGTCATTCCGAAGCGGTCATCGAGAACGCCATTGCGAATGGGAAAGTCGTTTTCGTGCAGTCGTACGGGCTACACTCCACCGAGGTGGCGTCAACGCAAACCGCCGCGGAGATAGCCTACGAGATGGTGACGCGCGCGGACGAGGAGATGCTCACGATCCTCGACAACACGATCTCCATCCTTATCCCTGCGTTCAATCCTGACGGCAACATCATCGTGACCGATTGGTACGACCGATGGCTCGGCACGGATTACGAAGGTGTCGGACCACCGGAGCTGTACCATCACTACATCGGCCACGACAATAATCGTGATGCGTTCATGCAAAACACCGTCGAGTCGTACTACGGCGCCGAGATCCTGTTTCGCGAATGGGTGCCGCAGGCCTATATCGACCATCACCAGATGGGCGCGTACGGCGCCCGCATCTACGTTCCTCCCTACGCGGAACCGATCCGTCCCGACGCCGATCCGCTCGTCTGGCGCGAGATGTCGTGGTACGGGGCGCACATCGCGTACAAAGCGGAGGAGGCCGGCCGCCGAGGCGTGGTGAATTCAGCGGTCTATTCCGGGTGGGGCCACTTCGGGTTTCATTGGATCACGCCGTTCCACAACATCGCAGGCATGCTTACGGAGTCGGCGAGCGCGCGACTCGCGACGCCGATCTACATACATCCGGACCAGCTGCGTGGCTCGCGACAGCTACCCGAGTACGAAGCGCAAACCACGTTTCCCAATCCGTGGCCGGGCGGCTGGTGGACGGTACGCGACATGGTCATCAACCAGAAGATCGCGACTTTTGCCGCATTGGATATAGCCGCTCGCAACCGTGAAACGGTTCTTCGCACCGCGTACCTCAAAGCCAGTCGACAGACCGAACGCGGAGCCAACGGCGAGACCGTGGCGTTCATCGTCCCAGCCGAGCAGCACGATCCGCTTACCGCTGGCACGATGGTCAACAAGCTGCTGGGGCAGGGGATCGAGGTGCGCCGGTCGGCGAGCGCGTTCACGCACGAGGGGCGCGTGTACGGGGCGGGATCGTACGTCGTCCCAATGGCGCAGCCGAAGCGTGGTGTCATACGGTGGCTGCTTGGCCGCACCTTCTACCCGGATAACACGTACACGCGTGACCGGGACGGTAATCCCATTCGGCCTTACGACATGTCCACCGACAACATCGCCGAGTATATGGGTGTGCGCGTCGATCCGGTTGGCTCAATGGTGCCGGGGAACCTGGCACTCGTCACGGACAGCCTCGATCCCGCGGGCATGGTGACGCCCGGCTCGAACGGTTACGTGCTCGACGGGCGACTCAACGCCAGCTTCCTGGCAGTCAACATGTTGTGGTCGGAAGATGCCGATGTTCGGCGCGTGGATCGGGCGTCCGGTAACCTGCGGCCGGGCGATTGGGTTATCGACGGGTCTGCAGCCCCAGAGGCAGTCGCCCGGATCGGTGACGCCACAGGCGTCGACTTTGCCGCGCTCGATGTAAACGCTGCGGCGATCAGTCACGCCGTCGCGCGTCCGCGCATCGGGATGTATCACCGATACCTTGGCGGCAACGCGGACGAGGGATGGACGCGGTGGCTGTTGGAGCATTTCGGTTTCGAGTACACGTCGATGCTCGACGACGATATTCAGGATGACGACCTCCACGACAAGTATGACGTCATCATTCTGCCGGACGACAACGTGTCGCGCATGACTGGAGAGGAGCCGCCGGAAGGCGGTGGTGGGCGCTTCGGCGGCGGTGGACGCGATGCGTATCCCCCGGAGTATCGCAGCGGTTTCGGGCAGGAGGGAGTGGACGCGCTCGAGGCATTCGTCGAGCACGGAGGCACATTGGTGACGTTTGCGTCGGCCAGTCAGCTCGCTATCGAGAAGTTCGAGTTGCCGGTGAGAAACGTCGTGGCGGGCGTGCCGTCGCGCGAGTTCTGGTCACCGGGATCGACGCTCAAGATCACGGTCGACAACACACACCCGCTGGGCTACGGCATGCCAGGCAGCGCGCTGGCAATGTTTCTACGAGGCAATCAGGTCTATGCGGTCAACCCGGGCCCCCGGAACCAAGACGTCAGACGCATCGCGAGCTTCATCGATCGCGACATCCTGCAGAGTGGATGGCTGTTAGGAGAGAATCACATTGCCAACAAGGCGGCGATGGTCGCGGTCCGTCACGGTGAGGGAACGGTTGTGTTGATAGGGTTCCGCGCACAACACCGCGCGCAGACGCACGGCACGTTCAAGTTGGTGTTCAATGCGCTTGTGGAGGCGGCGAATCTAGCGATCGATGTCGTTGCGGGCGGAAGGTAGGGGAGCGTGACGTAGAAGGAAGATCCGCGCGTATGGCAACGACGGCTTCATGCCGCCGATCATCGCCGAGCGGTACGTCCTGTAGTGTCTCGCCGTTGACGGGTGGGGGTCTCTCGCGAGCAAGGCAAGCGTGGCAGGCTCAGCTTGCCGATAGCGGTCCCGGGAGTCGACGTCCAGGGACAGTGCCAGCGGCCAGCACGATGCCAAGGTCGCGACGTTCCGCTGAACCTGCGTTGGCCAATCGCCCAGCTAGCAAGAACGTGCGTGACGGGGTTCATGAATCCATCGCCCAAACGTCAACGTGCTGCGTCGGTGCGATACGTCCTACTGAAAGAGCCGTGACCCTTCGATTTCGCTCCGGCAGGCTGCCGCTTCGCCGCTCGTGATCGGAAAGATCGACGCGATCGTGAGCATGGTTCCTTTGCTGCGCGGGTGGTCCTGCAGCTCGGCGAGGGAGGGGCACGGGGTCAATTCGAGCCCGTTGGACGCGCAGGATACAGAGACGACATTGTACTTGGAACCGTCCGACCGTTCGCCGCCTTCGATAACGTCGACGAAGAAGGTCCCGGGACTCACATACGTCCTGAAACGCGTGAAGTGGTCCGCGTGTGTGCCACTGAACGTCGTGTAGTCGGTTTCGTTGGTATACTCGTTCGCGACGCTTCCCGAGGCAGGGGCGCCGGCGTCCACGGCCAGCCGGTCGAGTGTGGTGGTGTCGAACAGCGGACATGGCTCGGCCGGTTCGAGTGCCGCGACCGGTTCGGGTTCCGCGACTGACGCGGCCGCGGCCGGTTCGGCAACTGGCGTCACATCGGCGGGCTCGTCAGCAACATTGGGGGGTGGATCGGATTCCGCGGCACATCCGAGGCCGAACGCGGAAACTAGGATTACGATGCCGGAGGTCTTGAGAGTTGTTTTCATAGTGGCGCCTAAGGTCGCAGGAATGGTTTGACTTGACAAGTCGGCAGCGGCGGCTATGGGTCCTGTCTCACTCGCATGCGACGCAGGGTCACGCGGAGTCCGCATTGCATGGTGTGCGACCGAAACGTCGCGGTGTCCGGTGCCGGCAGATAGGTGATGGGTACTTGTGCTGCGAGCGAGGATGGCACGAGAAGCAGCAACGCGACACCCGCGATGCGTTGACGGAGTCCGATGGGGCGGGAGGTTTTCTCCATCTGCCAGACGATAGGGCCAGAACCGTCGAGCGCCAGCCGGGAGGATTCGCGGGTAAACCCGCGGTTGCCGAGTCATCGCTCGTCTGCGACTCGCGATGCTCGGCCACGCGCCGCTCGCACGCTCGCGGGCGCGTTCGGCTCTCCCGCTGAAGCGGGTGTTCGCAGGCGGCCGATTTATCGGCAGAGCCGAGCGGCGGCTGTGGTAGGCGTCTGGCGGTGCCCGGTTTGACGGTTACTCGGCGGGAGGTACATATTCGCCCGCAGCCGCGCGCACGGACGAGTGCGGATCGGTAAATAGACATGGTGTACCGACCTATGGGCCGAGTGACATGGTACGGAGCAGTCAATCGAGGAAGAGGACATTCATGACACGGTCGAACGTTGCGCTGGCGCTCGCTTGTCTTACGATCGGCGCCGAGGCCGGTGCCCAGACCAAGGCTCTGATTGGCGGAACGGTCATCGACGGAACCGGCGGTCCGCCTATCGAACGGGCCGTCGTCCTGATCGACGGGGATCGTTTGACATGCGTCGGCAGTGTCGAGGCATGTCCCGTCCCAGCCGGCGCGGAACGCATCGACGTATCGGGTCGGTTCGTCACACCGGGGCTCGTCGACGCTCACGTGCACTTCAGCCAAACGGGGTGGCACGACGGACGCCCCGACGGAATCTCCGCGCCAAATCTGTACCCATACGAAGAGACCGCTAGGGCCGCTCGCGCCAACCCGCAACGTTGGTTCCGGTCGTACCTGTGCTCCGGCATCACGGCCGTGTACGATGTCGGTGGACATCCGTGGACCACGGCGTTACCGGCACGAGCCGAGCACGATCCCAGCGCTCCGCACGTGCGGGCCGCCGGCCCGTTGATCACGCATGCGTCCGTGCCGTCTCTCAACCTCGACGACGAGATCTACACGTTCCTTCCCATGTCGACCTCCGCGGAGGTACAGAGCAGCGTCGTCGCACTGGTCGCGATGGGATCTACGGCGGCGAAGGTGTGGTACCTGGCACCGCAACCGGCGCAGCGCGAACAGCTCGACGCTCGCGTGATGGAGATCGGCGCGGCGGCACGCGCGGCGGGCCTCGACCTGATCGTCCACGCCACGAGTCTGCGCGAGGCGAAGGTGGCGTTACGAGCGGGGGCGAAGCTCCTGGTACACAGCGTGCAGGACACGCTGGTAGACGACGAGTTCTTGAGGCTCATGGCCGCCAACGATGCCTTTTACGCGCCGACGCTCGTGGTGGGCGGAAACTGGAGTCGCGCGGTGTCGTCGGTAATCTTGAACGAGCCGCTGAGCATCGACGATCCAAACGGATGCGTGGATTCCAATACGGTTGAAAAGATCGAGGCGACCGAAGCGCTGCAATCATATCTCCCTGCGCGAATGCGATCGCCAGAGGTCGTGTATCAGAGCATGGAGCGGAGCGGCGAGCGGCTGTGGGTCATGTCCGAAAACCTGCGTCGCGTCCACGGTGCAGGCCTCACGGTGGCGGCGGCCACCGATGCCGGCAACCCGATGACGCTGCACGGACCGTCGATCTACAATGAGCTGGAGGCCATGCAGACAGCGGGACTCTCTCCCAGCTACGTCATCTTTGCTGCGACGCACAATGGCGCGGATGCGATGGGCCGATTGGGAGACTTCGGAACGTTGGAGGCGGGGAAGATCGCCGACCTCATCGTGCTGAGAGAGAACCCGCTCGAGGACGTCAGGGCTTTCCGTAGCCTCGTCCAGGTCATGCGTGCTGGGGTCCTCCAGAGCCAAGAGTCGCTGCGATACCGGCAAGCAGGTAATGGAACGCAGGGGGGAGGGCGAAGTCGCTGATTGTCAAGACCACGGTTGACTGAGCGTCCGGGGCTGGTTATGGTTCTTGTGGTTGAGATTGATGAAAAGGTCCCCGGTGCTGGGGGCTGACCATATTCGAACGTCGACGGGGGACCCGAACGTAATCGGATCCCCTGTTTTTTTTGAGGTTCACGTCGCGCACGGTTGCGCGGCAGCCCAACGCGGGGGCGATATTCCGCGGACGTGTAGTCGGTTGGTACGGCATTACCCGCACCCCCGGCCACAGAACATAAGGGAGTACGTAATGCGTACCAAAGGAACGGTGAAGTGGTTCAACGACGGCAAGGGCTTTGGCTTTGTCACGCCCGAGGATGGTAGCCCGGACTGCTTCGTCCACCACACCGCCATTCAGGGAGAAGGCTTCAAGTCACTCCGCGAAGGCGAGCAGGTTGAGTTTGACAAGGTCCAGGGTCAGAAAGGCCCGGCGGCGGAGAACGTGGTCGCTATCGGCGCGTAGCCGACTCGAGTGACCTGAACTGATGGGCCGCCCGATCCTGTATCGGGCGGCCCATCCAGTATTTCCCCCCTCAGATCACGGGACGAGCGCCCATCAACCGGACTCGACAGGGTAACCCTTGTCGATCCATCCCAACGTGCCCCCGTTGAGGCTCTTCGCGTTCTTGTAGCCGAGTGAGACGAGATAGAGCACTCCCAAGAGCGAAAGATTACCGCGGTCGCAGACCGTGATAATCGGGGCGCCGTGGTCGGCTGGAAAATGCTGCACATGATCTTCAATGTCCCCGATCGGTACGCTCATGGCACCGGGCACCCGCGCCTTCCGGTATGAATCGAAACTGCGCACGTCGATGACAAGAGGCTCTTCGTTCTCCATGGCTTCAACAGCATCCTCAGGCTCGATGGTCAGGTGCTCGTTACGAGCCTGCTTGACCATGCCTTTCATCAGTCTCTCTTCGAGGCTCATCTCGGGGTTCTGAGAGCGAACCTGGGGTAAGTGCTTGGCGAAAGAGGAGGCATACTTGAAGGCACTGTCCGGAAAAACGACTACCACGATGTTGTTCGGCTCGTCAGGAACCATTTTGAAAGCGCCGGCCAGCGCCATACCCGAGCTGGGGCCTGCGGTGATGCTCTCCTCGCGATTGATGCGCAGGCACAGGTCGAATGCTTCCTGATTCGTCACCTCCACGGTGCGGTCGTATAGCTCCGGGCGATACAGCTTGGTCTGCTGCAGTTGACGGATGCTGCGAACTCCGGGGATGTCGTGGCCTTCCTCTGGGTGTACGCCCAGCACCTGAATCGTCTCGTCCTTCTCCTTGAGGAAACGTCCTGTACCGGTGATGGTCCCGCATGTCCCCAGACCGGCGACGAAGTGCGTGACCTTGCCTGCAGTCTGCTTCCATATTTCTGGTCCGGTTGTCTTGTAGTGGGCCTCAGGATTGGCCTCGTTTTCATATTGGTTGAGCATATGGAAGTCGGGCTGCTCGGCGGTCTCCATGGCCAGCGCGATCGCGCCCTCCGGTGCGCCTGGGGCCGGGCAGAGGGTGTCCTGTAACTCAATGACGTCGGACCCGAAGAAGCGCAGGACGGTGCGTTTCTCCAGAGGGATCATCACCGAAAGCGGCGTGCGCAACGAATACCCTTTAGCGTTGGCGATCATCGCGAGCGCCATTCCGGTGTTGCCCGATGTTGGCTCCACGAGTTTTTGATCAGAGCTTAGGAGCCCGCGCCTTTCGGCGTCCTCGACGAGATTGGCCGCGATGCGATCCTTGACCGCGCCGAACGGGTTGTACCATTCGAGCTTGGCGTACACCTGGGTGTGCTTGAACGGAATCACCCGGTTCAACCGCACTATTGGCGTTGGGTTGTCCTCACCCGACAGGAGTCCCAGTATCGAGTGATAGACCCTGAGCTTGTGATCGTTCATGTTGGTCTCCGACTCCGAAGCTCCCGGCCGCGCTCCTCGGTGAGTTTGCAGGACTCCTTCGGCCAAAGGGGTAGCAACGGACCGATCGGCTCGCTGCCACCCCTTTGCGCCCGGTTCGCCTGCCTTTATCTGGCCCGGCCGAGATAACGCAGCAGGTCGCTGTCGGTGCTCAGCACCAGCACCGTGGTCGAGTCGAGCGTCGACCTCAGGACCTCCATGGTCTTGAGGAAACGGTAGAACTCCGCATCGCGGTTGTAGGCCGCCGCGTAGATGTCCGCCGCCGCCGCGTCGGCCCGCCCCTTGATCTCCTGCGAGCGGCGATAGGCCTCCGACGTGATCTCCTTGAGCTCCCGCTCCCGCCCGCCGTTGATCCGGGCCGATTCGCCGGCGCCCTCAGAGCGAAACTGCTCGGCGATCCGCTGACGCTCGGAGATCATCCGAGCATAGACCTCCTGTCGGACCTGCTCGACGTAGTTGAGCCGCTTGAAGCGGAAGTCGAGGATCTCGATTCCCAGATCCTCCGTGCGGGTCCGCGCGGCCTGCAGCACCTCCTCGGCGAGCTGTCCTCTGCCGAACTCGATCGAATCCGCACTCACGCCCGTGGCTCCGCCGCCGATCTCTTCGGAGACGACGAACTCGCGGTTGGTGCTGCGCACCACCTCGATCAGGTCATGACTGGCGATCACGTTGCGGGTTTCGCCATCGAGGATGTCGTCGAGCCGGGACTGTGCCCCCTGCTCGCTGCGCAGTCGCTGGAAGTACAGCAGTGGATCGGTGATCCGCCAACGGGCATAGGTGTCGACATGGATGAACCGCTTGTCCCGGGTCGGCACCTCATTCGGGTCGCCGTCCCATTCCAGGAAGCGACGGTCAAAATAGTTGGCGTGCCTAATGAAGGGGATCTTGAACTTCAGTCCCGGGGTGGTGATCGGATCGCCTTTCGGATCGCCGAACTGGGTAATCACCACTTGCTGCGTCTCGTCGACGATGAACAAGCCTCCGCCGGCGATCGTCACGCCCCCCAGCGCCAGGCTACCGAAAACAATGATACGGGCATTCGTCTTCATGGCTTCACCTCCCGCCGGTTAGTGGCAGCAACGGCAGGATGCTCTGAAGAGCCGCGTCCAGTATGATCTTCTGCTGCACGTTCGGGTACACAGCCTCCATCGTCTCGAGATAGATGCGCCTGCGCGTCACCTCCGGTGCTCTGCGATAGGCCGCCAGCAGCACCCTGAACAGTTCGGCGTCACCCCGCGCGCGGTTCACACGATCGACCGCGTACCCCTCGGCCTGCTGGATCGTCTGCTGCGCCTCGCCGCCGGCCCGCGGAATAACCGTGTTGTAAGCGGCCCTTGCCTCGTTGATCATCCGCTCCTTCTCCTGCTGGGCCTGGTTGACCTCGTTGAATGCCGGCCGGACCTGATCGGGCGGGTTGACGTCCTGAAGCACGATCTGCTCTATCTTGATGCCGGTCTCGTACTGGTCACAGAGTATCTGCAGGCGTCGCTCCACCTCCGACGCGATCTCCTGCCGGCCGACGGTGAGAACCTCGTTGACGCTCCGGTCACCGATCACCGCCCGCATCACCGCCTCGTTCATGGCCCGAAACGTGTCCAGGCGGGCTTCCCCACTCGGGTCGAAGAGGTTCCTGACCTTGAACAGGTACTTGTAAGGATCGTTGATTCGGAACTGCGTCGTCCATTCGACTACCGCGACGTTGAGATCTCCCGTGAGCATCTGCGATTCGTCGTCGAAGCTGCGCCGGGAATACTCGGAGCGCACGCCCGCGCTGGCCGTGCGGAACCCGAATTCCGCCTTGAGCTGGCGCTGAACGGGCACGTTCATCACGGTCTGAAACGGCCATGGCAACTTGACACGGAGCCCCGGGTCGGCCAGGCGCGTGTACCTGCCAAATGTCAGTACGACACCGGCCTCTTCGGTCTGCACCATGAACACCGAACTCCAGACCAGCATGACGGCCAGCAGAACCATCAATCCCAGAGCGATGGCTCGCGGCGGCGGCATGTTCGGCGGCCGCAACCGGTTGAGGCCGTCCAGGGGAGAGCCTTGTGACTTCATACGCGCTGCCTCTCATTCGGAAATGGCTACGTGATGTTCACTCGCAGAGTGGAGTCTAGTCGGCGCCCCTCTGGCCGCAAGGAGCGTCAGACTACCGAGGCACGACGAAACACGGAGGGGCCCTGTCGAGGTATCTTGTTCCGGCTGGCACAGTCTCCCCTCTGGAGGAATCATGCGAACTCGAACGTTGCCTCTTTGCGGGACGGTGCTGACCGTCCTCTCGCTCAGTACGCCCTCCGAGGCTGTCGCGCAGCGCACGGTCAAGCCGGTGCTCCACGGTCGCCACTGGGTCGCGATCACGGGTAAACCGCTCGCCGCCACGGCGGGCGCGATGATGTTCGCGCAGGGTGGAAACGCGGTCGATGCCGCGGTTGCGATGCTGGGTGCCACCGCCACGATGTGGGATGTCCTGAGCTGGGGTGGTGAGACCCAGGCGCTGATCTACAACCCGAATACAGGCAAGGTCATTGGCGTGAACGCGCTGGGCGTGGCGCCGACCGGGGCGACACCGGCGTTCTTTCGGGAGCAGAATCTTGGGTACCCACCGCAGTACGGCGCGCAAGCGGCCGTGACACCGGGGACCCCCGGCGGACTGATGGTCATGCTGGCAGAGTTCGGCACGCTGAGCCTCGGGGAGGTGCTGGCGCCGGCTATTCAGATGGCGGACGGGTACGCAATCGAGGCCCAGACGGCCAACTCCATCGAGCGCGCGCGGGAGCGGATCAGCCGGTGGCCGTACTCGCGCGACGTCTTTCTTGTCCATCAGGGTGAAGATCGCGAGGCGCCGGACGCCGGCGAGATCTTCCGGCAGGCCGATCTTGCTCGAACGCTTCGCATGTTGGTCGAGGCGGAGCAAGAAGCGCTGGCCGCGGGCAGGAGCCGCAAGGAAGCGATCCACGCGGCGTACGATCGGTTTTACCGGGGAGACATCGCCGAGGAATTCGTGCGCGGCTCGCAAGAGCAGGGCGGTCAAATCACCATGGAGGACCTCGACAACTGGCAGGTCTACCTCGAAGAACCGGTGATGACCACCTACAAGGGGATCGAGGTCTACAAGCTCACGACGTGGGTGCAGGGTCCCGTGATGCTTCAGGCGCTGAACATTCTCGAGCACTTCGACCTGCAGGAAATGGGATACAACAGCTCCCGGTACATTCACGCGCTGTACCAGACCATGAACCTGGCCTTCGCGGATCGCGACTTCTACTACGGCGATCCTTACACGCCGCCGGAAGAGCCCATCGAGGGTCTCCTCTCTAAGGAATACGCCCGAAGCCGCGCAGCGGAGATCGACTGGGCGCGCAACGATCCCAACGTCAGGCCCGGCGATCCGTATCCGTTCCAGGGCGGCGAGAATCCGTACCTACACTACCTGCGCGACTGGCGGTCCGCGCCCGTCTCGGCGCCCGAGGCGTCGAGTCAGGAAGCGCTACGGCAACGAGAAGCCGATTTCTATCTGGGCACGACGTCGATCCAGGCGGCCGATGAAGAAGGGTGGGTCGTGTCGATCACGCCGAGCGGCGGTTGGATTCCCGCGGTGATCGCCGGACGGACCGGGGTCGGGATGAGCCAGCGCGCGCAGAGCTTCGTGCTCGATCCCGCGGAGAATCCGTACAACGTCGTGGCGCCCGGCAAGCGACCGCGTGCGACCCTAACCCCCAGTCTCGCGCTCAAGGACGGCAGACCTTACCTGTCGTTTGCGGTGCAGGGAGGGGACTCACAGGATCAGAATCTGCTGCAGTTCTTCCTAAACGTCGTCGAGTTCGGTATGAACGTCCAGCAAGCGGTGGAAGCGGCTAACATCAACAGCTTTCAGCTGCGTGGGTCGTTCGGGCAACACGAATCGACGCCCGGTCGGCTGCTGCTCCACGAGTCGGTGCCGCCGTGGGTACGCAGGGAGCTGCGAGACATGGGGTACGACCTCACGATCCGCGCGCTGACGTCGGGTCCCATCACGGCGATCTACTTCGATACCGAGCACGGCAGTATGTGGGGTGGAGCCAGCCAGTACGGCGAGGACTACGGCATAGCGTGGTAGCGGCCGGCGTCCCGGCGGAAACAGTCCTCGACCCGCGCCCGCCCGCCTCCTAGCGTTGGACTGTCGTGCACAGTTTCTTTCAATAGTACCTCCCATACCCGAGGCCACCATGATTCGCAGCGCTCGTGTGCTCGTCGTAGCCGGATTCCTTGTTGTCGCCGGCCCAGCACTGGCCCAAGAGGCCCCGCTCCTGGACCGCGAGTTGTTCTTTGGCGATCCGGCCGTCTCCGGCGGGCAGATCTCACCGAACGGGCAGTTCATTACGTTCATCAAACCGTACCGCGGGGTCAGGAACATCTGGGTGAAGCGGGTCGATGCGACCTTTGACGACGCGCACCCACTCACCGCCGACTCGACACGCCCGGTCACCGGATACTTCTGGACGCACGACTCCCGCTACGTGCTGTTCATTCAGGACCTTGGTGGCAACGAGAACTACCGTGTTTACGCGGTGGATCCCGTCGCTTCTGCGGCTCCGGCCACGGGAGTGCCCCCCGCTCGCGACCTCACGCCGTACGACGACATTCGGGCCTTCATCTATGCAGTACCGAGAGCGACCCCCGAACAGATCATCGTCGGTCTGAACGATCGCGACCCGCAACTGCACGACGTGTATCGCATCGACATCAACACGGGCGAGCGCGAATTGATCATCCGCAACAACGAGAACGTCGCGGGGTGGGTGACGGACAACGACGGCACCATCCGCATGGCGGTACGGATTGGTTCGGACGGCGGAACGGAGGTATTGCGCGTAGACGGTGACACGTTGACGGAGGTCTATGGCTGCAGCAACGAAGAGAGCTGCGGCCCAATCCGCTTCCACCAGAACGGCCGCCAGGTCTACATGACGACCGATAAGGGAGCGGACGTAGACCTGAGCCGGCTGATCCTGTTCGATCCCGAGACGGGAGAAGAGACGTTCGTGGAATCCGATCCGGAACAGGAAGTGGACTTTGGCGCCGCCGCCTTTTCCGACGTGACGAATGAGCTACAGGCGACCATCTACGTCGGCGATCGCGTTCGCATTTACCCCAAGACCGACGCAGCGGCTCGGGACCTGGAGCTGCTCCGGGAGAAACTGCCGGAGGGCGAGATCTCCCTCGGCTCCGCCACCGCCGACGAACGCCTGGTGTTGGTACGCGTCGCCCGCGACGTGGACCCCGGATCGACTTACCTCTACGACAGGGAAACCGGCGACGTGGAGCTATTGTATCGCTCCCGTCCCGAGCTGCCGAGCGAACACCTCGCGCCCATGCAGCCGATTCGCTACACGGCGCGCGATGGACTGGAGATCCCCGCGTACCTGACCCTGCCAAACGGGGTCGAGCCACGGAACCTGCCGGTGGTAATGCTCCCGCACGGCGGTCCCTGGGCTCGCGACAGGTGGGGCTACGATCCCTACGTTCAGTACCTCGCCAATCGTGGCTACGCGGTGTTGCAGCCGAACTTCCGCGGTTCGACCGGATACGGGAAGCGTTTCCTGAACGCCGGAAACGAGGAATGGGGCACCGGCGCGATGCAGCACGACATCACCGACGGTGTGCGGTATCTCATCGAGGAAGGAATTGCCGATTCCGCACGAGTCGGCATCTTTGGCGGTTCGTACGGCGGGTATGCCACGCTTGCGGGCCTAGCGTTCACCCCTGATGTCTACGCCGCCGGCGTCTCGTACGTCGGGCCGTCGAATCTCATCACGCTGCTCAACTCGATCCCGCCCTACTGGGCACCGATCAAGAAGCTGTTCGACAAGCGGCTGGGCGATCAGAACGATCCGGAGGACGCCGCGCGGCTCAGAGAGCAATCACCGCTGTTCTCTGCCGACCAGATCCGTGCTCCGCTGCTCGTCATCCAGGGAGCCAACGATCCGCGTGTGAACCAGTTCGAGTCCGAGCAAATTGTGGTAGCCCTGCGCGACATGGGACGGCCGGTCGAATACATGCTGGCTGAGGACGAGGGCCACGGGTTTGCGGGACGGGAGAATCGGCTCGCGGTGTCTGCTGCCATGGAGCGCTTCTTCGCGCCTCACTTGGGCGGCCGGTTTCAAGAGGAGATGCCGGAGGACATTGCGCGTACGCTGGCCGAACTCACGGTCGACGTCAACACGCTCGAGCTGCCCGAAGCCGGCGTCGCCGCTGCGGCCGCTGCCGCGCCGTTACCGGCGTCCGACGGCGGGGTCATCGAGCCGCGTACGCTGGAGTACGACGTCACGATAGAGGTCGGGGCCCAGGAGATCGGGCTGGCGGTCACCCGGACGATCGAGGCGGCGTCCCTCGATGGTCAGCCGGTGTGGCGCGTCATCGATGTCTTGGAATCACCCATGGGGGCCATGGTCGATACGCTCGAGATCGACCGGGGCTCGCTGCGACCGCTGCGCCGCGCGGTGAGCGGCATGGCCACGATCCAGCTACGGTACAGCGACTCGGAGGTCGCGGGTGAAGTAGGCGCCATGGGCCAGATGACGTCCGTACAGGCTTCACTCGCGGCTCCCGTCTACGCGGATGGCGCGGGACTCGACATCGTCGTTGCGGGTCTTCCGCTCCGGGACGGATACGAGACCACCCTCCGCACGTTCGACGCGGAGATGCAGCGGACTCGGCCCATGCAACTGAGCGTCATCGGCACGGAGACGGTCGAAACCGGGAGTGGGGCACATCTAACGTTCGTAGTCGAGGTGAGGCCGCTGGATGGTGACGCCGCGGGGACGAGTACGCTTCATGTCATGCATTCGGCACCGCATCACATTGTGACGAGCTCGACTCGCCTCCCGGCGACGATGGGCTCCGGGACGATGCGGGTGGAGTTGGACGCGACTTATCAGCGGCAGAACTGAAGCGGCCGTCGATTCGCACAGGCGCTCGGCCTCCTCCATCAGGTGGGTCGTCAAAAAGACGGTCTTGCCACGATCGCGGATGCCGTCGATGAGTTCCCAGATTGCGCGGCGGGCTTGAGCTCGCGGCTCGACGAACCGATCCAGCAGGTGGTGATGGGGGAAGAACACGTGTGTCTGCTTGACGCCGACGGCGAAGTGTGGTGATGGACATTGCCGTTCGTACGGACAAATGCTCCCGAGAGTCGTATTCTGGCTCGGGTCGCCATTGAAGAGGCCAATGGACCGCAAAGTACTGCAGCCGGCCGTGCTCACCTTCCTCTGGGGATTCTCGCTCGTCCCGTTCTTTCGCTGGTGGGGCGTGACCCTGCGTGCCCCCGGTCTAACGTTGTGGACACTCGTGTACATCGTCCTGTATGCGGCCACGGCATATGCGGTGTTTGGCAAGGCAATGCGCACCAGGCATCGAGAAGTACGGAACCCGCTCGGTGTCTGGACCGCATTTGCCGTCGTCAGCTTTCTCATGCACTTGGTGTTTCCTCAGGTCAGCATTGCCGGCCAGCCAGTCCAGACCAGTGCGTTCATAAATATTCTCGAGTTCGCGATTCCGTGCTGGATCATCATCCACGCCGTGCTGCTCCTGTGGCAACGCATCGTGGCACGCATACTGGTGTTGACGCTCGGGCCCACCGCCGTGTTCGCTGCATTGGTCGTATACATGATAGCCATGCCTGGCGCCTCTTTCACCGACACACTTCCCCCGCTCACGCAAGCCGAGGAAGTGAGCATGGCTCGGCTGGAAGCAACGGTGTGGACGTTGGCGAGCGAGATAGGGGAGCGAAATGATGGCACGCTGGACCGTTTGAGGGTGGCGGCCGACTACGTCGACAGCTCGTTCATGTCGTTGGGCTACGAAGTGTCACGACAACCGTATGAGTACGGCGGCCGCACGTTCGAAAATATCGAGGGGGCCATTCGCGGGCGTGATCGCCCGGACGAGATCGTGGTAGTCGGTGGGCACTATGACAGTGTCGAGGGCACTCCGGGAGCAGATGACAATGCGAGCGGTACGGCAGCCGTGCTCGAGTTGGCGCGGCTCCTGCGGGACGAGCAGCTCGGTCGTACGGTCAGGTTCGTTGCGTTCGTGAACGAAGAGCCTCCATTCTTCAGCACCAAGTGGATGGGGAGTTGGCAATACGCCGCACGCGCGGCGGAGCAGGACGACAATATCGTTGCGATGATCTCTCTCGAGACGGTGGGCTTCTATCAGGAGGGGGAGGGCAGTCAGGGCTATCCTCCACCGTTCAATTTGTTCTACCCTGACGTTGGCAACTTCATTGGATTCGTCGGCAACCTCCCGTCACGGGCCCTCGTGCGGCGCAGCATTGCCACGTTCCGCCGGACGACACGGTTCCCCTCGCAGGGTGTTGCCGCGCCCGAGCAGATTCCAGGCGTATGGTGGTCTGACCACGCCCCGTTCTGGATTCACGGATTCAAGGCGATCATGATTACAGATACGGCGCCGTTCCGCAATCCGCACTACCACCAATCCACCGATACCCCGGACCGCCTCAACTACGAGAAGATGGCGCGGGTAGTCGCTGGGGTCGCGGAGGTCGTGCGAGATTTGGCGAACAATTAGCGCTTGAGCGCGTTTGACGGTCGCGTGGCGTGGGGCGCATATTGGCCGCGTTGGCTGAAGCGAAGGATTCCCTCCACCGCAAGAATACCATGAGCCTGACAATCACTGGCGAGGTCACCAGCGTCCTCGAAGAAGAAACCGGAACCGGACGGAACGGGACTTGGAGGAAACAGGCGTTCATCCTCAGGACTCCGGGCGATTACCCCAAGGACGTCTGCATCATTCAATGGGGTGACAGCATCGACAAGTTTGCCGTTCAATCGGGCGAAACGATCACGGCGCACATCGATATTCAGAGCCGCGAGTACAACGGCCGCTGGTATACGGATGTGAAGGCCTGGAAGATCGAGCGCGCCAAGGGGGACGACAAGCCTCCAACGCCGGAGGAGCCGGAGGGTTCTGACAGCGAGGATGACGCGGCGCCGTTCTAGTGAGCTGAGGCGCCGACTCGAGCGAGCCATCCCAAACCCGTTTCACACGAACGCAACACCGGGTTCAAAAATCGGCGCACTCGGTGAAGGACGGATGCTCACCTAGCATCGCCTCTTCCAGCCGGGCGATGTACGCGTCGATGTGCGGTAAGTCCCGTGTCACGGTCGCGACACGCGTGAGGAGATCGAGGCGTCGTGGATCGACTCCAAAACACATTTCACGAATGCTGAGGCAATAAGACGTGTATACGCTGCGCACCAATTCCCACCGTACGAACGGGGCGAGCGCGGTATCGGCGACGACGTCGAGTCCCGGTGGTGAAACGGGGTCCAGCATGAGCAAGGAACCGCCGTTGTGCCACGTGGTCCAGCCCCTGCCGCTTGGTTTCCAGAACCCGGACCAGCGATTCACGGATGCCGAGTCGAACGTCGCGAGTAAGAGGGCGCCTTCGTCCCGCAACGCGGCGTCATCGCGCACTCCGCCGATCCACTGCAATGCCTCCGCTCCGTCGCGCACGAGATCCGATCCGGTTTCCGCCATCCGGAGTACCGGCTGACGGACAAGATCGTGGCCGATGGCGATGATCTCGCGCGCGCGGCGTTCCGACTCCCGGCGGCGACCACTCACCTCTGCCAGGACCGCGACGCGTTGGTTTCGTTGCCCGAAATCGCGCGCCAACGCCAAGAGACGTTTGGGCGGACCGCGCGTGGGAAATCGGACCATCTCCTGCAACCCATACAGGTCCTCGTTGAACATCCATAGGGTGGGGGGAGCACCACCAACCGCCTGCCGGCGCCACAGCGCTACGATGGGTTCGAGGGTATCACGCGCGAACGCTCCACGGAGCGAATCGGAAAGCGTGCCGATCAGCGTCGAGAATGCGATGTCCCGCGGCGCTTTATCGGGTGGGCGATAACGGTCGATAAGGGCGTCCAGACCAACGGTATCTACGGCCCACGCGTCGGTGCCCGCGCGGCGCAGGTCCAGCGACAACACCAACAACGCGTGAACGATCGACGAGGTCCGCGAACTGCGCATCGAGATCGGATCGCAACTTGCGGATAGGTGGTGCCGGATCCTTGACATGGGCCGCAATCAGCTCCATTGGCGTGTCGCCGGTGAATGGCGGATTCCCACTCACCATCTCGAAGGCGAGCACGCCGAGGCTGTAGATGTCGCTCTGTGGTGTCACTGCTCCGCCTACGGCCTGTTCGGGACTCATGTACACGGGCGTCCCGACGATCGTCCCGATTGCGGTGAGCGTGAGGTCCTCGCCTGCACGGTCCTGCTCGACCGCCGCCGCGATTCCGAAGTCCAACACGATCGCACGACCGCTCTCGCGATCGAGCATCACATTCGCCGGCTTGATGTCGCGATGGATCAGGCCTCGTTCGTGCGCGGCCGCAAGCGCCGAAGCGATCTCGCCAACGACGCGCTTTGCCTCCGATTCGCCAAAGGCGCCCGTCGATTGCATCTGGGCCTGTAGCGTGACGCCATCGATGTACTGCATCACGAAGTACGGGACACCTGACTGGGGCAGTTCGCCAACCTGATAGACCGACACCACATGCGGATGGGCGAGGCTCGCCGCCGCCTGCGCCTCGCGGAGAAAGCGCGCGTGGGCCACGTCGTCGTTCGCGAGCGCCGGCCCCAACACCTTGATCACCACCAGGCGTCGAAGTTGGGGATCCCGCCCGAGGAACACCGCGCCCATACCGCCGGAGGCGAGATAGCGGATCAGCTGGATGCCGGGAGTGATCGCCTCGCGCAACTCGACGGTGAGCTGCTCCAGGTCCGCAGCGCTCGCGGGCTCTATCGATGAGTCGCTGACAACTGTGACCGCCGTGGGCGGCGCGGCACCACACACACGACAGCTCGTGTCCCCGGGATCGATCCGGGTCCCGCACTGCGGACATTCACGCCACTCGGAAGCCATGCGCAGAAGCTACCGGCAGATTGCACCTCGTGCTATCGATATCGCGACAGGGTGTTGGCGCACCCGTCCACCAGCCGGGTAATATTGGTGGATGGGGACCGAGATGACCCAAACGGTGATTGAGGCCCGCGATCTCACCAAGCACTATGGCGACACGGTCGGGGTGGAGGCGCTCGACCTCATCGTGGAACGAGGCGAAGTCTTTGGCTTTCTCGGGCCCAACGGGGCGGGGAAGACCACGACCATCCGCTTGTTGCTGGACCTGATCCGTCCCACCCGCGGCGAGGCCCTCGTATTGGGTCGTTCGCCGCGCGATCCGTCGGTGCGTACGTCAATAGGCTATCTCCCGGGCGAGTTGTCGCTCGACGAGCGGCTGACGGGGCACGAGATGCTCCGATTTCTGGACGCACTCCGTCCCGATACCGCGCGCCCCGCGGCGCCACAGCGACGGGCCGAACTGTGCGAGCGGTTGTATCTGACGCCCGCCGATCTCGCCCGGCCCATCCGGGACGATTCGCGCGGCACGAAACAGCGGATCGGGTTGGTATCGGCGTTCCAGCATGATCCCGATCTGCTCATTCTCGACGAGCCGACCACGGGGCTCGATCCGCTGGTGCGGGAATCGGTCTTCGAGCTGCTGTCAGAGACGAGCCGCGCCGGCCGCACAGTGTTTCACTCCTCCCATGTGTTGACCGAGGTCGACCGGACCTGCACGCGCGTGGCGATCCTGCGCGAGGGACGGCTGGTGGCCGTCGAGCGGATCGACGAGATGCGCCGCGCGGCGGTGCGGACAATGACGGTGCGGTTCAATGGCACCGCACCGGTGGATGAGTTGAACGTGCCCGGTGTCCGGGTGCTGCGGGCGGAGGGAGCCGAGGCCGAGCTCAGCATCACCGGCGAGCTGGATCCGTTGCTGCGGGTGCTGGCCCGTCACTCGGTGAGGGCCCTCACGTTTCACGAGCCGAGCCTCGAGGACGCGTTCGTCCGTTACTACAAAGGGAACGACAGATGATCGCCGTGTTGGTCGCGCGCAACGTTCGGCACCATCGCCGCCTTCTGCTTGTTCTGATGCTTGGGCTCGCCAGCATCGAGATCATGCTGATCCAAGTCGTGGCATCGCTCGACCGCGGCCCCGGGTTGCAGGACATCATCCAGATGTTGCCCGAGACGATGCGCAATCTTGTCAGCTCCCAGATAGCGTTTGTCTCATTCCCCGCGGCCGTCGCGTTTGGGTTCCAGCATCCGGCCGTGCTCGTCGCGTCGGTCGCGTTCGTAGTCGTTGCCGGTACGATACCCGCCGGCGAGCGCGAGTCGGGCATTCTCGAATTGGTGATCGCCCGCCCGCTTCCCCGCATGCATTACCTCGCCGGCGTGCTGGTCCTACTGGTCTTGGCGGCGGTGCTCTTGCCCGCGGCGCTCATGACGGGAAGCGTCGTCGGGCTCGCGATGGTACAGGGAGCGGGCGAGCTACGGTGGACGCGCTACGTCATGAGTGCGGTCGCATTCTCCGCTTTGCTGCTGGCCCTCGGTGGCATGACGCTGATGCTCTCCGCGGGGGCCGGTCGCCGGGGCCAGGCAGCCGCCGGATCGGTGGGTCTGGTGTTGGCGCTCTACCTCCTGGAGGTCCTCGGCGGCACGTGGAACGCGCTCCGGTGGGCTCAGTGGGCGAGCCCATTCCACTACTTCAAGCCGGTCGAGCTGGCAATCAGAGGCGAGACGCGCGTCGTGAACGTGATGGTACTGTTGGCGGTATTCGCGGGGACGACCGCAATCGCGTTCTGGCGGTTCCAGAAGCGGGACCTGTGAACGTGCTACCCTCCCGTCGAATACTCGAACCCTTCGTACGCAAACGCTCTCTCGACGGCGCCCACATCCGCGTCGCTTCCACCTGCGGCGCGAACGGTCTCTCTCCAATCAGTGTTGACGATCTGTTGCATCTCATCGATCACGGCGTTCGCATCTTCAGGTGACAGACCGAAGCGTGGTGCCTGGGACAAGATGTTGTCCCGCCTGGCTACTCGACCGAAGCGGCCGCACGCAAGTGCCAAGTCGCGCCGTTCGATGGCGTGCATCGGGTTCGGCGTGAGATCGTACGCGGGTGCGAGCATCCATTCCTTACCCGGAGCGATGAGCGCGTGGTTACGTGGATGGTCGTCGGTATTCGAGATCAACCCGTTGAGCACGACCCGCCGGAACAGCTCGTGCTTGTCCCGGGTCGGGTCGGTCGACCAACGTTGCAGCTCATCGGCGAGGAGGACGTAGGACCAGTTTCGCCGGTCCACTGTGCTCTCTTCCGCGTCCAGCACCGTGAGGGCGCTAACCATCCGGTGCCGGTGGTATCCACCGTCTGCGCGCGCCCGATCGAACCTCCGGACGAGCAGGACGGACTCGCCGGCGATGCGCTCGATTCTCGTTTCCGGGACGCGAATCCCGCACCGTGAGGCCAACTCGAGCATCGCCGCTTCGACGGGCGCGTTGTTCCAGCGATCGCCCCTCGTTGGGAACTTGGCAATCCACAACCCGGCATCATCCTCGACTACGGCCTTAGGCCGCGCTCCACCCATCGAGCTACCCGGGGCAAGCAACTCGGCAACGTGCTGAGCCAGCGGATCACCCTGTCGGTCCTCCTCTACGGCGGCGGCGGCCCTTTGGAGTTCCGCAAGCTGCATGACGGACCGATAGATGGTTCGGCGGCGACGTGGCACCGCCGTGGAGCCGAACGACAGCGCGCCCGCACGGTCGTCACCCGCCGCCCTTAGGTAGTCGAACTCATCCAGATCCTGGTGACCCAGCCGGTGCTCGATGACCCTCCGACCCCACGCGTCGGGCGCGGCGTCCCGCAGCACGCCGAACATCCCGCTCAGCTTGGCGGTACGGTACTCCCGAGGACTCAGCGGAAGCTGAAACGGGTCGAGGGCGACGGCATCCTCACGGCCGAGAAACGAACGCCCGTAGATCAGTCGGCCGATGAAGGCGCCGTCGCGCGTTTGCTCCCGAACGAACCGAGCGCAGGGCACGACACGGAGCGACTGCGGGAGCTGGAGGTAGACGAAGCATTCCTTAGAAGTCATCGCTCAGTTCGCGCGAAATCCCGACGCGCGCAGGCTGTCTGGCAGCCTCCAGGGTGGTTCCCTCCACGTCGTCGTCGGGATGGGCCAACCGCGTCACGGCATCGTGAAGTCCCATGGCCCAGAGTACGGCGGTGTACGCACCGATGCCGGTACCGAGGGCGCCAGCCTCGATGCGATTCATGGTGACTTTGCTAATGCCGGCCTTTCTGGCCAGATCTTCCTGCCGGAGTCCCCGTCGCACGCGGGCGGTGGTGATGTTGGCGCCGAGTTGCTGGATGGCGGAGGTGACGGCTGCAGGGGCGGCGAGTTTGTTGATGTTGCGATGTGGCATGATCACATGTCCAGCATAATAGAGTTTATCTTAATGCGTATAAGATATACTCTATTATACCACACACGACCATGGGATACAATAATTATCACCCCCAAACAACAGGGGCATATTCTATTGCACCAGCAAAACTCCTCACCTTGACATGAATCCGTAAGCTGGTGTAACTGCGCCACTTACACCCGCTCGCCAGCTTAGCCCTTACGCCCGCCACAGGTAACTGAGTTTCACGAAGAATCCGTCGCTCGTGCGCCCAAGGTACCAGGGCGACACGCACTCTCCTTAGGGGCGACGTTGCACGAGTGGTGAAGGATCCGACGCCTATGTTTGCGCGGCAAGCTCTCTATGTAGCCGGTCCGAGCGCAAAGAGACGACATCTGCAATCTGCGTGTAGATCGGAGAGTCACCAAAGCGCGCCTCGCACATGGCGGTGACATCCGGCAGTGCCCTCTTTGTGAGATCAGCAACTTCCAGGAGCAGCACACGCACCCTGTTCTCGGGTAGACCGACGTTCTTCGCAAACCTGACCCAATCGTTCCTTTGCACATTACGAATATCCCACGCGCCGCCGATCTTCATCGACTGACTTCGCTCGAGTTCCGGATAGACTTCTGTGCTAACCAGATCGTAGTGTGGTGAAAGTCGTAGCCCCTCCGGAGTGTACAGGAGCGCAAGGTTCTTGGCGTGTGCGTCCTCGTTGCCAATCACGTAGTTGAAACCAATCCACCGCGCCAGACGGATGAGATCCTCTGCGGGCAGGCTGGAATACCGCCGGATAACCTCCGAGCAGGTGCGAATTCCTGGTCCACCATCTCGTTCGTATTTGTTTTGGGGATCGACCCTCAGGATCTGACAGAAATCCTCTTGGTGAAGCTTCTCGATGGGTGGGTCCGCTTCGACCGTCGGTCGCACACGATCGAAGCGCTCGGTACAAAACAC
Source organism: Gemmatimonadota bacterium (assembly GCA_036679645.1). Lineage (GTDB taxonomy): Bacteria > Gemmatimonadota > Gemmatimonadetes > Gemmatimonadales > GWC2-71-9 > JADFNB01. Next base: position 19,430 of record JAZDCY010000068.1, on the reverse strand, counting down.
TCTGACATCCGGGGTCGCCAAGCTAATGTCGGGAACATCCAATCCGGTGCGGGACGCGAGCGACATGCAGAACAACTCGTTCTCCAGGAGGAAACGGAAAGCCTCCGTAGCCTGCTTCAGAATGTGGCTGGTAACAGCACCCTTCAGCGGCAGATGCCATGTGTCGTCTCTTCTCAGTAACGCAATCTTCTCCTGGACGCCTGGCAGGGAGAGTCGACCACGTGTGACGGCAGTAGCGAGAGGGGCACGCGATTGTCGTGAGAACAGATCTTTCAACCTGGCATCAGTGAGCGCTTCATATTCACGCGTCGTCGGAGGCTGGATGTCTTTGGGCCAGATTGAAACCGCGCCGGGACACTCACCCCCAATCGCACCCAGCAGAAGCAGACTGTTCTCCGGAGCGGTTCGGGCCGCCGTCGCCACAAGTCTTCTGTAGGCCTGCTCAGGAAGGAGGTTCCTGAAAAACGGGCCGGCCTCACTGTCGGCATATGGTCTGGCGCGTTTTGGCAGGGACAGCGAGAGCGGCGGATGAGTATCGAGTTCCAAGGCTCGAGGGGTGTAGGTGAACCTGAGTCCACGACCACGTGCCTGGAGGAGTCCGACGCACTTCTCGTGTAGGTAAACGTCAAACATTCGTCTGGTCTATGAACGGCTGCCCGGTAGTCCACGGGGCGCGACGTCAACCCGGAGCCCCAGCAGGGTGAGAATACTGAGGACCTTGGAGAAGCCGACGTTCGCCCTTTTGCCCAGCTCCAACTCGAGCAGCAACCGTCGGCTGACTCTCGCGAGCTCGGCCGTCTCGGCTGCGGTGAGGCCCACAGATTCCCGCCGTCGGCGGATCGTTTGTCCCAGCGCTCTGACGTTTTGGATCTCCATGGGCGGGGTCCTATCGTGGTTACAAAAAGGGTGTGTGGGCCGCACTATACGCTCAAAAGTACCCTATATGTAACTCACATAAGTTATTCTGGCAAATGCGATTATAGCTCTAGCCGAGCTAGTGGCCAAAAAACTTGGTGGCGATGCTGGTTGTGGTTGACGGCGGTCAATGTCGTTGCCGTAACACAATCACGTAACCTGATGTGATTAAACGATTTAGCGCCTCGCGCGTTTATGCGTCTGCGTGTCTAGGCCCGCTCCCCTTGCTTCGCCCTGCGGGCCCGCTGCGGAACCTCCATGATGAATGAAGTGACGAGGAACGACTCGGCCTCCGAAGCAGTCGGGAAAACGGTTTCCGCCGGCTCGCGCGCTTCGCTTGCGGGCTGCATCTTCACGAGCGCAGCAGCCTCGTAAAGTCGTGAGGCGGGTGACGCCGGGCGGCGTGGCCCGCTGCGCCTCGTCGGGGCACGATGCCGGCGTCGATCGCTTGAAGAGCTGAGTACCTGACGAGGAGTCGAGTTGAGAAAATCGGATCGCGAACTCGGCATGCAGCGACAGATCAGCCGTCGCGATTTCATCCATGACACCAGCCTCGCCGCGTTGGGCCTCATGGCGACCACCGGGTGTCGGAGCGAGACCGCGGGCAACACCGTGATACCCCCGGGCGCAGACTACCCGCCCACCAGGACTGGAATGCGGGGCTCACATCCGGGTTCGTTCGAAACCGCGCACGCCCTCGCTCGCGAAGGTGTCCGATTCGACAATCCCGTTGACCTCGACGAGCACTACGACCTCGTGGTCGTCGGGGCCGGTATCAGCGGCCTGACGGCGGCGTATCAGTATCGCAAGAGGTTTGGGTCGGACTCACGCATCCTCATCCTCGACAATCACGATGACTTTGGTGGCCACGCCAAGCGCAACGAGTTTCATCACGACGGTGTCATGCGACTGTCGTGGGGCGGGACGATGAATCTCGAGTACCTCTCGTTCAGTGACACCGTCCTCGAGTTTCTGGAAGAGCTGGGTATCGACGTCCATCAGCTGAACAGAGAGCTGGAGTTCCAATACGGCGCCGACAAGCCGGCCATCTGGTTCGACGCCGAGACGTACGGACGCGACGTCCTGGTGCCCGAATTCTCCATGTACGGCAGGAACCTGGATGCGCTAGACAGCATCGATCAGTTTCCCATCAGCGAATCGGGACGCGCCGCGCTGAAACGATTCTATACCACCGACGCGAACGTGCTGGAGGGGATGGACGAGTCGGGAATTGACGGCGTATTGCATGGGACGAGTTACACGGAGTTCCTGTCCCGATATGCCGGCCTGCCCAGTGACGTCGTCGAGTTGTTCATCAAGGCAATGGACGGCTACTGGGGCGTGCAGACCCACAGCCTTTCGGCTGCCGAGGCCATGCAGTCATGGTTACCCGGATCGCATCTTCTGGGAGACGCCGCCGATTCCGTGGCGGGCTCGGAGGAATCCGAAACCGTGGCCATGTTCCCGGACGGCAACGCGTCCATTGCTCGGCTGCTGGTGCGCTCGCTCATTCCCGCGGTCGCCCCGACGGCCAACTCGCAGAACGTCGCCGCCGCGCGGTTCCACTATGCACAACTCGATCGCCCCGGGTCTGCTGTTCGCCTGCGTCTCGAATCCACGGCGGTCCATGTCGTCAATACCAACGGTGAGGTCGCGGTGACGTACGTACGGGGCGGATCGGTCGTCCGTGTACGCGCCCGTCACTCCGTGTTGGCCTGCTATCATGCGATCATTCCTCACTTGTGTCCGGAAGTGCCCGAGGCACAGCAAGAAGCGCAACGATACCAGGTCAAGTGTCCCATGCTGTTGACCAATGTCCTGGTGCGAAGCCGAGCAGCGCTCGACCGACTTGGCATCTCGGGTGTGTACTGCCCTGGGCGCATGCATGCCAAGGTCTGGTTGATCGACGGGGTACACACGGCGGGGTACCGCCCCCGCAACGGTGACACGGGTCCGGTGCCGCTCATGTTCTGGGGTACGATCGCTCCCCCGCGCCGTAACGTTCCCATCCACGATCAACTTCGGGCGGCCAGGGGAATCATGCTGGGCCTGACCTTCGAGGACTTCGAGCGCGAAGTCCGTACGGTGCTCGACCGCATGCTTGGTATTGCTGGTTTTGATGTGGCCGAGGATATCCTGGCCATCACCGTCAACCGCTGGCCGCACGGATACGCCTACGATTATCTCGATCTGTGGGACCCCGAATGGGAGCCGGGGAGGGCGCCGCATGAGATCGCGCGGCAGGCCATCGGAAACATCACCATCGCAAATTCCGATGCGGCTGCGTCTGCCTATACTCACGCAGCCATAGAAGAGGCACTTCGGGCCGTGGCGGAGCTTGGCTGAGACAAGTCGGTATGTTCATAGGCATGTCTGATGAGGTTCGTATGGGGATAGACGCGCCAAGAAGGCGGCGCGCTTCACGAATCCCGCTCGACACAGAACCACGTCTCGACGTACTGACATGCCAGCGCTAGTCGCGGCTCTAGCCGTGAAAAACCGCCACACACCGCGGCGCAGATCCAACCCCCCAAGGCGCTCTTTCGGTACTCGGCCCGCCGAGCGTATGTTGTAGTATGGTGCGGACCAACTCAGGAGTCGTTGCCCGTGCCCGTCACCGCCAAGCTGTCCCGCAGGTTCTACGAGAAGTTCGGTGACGAGATCGCCACGCGCTAGCGCACCGAGGCGCTTCAGCGCCGCAGGTGAACGAACTCGTGGACTGGTTTAACGCCGTGGATGCAACCTACAAGGCAGATCTGCGTGAGTTGAACGAGTCGAATTTCCAACGATTCGAGGCGAAGCTCGGTGAGCTCCGGGCAGAGTTGAGCCGGTCATTTCAGAAAGATCTAGCAGACACCAAAGCCGACCTCATCAAGTGGATGGTCATCCTCTGGTCCGGATCCACCCTGACCATTCTGGGGTTCACGTTTGTCCTCACGAAGCTTTAGCGAGCGCCGACCGCGTCGACGTTGATCTGCTGCTGGTCGGTGAGATTGGCTTGCGTGACGCGGTGAAGCGTTTGGCGAAGGCGCGGGACGTTCTTGGACGCGAGATCAACCCCGTTGTGTGGCCGCGCGCGGAATTTCGGCGACGAGTGCGGAAACGCGATCATTTACTAACGCGCGTTTTCGAGAGGCCGCGAGTTCCTGTGATCGGCGAGATGCCCGACGTACCATGAGTCTCGAAACCTGGGCCGCGAACGGGTGGCTCAAGGCGCACGTCACGTCGGGGCTATGGAGTCGTTGTCGGACGAGGCCACAACATGGGTAGGCGGCGGTTCACTGAGCCGGAGCCGTCCGAACCCATCAACACGCTGCACGGTGCCATGGCCGTGGCCGAACTCGATCTTCACGGAGAGACCGCCTATGCCGCGCGGCAGAAGGTGGAGTGGTTTCTCGATCGCTGGGGGAGGCAACGCCCCGGCGCAGTGGTGCGCATCATCACCGGCAAGGGCAAGCGTTCGGCCGCGGGGGCCGTCCTCCCACCGATGGTGCGCGATCTCTTGAACGGTGCGTGCGCTCATCACATCGACGAGTGGACGACGGAACGGAGCGGGGGATCGGTAGTGGTGCGGTTGAAGGGTAGGGGGTGAGGACACTCGCCCTCTAGCTCCGCCGGACCTATCTTCCCCGACAATGTCCGACACCACCCGGCTCTCGAGCGCGCTGGCCGACCGTTATCGCATCGAGCGCCACCTCGGTGAAGGCGGTATGGCCACCGTCTATCTCGCGTCAGACCTGAAGCACGACCGCAAGGTCGCCCTCAAAGTGCTGCGGCCGGAGCTGGCCGCCGTGCTCGGCGCCGAACGGTTCGTGCAGGAGATCAAGACCACCGCCAATCTCCAGCACCCGCATATCCTGCCGCTGTTCGATTCGGGCGAGGCCGATTCCTTCCTTTATTACGTCATGCCGTTCATCGACGGCGAGACGCTGCGCGACAAGCTGAACCGCGAGACCCAGCTCGACGTCGACGAGGCGGTGGCGATCGCGCGCGACACGGCCGATGCCCTCGACTACGCCCATCGGCAGAACATCATCCACCGCGACATCAAGCCCGAGAACATACTGATGCAGGACGGGCGGCCGATCGTCGCCGACTTCGGCATTGCGTTGGCGGTGAGCGCAGCGGCCGGTGGGCGCATGACGGAAACGGGGTTGAGTCTCGGGACCCCGCATTACATGTCGCCCGAACAGGCGACGGCGGAAAAAGACCTGACGGCACGGTCGGACGTCTACTCACTCGGCAGCGTGCTGTACGAGATGCTGACCGGCAGCCCGCCGCACGTCGGCTCCTCGGCGCAGCAAGTCATCATGAAGATCGTGACCGACACGGCACGTCCGGTCACCGAAATCAGAAAGTCGGTTCCGCCACACGTGGCGGCGACCACGGCCAAGGCGCTGGAAAAACTTCCGGCAGATCGGTTCGTGTCGGCGGCGCAGTTCGCCGCAGCCCTCGCCGATCCCACGTTCACCACCGCCGGAGCCGCGCAGCCCGCCGCCGTCCAGTCCGCCCGCCGGCGGCCGTGGGTCTACGCCGCGGCCGCCGTGGGCATCCTCGTGCTCGGTGCGCTTGTGGGCATGCTCGTGGCGGGTGACGAGACACCGCCACCCGACGTCGTCCGGTTCGCGCTCACGATGCCGTCCGGGCACCGTCTCGTGGTCAGTACGGTCGAGGACGCACCGTTCGCCATCTCGCCCGACAACCAGCGCATCGTCTACGTCGGCCGCGATTCGGGGGCCGTCCGGGATCAACTATACGTGCGCGCGCTAGACCAGGTCGCCGGCGTGCCGCTCGAAGGTACCGCAGACGCCATAGCACCCTTCTTCTCGCCGGACGGGCTCTGGGTCGGCTTCCACACGTCGGAAGACGAGAAACTCAAGAAGGTGCCGGTCACCGGTGGTCCGGCGATCACCTTGGCGGACGACGTGCAGAACAACCTCGCCAGCGCGTCGTGGGGCGACGATGGCGCCATCGTGTATGCCGCGGCCGGCTTGAACCTCGCGCGGGTGAGCGGCGCGGGCGGGACACCGGAGGTGCTGACGGGGGGCGACAGCGCCGCGAGTTTCTGGCCCGTGGTGCTGCCGGGTGGGAAGGCCGTGCTCTACCTGCGCTGTACCACGTCCTGCGCCCAACACGACCTGGCGGTGTGGGACATCGCAACGAGTTCGTCCACGGTCCTGGTGCCGGGCGCCGGGCGGGGGTGGTACGTGGAGCCGGGGTATCTCGTGTACGGCACCGAAGAAGGGGCCATCTACGCCGTCCCGTTCGATCCTGCGACGCGAGAGATCACGGGCCAGCCGGTACCGCTGCTCGACGGCGTCGGCAGCGGCCGAGCATTCAGTGCCCGACTCGCCGTGTCTCGGTCTGGTGCCATGGTCTTTCTGGCTGGGTCGGGAGGAGGGGGTCGCCGGGTGCTTCTGGTGGACCGGGCGGGCCGCGAGCGCCCGCTCGTCGATCGTCCCAGGCAGTATAACCATCCGCGGTTTTCGCCCGACGGCGAGCGGCTGGCGCTCACGATCGCGACCGATGGAGGCTCCCGCATCGCGGTCTACACCATCGCGTCGCAGACGCTCTCCCAACTCACCTTCGAGGGGTCCACCGACCGGCCGACCTGGTCGCCCGACGGCAGTCGCATCGCGTTCAGGGGCATCGGGCAGTGGGGTAGCGATCTCTTCTGGACACCCGCCGACGGCTCCGGGCCCGTCGAGCGTGTCCTCGAAGTCGAGCACGGGGTTGCTGTCGGCACGACGTTCTGGACGCGGGACGGCGCGTGGATCGTCACGGATGGGAGTGATGCCGATACGAGCGCGACGGACGAGAACATCTACGCTGCTGCGACCGGTGCGGAGCGTACCTTGCGCCCCGTGGTGGCGACGCCGGCGGAAGAGGAGACCGGCGCCGTGTCGCCGGACGGCAAGTGGATTGCGTACGGGTCGGACGAGTCCGGTCAGTGGCAGGTCTTTGTCCGCCCCTTCCTCGAACCCGGCGGACGGTGGCTCATCTCACCGGGTGCGGGCAGCACGCCGCTTTGGGCCTCCAACCGCGAGGTCATCTACCTCGACCATGCGACGCGGACGCTGATGTCGGCGGTGCTCACGTTCGGGACGACCGTCGGCGTCGAGCGCACCGCGCTTTTTGATTTCGAGCCGTATGCCTACAACCGCTCGTCACCGGAGTATGACGTGTCCCGTGACGGCCAGACGTTCGTGGTGCTCCGGTCGGCAGGCCAGGACGAAACGGGTGACGCCGTGGTGGTGCTCAACTGGTCCACGGAGATCGCGCGACGCATGGCGGCACAGGGGGCACGCTAGCGCTCACCGCACAAAATAACGCGCAGCATCAAGCCCCTCGAGGCGCTCTTTCGGTACTCGGCCAGCCGAGCATATGTTGTATCAACGAACTGGTGGAGTGGTTCAACGCCGTGGATTCGACTTACAAGGCAGATCTGTATGAGCTGAACGAGCGCAACTTCCAGCGTTTCGATGACAAGCTGGAGCGGCGGCTAGGGGAGCTCCGAGCCGAGTTGCTGCAACAAATTGGGGAGCTGCGGGGCGGACTGGGGCAGCGGATAACGGAACTTCGGTTGGAGTCTCAGCGGGATCTCGCGGAAACGAAGTCCTCCCTCCTCCGCTGGATGTTCGGCTTCTGGGTTGGAACCCTCGCACCCCTAGCTGGGCTCGTCATCTATCTCACGCGCTAGCGACGTCTTTCGGAGGCGCATCGCTCTGCCCATCGTCCGCACGATTCGGCCTACGCACGCCTCGTCCGCAAGGCCCATCGTGAGCCATGCATTGCCCCACCCGGCCGAGGAGGCTCAGTTTATGGGTATGCCCGCGCAACGGTCTGTCTCGACGATCGAGGAATTGCTCGCCATTCCGGACGACGGCATGCGGCACGAGTTGTTGGACGGAGCGCATTTCGTGACCCCAGCGCCGGCCCGGGCGCACCAGCGCGTTCTGGCGAATCTCTTTGGCCAGTTGCGCAGGGAGGTCAGCACCGACGCGCCCGTAGAGGTCTTGTTCAGCCCGGCGGACATACGGTTGAGCCACAGCACACTCGTGCAACCCGATCTCTTCGTCGTTGCAAAACCCGCCGGGCCTGCGCAAGACCGGTGGGCGGATACGCCTGCCCCACGCCTTGTAGCCGAGATCCTTTCTCCCGCCACCGCCGCGCGCGATCGGGGCGCGAAACGTCGGCTCTATCTCGAGGCTGGTGTCGAGGAGTACTGGATCGTCGATATCGATGCGAGGCTCATCGAGCGCTGGCGGCAAGGTGACGAACGTCCGCAGATCGTGGATGGGGAATTGCAGTGGGAACTCAGTGTCGGCGTGTCGGGCGCGATTGCGGTCTCGGAACTGTTCGAGCAACTCTGAAAGCGCTCGGCCAACTAGGCTAATCCCCTCCCGCATCAACCGGCCCATCACGTCCCAGAAGCCGCTCTAGCACCTCGGCGGCCGCACGCCGCCGCCGCTCCGTCTCCGCGACATCGATCTGTGCCAGTCCCCAGTCAACAGTTCCGCCGCCGTCAACCGGAACCGCAAGGATGTCTCCCTCCTTTAGTTCACGCGGCAGGCGATTCGCGGGGACGACGGTCTCCTGGCCCTCGTCATCCTGGAGTACGGCAACCGTACTTTCAATTCGATCTACGGCGTAGAAGATGCTCCGGTCGGGGTCTGTGTCGTTCATCAGCGTTCCGTTTCCACCGTGAAGGAGCCATCGGAGTTGCCCCAGACCGCGACGCGGCCGTTCAGGTCGGTCCGGTATATCGTACCGAACCGCGAGTAGTACCGCAGCGCCGCCTCAGTGCTGTACGGTCGTGCTCAAAGGCGCAGAATACTTTTCGGAAACGCCTAGCGCCGTGCCGACGGGCGCGCGTCAGTTCTCGCGTTGCACGAGGAGCGCTTGGAAACGCGGATCGCTCCGCAGGAAGTCCCAACTCGGATCGAGGGCGAGCTGCCATGTTGTAAAACCATTCGGCGTCCGCAGCAGGCGCTCGATCTCCGACAGCGCGCTATCGGTGTCGCCGATGAGTCCCAGTACGAGTGCGCAGAACGTCGACCTGTCGACGCCGTGCACTTTGTCCTTCGATTCGGGGAGAACCTGGTGTGCGCGGGCACAGGCCTCCCGCGCTCGCGGCCGGTTGCCGGCGAGCGCGTACGCTACCCCCGCCATCACGTGAGGCCACATATACGTTGATGCATAGGGCTTGGCCCGCTCAGCCTCCAGGCGTCGCAGCGCTCTGTCGAGCGCGCTGCGCGCTTCCGCGGTATCGGACCCCGCGAGCAACGCCTGCGCCGCGTACACGTCCGCCGCACCGGGCGCCACCAGATCGAAATGACGCGCGTGCGTGCGAATGGCGCTCACAGCTTCGGCCGGCCGGCGACCAAAGAGCGCGGTCTCCATTCGCCCGTATGCGTAGTAGAACTCATCCGACTCGTCCGCCTGAGCCAGCTCCAGACGCGCCGCGGCGGTATCGCCGTATCCCCAGGTCAGCATCATCGCGCGATAGGCCGCGAAGGTTCCGTTGCGCGGGTACTTGTCGGCGAGCCGGTCCGAGATGATGCGGGCGCGGTCCCAATCGCGGGCCAAGATGCTCGTCCAGAACCACTCCCCCTTGCTGCCAAGGTTAGCGGGATCGAGCTGCGTCGCCTCCTCGAACGCGTCCACCGACTCGTTCCACCGACCCAGGCGTCTCAGCGTGAGGCCCATGAGGTGAAGAATGTTGGTGCTCCCTGGGAATCCTTGGCGCGCGATCTCGAGCTGCTCAAACGCGCGGGGATAGTCATAGAACCCGCGGTAGTAGTAGCTCGCGAGCGCGAAGTGCGCCTCGGGGAGATTCGGCTGCAGCTGAAACGCGCGGTCGATGGCCTCCTTGGCCGCGGCCAACCGTTCCGGCGTGCGGTCTGCCGAGAACCAGTACGTGGCCGCTCGTGCCTCCCCCAGCTCGGCGTAGGCCAACGCGAACCCGGGATCCACCGCGACCGCCTGCTCCAGCAGCCGTTCGGTCTCCAGTTGGTTGTTCAGCGATATCCCCGCCCGGTGTCCCAACTCCCGCGCCCGGAGAAAGAGATCGTACGCTACGATGCTCTCCGTGGGTCGCTCCGCCAGACGCTGTTGCTCTTCGGGAGACAGCCGGGCGCGGAGGGCGCGGACGATCTCCTGCGCGATCGCGGTCTGAATCGCGAACACGTCGGCCAGCTGCCCGTCAAAGTTGTTGGCCCAAAGGTGCTCGTCGGTGCGGGCGTCGATCAGCTGCGCCGTAACCCGTACCTGGTTCCCCGCCCGACGGACACTCCCTTCCATCACATACGCCACGCCCAACTCGCGCGCCACGTCGCGCACATTGACTCGGCGGTCGGCGTACTGCATCACCGACGAGCGGGAGATGACGCGAAGGTCTCGAACCTTGGCGAGATACGTGAGGATGTCTTCGTGGACGCCCGCGGCAAAGAACGCGTTCTCCTGGTCGCCGCTCAGGTTCTCGAGCGGGAGCACGGCGATCGACTTGTCGGCCGTCGCCTCTCCCCCGGTCTGCCACGGCGCGGTCAGTAGCAGGACGGTGATCGCGACGGCCCCCAGCGCTCCAGCCAGCGCGGCCCAACGCCCCACGCGGCGCGTGGGGGTCGGAAGGGTGTCGGTCCGGGCGGGGGCGGGAGACTGAGCCGAGCGTCCGATTGCCTCTACGAATTGCCCAACCGGGCTAAACCGATCGGCAGGCGTCTTCGCCAACGCTCGCGCCAACACATTGACGATGTCCCCCGGCACGGCGGGTCGGATTGACGTGATCGTCGGCGGCTCTGCAGTCAGGTGTTGCTGAATGACCGCCTCGACGGTTACGCCGGTAAACGGTGGCTCGCCAGCTAGCATCTCATGCAGCACGCACCCAAGACTGTAGAGGTCACTGCGCCCATCGAGATCCTGCGAGCCAGCCGCCTGCTCTGGCGACATGTAGACGGGCGTGCCAATCGAGGTGCCCGTCTCGGTGAGTCGATCCCCACCAGCCGCCGTCACGGCTCGGGCGATTCCGAAGTCGCTCACCACCGCATGCCCCGCGGCCAGCATGATGTTATCAGGCTTGATGTCTCGATGGATGACGGCGTGCGAATGGGCGAAGCTCAGCGCATCGCCAACTTCTCTCGCAATCTGCAGAGCGTCATCAATAGGGAGCTGCTTCTCGCGATCCAACCGCTGTCGCAGCGACTCGCCCTCGACGAAGGGCATTACGTAGTACAACAACCCATCCGCGTCGCCGGAGTCATAGAGCGGCAGAATATGCGGATGCTGAAGGCGAGCGGCGATCTCGATCTCGCGAAGGAATCGCTCGGCGCCCATGACGGCGGCCAGCTCGGGCCGCAGTACCTTGATCGCGACCTGCCGATGGTGCTTGAGGTCTTCTGCCAAGTAGACGGTCGCCATACCGCCCGCACCGATCTCGCGCTCGACGCGGTAGCGCTCTGCTAAGGCAGCTTTGAGACGGTCCAGCACATCCTGCATGTGGGCTCCGGTTGGCAGCACCTCTAAGATGGTGCGTGCGCCTACCGGGAGCCAGTTTGACGGTCGCTGTGCAGGACGTGCATGTTCGCCCGCAGTTGAAGCGCAGAACCGTTAGGTGGCCTGTCTATCGCCCTGACATCAGGACGGAATCCATGTCGAAGGTCGTTCCGAAGCGTGTGACAGCTGAGATCGAGGGTGACCTTGTCGTCTGCCTTATCGGTTAGTCACGTAGCGGGCGCTGTGCGACGCGAAGAGTATCGAGTCGGGGCGACCTAGCCTACAAGCCGCGGTACAAGCTCTCAGGCGGACCGCCGCGTTCGGCGTGATCGCTTCGACCGCTTGCGCTCGGGCTGCGCCGCCGCGCGCTGGGCGGCGGCCGCGCGCCGATCCGCGTTGATCTTGGCCCGTTCCCGGTCTTCCTTCTTGCGGGCGCGGATGGCGGCGACCCGCTCGCCGATCGGGACCTCGAGCGTCGAATCGTTCTTGGCTTTGTAGTCGAAGCCGGGCACGATCACCCGGGGCAGCCGCTGTCCCACTGCCCGTTCAATCGCTCGTAGATCTGCCTCTTCCTCCGGTGCAACGAGGGTGAACGCCTCTCCGGTGGCTTCGGCCCGGGCTGTACGGCCCACGCGGTGGATGTAGTCCTCCGGCACGTTTGGGACGTCGAAGTTCACCACGTGTCCCAACGCTTCCACGTCGATGCCGCGCGCGGCGATGTTGGTGGCTACGAGAACCCGGAACTTTCCCCGCTTGAAGCCTGCGAGCGCCGCGGTCCGCTGCGGCTGCGACCGGTTGCCGTGGATTCGTTCCGCCACGATACCGGCGCTGATGAGCGCTTTGGTCAGCCGATCGGCACGGTGCTTCGTGCGCGTGAAGACCAGCGCTTCGTTCAGGTCGCCGCGCTTGAGCAGCGTCACGAGCAGGTCCCGTTTGAGCTGCGCGCGCACCGGATACACGGCCTGCGTGATCCCCGTTGCCGGAGCGGCCTTGCGCTGGAGCTGGATGCGCACGGGCGACTGCAGCATCTCCCGCGTCAGCTTCACGATCGGTTCCGGCATCGTCGCGCTGAAGAGGAGCGTCTGGCGCCGCTTGGGCAGCTGCCCGATGATCCGCTTCACGTCGGGCAGAAACCCCATGTCGAGCATCCGGTCGGCCTCGTCGAGCACAAAGAACTCGACGGCGTCGAGCGATGCATAGTCCGACCGGAGGTGGTCGAGCAGCCGGCCCGGGGTCGCGATGAGCACGTCCACCTTCCGGCGGAACGCGGTCTCCTGCGGCCCCATCGCGACGCCGCCAAAAACCGCAGCCGCAGTGATTGGTGTGTGCTTCCCGAGTTCCCGCAGGTCGTCCAGGATCTGCGCCGCCAACTCCCGCGTGGGGGTGACGACCAGGGCCCGCGTCGCCCGCCGCGGGTTGGCGAGCAGCTGGTGCATGATCGGCCACAGGAAGGCCGCCGTCTTGCCGCTGCCGGTCATGGCACAGGCAATCAGGTCCCGACCCGCGAGCGCGGGTGGCACGGCCTCGGTCTGAATGGGTGTGGGACGGACGAATCCGAGATCCCGGATCCCGCGAACGAGACTCGGGTGGAGGTGCAAGTTACTGAAGGGCAAAATGGTCCTATCGTCATTGCACGGCCCCGACGTTCTGCCGGTCGGCCGTACTGGTTCTGCGCACGTATATAGAGTGGATTTGCTGCGGAGCCGCCGTGTGCGCGGGGGCGGTACTGGGTCGGAAGCCCAGCCCCCAACGCCGCGAAGTGTAGGTACATCGGGGTCGCCACGCAACCGGCTGCCTCTTTTGCCCCCCGGCCTCTGCGGATAGATATCGCGGGTTCATGCGCGACCCCATCACGCTCATCCGTCCCGACGCCGCTCGCCCCGAGTCCAAGGGCGTCTCCACGGCGCTCCCGCCCGACCTGCTGGATCAGGTCCGCGGCCGCGAGCATCACGCGACCCACCAACCGGCGTGCCGTCTCCCTCACCGGCGCGAGCCGAAGATACCGGTCCCCCAGCACAGCGGGCGATAGCAGGGCTCACAACATCTCGGCCCTGCGGTAACGGGTCGCGTCAAACGTTCGTGACCGCCGTGCGTCTGCCGCCGCTCGCGTAGCCGCCGGGCCGTTGGCGCCGTATCTTTGCGCACGATGAGTGACATCACTGCTCGGCTTTCGACCGCCCTTGCGGACCGCTATCAGATCGAGCGGCATCTCGGCGAAGGTGGAATGGCGACCGTCTACCTCGCCGAGGACCTCAAGCACAAACGCAAGGTCGCGGTCAAAGTGCTGCGACCCGAACTCGCGGCCGTGCTCGGGGCCGAACGCTTCGTGCAAGAGATCACGACCACGGCGAATCTGCAGCATCCGCACATCTTGCCGCTGTTCGATTCTGGGGAAGCGGACGGCTTCCTCTACTACGTGATGCCGTTCATCGACGGAGAAACGCTGCGGGAGAAACTGGACCGCGAGACCCAACTCGGCATTGACGAATCGGTGAGCGTGGCCACCGCCATCGCTGACGCGCTCGACTACGCGCATCGGCACAATGTGATCCATCGGGACATCAAGCCCGAGAACATTCTGCTGCATGATGGCCGGCCGATGGTGGCCGATTTCGGGATTGCGTTGGCGGTGAGCGCTGCGGCGGGCGGCCGCATGACCGAGACGGGCCTATCTCTCGGCACGCCGCATTACATGTCGCCCGAACAGGCCACGGCGGACAAGGACATCACGGCCCGCTCCGACGTGTACTCGCTGGGCAGCGTGCTCTACGAGATGCTCGCGGGCGAGCCACCGCACATGGGGAACTCGGCGCAGCAGATCATCATGAAGATCATTGCCGAGGACGCCCAGCCGGTCACCGCGCGCCGCAAGAACGTCCCACCCAACATCTCGGCAGCGGTGGCCACGGCGCTGGAGAAGCTCCCAGCCGATCGATTCGACTCCGCGAGGGCCTTCGCCGAGGCGCTTGCGAACCCGTCGTTCACCACACGGTCCGCCGGCCCGTCGGCCCCCCGACCCGTCGCGGCCGCCGATCCGTCGGTCCGTAGGTCCGCCGTCACTCTGACGCTCGCCGCCGTCACCGTCCTCGCGCTCGCCCTTGCCGCGTGGAGTTGGTTGCGTCCATCACCCCCGCCGGTAGTGACGCGCCTCGACGTGACACCGAGGGCGGGCAGGGTCTTGGATCCATCCGGTACTGCCGTTGCGCTGTCTCCCGACGGCATGCGCATCGTGTACGTGGGTGAGGCAGCGGACAGCGGCACGCAGCTGTGGGTGCGGTCTCTCGAAGAGCTGGACCCGACGCCGGTGCCGGGGACGGAAGGGGCAACGAGCGCGGCGGTGTCGCCCGATGGGGATCGGCTCGCCTTCACGCGAGCCGGTACCATCCTCACGGTACCGCTCGCCGGGGGGCCGACACTCACGATCGCCGACGGTGAAGACCCGGCGTGGGCCGACGATGGCACGCTCTACTTCGCGCGCGATCAGATCATCTATCGGGTGAGGGTGGGGGGACAGGAGCCGGAAGCGTGGACCACCGAGGTCGACGGCGTGCAGGTCATGCCGGCTCCGCTTCCGGACGGGATGGGGCTGCTGCTCACGGTGCGCCGCAGTTACGCCACGCAGAGCAGGATCGCGGTGGTCGGACCGGACGGAGGTGTTCCGCGCGAAGTCCTCGACGGGACGATGGCCCGCTACGCCGCGTCCGGCCACATCGTCTACACCACGGCGGACGGCACCCTGCTAGCGGCCCCCTTCGACTTGCAGAGCCTCGAGCCAGGTCCCCCTGTGTCGCTGATCGCGAACGTGGAGGTGCGGGGGTCGTCACACACGCTTTTCGCCCTCTCAGGCAACGGGACGCTGCTGTACCAAACCGGTGCAGCTTCGCCGGACCGCGAGTTGGTGTGGGTGAACCGGAACGGTGAGGCCGACCCCATCGATCCGGACTGGGTGGGAGGGTTCGGTCGCCCGGCTCTGTCACCGGACGGCAGGGCACTCGCGGTTACCCACGACGGCGAAGTGTGGGTCAAGAGACTGGACGGGACACCCCCGATCCGGCTCACGTTCGACGATGAGCGGATCGGCCACCCGACCTGGACGCCGGAAGGCGATTCGATCACGGGGGCCGGCGACTCGTCACTGGTGACCCGCCGCGCGGACGGCAGTGGTCAGGCGGTGCAAACCCTGTCCGATCCACGTGGGGCCGTGGCGCCGGCGTGGTCCCGGGACGGCACGTGGTTGGTTTACCGCACGAACCTCAATATGGCCGGCCATGGAGACATCCTGGCGATCCGACCCGGTGTGGATTCGGCGCCCCGGGAGGTCGTGGCTACGAGGGCCTACGAATTGAGTCCTGCCCTGTCACCGGACGGACGCTGGCTGGCGTATGCGTCGGACGAGACGGGCAGGATGGAGGTGTACGTCGTGCCGTTTCCGAACAGCGACGACGGAAAGTGGTCCGTATCCACGACGGGTGGAGAAACCCCACGGTGGTCACCGACCGGCCGCGAGCTTTTCTACACTGCGGGCGACGCCATGGTGGCCGTGGAGGTGACGACATCACCGACGTTTTCGGTCGTGGCGTCGCGTGAGCTGTTCGTCGACGAGCGTTACAGTATGGGCGGCCTCCATCCGCCCTACGACATCGCGCCGGACGGCCGGCGCTTCCTCATGATTCGGACGGTGGAGACGGACGACGCCGAGGAGGAGCCGCGCCTGGTCCTCGTCCAGAACTTCCTCGAGGAGCTGAAGACGAAGGTGGGGAACTAGCGACGACCTGTCACCTGTCAGACGGCGATAGAAAGAGGGGAGGTCGGTACTCACCGATCTCCCCTCTTGGCTACCAAGCTCACGCGATCAGGTTAGTGTGCCTTCGGTGTGCCCGACTGATCGTCATTCAGTGTGACAGATCGTGAAAAGCGCGCGTCGGCGTGACGCCGTAACGCCATCGTTTTTCCCGATTTGTACGTTTGAGTTACGACTGGTCCACCCAACGCGTAATAATTATCATCCGCGTTGCGGCGCGCCGGACAAGCGCGTCTCTACTTGACGGGAACACCTAAGGATCACGAAACGCGCTGAGCAGGCGCGTTTCTCCTTGACTGAACCGGTCAAGGTGTCTTGTCGAGCCTTGTTTCCGCTCGCGGTAGCTCCTGTTGCTATGGCCACAGACGGGGTTCGGGAGGAGGGTGGCCGTTCAATGCCGAGAACCGAGCCCCGAACGCCGCTCGGACGCTCGGGGCTGTCCTGCATCGCGCTCAAAGACAGCTAGCTACCGCCCACTACCGGCAACCGCCCCGGCGAGGTCTGTGAGTGTCTGAACCTCTCTCGAATCGAGGGGTGCCTAGCTGCTGCCGAAGCGCCGGTTCAAGTATCGGCTGACGGTTTCCCGACCGCCTAGCCCGACGGCCAGCGCGGCGGCGAGGCACGCGGCGCCGAACACAATAAGGAAGCCGTTGGCCACGATGCCTTCACCGATCCGTAGCTGACTCAGGGCGATCGCGAACGCGAAGACGATTAACGCGTAGCGTGCCACCGCCGCGAGAAGCTGGGCCTCCTCGATGCCCGCGTTGGCCGCCGCCGTTCTCACCAATCCGGCAACGAAGTTGGCCGCGTAGAGGCCGACCACGAGCACGATGACGGCGACGATGACGTTCGGGACATACAGGAGGATCTGGTTGAGCATCTGGGACGCCATCTCAAGCCGCAGCGCGTTCACCCCCATGAGCAGCACGATGAGCATCACGAGCCAGTACACCAGGACGGCCAGCAGATCCACCGCCGAATGCGTGACGCCTCCCTTGACCAGGAACTCGTCGATCCCCGCTTTTTCGGCGAGGACGTGAAATTTGATGAGTTTCAGCGTTCGGACTACGGCGGCCTTGAGCACTTTGGCGGCGATCCAGCCCACAAGGAGGATGACGAGCGCGGCGAGGATGTTGGGCAGGAATTCACCGAGCCCGGTCATGAAACTGGCGAACGAGTCGCGAATGATGTCCTGGATCGGCATGGTGGCCTCTCTCGCGGTCCGAGGTCAACGCGGCGGGAGGGATGGACCTGGCCGAGCGGCGCCCGCCGTGGGCGTGTCCCCGAGTCGATCCCGGAGACGTTTTGCCTTTCGATAAGATGTGCCTCGGTTTGGATCGGCGCCAACATCTCTCGCGCAATGGCCCACCACATCACATCTAAGGTGTCCGGTCACTGAGGAGGCATAACGCGTACGTTTGAGCTTCTGGAATCCGCACTCCGGCACATGCCCTCCCAGCGCATCATCGCGACCGTGACGTTACCTACCGTCCTCTCGCCAACGCTTCTAGCGCCTGCTCTGCGCCTCGGTCACCATGTGCGCGCACTCGGGATCGGGCAGCGTGAGGGTCGTGCTTGAATCACGGCGCAACCAGCGATTCCCCAAGACTACAGATGGAATCTGAATAGCGCCTCGCCGGGAACTGGAGTCCCGTCGTTCGCCGTGGCGGGCAAAAAGATCGTCTCGTACATGATAATGAGGAATCTTCTGAGATAGGACAAGTCCGCGATTTCTGGGTCGACCCGCACGCTGGTCACTCGTCCCCGAGCGTCGACACAAGAGTGAACCGTGAACGTCCTGCCACTCACCGATCTCGGTCTCGGCACCGGCGGGAGCGCAGTCGAACGGAGGATGGGATGTGTCCGTACCTCGTCCCCACCTGGACAGCCGGTGGACCCAACGAGCCCTAAGTGCATCGAACAACACGCGGCGTGCGTCACGAAGGTGCCGCCCGCGCTCATCTGGAAACCGCGTGCTCTCCGCCGCCCGGAGGTACGTGACCGCGCTCCGCAGCAGGTAATGCCCGGTGTTGAGTTCACACTCTTGGATGATCCGCTGCCCAAACGCGGCGGTCGTGCCCGCACCGATCAGGACTGCTGTGCAAGCCAGGACAGCTAGCTTTTTCACAGGTCGCTCATCATCGTCCCCGCGCCAACGTTTCGAGCGCCTGCTGGGCCTCCTCGCGCATCCACACGTACTCGGGATCGGGCTGCGTGAACGTCTCGGGGCCACACCACGAACCTGAAAGCCACGAACGCCGCTGGGACGCTCGGGGCTCGCGGGTTGCGGCAAGACGGTGGCAACGACGGGTCTGCCTCTCCGCGGTCACTGCTCGGGGAGAATAACCTCGCCTGAGCCACCGGGCCTCGGCGAACCAGATGCTACTGAGACGCGACTTGTCCAGAGAGCCATCGCATTGGTGTTCGCGCCACCGCCCGGCGTACCGATCAGCAACCAGCCGGAGATGCGCGGAGCGTAAATGCGCTGGCCCCCGGTCGTGGCGGCGAGATCGAAAAATCCTCCGGCAATCCCGGTGAACACGGGGTCGCTGAACTGTGTCCAGGACGCTCCTCCGTCTACGCTGCTCCAGAGCGAGATCAACCCCTGCTCTTGGTCAGCCCCACCCTGGCCGGCAACGAGGATACGTTTCGCGTCGAGCGCCCACACGCCCCCCAACCGAGTGGCATTGTCGGGCCGCGCAATCTCGGTCCAGCTCTTCCCGTCGTAATGCAGGATGCAAGGTGAGAACCCCACGACCCAGACATCGTTGGGGTTGCGGCCGACAACTCCGAGGAGGTCGAAATCATCGTGGCAAACAGCCGGCACGTCGTCCGGGCTTACCACCTCCTGCCAAGTCCCGTCGTGGCCGCGTTGTACGATTCGATCGCCAACAGCGTACATGGTGTGCGGGTTGGTGCCGCCGAATCCCCAGATGTCGGTGAAAACACCTCCTTCATGCTCGACTGTGAAATTGGTGCCGTCCCAGTGCAGTATCTTTCCTACGTTGCCCGGATTGCCGGTAACCACCCACACGTCGGTCGCCGAGGCAGCCCAAACGCCGCTTGCAGTGCAGTTACCGTCGCATGGTATGGGGATCAAGGAGAAGCTGCGAGTCAAGCCCAATCTTAGTTGAAACTTCTTACGGCCCCGACAACCTCATGCTGCCCGCCTGCTCCTCTCCTCTGCGCGTTCCAGCTTCAGCTCTTTCATGATCGCAGTTTG
>JAZDCY010000067.1:0-7085 GCA_036679645.1 Gemmatimonadota bacterium | reverse complement strand
CTCACCTGCTCTACGGGCGTGTAGATGATACCAAAATTCCCGCCGATCCCGGTGGCGCCAGTTGCTTCGACGAAGGCGCTGGCAACGTCGGTGCCCCGCTGGATACCGAGCTGGCCGATAATGGTCCCCGGTGGTGCGGGAGCCGGCGCAAACTGCTCGAACAGGTCGATACGCTGGTTGAGCTCGAGCGATCCGATCACCACGTCCAAACCGGCACCGATCTGGAGTCCGTCGATAACCTCGAAGGCCGCCGTCGGCTGGATGTAGATAGATCTGAGATCATTGTCGAACCCGCTGAAGCGACCCTCGAACGTCGTCGGCCAGCGCGTCCCCAAGCCGTAGGGCACGAACACGCCGAGACCCAACGCCAGTTGGTCGTTCACGCCATACTGGATGTAGAGGTGGGGGACCGGGATCGGATCGTTATCGAGTTCCGTCCGGAGTCCGGTCGTGTCGTTGATGAACGCGCCTCCTGCCGAGATCACCGTTGTGCCTACGGTCACCAGGAACCCCGGGGTTCCGGTGATTCCTGCCGGGTTGTAGAAGATCCCGGATCCGTCCTTACATGGCGAGGCCACGGCCGTCCCGGCCCGTCCCATGGTACACGTCCCGTGTTCGTACACGCCGAAGCCCTGCGCCGCCAGCGGCGCACCGCTCGCAATCAGGAGCGCGCCGGCAATGAAGGGGGCGACGATTGCTCGTCTCATGCTTCACTCCGATTGGAAGGATTCTGAAGAGTTTCGCTCGGTGCGGCTGCCGGGTAGGATGGCGAAAGCTCAGGGGCGTGTCAATGTGAGATCACGCCTCCTGCTCTCGCAGCAGGGCCCTGTCGTAGGCAGTAAAGATCTCCTGCCGGCTCACCGTCCCGAGCAGCCGGCCCTCATCCCCAGGCTCGACCACGGGAATGGCATGGCTACCGTGCACGCCGAGCCGACGGAGCGCGGTTCTTAGTGAGTCCGACGGGGTCACGCGCTCCGCGTCCTCGTGGGCGATGTCCGCGGCAACGAGCACAGGTGCCAGGGAATCCATTTGCGAGAGGACCGTTCTGATATCCGCGTACGCCATCATCCCAACGAGCCGGCCGTCGGCGTCGAGGACGGGGAACTCGGTCTGCGCGCTACGGGACAGGGTGCGCAGGATGTCGGGGAGCGGGGCATTCTCGGCAATAGTGTCGGGCTCACGATTGTAGACGCGTCGCACGGTGAGGCGCTCGAGCACGTTCACGTCGCGACCGTAATCTATTCGTTCTCCGCGCCGCTCTAGCCATTCGGAGTAGATGGAATGGGGGTAGATGCGTCGCGCCGTGATATAGGCGAGCGCGGCGGTGATCATGATTGGCAGGATGAGCTGATAGTCCCCGCTCATCTCGAACACGATCATGATTGCGGTAAGCGGCGCATGCGTCGCGCCCGCAACCAATCCCGCCATCCCCGCCAGCGCAAACGCCTCCGGCTGCACGCCCCAAGAAGGGAACAGCGCGGCCGGGGCGATAGCCAGCCCGCCTCCCAGCGTGGCCCCAATAAAAAGTGCGGGCGTAAACACGCCCCCGGCGCGGACTGCCGAAAGCGCAAACGCCGTTGCGGTGAGTTTGGCGAACGCCAACGCGATCAGGAGATAGGCTGGGCGCTGTCCGATCAACCCGATCGTGAGTACTTCGTGTCCCTTGCCCCAGAGGTCCGCGCGGAACACGATGTTGAGCGTACCTACAACGACAGCGGCGATCGCCACCTGGACCCATCGGTTCGGCACTCGCCGGAGGCCGTCCGACGTGGCATAGACGCCGCGCGTGTACAGTACCGCGACCACACCGGTCGTGATCCCGAGCAACGCATAGAGGGCCAGCTGCGCCGGGTTACCCATGCTGTATTCCTGCGGAATGTCGATCACGGGGGAGTTACCGAACGCCGCGCGTGAGATGGCGGCCGCGATCACGGACGAGACCAGTACTGGTGGGAACGACCCAACGTTGAATGTGCCGAGGATCTTCTCGAGGGAGAAGAAAACGCCGGCGATGGGCGCGTTGAACGCCGCCGAGATGCCGGCTGCGGCGCCGCAGGCCACGAGGATCGAGAGGCGGGTCCCGCTCGATCGGAACACACTCCCAAAGCGCGACCCCAGCGCGGCCCCAGCGACCGCCACGGGGCCCTCTGCTCCCACCGCGCCGCCGGCGCCGATCACGACGCCTGCGGCAGCGGTCTTCACTGCCACCGGCCACGCGTCGATTAGCCCGCCCCGCTTAGCGACTGCGCGCATCACGTCGGGGACATTTTCCCCGTCGGAGTCTCTGGCGAGGTACTTGACCATGGCCAGGGCCAAGCCCAGCCCAGCAAAGACGACCAGGATGATCGAGACCTGGCCGATGCCGGAGATACGGGCAGCCGTCTGGAGAGCCACCGCCTGCGCAACGTCGATCAGTTTGTAGAACAGGATCACGGCGAGGCCAACGGCCGTGCCGATCGCTACGGCGAAGCCGATCAGCACCGTGCTCTCGTCCAGGCGGGCAGCCAGGCGCAGCAGTGCCGTGCCGCGGCGCCGCACCCGGTCGCCGGCCCGAAGGAGTCGTTGGAGCCCGTGCGTGTAGATCATGCCGGCAGGAAGATAGCGAACGTAAGGAAAGGGACTAAGCGCAGCTCGTTGGCGTCATGCAAACGTTCACGGAGATTTTGTCCTCTCTTCACCCTGAATCAGGCATGCTGGTATTGGGTGCACACCGAGATGGTGTTGTGGTATGTGCGCCGGGGTGAGGCTCACCGAACCCCGAAACCGCGGGAGGCGCCGGGATGACTACATCCAGACGACCTGCGCGACGCGGGAATGGCCGGCGACCGGTGATGCGCAGTGAGATCTACGATCCGACCGTCAGCGTACTTCACGTCGGGGGACGGCCGTCAGAAACGCTGCAGTTGAACCAGCATCTGCACGAGCTGTGGCAGATGCTGGGACTCGACGATGAGGACGACGACCAGGACCGGGGCAGCGGGGAAGAGTAACCGCGAGGTTGCCATAACACGCCAATGGCGTCCGATCTCCGTGCGGTCGGACGCTTTTTTCTTTAGGGGCGGGCAGTACGTCTTGTGAGGGGATGCGCCGCTGTCCATACTCCTCGTGGTGGCCCGGGTGGCGAAACGGCAGACGCAAGGGACTTAAAATCCCTTGGGAAGTAATTCCCGTGAGGGTTCGAATCCCTCCCCGGGCATGGGTGCGTCGTGCAGGTTGATCTTCGAATCGCGCCTCTAGTACTGCTGTTTGAGCGGCGAATCGTTCACTTCTCTCACATGCTCACCATCCCGCGCGGCGCGCAAACCGAGGGTGCCAGAATTCCGCCGCCGTGGGGAAGACCCGTTCGGTGATGTAAGCGCTCACGGTCACAAACCAACCATGGCCGCCGCGTACGGCGAAGTCGGGATCTCGCAGATCGCCGAAGCGGTATCCGCTTTCGAGTTCCAGTCCCTCGATGACACGCACGGCCAACGACGGTGCCGCATCCCAACGCCGCGTGTCGCTCGTGCGCTCGATAAGCAGTCGACCCGCGCCACGGACCGCGAGCCAAGGGCTGACGTCCTGGCTGATGCGGGCGCCTACGTAATCCGCCCGCGACGCCAGCGATTGCTTGAGGCCGTCCTCGAGCAGGCGATGCGCCTGTGTGTGCCGAATGGCGTACCGCCCGGCGATCTCGCTCGAGGGGAAGGGCGCCCAGATCAGCTCGGCGGCCCCAATTATCCGCCGCTCATCGCCCTGCTGTGTCAACACGCCGCCGACCGGATTCGTCTCACCAAGCCACGAGAACTTCGTGAGAACGTTGAGAGCGTCGTTCTTGATCGGGCGGAACGCCATACCCCATAGCGAGGAGAGGCGACGACTGCCTCCGGCGCTGCCCGCCAGCCGCTGCTCGGTGCGCAAATACTCCTGCCGCGAGAGGACCGCGAACGCGCGGCTGATCGTCACGTCGCCGGCCAACGTAACGAGACGGGTGGCCGTTACATCGCCGTCGCGATACTCGCCACGCGCGCTCATACGGTACGGTGCGTCTTGCGGTAACAGCTCGATGCCCATCCCCGCCGACCAGTAGTCCTCCTCGGCTCGGAGGAACGGTGCAGCCCGGACTGGATTGGTGATGGGCGCACTGCTGAGCCCCACGCGCCGTTCGAAGAGCGTGTTAATCGTCAAGGCCGACCCGAGCCGGACGTGATTGTTGAGGCCCACTACCGCGGCGTTGTACGTTCCCTCCACACCGCCTGCGATTTGGTAGGAACCCCACGCGTGCGTCCCGAAGCCCAGATCCGTGCGAAGACCGAGGTCGGTAATCGAGTAATTCGAGGCATCGCCGGGCTGGAGCACCTGGCGGTGGCGCGCCTCCAGGAACAGGCCCGGCCCCACGCGGAACGCCGCTCCAGCCCCGACATGATCCGGACGCACGAGATTGCCGGAGTAGGAAAACTGGTGACGACCTTCCGACCAGAGCTTGAGGGCCGAGGTCGGCGTCCAGGTCAACCTGACTTCACCCGCCTGCGACCGGTCTGTCGCCGACCCGCTCTCAAACCGGTCCGTAGTGTGGTCGACATCGATCTCGAGATTCGAGCCAAGGGATTGTACCACACCCGCGCTCGTCCGCTGGCGCTGGATGTCTTGCGCACCGAAGCTCTGCCACTCGTGCTGGATCCGTAGCTCACTGGCGCCCACCCTGAATCCTCCGCCAACTCTGAGCTCTTCGGTGCCACCGCGCAGCCCTGTGTTCGCTGGGTTGCCGAAGCCCGAACCCACGTTCATCCAACCACCCGTCAGGTTGATGGCGCTGTTGAAGAGGTGCACCGCCCCATCGATTGCACTCGCGAAGCCGCTCGAATCGGGAGTCTGGGAATACGAGACCTCTGCGCCCACATCGAGTGCGCCGAGATGCAGCAACCGCATGTCGGCACCAGCCAGATAGTGCGCGCCGGTCGGCTCGCCGGCGTGGATACCCGTTACCCCGATCCGTAGCGAGTCCAAGAGGTCAGAGCCCAGCAGGCCCCGCGCGTTCACGGACGCCCTGAGCCCACCGACCACTCGCTGTTCGCCTCCGCTCTCCGCTTCGTAGGTCACGACGATGAACACCGGGTTCTCGTACGTGTCGGTCGCCGGCACCGGGCGCTTGAAGATTAGCGTCCCGCGCTCGTAGTCGATCTGATAGTCGATGAACCGAACCAGCGCCTGGCGGCTGATAATCCGCTGTGCGTTCTCCCTAGCCCGGGTCTCGACAGCGACTTGCTCACTGCCGGGGAGGATGTTCCGTTGTAGCTGGTACGGCCCGGAGATGCCGCCGCCCCGGAGTTGTGCTTGCGCCACGCTCTGGCTCGTGAGACTGCCGAACCCCCGCCATGTGACCGGTCCGGTTGTGATTCGCGCCGCCCCACCAGACAGCGCTCGCTGATAGGCGGTCAGGTTGAGGTCAGAGGCGAAGTCAACGGTCGAGATATCTCCGAACGCCAGCCAATCGAACCCGCGCTCCACACGTGCGGAGAACGCGTTGCGCGACGCGCTTACGGTTCGCACCTGGCTCGCGTCACCCAGTATTGGATACTGGGCCTCCTCCAGCGGGTCAGAGGCTCGCCCGAAAAAGTTCCGGCCCGCATCGAGGCGCCGCGAGTCGTAGCCCAACACGACAGACGTGCGGTCATCGAGCCGACCACGGGCGGTGATTGCGCCGAACGAGGCCGGGCTCCCTCCCAATCCGATGCGCCCGATGCCGGTCACCATCAACGGCCGGATCGCGGGCATGACCTCCACATCGAGCCGCTGGGTCGCCTCGCCGGCCCGGAGCATGAGGCTACCGCTGCCGACCGCTCGACCGGGTTTGAGTGTGATCGTGAGCCATCCGGCCCGGTCAGACCGCAGCTGCAGGCCGACCGACGAGGGATCCGCATCGACGCTCACCGGCGTCGCCCCTTCCGCCGATATGGTGACGTACGCGTTATTCACGACCGGTACGCCCCAGCGGTCGAAGACTCGCACTCGGATTGTTTCCTTGCTCTGCCCGTCGGCCACTAACCGGATCCGTTCGCGCTCCGCGACAAACGCGGTGGGACGCCCCGTAACGTGCACCGCCACGCTGTCCCAGCGTTCCTGCTGCCAGGAGTTCGTCATCCGGACCCGCAACCGGTGGGGGCCGCGTGACAGGTCGACGGCGATGAAGTCATGAATCCCGTCGATCCGGAGGTTGGCCTCGGCCAGAAGGGAATCGCCGTCGAACAACGCGACGGGCGTCCCCGGCTCGCCGCGCACGCCTATGTAGACCCGGTCGCTGGAATAGACCGTGCCGTCGGCGGGATCGAAGATTGCCACGCCGGGCCCCGCGATGAACGCCCGCTGCCGCTCCGCCGCTCTCTCGTCCTCGCTTCGCAGGGTGGGGATCCTGACCGGCATTGCCGGTGCCACGGCATCGGCAGGCTGCAAGTGCAGCGAGATCGGCTCCATCAGCCGGTCTGGGAAACGCCAGTAGAGGACCGGCGCGCCGGTGCGGTCACGTTGGATGTCGGGATCGGGTGCCGGAACGTCGCCGACGCGGACCGAGCGCGGCACGAATTCCCACCCAGAGGGCAGTGGGTAGGTCACCTCGGGCCATCCGGCGGGAGACGGCTCGATGACGACCTCGATCGTCGCGCCGGGCGGCACCTCCTGTGGGCTGGGGAGAGTGTCAACCACGCTCCGCGTCCTGGCGACGCCCTGGACGGGGAGCAACGGGTTGTGGATCTGGGCGACCAGCCGTGCGGGTGACGGGTCGGCGCCTTCGAGCACGGCCATGACCGTGTCCGCGGCGGGGACGGCCCAGGCCCGCACCGTCACGTGGGAGTGGGCCGGGATGGGTGGCAACGCGATCCGGCGACCGGTAGCCGCAACGGCAGCCGAGTCACCGCGCATGACGACCGCCGAATCGACGGCGGGCTCGAATCGAACCGCTAGCCCACTGAGCGGCACGCCATACCCGTTGGAGATCAGTACCTCGTACTCAACCACCGGCCGCTCGGCCACGAGCGTGTTCGGTTTGGGACAGATGAGCCGGCCCTCGGCACGCCGTTTCAGTCTCAGCAAGAGAGGATCTGTCCCCGCCG
>JAZDCY010000066.1:0-20949 GCA_036679645.1 Gemmatimonadota bacterium | reverse complement strand
GCTGGGCGCCGCGACCCTCGCCGTCACCATGGCGCGGGGCAACGGGACCGACTAGTCCGAGACCGCCGTTTCGGCCTTGCCCCCCGCGAACCGGATGATGATCCACATGGTGACCGCACAAAGCAGCAGGCCGGCCCACACCGGTACGCCATAGGCCGTCGCCAGGCTTCCAAACACCATCGTGACCAGCGCGACCACCACGGCGTAGGGGAGCTGCGTACGCACATGGTCTACGTGATCGCATCCCGACGCCGTGGAGCTGAGGACCGTCGCTCGCCAGGAGCATGCGGTACTCGTGTCCACCGCTGAAATCGATGTTCCCCTCCATCGAGACCACGAGCGGTACCACTAGAGGAAAGAGAATCGCCATCGTCGCCCACGAGGTGCCGGTGGCGAACGAGATGACCGCGGCGACAAAGAAGACGGTGACGGGCACGAGCTCGAGTGCCAGGCGGTCGGACAGCACGGTGGACAGGAACGACGCCGTACCGAGGGATGTCGTGACGTTGCCCAGCGACCACGCGAGCACCAGAATCACCATCGCCAGCACCATGGCCCGGAGCCCGGACGCCCATGCGTCGATCGTCTGCTTCAACGTGAGGATGCGCTGCCCCACCGCAAGCAGAAGCCCCACGATGCACCCAGCCAGTGATCCCCACAGCAGGGACGCGAACGGATCCGCCGCGCCGAGCACCGTAGAGAGAGTACGCTCATCGTCGGGGCCGAGCGATTTGGAGCCGGTAGCCCACAACCCCCATACGACAACGACGACGACGGTGAGCACGGGAAGGACGCCGTTCCACCAGCGCAGCGGCGTACCGTCCGGGACATCACCCAGTGTGGCGTTGGGATCGGCGGCGAGCTGCGCGCCGGGCGCATGCAATCCGCCACCGGAAAAAGCACGACGCTCCGCGGCAAGCATGGGGCCGAAGTCCCGACCCGTCCCGATGAAGATGCCGATGGCGAGAATCGTGAGCAGAGGATAGAAGAGGTACGGTACGCTGTGCAGGTACACCGCGAACGGTGAGACGGCCTCGATCGTCTGCGCGTACGCCGGATTGGCCGCTTGCTGCACAGCCGCGATATGCAGCGAGTCTCCAATGAGGCCGATCTCGAACCCGACCCAAGTAGAGACGAACACGATCACGGTTACGGGAGCCGCCGTCGAGTCGACGATATACGCGAGTTTCTCACGTGAGATCTTCAACTTGTCGGTGAGCGGCCGCATCGTGTTGCCGACGATCAGCGTGTTGGCGTAGTCGTCGAAGAAGATGGCGATCCCGGCCACCCAGGTCGCGAACAACCCGCGTCCCCGCGTAGTCGCCAGCGGTGTTACGGCATCGACGATGGCGCGCGTACCACCCATCCGCGCCATGATGCCGACCATGCCGCCCAGGAGTAGCGAGAACACGACGATCGACGCGTGACTGCTGTCGGCAACGGCGGGTTGGATGAATCGGCTAATGCTGTCGAGCAGTGCGGTCAACGGGTTGAATCCGGCGAGAAGGAGCGCTCCCAACCACACTCCCGCGAAGAGACTGCTCACGACCTCATGAAACACGAGGGCGAGGACAATCGCCACAAGCGGCGGGATCAGACTGAACCATCCGGGGATCAGCGGGCGCGTGAGGCTCTGCGATGACTCTCCCACTGTGACCTCCAGCGGCAGTTGGTCACCTGAGCGGATCACGATGTCCCGAAAAACCACCTCACCAACGGGCGGCGCCTGTCCGTCTCCCAGTACGGTCCCGTCGGCCGCCACAAGACGGACCGGTAGCGTATCGAGCGACCGCGGGGTGGACACCGTGATGGCGAAACCGATGCCCGAGAGGAACGCGTCAGGCGCACTGATCTCGATCTCCTGCGCCGCGAGATTTGCACTGAGGGCGGCGACGCCCAGCGCCACGGATACGGCTACACGCAGCACATCGAGAATGGACACAAAGCGGCGCCGGGGCACTATGACGGCTCCTTGTTGAGAATCCGCGGCGACCGCGGAGGGTCAGAGACTGATTTCGACTATCGCGACGCCGGCGACGGGCGTCCCGTCACGCGTGACGGCCGGCGCAAAGGTCCAGGTTGCCAACCGGTCCATTAGCCGTCGACGGTACCTGCCGTCCCGGATACGGGGCTCTAGGTCCACCCGAAGGACCCGGCCGTCGGCGGTGACGGTAAAGCGTACGACGTAGGTCTTGCCCCGCACGGACCGCGGCGTCGGTTGCGGAGGCAATGTGAGGTACCGTGGGGCCGGAGGGAAGACGTCGCCGCCGTCACCGCCTGTCCCCGGACCAACAGCATCTCCAATGCCCGTGCCGCGCCCTGACCCGACCCCTCCACCCGACCCGGTGCCCGCCCCCGCACCACCCCCCATTCCCGCACCCTGACCCAACACCTCGGCGCCGGGGAGCGGAGCGGTCTCGCGCGGAATCTCAAACTCCGGTGTCTCGATATCGACCTGCGCGATCGTCGGTACGGGGATCACGATGTCTTCGGGTCGCTCCTCGGAGTGTTCGGTTGGCCGTGCTTGCTCCGGCGGCTGGTAGGCCGGGAGAACAATGTGGGTGACGCGGGCGGCGCCACCACCACCACCACCACCACGCGGCCCGTCGTCTCCCGGTCTGCGGGAATCCGGAATACTCAGGTGCGTCCAATCAGAGATCACCAGGAAGATGATCAGCGCGTGGAAGAACACCGAACTCGCGAAGAAGCGCCAACTCTGGCGCTCGCGCTCTTCGCGTTGTTGCATGGTCCGGAAGGTCGGTCGCGTGCGCATATCAATCTCGTTGTACACCAAAGGGCGCGAAAGCCCCCGTCGCCCCCGCGCCCCCAGTGCCTGCAAATCCCTACGGAACGGATCAGCCCCCGGATTCATCCTCCGAGGCATCTTGGTGCGGGGTAAACCCGATGACCTGCACGCCGGCACCGCGCGCGAGGTCCATGGACTCAATGACGTCTTCGTAATGTCGGTTCCCGGCCGTCTTGATGAACATGAGCTTGGTCGGGCGGACGTCAAAGATCTCTCGCAGCCGGCGCTCGAGATTGGCGAACGCCACCGGCTCGCTGTTGATGGCATAGCCGCCGTCGGCGGTCAACTCGAGCACGATCTGGTCACTGACCTGGACCTGTTGCTGCTGAACCTGTTGCTCCGGCGGTAGGTTCACATTCAGTACCTTCCGCTGGAGCGGCACCTGCATCATGAAGATGATCAGAAGCACCAGCATGACATCGATCATGGGAACAACGTTGGGCTCGCTTGTGAACGTGCCCTGGCTCCCCGTGGCAATAGACATAGCCTAGTCCCTTCTCCCCGAGCCGAAGAGCCCGCCCTCGCGCTTCTCCTCGGTCACGGCAGCGAGCACGCGCACGCCGGCACGACGCGCGACATTGATCGCAAATTCGACCGTCGCGTACTCGAGGTTTGCATCGGCCTTGAAGTACAAGATCTTGTCGGTTATCCGGCCAAGGTAGAGATCGGTCAGGAGGTCTTCGAGCCGCGCTTCCTGAACGCACTGCACACCCGAGGCACACACGGGAGAGATTGTGCCCGTTCCCGGGTCGAGGTAGTAGCGTCTATTCCGGTCGATGCCGAGCACGATGTCACCCGGATCTTCCGGCCGGCTATCGATGTTCTTCCCCTGCGGAATCCGCGCCTGGAACCCGGCCGAGATCACGGGTGTGACGATCATGAAAATGATCAGCAGTACCAGCATGACGTCGATCATCGGGACCACGTTGGGTTCCGACTTGACGCTGCTGCCGCCGCCTACTGGTCCCATCCTGGCACCCTTCCCTTCTCAGCGCGAGGCTCGCGCCTCAGTTGATGTGACCCGATTGGGCCGCGGATTGGGCCTTGAATTCTTTGGTGAAGATCGAGCGACCGAACTCGGTACCTACACTCTTGATGAGGAAGTCGATGAGCTCCTTCGACGTATAGGTCATCTCGACCGTGAGGTTGTCCACCTTGGTCTGGAAGTAGTTGAAGAACCACACGGCGGGAATCGCGACGCCGAGGCCAAACGCCGTCGCGATGAGCGCTTCAGCGATACCGGCGGAGATCGCACCAAGACCACCCGATCCCGTTACGGCCATTCCGGTAAACGAGTTGACGATCCCCATCGTGGTTCCGAGCAGCCCAATGAAAGGCGCCGTCGATCCGACCGTTGCCACTCAGCTCGGACTGGAGAATCAGCATCTGGCGGTCGACCGCCCGTTCCGCCGAGTTGATGTCACCGCTCGTGATCTGGGCCCGATCGCGAAGCAGGGGCTTGATCTCGACCAGCGCCTCACCGAGGACGCGTGCGACGTGGGAGACCTTCTGCTTCTCGGCGAGCTCGATTGCCTCATCGAGCTGCTCTTCCTGGAGGAACTGCGCGAACTCCGGCGCGAACCTCGCAGTCTCCTTCATGCTATTCCGGAAGCGCCACCATTTGCGACTGGCCACCGTGAGCGAGATGACGGACATGATGGCCAACACGAGGATGATGCCGCGCGAGAACGTACCTGCGCTATCCCAAAGCTCGAGAAGTGAGAGTTCCATTCGGTTTTCGTTACCTCCGTCGAATCGATGACGTCGTGAACTGGCGCGTCGCTAACGGTCTATGTTGAATTGAAGAGGCTGGCGCACGAGCACGCGGACCGGCTGACCACGCATACGACCGGGCCGGTACACCGACCCCAGCACGGCGTTGCGTGCCGCGCGCTCGAAGGCGCGATTGGACGACTCGATGATCCGGAACGAGTCTCGCTCCGGATGACCGTCAATGCCAATGACCACCTCGGTAATGACGTAGCCCTCGATCTGCGCGTCCTTGAGGAGGGGAGGATACACTGGCCGCGGACCCGACAGCCGGATAGGCGGCTCATCGACGACCGCTTCCACAAACACCGCCTCTAGATCGACCGGCCCGGTACCACCTTCCACCCCTTCGGCGATACCGCCCTCGACCCCAATGCCCGTGTAATCGCGCGGATCGAACCGCTCGTTCAGATTCACCGGCGGGATCTCCGTAGGAATCTCTATTGGCGCTATCAGCGTCTGGAATCCTTTGGGTGGAGGATTCAGAATTGCGATCTCTGGCGGTGGTGGCGGTTCCTCTTCCGGCTCGGGCTCCTGCTCGGTCAGGAATACCATGTTGGTATCCGTTGCGAGCTCGTTCACGATTGCCGCGCTCTTCATGGTCGCGGCGACGGCTCCCCAGATGATCCCTATGTGGATCGCAAAGGACATGAAGGAACTCGACAGGAATCCCTTTAGCCCTCGTTTCTGTGGTCTCGATTCGACCAGCGTATCGAACACGATCGCCTCCGTGAGAACGTCTCGCATGCTGTGGGTCGCGTGCAACCCCATCCACCCGTCGCACCTGCTGGCGGTCGATGGTTGACGACTATGAACCTACCCCGGTCTACCCCGACCATCCTACCAACACAATGTGACCCACATTACAAAACGATTACAACCGAATTACGGAGTAGCGCCTGGTTCGGTAACGGGCAACGTCACGACAAACGTCGTCCCCTTCCCGGATCTGCTGGTCGCGGTGATCGTCCCCCCATGGGCCTCTGCAATCCACTTCGAAATCGCGAGCCCCAACCCCACACCGGGGCGCGCCCCAGTACGGCTACGGGCGACATCCGCGCGCCAGAAGCGATCGAAGATATGCGGGAGATCGCCCGGCGCAATCCCGACCCCTGTATCGCGAACACTGATCACCACCGAACCGTTCCCGGTGGTGCTCTTGATGGCGACCGCCCCGCCCGGTGCCGTGTACTTGATCGCATTGGTGAGCAGGTTCATGAGCAGCTGTCGTACGCGCGCCCGATCCACGGCGAGCGGGACGCACTCAGGCGGTGCGGCCACGGTCACCTCCACCGACGCGCCCTCACCGAGCAAGCTGGCCGTCTCGGCAACCTCGGCGAACAACTCCCGCAGATCTACGGCCTCTAGATGGAGGGAGACCCGCCCCTCATCGGCTCGGGCGAGCGTGAGCAGGGAATCGATGATCTCCGTCATGCGATTGACCTCCCGCAACGTCTCATCCAGTTCCTGCATTACCTCCGGCGGCGTCCGCGGATGGGTGATCGAACGCTCGATCCCCGCGCGGAGAACGGTGAGAGGCGTCTTCAGCTCATGGCTCGCGTCGGCCGTGAAGCGTCGCAGGGTCGCAAAGCTGCGCTCGAGTCGGACAAACATTGCGTTCAACGTGCTGGTCAGCCGCGCCAGTTCGTCCCCGGTCTGGAGCGGAGCCAGTCGCTTGTGGAGACTCCGGCCATCGGAAATGGCCTCAACCTCATCGACCACCCGGTTGACCGGCGCGAGCGTCCGGCCCACGAGCGTATACCCAACGAACAGCGACGAGAGGAGAATGAGCGGCGCGATCAACAGCATCGCAGAGAGCAACCGTCGGGGACCCAACACGACACTGCTCACCCCACTACCAGAGAGCACGCCGACCACGCGCGGTCCCGTGGTCGATAGCGTGCGCGTGTGATAATGGATCTCCCCGACGGGGCTACCGAGATCTACTGTACCGCGCGCAGCCCCCGAGTCGATCTCCAGTACCGGTGCGAGCAGCCGCACCAACGAGCCATACGGCAGCGCGCGCGCGTCTCTAGACAGATGCAGCACATCACCGTCGCGCCCGGCCACGATGACGTATCCCGTGACCCCCTCGAGAAACGGGAGCACGTCGGGATGCAGCACGTCCGGGCCCCCGCCCCGGGCGGTATCCGCCACCACGAGCGTCCCACGCGCCCGGTAGCCCTCGGTGAGGATCGCGGCGATCAGGTTGGACTGGAGTTCCAGACGCGTGTCCAGCTCGGCGAAACCCTCGCCGACCTGCACGAGATAGATGATTGCAGCAAAGACGAACATCGTCGCGGCCAGGGCGACCGCGTACCACGCCGCCAGGCGGCCGCGGATCGTGCGCATGCTACGGCTTCATCACGTATCCCACACCACGTACCGTGTGGATCAACCGCCGATCGAACCCGTGATCGATCTTCTTACGCAGGCGGTTGATCACGACATCGACCACGTTGGTGCCGGGATCGAAATGATAGCCCCAGCCATACTCGGTGATCAGGGTTCGTGACATGACTCGCCCGACATTGCGGGCCAGGTATGCGAGCACAGCGTACTCCTTGGGCGTCACTTCGATGGCATTCCCGGCTCGTCGGACTTCACGACTGCCGGTGTCGATCTCGAGATCCGCCACCGTGAGCACGGGGGGCGCTATCGCCTTGGGCCGGCGGCCGAGCGCCTCGACGCGCGCCAGCAGCTCCTCGAACGCAAAGGGCTTCGTCACGTAATCGTCCGCGCCGGTCCGCAGCGCATTCACCTTGGACTCCACCGCATCCTGGGCTGTGAGTACGAGCACGGGTGTTGATACTCCGCGGTCGCGAAGCGTGCGCAACACCTCGATCCCCGTCATCCGGGGGAGGCGCAGGTCCAGCACGATAATGTCGTAGGTCCCGTCAGATGCGCGCGCGAGCCCCTCGCCGCCCTCGTCGACCAACTCGACGTGCATGTGCTGCTCCTCGAGTCCCCGGCGGACGAATTGTCCTACGGTCCGATCGTCCTCGATGACGAGCACCTTCACGTGTCGGTTCCGCTGAAGTCGGTCACCGGAAGGAGGACGCGGAAGGTCGCCCCTGACCCCACCTGTGAGTCGACCAAGATGCGCCCGTTGTGGTGCCGCACCAACGCGTAGGTGATTGCCAATCCGAGTCCCGTGCCCTCACCCGGCGGCTTGGTCGTGAAGAACGGCTCGAAAACCTTCTGCAGGTTCTCGACGGGGATGCCGGTACCCGTATCGGAGATCGACACCATCACCTCCTCGGGCCGATCGGGGTTCAGAGCCGTAGCGACGGTGAGCGTGCCTTGCCCATCCATGGAGTCGAGCGCGTTCAGCATCAGATCGAGGAACCCTTGAATGAGCTGTTCCGCATTGGCCTCGATCAGTGGCAGGTCATCCGCAAACTCGCGCACCAGTGTCACGCGTTTGAACCGGTCGTGATACTTGATGAGGAACAATGCGTCCTCGACGATCTGGTTCACCTGGGCTGGGTACTTTGCCCGCGATTTGGGTCGCGAGAAGTCGAGCAGGCCGTCGACGATCGACTTACAGCGCCCAAGCTCGGAATCGACGATATCGAAATACTCCCCAAAGCTCTGGGCCTGCGCTTGGGGCAAATCGAACGCCCGCGCCTGGAGCGCCTCGATGCAGGCTCCGATGGTCGCCAGCGGGTTGTTGATCTCGTGCATCACGCCGGCGGCAAGCTGGCCCACCGCCGCCATCTTCTCCGTCTGCGAAACCTGCTGCCGGACCAGGCGGTCCTGGGTCACATCCTCCCCGATGGTAATGACGTGCGTGACTTCGGAGTCATCAAGCCGCATGGGGATCTTGGTAATCCGAAAATGCCGCAGACCGTCGGGCGTGTCGGTCTGAACATCCATCTCCTCGATCTGCCCGCTCGCGAAGACGTGGTCGAACTCCTTCTGCAGCAGATCGCGAGGTTGCCGCCGCAGGATGTCGAATACCGTGCGGCCCAGCGCGTCGTCGCGTGAAATACCTTGAGTGCCGGTTTCGCGCTTGCGGTTCCACGCCTGAATGCGGTAGTCGCGGTCGATTACGTAGAGGCCCACCGGGAGTGAATCGATGATCTTCGCCGTGAATCGGCGTTGCGACTCGATCTCCCGGGTGCGCAGAGCGACCTCGGTTGCAAGATCCTCCGACAGCTCAATCGACGACAACAGGGGTGCCAGGATACGCGCAACAGTCCGCACGACCTCCGCGCGTACGTCCCGGTCGGCATCGTCGTCGAGAATGCACTCGAGCAGACCGAGGTTCTCTCCCTGATACCTGAGGGAGAGCCGGAGCCATGGTTCCGCGGGGGTCCACTCGGGAACCTGCCCAGCCACAACCCACTGAGAGACAGTGAGACCATGTCCGGCCGGTGCGTCCCGCGCACCCACGGGCTGTGCGGCGCGGTACCCTTCGCCATCAGGGTTCCGCAACCAGATGCGGCACTCCCGCGCCGCTAGCCCACTCTCGAGCACCCCCGCGACGCCGGCCAGCGCATCCTCCACATGCAGCGCCGCGCTGAGATACGACGCAACCTCACCGAGGACCTCGAGCCCGGCGGTCGCCGCGGGCGAGACCGTCACGCTAGCGCCTCGACCTGGGCGAGCAACTCGGCCCGGCAAACCTCTCGCCGAAAACGGCTCAACAATTCCACCGAGATATTGTGCGTCGAAAGCGTGATCTCTTCACCCGACGACGCCTGGAGCGTGAAGTCCGGTGCACGATCTCCCGGCTGAACAGCCAACGTTTCACTCATCGAGCATCTCCGATCCCCGGTTTTGGCCTAGCGGACGACCCGACGCACGACAAACGCGCCCGAGTCGGCGATGAAGACCGCTCGCCCCGCAGCGGCAACCCCAACCGGACCGGCGAGCGGCGTCCGCCCAATCTCCAGGAGATCGGCACCAATCGAGGCGATCCCCGTGCCGCCAAAGGTGTCGATCGAGTCCGGTCCAACCCGAATGAGCCGCACGCGATTATTGTCGCGATCCGCCACGAACAGCAGCGATCCGAGCGTCGCCATACTGCCGGGGCGCGCGAAGAGCGCCCCCTGCACCGGCCCGCCGTCTCCGGTGAACCCCGCGGCGCCGACACCGGCGTACGCCTCGATCACCCCTCCAATCACCCGGCGAATCCGATGGTTCCCGCTGTCCGCGATGTAGATGGTGTCGCCCATGATCGCGAGCCCCTCGGGACGGGTGAGCAGAGCCGCCACCGCCGCCCCACCATCGCCAGAGTCCCCAACCAGCCCCGACCCAGCGAAACTCCGCACGACACCATCGCCGTCAATACGTACTACCCGGTTGTTGAATGATTCCGCCACGTAAATGGATCCGTCCGGCCCCACCGCCACATCGGTTGGGCGGGCCGTGCGGGCGTTCACCGCTGTCCCGCCATCCGCTGCCAAGCCGGGTATTCCGGC
This sequence comes from Gemmatimonadota bacterium, assembly GCA_036679645.1. GTDB lineage: Bacteria > Gemmatimonadota > Gemmatimonadetes > Gemmatimonadales > GWC2-71-9 > JADFNB01. Next base: position 10,944 of record JAZDCY010000066.1, on the reverse strand, counting down.
ACCGAACACTCGCTCCACGCGGTTAGCGTCCGGAATGAACCGATAGACGGTGTGCGCCCCGCGATCGGCAATGAGCAACGCTCCACCGGGCTCGGCGGCAAGTCCCGTCGGATCGGCGAAGCACACATCGCCGGGATCGCCCACTCCACCGAGCCCCGGGAAACCGCAGAGCCCACGTCCGACGGGCCAGGACAGCACACCCGACGGGGAGACGTGCCCCAGCCGGCGCCGAAACCTATCGGCAAAGAAAAAGCTCCCGTCGTCGAACGCCACGATCCCCGCCGGCGTCCCCAGCGCCTGCGCGAGCGCGTCGCCGGTGATTGCCGAATCGATTAGTTGGACTTCGTGCGTAACCCCGAGCACGCCGGCGACGACTCGGGACACGCCGGGCGCATCGCCGACGAGCACCTCCGTCGGACCGCACGCAAATGCGGAAAGCAGCGGGAGGAGGCGGCATAGCCGCACGCAGGAGTGGATCTTGTCGTACATTGACAGGTATACCGAAAGCACCCCACCTTCGGCGTCAATGTCGCCCGTACGTAGCATTCTCGCAACGGCTTGTGCGCTGACCGCGCTCACAGCGCCCGCGCTGACCGCGCAGACGCGGGGCCAGATCGTGGGCGTCGTGCGGTCGGCGCAGGACTCCACACCGGTCGGCGGGGTCGACGTCACCGTCGCGTCCGGTCCGTGGCGTGCGACCACGGGGCCGAGCGGTGAGTTCGTGCTGGTCGGTCTCCCTCCGGGACGCTACAACTTGCGTGCCCGGCGTGTCGGATTTCAACCGACCGAAATGCGTGGCGTGCTCGTACGCTCGGGCGCTAGCGCGCGCCTCGTGGTCTACCTACGGCCATCCACCATCCAACTCGAGCGTATCGTCGTGGTTGCCGCGGAACGGCCACTGCTTTCGCCGGATGTCACCGCGGGCCGCCAGGTCGTCTCGCGCGCCGAACTCGAGAGCGCGCCGATCGAGGACATCGAGCAGGTCCTGGAGCTGCGTACCGGGATCTCCGATGGACACTTCCGCGGCGGACGGATCGGGCAGGAGGCCTACGTTATCGACGGGATCGACGTCAAGGACCAGTTCCAGGCGGCCCGTGGCGGTATTGCGTTTCAGTTGGCCCCGTCCGCCATACAGGAGGTCAGCGTTTTCACGTCGGGATTCTCCGCCGATCAGGCGAGCGCCGTGTCCGGTGTCGTGAACCTGGTGAGCCGCAGCGGGCCGCGAGATCGGTGGATTGGGCGGCTCGCGTTCGTGTCGGACGACTGGGCTCCCGGCGGTATCCGGCGGGGCTACGCGCGTGCCGGCGCGTCGGCCGGCGGACCACTCTTTGGTGGCGTCACCGGCTTCTTCGATCTGACGGCGTTTGGGCGTGCGGACCAGGATCCGCGCGTCGAAGGCCTCACCTGCCTCGACGTCGACTTCCAGTGTCCCGCAAAGCGCGCCATCATCCCCCATCAGGAAGGCGATCGGTACTTCGCGTTCGGGAAACTCGACATTCCGCTGGGCGGGTCCTTCAACGCGGAGCTGATGTTCAATCGGAACCGCGATCAGCACGAACTCTACTCAACCCGATTCAAGTACGCGCTGGACGGATATCTCGCGGAGCGTGAAACGGCCACTCTCGCCTCGCTCGCGATCAACGGCACGTTCCGGCTGAGCGCATCGCGCGCGTTCCGCATCACCTCTCGCGTCTCCGTAGCACGACTCGACCGCTACCTGGGCGTGCTCGACGTTGCCCAGAGCGGCCGTCTTGGCCGGTTCCGCTTGGGAGATTTCCGGTTCCGCGGCGAGTCGTTCACACGCAACAACGTCGACCGGCAGATTGCGTCCGGCCTTTCGGTCCCGGGCTATGTCCAGCCCAGCGATTCCGGTACGGCGAGCCCATACGGCGTGTTCGGTGCCGATTTGTTCGTCACCGACGGCACGAGCAGCGTTGCGGAGTGGTCCCAGAGCGACTTCATGAATTTCCGGCTCGACATGCAGACCCTGGTCTCGCCACAGCACGACCTCAAGATCGGGGGCGACCTCAAGTTGTACAGGGTTGCCACCTACCAGCACGTCGCCGCGGCCCTGGCCGGCGCGGCACCCAACTTCGTCCGCTTCTATCCCCGAACGGCTGCCCTCTACTTCCACAACACGCTCTACACGCTCGATGCGGCAACAATCGATCTGGGCGTGCGCGTCGAGGCATTTCAACCACGGCTCGCGGCCTCAACAGACCGGCGCGATCTCACAGCCCCAATCGAGACCACCGACTGGCGCGTCATTATTCACCCGCGCGTCGGCTTTGCCATCCCGCTCGCGATACTGGGGCTGGACCGGGCCGCCGCGCATTGGAACTTCGGCCGGTTCTCGCAGCCACCCGACTTCCAGTTCTTTTTCGACCAGGCGCTCGACGATTCGTTGAACACGGCGGTGCGACGCCAGGGTAACCCGAACCTCGGATTCGAGCGCGCCGTCCAGTACGAGGCGGGCATTGACTGGCTCCTCACGAACGACGCGGTGCTCCGCATCACCGGTTTCTTGAAGGATCTATCCGGCCTGACGACGAGTGGCATAGCATTGGTCTCCGAACCGGGGACCCTGTTCACCAATCTCGATTTCGGCAAAGTGTCCGGCCTGGAGGTGCGTATCGAGACGCGACAGGACGACGGTCGCCGGTTGGAGATTGGGTATGCGCTCCAGCGGGCCGTGGGGGTGGTCTCGAGCGCGTTCGACTCGTCGTCCACGCCGAGCCGCATCGAGATCCCGCTGCAGTTCGACCGGCGTCACGCCATCGACCTCAACGCGTTCTGGCCGGTCCCTGCCGGATTCTGGGTCTCAATTGGTGGAAGCATCGGGTCGGGTCTGCCCAACCCCGGGGCGGCAGACGAACGCCTCCCGTGGTCGGTGGCAATCTCAGCACGGCTGACACGAGAACTCGCGTGGGGATCCCGGCGGGTCCGGCTCATCGCCGAGGGCCGCAACCTGCTCAACTACGACAACCTGGTCACGGCGCGCAGGACCGGGGGCGTGATGCCCGACGTGGCCGCACTGGAATCACAGGCGCTGGGCGAAACGCAGGGCAGGAGCCCGATTCCCCGTGAGTCTCCACAGTACATCCCCGGATTCGACCTGAACGACAACGGGTTTCTCGAGGTGGGCGAACAACGGGCCGCCCGCCGTGCGGCACTGCTCGATTTCAACGAACCGACCTTGTTGTTCGGGGAAGCTAGACAGGTACGGTTGGGGATCGAAATCGTCTTCTAGGGTGCGCGGTTAGCGGTACGCGCACGATCACCGCCCACTCACCCCGACGGGGCCACTCCCGTATATTTCATCGCTCACCGAGAACCGAACTCCACTGGAGGCTAGTGATAAATGGCCCACGAGTTGCCATCTCTTCCCTACGCATTCGACGCGCTCGAGCCGCACATCGACGCGCGCACGATGGAGATCCATCACGACAAACACCATGCGGGCTACGTCAGCAAGCTCAATGCGGCGCTCGAACCGCATGAGGACCTACAAACCAAGTCGCTCGAAGACCTGCTGCGTGATATATCCAGCCTCCCGGAGGCCATCCGTACAGCCGTGCGAAACAACGGCGGCGGCCACGCGAACCACAAGCTCTTCTGGCAGGTGATGAGCGCGGACGGGGGCGGCGAGCCCGAGGGCGGGCTGGCCAACGCCATCGGCACATCGTTCGGCAGCTTTGACGCGTTCAAGGACGAGTTCGCCAAAGCGGCGGCAACGCGGTTCGGGAGCGGCTGGGCCTGGCTGGTCGTGAAAGGTGGCGACCTCGCCGTCTACAGCGCACCCAACCAGAACAGCCCTCTCATGGAAGGCGACAAGCCAGTCCTGGGCCTGGACGTCTGGGAGCACGCCTACTACCTGCAGTACCAGAACCGGCGCCCGGACTACATCTCGGCATGGTGGAACGTGGTGAATTGGGAAGAGGTGTCGCGCAGGTACGTGGCGGCGAAGTAGGTGGTAGGGGCGCATGGCATGCTCCGAGCATGGCGTGCGCCCCTACCGCAGTGTCAACCGAGTACCACGCACGACCACCCCACCGTTGCATTCTGGCCACAGAAGTCTTATAAACGCAGTGGTACCTGACAGATACGAGACTTCTATGGTCCTGGAAGCCACACTTCGCACGATCCCGCTCTTCTCCCAGCTACGAGAGGGGGACATCTGGCGGATCCGTGAGGCGGCGGTCAACCGCGACTACCCCAAGGCCAGCATCATCCTCTTCGAGAGCGATTCAGGCAACGCCCTCTACGTGGTGCTGGAAGGGCAGGTGAAGCTCGTACACACAGCGGAGGACGGCCGCGAGGTCATTCTCGCGACCCGTGGGAAAGGGGATTTTTTCGGCGAGCTCTCTTTGATCGACGATCAGCCGCTCTCGGCACACGTGATCGCCATGCAGGACTCGCATCTGCTCGTGCTCCGGCGCGACGATTTCCGACGCTGCCTCAACGACATGCCCGGGATTTCGGTGGGGCTGCTGCGCACGCTCTGCCAGCGGCTACGCCGGGCAGACAGCATGATCGGCGGTCTGGTGCTCCTGGACGTGAAGGGCCGAGTCGCCCGGCTCATCATCGAGATGGCAGCCCAGAACGATGGCCAGAACGTGCCCAAGGGAATCACACATCAGACCATCGCGCAGATGATCGGGGCAAGCCGGGAGACCGTATCGCGCACGCTGCGGGAGATGTCCAATCAGGGACTCATCGTGGTCACCGGCCGCCGCATCGCCATTGGCGATCGGGCATCGATCGAAGTGACTGCGCAGCTGGATGAATTGGGCCGAGTGGAACCGGGTACGGTGGCGGCGGCGGCGGAGAATCTGGGGCGGCGGAGTACGGACCAAGTGGAGACGACGCCCTAGGGAGAGACGCAGGGACCCATAGACGCTCAGGTGCTCAGAAGCTCAGACGCTCAGGGGTGTGTATTGACCACTGAGCGTCTGTGCCACTGTGCGTCTAACACGAACGACCGTCCTTGCCTAATTTTCGACGAATAGGGGCGGTAGCTCAGTTGGGAGAGCACCGGCTTTGCAAGCCGGGGGTCACGGGTTCGAGCCCCGTCCGCTCCATACAGCTAGACGCATAGACGCATAGACGCGCAGACGCACAGACGCTCAGGGGTGAACATTCACTACTGAGCGTCTGAGCAACTGTGCAACTGTGCAACTGTGCGTCTATCTCTCTGCTGCCCTAGCGTTATACAACGCCGGCGTCACGGCACCAGCAATCAGCGATGCCGCGACGACCTGATCGCCCGCCGTTGGTCCGAGCGTCCAGGTGGTCTGCGCGATGCCGCTCGCATTTGTGTGGGGTGCCGGATCGCTGAGGGAACCGGCCCCAGTTACGACCCGGAAGAAGACAGCCACACCCTGCACCGGGCTGCCGAGCCGGTCGTCAACCTGGGCAACGAGCGGCCGGCCGAGGGGGAAACCCACCGTTCCCGACTGTTCGTCGCCGGACACCTTGAACAGCGTCACCCCAACCTGCTGCACGCGGACCTCGACTGTCCCGACCAGCGTGTCGTACTGGGCCTCGACCACAGCGGTGCCGTTCCTCAGCGCCACGACGATTCCGTCTTCGACGCTGGCTATAGTGGGATCGCGAGTCGACCAGGTGACCTCGGCCTTTGGTCTGACGACGCCCGTTGCATCGAACACTGTAGCGGTGAGTTGCTCGCGTGCCCCGACGGCGTCGAGTTGGACGCCCATGGGCACGATCGACACGGTAGGGCCGGCGGGCGGTTGCGACTCCAGCGGTCCGCCGGAACCACATGCCAAGGCCCCAAGTGTGGGGAGCAGGAGCAGCAGGACAAGCACTAAATGCCGTCGTCGCATGCCGGGCCGAGGGAGTGAAGAACAGCCCGAACATATCCCCGGCTCACCACACCCTGCAAGCGCGCGTCAGAGGGCCGTGGCGTGCTCCGGTGTGGATGGACCTGACGTGGCCGTGGCGGCGGCCGCGAGCTGTGCGTGGCCCCGCCGGTGATGGCGGACCTTCACCCACCTGACCAGAGCCGCCGCGGCGACAAGCGATAGCGCCACCACGGCGACTATGCGCACCGTCCCCAGCAACCACGCCATCCCGACCTCTACCTGGTCCGCAAAGACGCGTCCGACGAGCATGTATACCGAGGCCCACAGAGTGAGGGCGAGAGCATCGGCCAGGAAGAACGTTCTGGCGCGCATGCCGGCAAAACCGGCCGCAGCCGCAATCAAGTTTCCCGTGCCCGGAATGAACTTGGCGGGGATGATGTACGCTGGCCCGAGGCGCTCGATGCGGCTGGTCACACCGTAAATGCATGCGCGCGGATTGGAGGTGATGCCGCACACACGGTTCACGATGCGCTCGCCACGCACGCGGGCGAAGCCGAACCACACCGCATCGCCGAGGAGAGCGCCCACAACGACGAAAGCCACGGCCGGAACCGGCGCAAGCGTACCAACCCCTATCATAGCTCCGGCGACTAACAGCACCGGCATGCTCGCGATTGGCACGCCGACGTATTCGACGAATCCGACAACCAACAGCATCAAGTAGCCGTACTGTTCGACAAACGGGGTTACCGCCTCGAGCGTCATCATACCTCATGGTCCTCGCGAAGCTCAACGCGCCGCATGCAACGTGCGGCGTTCAGCATTCGACATTCAGCGTTCACAACGTTCACACCCGCTGTGATTGTTCCACATGTTCCCGTGTGTTCCCGATCACACTGTATCACGCGGTCCTCGGGGACGACAGAACAGGGCGCCTGCAGAAAGCGACACAGGGGACCGATAATGGTGTATGAAGACGTGGGGAATCGTGGGTGCAACTGGTTGCATGCCAGGCGATTGCACCAGAACAGCGTTCCTATGGGGAACCTGGCACAGTTCTGGCAATGTTACATAGGCAGAGACCCACATGGAGTGAGTCATGAGCGCGCTTTGTCGAGTAGTCACATCACCGGTCGTAGGACGCAGCCTGACTCAGGCTGTAGCGGCGCTGGTGGAGCGCGTGACGGGGAATGCACCGAGCGTTTCGCCGACCGATGCGGCGCGGCTAGTCCGTGTCTCGGCGCCGCTCAGCTTCCCGGACGGGATCGGGACGGGATGTATAGTCGTGACGCTCTACGCGTTCGACGAAAACACAGATCTCACGCTACGTCTCGAGCACGACCGGGTCTTTGCAACCCCGCAGCGCACGCCATCGCAGAATCGCTGCTTCCTCAACGACTACGTAGCGTCGGTTGCAATCGACGCCGAAGCAGATGAGTTGCCGGAGACTTTCGTCCGTCACGTTGTGTCCGGTGTCTCTGCGGCAAGGACCGCCGTGGACCGCCACAACCGTGCGCACGAGGCCCCGTGGTTCAGGATGATCGTCGCGGTACGCGAAGAGGCGACGGTTTAGAGCTGCCACACGGACGCCAAAGAGAAAACGGGGCTCCTGCGAGGGAGCCCCGTTTCGTTCTTGTGCAAGGCCAATTGCTAACTAGCCGCACGCACCGCGCAAAAAAATCCTTCCGCATCTCGCATTTGTACGCCGCTCGACCAGCCACCCGCGAATCCCGTACTGTCCACGTGCGCCACGAAAAACGCGAGGTATCCCCCGTCGAACGCCGGCATCTCACGGATGTTGACGTCGGAGCCAAACCTCATTGTGATTTCCCCCGGCCGATGAACCATGATCACCCCGGGGCGCATTGGGTCATCAGAATCCAATGCGCCGAGCCGATGCGCGCCGACGTCTTCCACGGCAATCTCTGCAGTCCCGATCAGCGGAATCGTCGGCCGTGGCTCAGGGGCGGCATCCGGCAACGGAAGGGGCCGCAGGGAATCAACTTGGGGCACGAGGGTCAGGGTACCGACCACGGACAATGTGTCACCGGACGTCCGGACCATGGTCAAGGTGTAGTTCCCGGCGAGACCCTCGGCGGCGGAGACATCTGACCCGGGCGCGAGCGTCCGTTGCACAGGGCCACAGCCGTCGGGATCGACAGCCGCGTCCCTTTCCGACGACCCGGCACATCCGAACGCCGCCAGCATCGCCACCGTCGCGGCAAGACGGGCGCGAGGTGTACGCCCCATCCTCTCCATTGATCTACGGTTGTATGACATTCACAACCCTTCCCCTGCGGTCCACGACGTAGATAGGAGCACGAATCACCTCATCGCGAAGATCCGTCGACCGCGGGGGTCCAGCACGGAGTGTGAATACCTGGCTGTATGGTTCGGCGGCCGAGAAGTTGACCAGATAGCCCAAATCCTGCAGCGAGGCTATGGACAGGACACTCAGCGGCATCGGGCCCGTCGCTTCCGAGATTCCCGTCATCAACTCCGCGTCGAAGACGGATTCTCTCCAGTGTGAGTCCCTCGTTCCCTGCCCGAACAACGTATTCTCCACTGGGACCTTGGCCCCGCCGGTGTAGTTGGTACCGCCAATCGAGTCAAAAGCGGCGATTGCGACCGGACCGTCGAAGTGCGTGTCCACACCCGGGCTGCTCGGAAGAGAGGGGGTTTGTAGAAAGCCAAAAATGGACCAGATGCTCCCGAAACCGAGCACATGTCCCATCTCGTGTATCGCCGTGCGTTCGAGGTCGAGAGTTGCGAGATCCGCCGTGTCGAAGGTCATCTCTCCCAGCAGCGGTAGATTCCCGGTGGTCCGGATCAAACACGGGCGCGCCTGTCCCAGAATGGTGCCCGGCCCGTCGATGGAATCCAGCGTTACGAGAATCAAGACATCGTCCACGGCCTGGTTGAGGCCCGGGTCGCCAGACCCACACTGCCCTGGGGTCGTCACAACCTGAACATCGGCGAGATCCCCGATGATCGCGCGCGTCCAAAGCGCCGCTGCCGAATCAAACGCGGCCTGTTGGGCCGCAGTAGGTGTCAGCGTGAACTGCAATGTGATGCTGAATTGTGACGCCTGACCGGTCGCTGTGAATGCAACCGGGTTACCGGTGATACCGGTGCCGGTTACCGTAGCATCCACCGTGTTTACGCCTGGCCCCACACCCAAAGTCCAGCTCCCAACCTGCGCGATGCCGTTGGCGCCAGTCACCACGACATTGTTCGTGACGCTCCCACCACCGCCCGTCACGGCAAACGTGACGTTTGCGCCGGGGAACGGGAACCCGCCCGAGGTCACCAGCACCGACGGAGCGATGTTCACCGGCACGCCGATCAGGCCCGTCTGGTTGTCACCGTCGTTCACCACCACGAGGTCCGGCGTCGCGGCGACACCGGTAGCGGTAAAGGTGACGGTCGGAAGTCCCGCACCCGTTGCGTCCAACGTGTTGGTTGCCGGGGCGCCCCCAAGCGTCCAACTCACGGCGGCCGCAATGCCGGATGCGTCGCTGCTGGCTGGCGATCCCGTCACCGAGCCGGCGCCACCGGTCACAGTGAACGCAATCGACTCTCCGCTCACCGCGTTCCCAAACGCATCGGTCACCACCACTGACCGTCACCGGCGTCTACCGCCATGTTGGTCGCCGGACCGGGATTACCGGTGGCTGTGATCATGCCGCTCGCGGTCCCGGCGGTTGCCGTCAGCTCGTTGGCGCCGGCCGTAGTGCCGAGCGTCCAGCTCGTGACCGTCGCATTCCCGCTTCCGTCAGTGATCGGGGTTCCACCCGTCACGCTGCCACCACCACCGGTTACCGCGAACGTGACGGTCTGCCCAGTCAACGGGTTCCCGCCGACATCCGTGACTTGCACGGTCGGCGCGGTAGCCACCGCCGTATTGACCGGTGCGCTCTGCGCGTCGCCCGCTGTGACGACAACATTGGCTGGTGGCCCAAGTTGGCCGGTCGACGTAAACGTGCCCGGCGCGAGTCCCGCAACGGTGAACGTCACAACGTTGGCGCCCGGCGTATTGCCGAGTGTCCACGTGACCGACGCAGCACCCGCACTGTCTGTCATCACCGAACTCGCATCGACCGATCCGCCCCCCTGGGTTACGGCGAACGACACATCGATACCCGGCACAGGGTTCGCAAACTGGTCCTGGACCGAAACGACCAACGGGCCGGGAAGCGCACTGGCCACGGTGCCCGTCTGGGTATTCCCCGAGGCGGCAACAGCCGTGGCTGTGGGACCTGCAGCCGCGGTCGCGCCAAAGCTCGCCGTGAACGTCGTGGTGAGCTGGCCGCCGAGTAGCTCGGCCGTCATAGTGTGTCCACCGGAGACCGTACCGAGCGTCCACGTCGTCGAGGCCCGCCCGTCCGCTCCAATCGGACCCGACACGGGCAGCACGGATCCACCCCCGCCCGTCACCGCGAACTGCACCGTGGTGTTCGCGAGCGCCCCGCCGGCCCCTCCCGGTACCGCCTGCCCCAGCCGATCACGTGCCTCTACGGAAACGGGCTGTGCCAGCGCCTCGCCAACCGTACCGGTCTGGGCGTCGCCGCTGATCTTGAAGAGCTGGGTCACGAGCTGCGCCACCTCGACCGCTGCGGTCGCCGTCAGCGTTCCGTTGGTCACCGTGACATCAGCCTGCCCGTTCGAAATAGCGGTCACCAACCCGCTCGAGGACGAAGTGGGCTGCGGCGTCGGAGGGGTTGTCGTGCTGTCGCCACACGACCAGACGGCCGCCGCGACAGCCACGATCGAGACGATCGAACGGCTACGAGACATGAACGCTCCTGCTGAGAAGCTGGGGTGACAAACGGACTCGGCCATAATACGGTGGCGGTCCGGGGCTTTGCAAGAAAAAGGAGAAAGCCCTGACCCCGGGGCGGTGACGGAGAACACCGGGGGGGTGTCCCCCTATCTCATGACCGTCTCAAACAACTTCAGAATCCGCCTGTACTCGTCCCGCCAGCTGGCCACTTCCGTAAACCCATGCCGCTCGGCGGGGTACATGGCGACCTCCCAGTTCTCCTTGCCCAGCTCGATCAACCGCTGCGCCAGACGGGCAGTATCGTAGAAGAGCACGTTGTCGTCCACCATGCCGTGT
>JAZDCY010000065.1:0-12396 GCA_036679645.1 Gemmatimonadota bacterium | reverse complement strand
GATCGCTGCGTTAACAGCGGTCGGAGTTCGGGTTCACCTGCACCCGAGGAGCTTCCTCTTTTTTCTCCCTCCTGTCGAGGGTCAGCAATTACACAAAGATAGGGACACTACCCAAGTCACTTTAGTGACATCAGCCGATCGTGTCCGCGAGCTTGCGAGCGGTGCAGGCCGAGCATCGCGAGTCGCAGACGAGCGATGACTCGGCAACCGCCGCTTTAGCGGCGGACCCCCGCGCCCAGGAGCATTACATCACGTTCTTGGAGACCTTCACGCAGCCCGATCCCGAGCACGCGCACATCGCGCGACCAAGGCGCGAGCGGCGCTCGGAACGTTGGCGCAAGGACGGTCGCCGCCGCAAGACTATCCGCTCCAGCAACGCGCACGGCGACACTCGCGTCTTCGTGCGGGTGTTGTGGTAGGTACTACCCTTGCCAGCTAGGCGGAGATTGACTAACGTATTAGTCAAACGACTAATTCATTAGTCTTATCGGGGTGCCCGCTGTGGGAACCAAACGGACGAACGCAAACAACCTACGAAACTCGTGGGACATGATCCTGGGTACGAAGAGTCACGTCCGGATCCTGCGGGTGCTGGAGCACACGCGCCAATCGATGGCGGTTCGCGAACTCGCTCGCAGGGCGGGGCAGCACCTCCGCGCCGTTCAGCTGGCTGTCAATCGCTTGGTGGAGACCGGTGTCGTCGAGCGCGTTGGAACAGGTTTGCAGCAGCAGGTGCGCCTGAGCACCGGGCATCCTCTCGCTTCAGCGCTGCAAATGCTGTTCGAAGCCGAAAAGGGACGATTCGACCGGGTTACAAGTCAACTCAGGTCACGGGTGAAGGAACACGCGAACCGGGCGAGGGCTGTTTGGTTGAGCGAGGGCGCGCCGCCGGATGGCACGGGACTCGAAGTTGGCGTTCTGGCGGCGAGCGGGGAGGTCGATGCACTGACGGACGCCCTTCGGGAGCCAGTAGCCGAACTAATGCGTCGCGAAGACGTGTCTGTAGAAGTGCGCGGATGGACCCGGCCGGACCTCGAGGCTCTCGACTGGGCACCACTCCTAGCTACCGGCCAGCCGATCCTGTTGTGGGGCGTCTTGCCTCAGAGGCTCGCGGGCGAGCCCCGTGGCGCCGGTCGCCGATCGCACGTGGCCGTCGACGAAGCTCTCCTTGATCGTGCCAAGCAAGCCGCAGCAGCGCTCGAGCGGCGGCCGGAATTGGTGAGGGAAGCCCGTGATGAAGTGGCGAAACGCCTTCTGACGGCGCCGCCGCAGGAGGCGAGGACGCTTCGCGAATGGCAGGGGGTGCTCGATAGCATGAGCATTCCGCGACTGCGAAGCTGGCTTGCCGGCCGCAGTGAACGTGCGATGCGGCTGCGGCAGTCCATGCCGATCGCGTTTCTGCAAGCTGCCGACGAGCAGTCCGACTCCCCGCGAGGTCAACGGTGACCCGGGACGAACTCGAGCACGCTATCCGGGCCGCCTGCGATGTGGTCGGAGACACCGAGCTGTGGGTGTTCGGCTCGCAGAGCATACTGGGGCAACATCCCGAGGCATCGGAGGCACTGCGCATGTCGATCGAGGTCGACGTTGATCCCAAAAACCATCCCGACCTCGTCGATCGCATCGACGGGGCTCTGGGCGAAGGATCGCAGTTCCACCAGACCCACGGTTTCTACGTCCACGGAGTCTCGATCGAGACGGCGATTCTGCCTCGGGGTTGGCAAGGGCGGACCAAGACGGTGCGAAACCCGAATACGGAAGACGCAACCGGCTTCTGCCTCGAGGCTCATGATCTTGCCGCAAGCAAGCTTGCAGCCTTCCGGGACAAGGATCGTGAGTTTGTGCGGATCTTGCTGCGCGAGCGACTGATTGATCCGAATCGTCTGGTACGCCTGATCAACTTGCTCCCGCTGCCGGACGACCAACGAACCAGGCTACGCGAATGGGTAGATGGTACCGCAAGAGAACTCAGCTTGGCGCGGCTGAAGCGACGTCCTAAGTGATGTTGGCAGCGGCGGCACCCTGTGCCCATTACTGACAGACGCACAGACGCACAGACGCACAGACGCACAGACGCACAGACGCACAGGTGCTCAGACGCTCAGAAACAGCACCGTGCGAGGGGCCCTGCCGAGTGCAACACGCGGTGGGGCTTTTTCTCTTGCGCGATTCTGATCCTGTCGGGCGGCAGAACGATCGGCGATTGCCGATTGGCGATTGCAGATTTGCACCTGGCGTCCCGGGACCCGCTTCCGGGAGCGGGATTGTTTCACCGCAGAGAACGCAGAGATGAGCATTAATGATCTCACCGAGGGGATCATCGCCGCGATCGAGGTGCATCGCGCGCTGGGCCCGGGGCTACTCGAGTCGACGTATGAAGCCTGTTTGTTGCATGAGTTGGGAGCGCGAAGGTTGTACACCGAACGGCAGAAGGCACGGCCGGTATTCTACAAAGGCCCTCGCGTCGACTGCGGCTATCGTATCGACATGATCGTAGAACGGTGTGTGATTGTCGAGCTCAAATCGGTCGCGCGCATCGAGCCCATCCACGAGGCTCAGCTTCTTTCCTACCTGAAGCTCTCCGGCTGTCGGCTCGGCCTACTCATCAACTTCAACGTTAGACAGCTCACGACCGGCATCAGGCGCCTCGTCAACAACCTGCCAGAGCATTCTCTGCGATCTCCGCGGTGAATTAGCGGCCGGCCCCTCGCAAGAGCCCGGCTGGCCAGGCTGAGTCCCGACACCCATCTTTGTCCCGTCGCCAGCAGGAGCCACACCCCGTGGCAGAGGAACAACTCGACCGCCTTCAATCCGCCCTCGCGGACCGCTACGCCGTCCAGCGGAAACTGGGCAGCGGTGGCATGGCGACCGTCTACCTTGCCGAGGACATCCGCCACGAGCGCCACGTCGCACTACCGGCCAAAGGTGAAGCACTTGCCGGGATGGCTCGATTCGAAGAAGCGGTCGAAACGCAGCGCGAGGTAATTCGACTTGCAAGGTACAGCCTCGAGCGGTACGACCGCGTCGAGGAGCACTACCTCACGTTTTTGGAAACGTTCACGCAGCCCGATCCCGCCTACGTGTGGATGGTGACCGAAGCGCGGGCGTCGCTCGAAGAACTAGCTGCAGGGCGATGAACGACCTATGAAAAAGCTAGCTGCCCTGGCTTGCACAGCAGTCCTGATCAGTGCGGGTGCGACCGCCGCGTTTGGGCAGCGGATCATTCTAGAGTGTGAACTCAACACCGGGCATTACCTGCTGAGGAGCGCAGTCACGTACCTCCGGGCGGCGGAGCGCACGCGCTTTCCAGATGAGCGCGAGCGGCACCTTCGGCACGCACGCCGCGTGTTGTTCGATGCACTTGACCGAGACCGGGACGACAACCCGGCGATCTGGTATTACATAGGGCTGTACTACGCGGCGACCGAGGATCTGATAGGTGCTGACACCGCCTTCGATAGGGCCGAGACGATGCGGCCGGATTGTCGGGAAGACATCCAGTTCCACCGGGAGCGTCTAGGGCTCGCTAGGTTCAGCGGTTGTCCAGGTGGGGAAGAGGTCCGGACCCATCCCATCCTCCGTGCCATTTCGGACCTGCCGCGCCCAGTACCGAGATCGATGAGTGGCGGGACGTTCATGGTTCATTTTTGTGTAGACGCTCGGGGACGAGTGACCAACGTGCGGGTCGACCCGGAAATGGCGGAATTATCCTACCTCAGAAAATTCCTCAACATTATGTACGAGACGATCTTTTTGCCCGCTACGGCGAACAACGGGACTCCCGTTCCCGGCGAGGCGCTATTCAGATTCCATCTGTAGTCTTGGAGAATCGCTGGTTGCGCCGTGATTCAAGCACGACCTTCACGCAGCCCGATCCCGAGTACGTGTGGACGGTGACCGAAGCGCGGGCGGCGCTAGAAGAACCAGCGCGGGGACGCTAGCCACCGCATTTAGGCAGCACCCGGGCTAGAGCGGCGTGACTGGGAGACCCCTCACTGCTCTTGCTCAGCTCTACGTACTGTCCGCACCAGCGAATCGACGTCAGCACGCAGTTTGGCGGACACCGCAGTGGCGACCCACGTACCCGTCTCCGCGGACTGGTAGCTCCTCCCTTGCACCTTGACATCCCAACCTGATGTCGTGCCGCTCTCGGCGATCACGTCTCGTGTCGCCCGAATCGTAAGCCCGATCTGGTCGCGCCGATCGGCGCTAACGCGGTGGAAACAATACGTCTGCGTGAGCCCAGGAACTCTGCAGAACTCGCCGTTCACTGGTTCATAACCGAGCAGATCGAGAAGCTGGGTCGCTAGGCTGCGGAGGTCACCTACATCTTCAGTGGAGATCGAGACGGGCGTTGACGTCTCATACGCGGCGGGTGCGCAGGCGTGGAACACAACAAAGGCCGCAGCACAGGCTCCGGCCGTGAGCCGGAAACTGCGCCCGCGTCCTATCGCGTGGTCCGTCATGGGATACCCCTATCATTTATTGACGTGCTGCCTAACGGTTCCGCGCCTGGACTGCGGACGAATATGCGCCCGATGCTCATAGAGCGTCAAACTGGCCCTTGGCCGACGCGAGCCCCATCTTCGGGACGCTACCAGCCGGAGCCCGCCGTGTCAGATGTGCTGAAACGTCTCAAGACAGCTCCAACGGAGCACTGCCGCGTCGAGCGCGAGACCGCCCCGCGCGCGGGGGAGACCCCTGTGCAGTCGGTCGTCGTGTCGTGTATGCTGGTTGTCATGCTGAGTTGCGGGAGAACGGACGGAGCAGATCAGACGGCATTCACGCCACCTCCCACGCCTCGAGCCCACAGCGAGGGCGAGGCGCTCTTCGATTTGAATTGTGCAGCGTGCCACGGCACCGCCGGGACGGGCAGCGAGCAAGGCCCCCCGCTGGTCCACCGGATCTACGAGCCCAGCCATCACGCCGACGAATCGTTCTATCGCGCCGCAGCGTTCGGCGTGAGAGCGCATCATTGGCGGTTCGGTGACATGCCGGCGGTGTCGGGGATTCAACGCGAGCAGGTGGCGTACATCGTTGGATACATACGGTGGTTGCAGCGCCAAGCGGGCATAGAGTAACCTCTGCGTGCTCAGCGCCCTCTGCGGTGAGTAACCGCTGGGCAATCGCAAATCACAAATCGGCAATCGCCAATCGTTCTTGCGAGGCTTACTCACCCCCCGCGCACTGCGACCTTGCCCGGTCGAGGCGGCGGCCGTATTTCCCTCCTAGACAACGATCACAGGAGCCCATCCACGTGTCCTTCGACATGACCACAATCCAACGGGGCGCTCGGCTGCGCCGCTCGCCGTTCTTCGAGGCAACCCGTGACGCGGGCTGCTGGGGCTATACCGTATACAACCATACGCTGCTGCCCATCGGGTATGCCGACTTGGAAGAGGAATACTGGCACCTGGTGAACGGCGTCACCGTGTGGGACGTAGCCGTGGAACGACAGACCGAAATCACCGGGCCGGATGCCTTCGCGTTCACCAATCTGCTGACCCCCCGCGACCTCACGAAGTGCAAGGTGGGCCAGGGCAAGTACGTGATCCTCACGGACGAGAACGGCGGGCTCGTGAACGACCCCGTCCTGCTGCGATTGGGCGAAAACCACTTCTGGCTCGCGGCCGCCGATAGCGACGTGTTGCTCTGGGCAAAAGGGGTTGCGTATCAGTCGGGAATGCGGGTCGAGATTGGCGAGCCGGACGTGTCCCCCATGCAGATCCAGGGACCCAAGGCCAAGCCGGTCGTGCAGGCGCTGTTCGGCGACGCGGTGCTAGACCTGCCGTACTACTACTTCCTCGAGACCGAGCTGGACGGTATGCCGGTCATCGTCACCCGCACCGGCTGGAGCGGCGAGGTCGGCTACGAGATCTACCTGCGGGACGGCGGTCGCGGCCGCGATCTGTGGAACCGCGTAATGGAGGTAGGAGCGCCGCACGATATACGTCCCACCGGCCCCTCCGATATCCGCCGCATCGAGGCAGGGATTCTCAACTACGGCATCGACATGACGCTCGAGAACAACCCGTATGAGCTGGGTCTCGATTGGATGGTGAAGCTGGAGCAGGAACAGGGTTTCATTGGCAAGGAAGCGCTGGCGCACATTAGGGACAACGGTGTCCGCCGCAAGCTGGTGGGTGTCGAGATTGGGGGCGATTCTATCGCCTTCAACGAGACGCGCTGGTCTGTGCACGCGAACGGCGACGCGGTTGGCTACATCACCTCAGCGATATACTCGCCGCGCTTAGAGAAAAATATCGGGTATGCCATGGTACCTGTTGCCCAGTCTGCACAGGGGACCAACCTGACCGTCGACCTTCCCGACGGCTCTTCCCGTACGGCAACGGTGGTCGAAAAGCCTTTCATCGACCCCTCAAAAGCGACTCCAAAAACCTGATCTTTCCCCCAAGCTCCACCAACCCCGGGCGCAAGCCCGGGGTTGCGCACGGGGTCTCCTCAAGCTCATCCCTCCGCGGGCCGACAATGAGAACAATGACTCCCATGGCTCATGCTCCCGCGCGCTACGATTGCTCGTGCGGCTTCCGGTGCTACTCGGCGGATCAGGAATGGTATCACCGTGCCGGTGTCTGTCGGACGCTGCGGCGGATCATGGGCGTGATCGCGGCGCGTGAGCGACAGGGCCTGCGCTCTCACGACGGCGTCCAGATTGGCGGCTTCGTGCTGCGGCAGATGGCGGCCGCGTCCGATGCCTCGCGTGGCCGCCATCATTGACGGTCCGAGTCTAGCTAGTACCACCTTCCACCTCGACAATCTGTGTCTCGCGGCAGGCCGGTTCGTATTGGACTGGCGGTGTGCCGTCTGGCGGGCATCTTAGGCAGCTCGCTCCAACGGGAGATACATGGCCTCTTCGCCGCAACGCCTCCGGCGCAGCTCACGACCGCTCGCGACGGACATCGACACGTTCGGGTACACGCACACGGGAAACGTGCGCTCGGAAAACGAGGATCACTTCCTCATCGCGAGCCTCCACAAGCTGCTCTTCGTTCAGCAATCGAGCCTGCCAGAAGACGAACTCGTGGAGCTGGTCAGCGAGTCACGGGGATACCTGTTTCTTGTGGCCGACGGTGTTGGCAGTCGGCCGGATGGTACCGAAGCTAGTGGTACCGCGCTCAAGACCGTCGCAGAGTACGTGACGCATCTCATGGACCTCTACCGTCACGTTGATGTCAAACGCGAATCGGTATTCTTGCAGGAGTTGACGAAGTCCGTGTTGCGTAGCCACTCGGTGCTGCGTGAGCGCGGTGAGCGCGAGTCACAGGGACATGGTCTGGCGACAACCTTGACGATGGTCGCCGTGCTGTGGCCGCGTGCCTATCTGGTGCAGGTTGGCGACAGCCGGTGCTATCGCCTGCGGGACGGAAAGCTGGAGCAATTGTCTACCGACCAGACGCTGGTGCAGGCTCTGGTCGACTCCGGGGCACTGACGCCGGAAGAGGCCGAGCGGTCTCCCTTGCGCGGTGTGCTGGCGAGCGCGGTGGGTGGCCCGGAAGCCGCCCCCATAACGGCGTCGGAAGACTGCAAATGGAATGACGTGATGTTGTTGTGCACCGACGGGCTCACGAAACACGTGAAAGAGGCGGAGATCGAGGCAGAGCTGCGCGACTTGGACTCTGCGGAAGCGTCATGCCACCGGCTGGTGGATCTCGCGCTCGAGCGCGGCGGCCGCGACAACGTGACGGTAGTGATTGCGCGGCTGCGACCGCGAAGATCTGAGATTACTGATTAGTGAATAGTGATTGGCGATTTGTTTTCACAACTGAATCCGGGAACCTAGAAAAGATCAATCTGCAATCAGTAATCGCTAATCAGTAATCTCGAATCTCACAGATATCGCTGCAACAGCACCATCCCAATCAACGTAAAACTCACCATCAAAGCCACCGGCGCGCGCCTCGCCCGTCCAAACGCCTCGGGAAGGAGTTCGACCAGCACCATGAAGACCATGGCTCCAGCGGCGAACCCGATGCCGTAGGGGAGCGCCGGGCGAAGCGTCTCGACGAGCAGAAAAGCCGGCACCGCCATGATCGGTTGGGGCAGGGATGAGAAGATGCTCCACCCCGCGCAGCCGAGCACGCTGGTGCCGCGCGGCCGCATGACGGCGCTGATGGCGAGCCCTTCGGGGATGTTGTGCACCGCGATCGCCGCGGTGATGACGAGCGCGAGGGTTGCGCCGCCACCTAGTGAGACGCCAACGGCGACGCCTTCGGAGAACGAATGCACGGTCATGACCGTGATCATGAGCAGCATCTGCCGCGCACCGGCGCCGCGTGCCTTGCCAAACGCAATGTCGTGTTCGCCAAGGACCCGTTGCGTGATCAGGATGAACAGCACGCCCAGGGCGCTGCCCGCAAGCGTCGGGAGTGCGCCGTAGGCCGATCCCTGTGCCACGAGGCCAAAACTGGCACCGAGCATCAGGCCGGCGGCGATCGCATTCGAGTAGGCGACGACCGTGCTCGAGACTGTACGTACGAAAAGGAAAGGAATGGCACCGAGGCCCGTCGCCAGCGCGGTGGCCAACCCGTAGAGAAAAACGAGCAGAACGGGATGCACGCGCTACGCTCCCGCATGCTCGAGAAGCACCACCATCCCCATGGCTACGATCGTGACCAGCGCGATAGTCGTGCTGCCGGCTTGCCGGTACGACTCGGGCAACAGTTCCGCCATTACCAGATAGATGAGCGCCCCCACCGAGAAACCCAGGACCCACGGCAACACGGTCGGTGCGGCGCCGCCGACGGCGAACGTGACGATGGCGAGGAGGACCTGACTCACCTTCGTTGCGACGGCGAGGCCGCCGGCGTCCCGGACCCGCACGCCCCGGGCGGTGAGGATCGCGGAGAGCACGGTGGCCTCGGGGATGTTGTGCACCGCAATGGCGAGCGCCATGAAGATGCCGAAGGGGAGGCTCACGAGCATTGCAGCACCGATGGCAACGCCCTCCGCCGCCGAATGGAGCGCGTTCACCAGCGTTACCTGGTAGCCATACTCCGGGCCGGTCTGCTCCAGCCGATTGAGATCGAGATCCTCTGTCTGCAACGCGGCGTGCGTGAGATAAACGAACAAGATGCCCAGCACCGCCCCAGCCCCCTCCCGGAGCACGGCGCCGTCCCGCATGCCGGCAACCAACAGGGCATACGCGGCACCGAGCATCATGCCCGCTGCGAGGGCGTTAGCCCATCCGATCCGTACCGTCGGGAGCCGCTGCTGAAAGAGAAAAGGGAGTGCGCCGAACGCCGCGACTCCGGCCGCAAGGGAGGAATAGAGAAGCACCGTTAGGGTCGGATCCATTCTGGAACATACGTGTCCGGAACCGATGGGAGGACTCCTTGACGCCGTCGTGGGGGGGCGTAGCTTCCTGAATAGCGGGGCGAAGTACCCGATCCATTGGACCAACACATGCTGAATGCGGCCCCGTGTGTCTCCGCCAATGTCATGCCTCAGCCCGGGACGAGGACGGCAGAGGTGCCAGGAGACAAGAGGCCGCTCGTGTAACGGACGATCCAGTAATCGCCTTCGCCCCGCTGATCCCGAACTAGCAAGGGGGCCGGAATACCGGCCCCCTTTTTCATATGTGTGGGACGACTTGGGGTCGCTAGTTGTCGTAGTACAGATGGAACTCGTGGGGATGCGGTCGCAACCGCAACGGTTCGACCTCGTTCTCCATCTTGTAGGCGATCCACGTGTCGATGAGATCATCGGTGAACACGTTGCCCTTGGTGAGAAACGCGTGGTCTTCCTGCAGCGCGTCCAGCGCCTCGGGCAGGGACCCGGGGGTGTGGGTGTACTCGGCCAATTCTTCGGGCGTCATGTCGTAGATATCCCGATCGAGCGGCTGGCCCGGATCGATCTTGTTCTCGATCCCGTCCAGTACAGCCATCAACATCGCGGAGAACATCAGGTACCCGTTGGCACTCGGATCGGGACAGCGGAATTCCAGGCGCTTTGCCTTGGGCTTCTCCGAGTACATCGGTATGCGCACGGACGCCGACCGGTTCCGCTGCGACATGGCCAGGTTGACCGGAGCTTCGAACCCCGGCACGAGCCTTCGGTAGGAATTGGTGGTGGGCGCTGCGAAGGCGAGGACGGCGCCAGCATGATGCAGCAACCCGCCTATCCCGTGCAGTGCGGTCTCACTGAGCCCCGCGTACTTGTCACCACTGAACAGTGGCTTCCCGCCCTTCCATAGGGAGAGGTGCGTATGCATGCCGCTCCCGTTGTCCTCGAAGATCGGTTTGGGCATGAACGTGGCCGTCTTGCCGTGCCGCCGGGCGATGTTCTTGACGATGTACTTGTACCACATGAAACGGTCTGCCATTTCGAGCAGCGGCGCGTACTGCATGTCGATCTCGCACTGACCGGCCGTGCCCACCTCGTGGTGGTGTGCCTCGACCACGATGCCGACGCCGCGCATCACGTTGGTCATCTCACCGCGGAGATCGTGGTACGTGTCGGTCGGGCTAACGGGAAAGTACCCGCCCTTGTAGCTGGGCTTGTAGCCGAGGTTTGGCTCCTCGAACCGCGCGGTATTCCACGCTCCCTCGACGGAATCGATCTGATAGAAGCCGCGATGCTGCGTCTGCTCGTAGCGCACCTCGTCGAAGACGAAGAACTCCGGCTCGGGACCGATGTAGCAGGTATCCGCGACGCCACCCGACTTCATGAACTCGGTCGCTTTGCGCGCCACGTGCCGCGGGTCACGGCTGTAGTCCTCGTGCGTAATCGGATCGACGATATTGGCGGTGACGCTCATCGTCGGCTCACGGAAGAATGGGTCGAGGTATGCCGTCGTGGGGTCGGGGACCGCCAGCATGTCGGAGACGTGGATTCCCTGCCAGCCGCGGATCGAGGACCCGTCGAAGCCGACCCCGTCCTTGAATGTGTCTTCGTCCCAGGTCTCTACCGGGAACGAGCAGTGCTGCCAGGTGCCGAGCATGTCGGTGAACTTCAGATCCACCATCTCGGCGCCGTGCTGCTTACAGCGCTCGAAGAACTCCGTGGGATTTGTGGGCGTGGTCACGTGAACTCGACTCCTACGCGTGAAGGGTGTGGCGCGCCTGCCATCAGGGCATTGTCAGAAGGGCGCCGTAGAGATCGATTGCGTACCAGAGGTTGGCGACGCGGAGGTTCTCGTCGGGCGCGTGTTGGTTGTCGTCGTGATTAGCCACCGGCACAATCAATGCCGGGGCGCCGACCTGGGTGAACAGGTATAGCGGTAGCGACCCGCCCAGGGCCGGCATGAGGACCAACTCCCGCCCGCCGGCGCGTTCGGCCGCCGCCACGACCTGCCGGGCAATGGGGAGGTCCATCGAGGTCCGTGCCGCCGGGTACCCACTGCCGCGGATCACTTTCACGAGACGCGGATACCGCAGCCGTGTCTCGTGGTCCGGATCTGTGCGGACGATGTGATATCGCTGGAGTCGGATGTGGGCCTCCACCAGGTCCAGCATGGCATCGGGGTCGTTGCCCTTGACCAACCTTACACCCAACGTCGCGGTCGCGGTCGCCGGGATCACATTGCGCGCCAGCCGACCCACGTTGCCGCTCTGCAGGCCGCGGATCGTGAGCGACGGCAGCAGCAGCCGCTCGGCGAGGATGGCGCCGTTGCCCTCGGTAGCGACCAGTCCCAGTTCCCGTTTCAGCTCGTCGTCATATCTGGGCAGACGGTCCAGCGCCGCGCGTTCCGTTGGCCCGATCGGCTCGACCGTATCGTAGAATCCGTCGACCAACACGGTCCCGTCTTCGTCTTTCATGCTCGCAAGCAAATGGGCGAGCATCTGGCCGGGCACGGGCGCCCAGTTGCCGTAGTGTCCCGAATGGAGCGGCCGGGTCGCGCCGTAGACTGTGATCTCCATCCCGGTGACGCCGCGCACCCCGAAGGTGATCAGCGGGCGTCCGCTCTGATGGACCGGTCCATCGAGGAACAGCCAGACGTCGACATCGGCGAAACGCGACCGGTAGCGCTCGAGATAATCGTGCAGATGCGGAGAGCCAGCCTCTTCCTCCCCCTCGAAGAGGAAGACGAGGTTCGATGTGGGCGTGACACCGGCTTCCTGGAAGGCGCGGAGCACGGGAAAGAGTGCCCCGATGGGTGCCTTGTCGTCGCCCGCCGAGCGTGCGTAGATGCGCCACTCGGGATCTATGGTCTGTGCTGATCCCGCCGCGGGGAATGGCCGTGGCGATCCCCCGGCCTCCATGGCACGCGTGTATAGCGTGGGTGTCCACGGGCCGTGCGTCCAGCGCGTGCTGTCTGCGGGCTGGCCGTCGTAGTGCACGTAGAGGCCGAGTGTGCGGGTCGCGTCTGCCCCCGCCCCCACCCCCGCCCCCGCCCCCGTCCCACGCACCGTTCCGTAGACCGCTGGCGGTGCTCCC
>JAZDCY010000064.1:0-38794 GCA_036679645.1 Gemmatimonadota bacterium | reverse complement strand
GGCCCGACTTCGTAGGAGGAGCCGAGCGCCTTTCTCAGTCTATTGGCAAGTGCGTCCATTCGCGGTTATGCCTCAACCTCGAACATGGCGGCGCATCGTGACCCCCGCAGGCAGCGATTGCCGCTCGTAAGCTAACGAGGCAGCGCCGCGTCGCCGAAGACGAAGTCTGCGCCTCAGCCGGCTCCGTACTGCTCCCTGAGCTTCGTCTTCTGCACCTTGCCGGTAGCGCCCATCGGCAACCGATCGACGAAGATCACGTCGTCCGGTAGCTGCCACTTGGCGAGCGTCCCCGTCAGGTACTCGATGACGGTTTCCTTAGTAGGAGAGGTTCCCTCGGTGGGTACCGCGATCATGATCGGGCGCTCGCCCCACTTCTCGTCGGGAATGCCGATCACGGCTGCCATGATGATGTCCGGGTGATCCATCGCGCTGTTCTCGACATCGATCGAGCTGATCCACTCGCCACCGGACTTGATCAAGTCTTTGGTCCGGTCGGTGATCTGCATGTAGAAATGTTCATCGATGGTGGAGACATCGCCGGTCGGGAACCAACCGTCGTCCGTGAGCGTCTGCTCGTCGCCCTTGAAGTAGCCGTCCACAATCCAGGGACCGCGAATCTGAAGCTCGCCGAACGCCTTGCCGTCGTGCGGCAGCACCGTCGTGCGGTCCTGGTCTACGATGCGGATCTCCACGCCGAACGGAGGGCGACCCTGCTTGGTCTGAAAGAGTGAGTACTCCTCGACCGTCTGCTGCCTGTGTTCCGGGGTCAGCGCATTGACCGTTCCGAGCGGGCTCGTCTCCGTCATGCCCCAGGCGTGGCGGAACTCGATCTCGAACTCGCCCTCCAGAGCCGCAATCAAGGATCGCGGCGGCGCGGATCCACCGAGCAGCACCACGCTCAGGGTCTCCGGCTTCGCACCACCGCTGTCCCTCCAGTGCTGCAGCAGCGGAATGAAAACGGACGGCACGCCGGCGCACATGGTCACACTCTCACCTGCCATCAGCTCGGTGACTCCCGCGGGGTCCAGGCGCGGGCCCGGCATGACGAGCGAAGTTCCGGTCGCGGCGGCGGCGTACGGGATCCCCCACGCGCAGGCATGGAACATTGGCACAATGGGCAGACAGACCGCCGACTGAGAAAAGTCGAATACATCGCGGACGCTAATCCCATAGGCGTGCAGCACGGTCGACCGGTTGCTGTAGAGCACGCCCTTGGGGTGCCCGGTGGTCCCCGACGTATAGCACAGCGCGGCTGCCGCGCGCTCGTCCAGCAGCGGCCATTGATAGTCACCATCGTGTGTGGCAACGAAGTCTTCGTACGCGACGGCGTTCGCGAGCTTTGTGTCCGGCATGTGTTCCGCATCGCTCAGCACGACATAGGTCTCCACCGTCTCGAGCTGCTTTGCCACGGCCTCGGCGAGTGGCACGAATGTCGAGTCGAGGAAGATGATCTTATCCTCGGCGTGGTTCACGATGTAGACGAGCTGCGTGGGATGCAGGCGCGGGTTCAGCGTGTGGCAGACCGCCCCCATCCCCGAGACGCCGTAGTAGATCTCCAGATGGCGATGCGTATTCCACGCCAGCGTCGCGATCCGGTCACCGTCGGAAATGCCACGCGCGGTCAGCACTCCGGCGAGTTGCTTGGACCGTTGGCGGACCTCGCCCCACGTGCTTCGGGCGATCGGGCCTTCGACCGTGCGGGAAACTACGGCCCGGTCCTTGTGCACGCGTCCCGCGTGCTCGATGAGGGAAGAAATGAGGAGGGGGGTCTCCATCATTCGGCCACGCATCAAAGCCTCCTTGGTGTCGGGCCGTCGCCAAACTTCGGCCACGTAGGGCAAGAAAAAGGTACCGGAATTGGCCTGCCGACAACACATAGTAGTCCGTGTATCCTACTTGCACTCTACTCATCGCCGAGGCGACATTATGGCCATGGCGGCACCCGTTTACTACTCGGCCGAGATGGTTCGCGTACTACCCGACGACGGCAAGCGTTACGAGACCGTGCACGGGGAGTTGCTCGTGACACCCGCGCCGCGGGCATGGCATCAGGAGATCGTGCGGAGGGTATTGATAGCTCTCAGCGCCTACCTGGGCGAGCAGCCCGTGGCACACCTCTTTGCATCACCGGCAGACATCTCATGGGGTCCCGACATCCTGGTGCAGCCCGATCTGTTCGTTGTGAATCTGGAACAAGCGCGCACTCTCGATTGGTCACGAATGCAGGATCTTCTTCTCACCGTCGAAGTGTTGAGTCCGTCCACCGGCCGCCACGACAGGTTCACGAAACGGAGACTGTACCAGGAAGTGGGTATACCGTTCTACTGGATCGTTGACCCCGACGACAAGAGCGTAGAGGTATGGACGCCGGAGACCAAGTTCCCGACGATCGAGCGGGAGAGAGTTGTGTGGGAACCTGAGGGCGCCAGCGAGCCTCTGGCAATCGAGCTGAAACAGCTGTTCCAGCCAATCTAGCATCCCGCCGGCATCCCTTTGGAACGCTGTGCATTGACCGAGCTCGGACTCTGAGTCCGGGACTCGGGACTTCGGCCACCGACTAACGTTCCCGCAGCCCGGACTGTCCATGTCCTGACGGATCTTCCGGAGGCACGATGCGGGGTTGCACACGCCGTGCGCTCCTGGCCGGCGCGCTGCTCCTGTCGGGAACGCTCGCGGTCAGGGTAGCGACGGCACAACAGCGGCGCACCATTCAGGGCGTGGTGCGGGACGAGACGAGCGGCGAGACCCTGCCTTATGCTCGTGTAGCTGTCATGGGCACGCGCGTCACGACGTCGACTAATACCGACGGGTATTTCGCACTCCTCGGTCTTCCCAACAGCGCGATCACCGTGCGCGTGACGTACCTCGGCTATGCGCCGCTCGACACCACGATCGCTCCGGCGGCCGATGACCTGCTGATCATTGAGATGACGCGCCTCCCCATTGAACTCGATCCCCTGGTGGTGGCCGAGAGCTACCGCATGATCGACATCGCCGACGGCGTGAGCCATCTGACGGCGTCACCCCGGGACCTGGCCTTGCTCCCGAGCATTGGGGAGACGGACATCTTCCGCTCGCTGCAGCTGCTCCCCGGGATCAGCGGCACCAACGAAAGCTCGTCCGGTCTGTTTATTCGCGGCGGCACACCGGACCAGAACCTCGTCCTGCTGGACGGGATGACGGTGTATCACGTCGACCATTTCTTCGGGTTCTTCAGCGCGTTCAATGCTGACGCCATCAAGGACGTTCAGGTCTACAAGGGTGGATATCCGGCCCAGTACGGCGGGCGGGTGGCCGGGGTAGTCGAGCTGACCGGCAGGACCGGGGACCAGAATCAGCTACGTGCTGGTGTGGCGGGGAACCTGCTGAGTGCCAGCGCAGCGATGGAGATCCCGCTCGGTGGGCGCGGGTCGATCCTCATCTCCGGCCGGCGATCGTACACCGACATCATCCGCAGCTCGGTCTACCAGGATATTTTCGACATGTTCACCGGTGCGGAAGAACCCGCGACGGCGGGACCGTTTGCGGGCCGCGGCGGGGGCGGGGGCGGCGCACGAGGAGGACAGTTTGCGAACGCCCAATTCGCCACCGTTCAGCCCGACTTCTACTTCTACGACCTCAACGGGAAAATCACGTTCCGGCCGTCCGGGAGGGACGTGCTGTCGCTGAGCGTGTACAACGGACAGGATTTTCTGGACGAGTCCCGCGTGTTGAACAGAGAGCTGACGTTCGGCACGCTTCCCTCCCGTCAGCAGGCCAGTGATCTGACCGAGTTCACCGACTGGGGCAACCACGGGGTCAGCGGGAAGTGGGCCCGGCAGTGGAATTCCCGGCTGTACTCGAACGGACTCGTCGCCTACTCGACGTACTTCAGCGACTTCACACGCCGAACCTCACTCGAGGTTCGCGACTCACAGACCGACTCGATCCTCACGTCGCGCTCGTTCGGCAGCGTCGAGGACAATCGGGTCGGCGATCTGACCCTCCGACTCGACAACGAGTGGGACGTGGCCCGTGGGCACAAGATCATGTTCGGGACGTGGTTCACGCGGTCCGACGTCACCTACACGTTCACCCGGGACGATACCACGACGATCCTGGATCGGGATCAGGAAGCGACACGCGCGGAGGCCTACGTCCAGGATGCATGGCAGATCGCCGCGCCCCTGAGCCTCACGATTGGTGCACGCGTGTCCCACTACGATCAGACCGACCGGTACTACGTGGAGCCACGGTTCTCGCTCGTTTACGCGCTGACAAATCGCGTGCGCATCAAGGGTGCTGTCGGCAAGTATCATCAGTTCGTCAACCGTGTCGTGAACGAAAACGTGACCGAGGGCGCGCGCGATTTCTGGCTCTTGGCCGACGGCGATCTGGTAGACGTGCAGTCGTCACGCCACTACGTGGTGGGCGCCAGCTACGAGACGGGTGGTCTCCTGCTCGACGCCGAGCTGTACCGGCAGGAGTTCGAGGGTCTGAACGAGTTCTCCCTGCGGTTCCAGCGGAATCGGACGGTCGAGCCGGTCAACCTCTTCTTCGCGGGCAGCGGCGTGGCGCGCGGGCTGGAGCTGCTCGCCCAACGGAAGCTGGGGCGCTTCACGGGATGGTTGAGCTACACGCTCGCCGAAGTCGAGCATGAATTCCCCGGCCTGAACAACGGAGAACCGTTTCCGGCACTCCAAGACCAGACGCACGAGCTGAAAGCGGTCGGCTCGCTCAATCTGGGTCGATGGAACCTGTCGGCGACGTGGGCACTGGGTTCGGGGCGTCCGTACACCGCACCCGAGTCGGAGTACACCATCGAGCTGCTGGACGGGACACAGCAGAGCTACATCCACGTTGGTGAGAAGAACGGCTTGCGGCTCCCGGCCTACCATCGATTGGACCTCGCTGCGCATTATCGGCTCCGTATAGGCAACGTGGACGCGGACTTCGGGCTCTCGGTGTTCAATCTGTACAACCGCCGCAACGTCTGGTATCGGCAGTTCGACCTCAGTGAGTCGCCGGTGTTGATCACCGACGTCACCTACCTCGGCCGGACGCCCAACATCTCGATCCGTTTCAGCTACTGAGCACACGATGACCTATCACTGTCCTGCTTCGTCCGCCTTCGCCTCTCCCCGCCTCACGGTAGCGGTCGCATGTGCATCATTCATTCTGGGCGCATGCACCAGCAATCCGACCGACCCCGCGGGATCCGACCTGGTCGTCATCGAGGCTTTTCTGTTTGCCGGCGAGCCCGTGACCGAGATCCGGGTAACGCAGACCATCCCGTTGAGCAGTGCGGACCAGACTCCCGTTCCCATCAACGATGCCGTCGTGCGGTTGGTCCGCGACAACATCACATACGACCTCGTGGCCACTGGCACGGATGGCTACTACGAAGATCCCGGCAACATCCAGGTGAACGTGGGCGATCGGTTCCGGATCGAGGTGTCGTATCAGGGAACGGTGGCGAGCGGGGAGACGACCGTTCCGCCACCGCCGTCCGGTATGGCCCTCTCGTCAGGGATCGTCTACGCCCCCGCCTTTGGCGGCGGGCGCGGTCGCCAGCGGGGAGGACCAGGCCTCAACGATCCAGAACAAGAGCTAGGCGTCACCTGGTCCAATCCCGACCGATTGCTCCACTTCGTGGTCGTCGAGAGCCTCGATGACACCGCCGAGCCGATCGTACCCGACCAGATCCGCGATCGCATCGGTACCCGGTTCCGGTTCGTTTCCACCCCGACCGACGACGATGCCGCCACCATCAACGCGGTGACGCTCGAGTTCCTGGGCGACCATCGCGTGAGACTCTACCGGGTCAACGCGGAGTACGCTCAGCTCTACGAGAACCGCACACAGGATTCGCGGGATCTGAACGAGCCACCGTCGAACATCGTAAACGGGTTGGGTGTGTTCAGCGCCTTCGCGAGCGATAGCGCCTTTTTCACGGTCTTGCGGCGCTAGCCGCTAACGGCCCGGGCGCACGAACGCCTCGTATCCCAGTGTCCCGATGACGACCGCGATCGCCGCCAGGAAGAAGCCATCGGCGACCATACCAGACCATCACCACAGACTCGAACCGTCTTGCTTGCCTGGTCAGTACCGAGCGGGTAGCTTCTCCCGGCTCTCACGATCCCTCATGCAGGGAGGTTCCATGTCGCGTCTCGCACTACTATGCTGTGCGGTTGCCCTCGTCGGTTGCGCCGCCTCCGAGGAAACCGCAGATACTCCCGACGAATCAACGGCGCCAACCATTGCGCTGGCCGACGTCGCCGGCACCTGGACCGTCCGGGCCATGTCCGAAGGAAGCGACAGTGTAATAGTGACCTATGAGATGGTCGCGACCGACAACATGGAAGGCTGGACGATGAAGTTCCCCGATCGGGATCCCCTGCCCATGCGTGTGGTCGCGGTCAACGGCGACAGCGTAGTCGTGGAGGCCGGACCCTACGAGAGCATGCTCCGAGCGGGCGTCATGGTGTCGGTGCGGAGTGTCTCCCGCTTAGATGGAGAGATGATGATGGGGACCTTCGTGGCGCACTATGAGACAAGTGAGGCGGATTCCGTACTGAGCGGTCGCTTCGAAGCTGAGCGATCGGTGGACTGAGCGGGTGGGCGGGTCCCCTCCGAGAGAAAGGGCAACGGTCCATGACCGTTGCCCTTTTTCCATAGCGTCACACCTGACCGACTGGCGTTACTCCATTTCCTCGTCCGCCAGCGGCGGGGCGATACGCTCGATGGCCGCACTCAGCTCCTCGTACGCGGTCGGATCGATCTCCCTGAACGGTGCGGCGACGTACTGGATGACGCCTGCGGTATCTACAACGAACAGCGTCCGATTGTCGATCCCGCCCCCTGAACGCATGCTCTGCCACGCGCCGTATTGGTGGCCGACCTCCGAGTCTTCGTCGCTCCCAAACAGGAACTGGAACTCGTCATCGCGTGCCCACTCGTATAGCGCTTGCGGTGAATCTGTACTGATCGCGATCAGAATGATTTCGCGACCGTCCCGGTACATTTGTGCGTACTGATCACGGTACGCATGCATTTGGATCGTTCAGCCACGCGTTCGTGCGCGGTAAAAGAACGCCAGGACGACGGTCTTCCCGCGGAAATCGCTCAGGCGAACCGGTTCCCGGAGCACGCCATAGCGCGTGGCGCCGGGGATCTCGAAATCGGGCGCCTCGACACCCACCTCTAGCGGCGTACCACGTTCCTGGGCCATTCCAGGAGTCGCGACACATATCGAGGCCGCGACCACGATACCTGCGAACAGACGTTCCATACGGACGAGATCTCCTCGTGCGGGAAGTATCAACGAACGAAATGATAGCACTTCGGTGCGCGTTCCGCACGAGCACAGGCCGGCACGCACGTGCTCAGCTAAACACCGAACTGCCGGAAGTGGTGGTCCAGATGCCGGTAGGACAACACGCCCCACGCACGGCCACTGAGCTTCCCGAAGGCGGGGTGCGGCGCAAAAACCGTCTCCGGTCCTGATTGTGACATCCGGCGGATCAACTCTTCGAGCGACTCACGATCTCGTGACCACTCCTGCGGATCGCACACGAGCAACTCCGGCGCGGTGCGTACGCCTTTGGGCCATGGCAGCACGTAGATGACGAGTTGCTTCATGGGCCAGCGACCCAACGCGCCCGCCGGGACCGGTTTGGGTTGAAGCTCGCCCAACGCCATCCGCAGTTGCTGCGCGACGTGCACCAGCATTTGCCGGGCGTTCATGCGCCCCCAACGCGGCTCGTGTTCCGGCGTGAGCGCCACCAGGCGCGCGCGCACACCTTGAGCGGCTGCCGTATCGAAGAGTGAGCGCGTGGCTAGCTCCGCTGACGGGGGAGGAAGAAATCGAGCAGGAAAGACGCCGTGGGCCGGTCCCCGCTTACCTCCCACTGATGCACACCTCCCTCGATGGTATACAGCGCCACCTCCACACCACCCGCGCAGTCGGACCACAACTCGCGCCGCATCGTCGTCTCATCGTTCAACCCGTCCGGCTCGTCTCGAATGGCCGGTCCGGCTGTGCATCCGTTCAATTCGACCCAACGGCCGGCAGTCGCTTGCGCCCCCAACACGGCGCGATTTCCGCTACCGCCTCCCTCATACGGGATCACCGGATCGAGCGTGCCCATGGCGATGAGGACGGCAACTGGCTCCGTAGGGGTGCAACGGGCAGACATCGGTTCGGATATCGGAGCCACGACACTGCCAATAGCGGCAAACCGACCGGGGACCTCGCACGCCAGGCGGTGCACGAACAACCCGCCCTGAGAGAGTCCCGCCGCATAGATCCGCCGAGTGTCGATCGGAAATGCGGCAGCGAGGCTGTCGATCAGAGTCGTTGCGAACCCCACATCATCCACACCCAGACTGTCCGAGATCGTGCAGTCGCAGCCGTGCGCCCAGTTCCCAAAGAGGGCGTCAAGGTAGGCGATCGCGAACCCGTCACGCCTGGCAAATGCCTCGAATCCGCTGATCCGCTGCATGCCGGCGGCCGAGCTACCGCCTCCATGGAAGACGAGCAGGAGCGGCACGTCTCCGGCGGACGCCGAGAAGTCGGGCGCGAAGAACGTGAAGGTCCGCTCCGACACGCCGACCATGATCGTCCCGTTGAAAGCGGTGCCGCCCGACACACCGTCCTGACACGCAGCGATAGCGCCGACGCTCCCAAGACACACAGCGAGAAACGCCTTGGCGTACGTCGGATTGTGAATATTGTCGATCTTCCTGGCCGTGAATCTACCGGTGACCACGCTCACGAAAAGGATGATTACGAGCGCGAGCCATACTGCCTGGATGATGGTACTCATCGACGGGGTCGATTGCTGCGCGGCACGCTGCAGTGTTGCTACGAAGTCAAAGAGCACGATCCCTCCGCTGAGGCTTGGCCATCTAGCCGCGCAGGCCCTCGCGGTCGACGGTCATCATCGTCGCGAGCATGGTAGCCACGAGCTTCTCCTTCCCGTTCCGCTCGGCAAACACATCGCCGCTGCAAACGGTGAGCGTGCGGCCCGCCTTCGTCACGCGCGCGCGGGCGAAAAACCGCTCGCCATTGGCCGGCGAGACCATGTTCACCTTGTACTCGACAGACAACACGGCCGCTTCAGGCGGCATCATAGTATACGCCGCGTAGCCGCACGCGCTGTCGAGGATGGTCGAGATGATCCCTGCATGTAGAAAGCCGTGCTGCTGCGTGAGTTCGCGCCTAAACGGTAGCTCGATTTCGACCTCGCCGCGGTCCACCCGAGAGAGGCTCGCGCCGATCAGCTTCATCACCTTTTGACGATCGAAACTCGCCTGCACGCGGGCTGCGAGGTCGTCGGGCGGCACCGCAGCGGGGTCGCTCTTCTGGCCGCTCACCGTCGCGAGAGCTCCCCACCCGGTCGCGCGCCCAGCGCCCCTAAAGTCTCCACAGCGTGGTCCTCGGCGTTCGGCTCGGTCATGATGCGCTCCTGGCCCGGGATGGTGCCAATTTGCGGCCGCGGCAGCGACATCGCCAGCACCCTGAGCTCGCGTGGAGTGGCGCCTGTCAGCGCGTGACTTTCGGGAAATGGCACAATTCCCTATATTGCTTGGACAATTGAAGCCCGTGGTGATTTGCGGCCTATTGCAGCCACGCTAAACAAATCGCTAAAAAGTCCGACCCCGGCGTCCTTTTTGGCGGCGGGATTCTTTTTTTGTGCAGTGAGCGGTGAGCGGCCGCCTACAAAGGAGCCATGACAGACCGCACGGATCTACTCCGCAAACTCTTGCACGACCGCATCCTGCTCCTCGATGGAGCGATGGGGACGATGATCCAGTCGTACGAACTGGACGAGAGTGATTTCCGTGGCGCGCGCTTTGTCGCGCACCCCGAAAACCTAATCGGCAACAACGACATCCTCGTGCTGACCAAGCCCGATGTCGTGCGCGAGATCCATCGTGCGTATTTCGCCGCCGGCGCGGATATCGCCGAAACCAACACGTTCAACGCCAACGCAGTCTCACAAGCCCACTACAGTCTCGAGGATCACGTCTACGAGATAAACAAAGAGGCGGCGCGCATTGCCCGCGGTGCAGCGGACGAGTTCACGCATACCGAGCCGGCCAAGCCCCGGTTCGTGGCCGGAGCGCTGGGTCCCACGAACCGCACGGCCTCGATGTCTCCCAAGGTCGAGGACCCCGCGTTCCGGAACGTGTCGTTCGACGAGCTGGCGGCGGGCTACCGCGAGGCGGCGGTAGGTCTCCTCGACGGCGGGGCCGACCTGTTGTTGGTCGAAACCGTGTTCGACACGCTCAACTGCAAGGCCGCCCTGTTCGCCATTACCGGGTTATGCACGGAGCGCGGGATATCGATTCCGATCATGGTCTCCGGCACGATCACCGATCAGAGCGGCAGGACGCTGTCGGGGCAGACACCCGAGGCATTCTGGAACTCCGTGCGCCACGCCGGGCTCTTCAGCGTCGGTCTCAATTGCGCGCTCGGTGCCAAGGAACTGCGCCCGCACCTCGACGAGTTGTCGGGCGTGGCCGATACCCTCGTAAGTTGCCACCCCAACGCCGGTCTCCCCAATGAATTCGGTGGATACGATCAGACGCCAGACGAGATGGCGACGATCATCCGCGAATTTGCCGAGACGGGGTTTGTGAACATCGTGGGCGGGTGTTGTGGCACGACGCCCGAACACATTCGTGCCATTGCCGCCGCGGTCCACGACGTCCCGCCACGCCGTCTTCCGGACCGAGCCCCCATCACTCGGCTCAGTGGCCTCGAGCCGCTAAACATCCGCGACGACTCGCTCTTCGTGAACATCGGTGAGCGGACGAACGTGACGGGCTCGGCGCGGTTCGCACGGCTCATCAAGGAAGATCAGTACGAGGAAGCGCTCGCGGTAGCGCGACAGCAGGTGGAGAACGGTGCGCAGATCATCGACGTAAACATGGACGAGGGCATGCTGGACTCAAAGGCTGCCATGTCCCGGTTTCTCCGGCTCATCGCGTCCGAGCCCGACATCGCCCGCGTACCCGTCATGATCGACTCGTCCAAATGGGAGGTTATCGAGGAGGGCCTGAAGGCGATCCAGGGAAAGGGGATCGTAAACTCGATCAGCATGAAGGAGGGTGAAGACGAATTCCTCGCAAAGGCACGTCTAGTCCGCCGCTACGGTGCGGCCACGGTTGTCATGGCCTTCGACGAGCAGGGCCAGGCAGATACGGTCGAGCGCAAGATCGAGATCTGTACGCGCGCGTACCGTCTCCTTACCGAGCGCATCGGGTTCCCACCTGAGGACATCATCTTCGATCCCAACGTATTCGCGATTGGCACCGGAATCGAAGAGCACAACGGGTACGCGATCGCGTATCTCGAGGCGTGCCGCCGGATCAAGCAGACGCTGCCGGGCACGATGGTCAGCGGGGGTGTCTCGAACCTCTCCTTCTCGTTCCGCGGGTCGAACGCCATTCGTGAGGCGATGCACTCGACGTTTCTCTACCACGCCATTCAGGCGGGCATGGACATGGGGATCGTCAACGCCGGACAGCTCGCCGTGTACTCGGATATCCCGGACGAGCTGCTGACGGCTGTAGAAGACCTGCTCTTCAATCGCCGGGACGATGCCACCGAACGCCTGACTGTGCTCGCCCAGCGCTACACCGGAACGACGCAATCCAAGGTCACCGACGACGCGTGGCGGTCGCTCCCGGTGTCAGAGCGCCTGACGCACGCCCTGGTCGAGGGGATCGTGGACCACATCGAGGCCGATGCCGAGGAGGCGCGACAGCAGGCCGCACGAGCTATAGAGGTCGTGGAAGGGCCCTTGATGGACGGCATGAATGTCGTGGGGGACCTGTTCGGATCGGGCAAGATGTTCCTGCCGCAGGTGGTCAAGAGCGCGCGCGTCATGAAGAAGGCCGTCGCGCACCTCGTTCCGTACATCGATGCGGAGAAGGCCGACGGCGAGGCGACTGGCCCCGCGGGTACCATCGTGATTGCCACCGTCAAAGGTGATGTGCACGATATCGGCAAGAACATCGTGGCCGTGGTGCTTCGGTGTAACAACTACGATGTCATCGATCTGGGTGTCATGGTCTCCGCGCAGAAGATCCTCGACGCCGCGGTCGAGCATGGCGCCGATATCGTCGGGCTCAGCGGTCTCATTACGCCATCACTCGACGAGATGGTACATGTGGCTACGGAGATGACGCGCCTCGGTCTCGAGCAACCGCTCCTCATCGGCGGTGCCACGACGTCGAAGGCGCACACGGCGGCGAGAATCGCGCCGGCGTTTGCCGGAACGACGGTGTACGTGCTCGATGCGTCCCGATCGGTGGGGACCGTCGGTGCGCTGTTGCATCCGGAGAAGCGCGCTACGCTCGAACAGGACGTGCGGGCCGAGTACAAGCAGATTCGCGAGCGCCTTGCCGAGCGGCAGGAACGGCGGCGGATCATCCCGCTCGCAGACGCCCGTCAGCGCCGGTACAAAATCGACTGGGACGCCTACAATCCGCCGGCGGCGGCACGGATCGGTATCGAGGCCTTCGATGCGTACCCGCTGGAGGAACTCAGGCAGTACATCGATTGGACCCCGTTTTTCCGCACCTGGGAACTCGCCGGGATCTTCCCCGCGATCCTCGACGACCCGACCGTCGGCCCGCAGGCGTGCTCGTTGTACGAGGATGCCGTTCGGCTCCTGGACCGCATCGTACGCGACGGCCTCCTTCAGGCCCGAGGCGTGCTGGGTCTGTTCCCCGCTCGGGCAATCGGTGATGACATCGAGTTGCTCGCCGCAGACGATGGCACGGAACCGCTCACGGTCGTGCATGCGCTGCGCCAACAGTTTGAGAAGCCGCCGGGGCGTCCCCATCTCTGTCTAGCGGACTTCATCGCCCCGCTGGATGCTGGGAAACACGACTACTTCGGCGCGTTCGCCGTCACCGCGGGCATAGGTCTCGAAGATCTGGTGGCCGAGTGCGAGGCCGCGCACGACGACTACAACGCGATCATGGCCAAGGCCCTCGCCGACCGTCTGGCCGAGGCCTTTGCCGAGCGGCTGCACGAGCGGGTACGCCGGGAGTTCTGGGCGTATGCGCCGGACGAAACCCTCGACCACGACGCGCGGATCGCGGAGCGCTATGCCGGCATCCGCCCGGCCCCCGGGTATCCGGCATGTCCCGAGCACACAGAAAAAGGCCTGCTCTTCGATCTGCTCGACGTGACGGCGCGTACGGATATCACCCTCACCGAGAGCTACGCCATGCTCCCGGCCGCCTCGGTGGCCGGGTGGTATCTCTCGCATCCTGACGCCCTCTACTTCGGCGTCGGCAAAATTGGTCACGATCAGGTGGAGGACTACGCCGTACGGAAGGGCATGTCGATCGAGGAGGTCGAGCGATGGCTCGCACCAAATCTCGCGTACACCCCGGCTCCGATCGCGACAACCACGCCGTGACGACACTGATCGACCGGATCGAGAGCGGACGGGTTTCCGTCCTCGACGGCGCCATGGGCACGATGCTCTATACCCGTGGCGTCTTCGTCAACGTGTGCTACGACGAGTTGAATCTCACGCGGCCTGACCTCGTTCGCGAAATCCACTGCGACTACGTCGAGGCCGGGGCACAGATTATCGAGACGAACACCTTTGGTGCCAATCCGGTGAAACTCTCGAGCTACGGATTGGACGACAGAACCGAGGAAATCAACCATGAGGCCGCGCTGCTAGCGCGCGAGGCCACCGGTGAGGCCGCCAACATCGTGGGTGCAGTCGGACCGCTGGGGATCCGTATCGAGCCATTCGGCCCGACCTCGTATGATGAAGCGATGTCGTACTTCGCCCGGCAGGCGGAGGGATTGGTGGAGGGCGGGGTCGATGGATTCATACTCGAGACGTTTGCCGATCTGAACGAGTTGAAGGCGGCCTACGACGCGGTCCGTTCCCGCTCGAATCTCCCTGTGATCGCGCAGATGACGATCACGGAAGACGGCACGACCCCTTACGGGACCGACGTCGAGACAATTGCCACGACCGTCTCGCAGTGGGGGGCGGACGTGGTCGGGCTCAATTGTTCGGTGGGACCCGCGGGCATGCTCGCCGGGATCGAGCGCATGGTCCAGGTCACCCAGACACCACTGTGTGTCCAAGCCAACGCTGGCCTGCCCCGCACGGTCGGTGATCGGAAGATCTATCTCGCCAGTCCGGAGTACATGGCGCGGTACGCGCGCCGGCTGATCGACGCGGGTGCGCGATTTGTGGGCGGCTGTTGCGGGACGACGCCCGAGCATATCAAGCGCATCCGCTCCGAGGTTGCCTCTACCCAACCACGTCTGAGTAATGTAGTTGTGTTGCCCAAGAGCTCCGTACGCACGCCGGCCGGAGTCACACCTGTCCCCATGGGCGAGCGATCGGCGTGGGGTGCGAAGCTCGCCGCCGGCACCTTCGTGCGCAGCGTCGAGCTTCTGCCACCCATGGGCTGGCACTCTAGTGAGTTGCTCGCCAACTGCCGTACGCTCAAGGACGCTGGTCTCGACGCAGTGAACCTGCTGGACGGTCCGCGGGCGAAGGCCCGCATGGGCGCACTGCCGTCAGCGATTCTGGTCGAGAGGGAGGTGGGGATCGAGACTGTAATGCACTACACTTGTCGCGATCGCAACATGCTGGGGATGCTGAGCGATCTGTACGGCGCTGCGGCAGCAGGGATCCGCAACGTGCTGCTCGTCACCGGCGATGCGCCTGCAGCCGGGCCCTACCCCGACGCGACCGCCGTCTTCGACATCGACAGTATCGGTCTGACTAATGTCGTGTACCGGCTGAACCATGGCGTCGATCCGGGGGGCAACCCAATCGGTGCACCAACCGAGTACGTGATCGGCGTCGCAATGAACCCCGGCGCGGTGCATCCGGAAGTGGAGGCGAAGCGGATGTTCTGGAAGGTGGACGCCGGGGCGGAGTTCGCGGTCACCCAGCCTATCTTCGATCCCGAGCAACTCGACCGATTCCTCGAGCGTGTAGCGGAGTACCGCATACCCGTGATCGGTGCGGTGTGGCCAGTCTCCTCGGTACGCAACGCGGAGTATCTCGCGAACGAAATACCCGGCGTCACCGTGCCGGATGACATCATTGCCCGCATGCGCGGTGCGCAGGCACGAGGCGAGGACGCCGCCATCGAGGAGGGCATTGCAATCGCCCGTGAGATGTTCGACTGCATCACCCCGCATGTCCAAGGGGTGATGGTGAGCGCGCCGCGCGGACGAGTCGATGTGGCATTGGAAGTACTGGGAGCCAGCTGATCGCTACAGTAGTTCGACGACCTTTCGATACCGCTCCGCCGACCGGCGCAATCCGAGATTCGCGAGATACACACGTTTCGCACCCACTGCGCGGAGTGCCCGCACCGTGCGCGCGCAGATCTCCTGAGGTGGCGCTCCGGCGGCAAAATCGGCAATGACATCGGTCACAGGGACCGGGAGGAACGCGGAGAGACGCTCGAGGGTCTCGGGGTTCGCCGACCGGTAGTAGAACACGCCGAACACGCCGGGCAGCTCGAGGTGGCGCCGAGTGGCCTCGTTCACGAACCGCTCGACCGCATCGATCTGGTGATGAGACACGACCTGCGTGAGATAGAACTCCGCGGTGAACTCCTCGGCCAGGAGGTACTCCACCTGTGTAGCTGCATCTCGATGCGGATTGGCCCACCCTCCCAGCACCAGTGACGGCAGCCGCTTGCGAATGTGGCGCCGGAGCTCAAAGGCGTGCGGTACACATCGCGGGGCGCCTACGGATGTGTCACCACCCAACACAGTCACGGCCTCGTAACCGTGCGACGCTGCACGCTCCGCGTAGAGCAGGCAGTACTCGAGCGTGTGTTTGCAGGTGAGGAACGGCACGACCCGGGCGGGATCGATGGCCGTCGCCAAGTTGGTGGCGAGATGCCGGAGATTCTCCTCCTCCGATTGCCCAACCGCGTTGTCTGTGAGCCACATGATCGTATCGTGCGAGGCGAGTCTGCCGACCTCGTGCTGCATATCGATCCACCGATCCATGCTATCCGACGCCGACAGATCCGCTCGTGGGGGCCGCAGCTCCACCCCCACGAGCGGGTCGGATGCATCGAGCCGCACCAGGAGCGCGGATGGCGTCTGCCGGGGGGGGAGGCCAGGGGTGGGCATGGCGTCGCAACTTACGAACAGCGAATGCGGCCGTCCAGCGGGTGGGCTTGCCCCGACGACCCGACCGTACTAGTAGTCCCGGGACGTATGAAACGACTCGGGAAGTTGTTGGTCCTGCTCGCCATCGCGGCGACGCTACTCGCCACGGCATCGTATGCCGGCGCGCGCGCCAGGGTGGGGCAGCTAATCGGCAACGAACGGCCGCTTGGCGACCGCAATATCACGTTCGCCTGGAAGGGCGTCGAAGAACTCCCCGATCGCCCGCGTGCCTGGGTCTTCTCGTACCGAACCAACCGGTTGCACCTGAGCCTAGTAGTGAAGATCTACGTCTTGCCGACCGGGGACATTCTCAAGACCGTCCCCGGCAATCTTGCGGCGCGGATCGAGGCCTACGAGCGGAGCCGCGAACCCTAGCTGCGGACCTTTCTACGGCTCGACCGTGATGGTCCTGCTCGTCGTGTTGAATGCACCGCGAATGATGCGTCCGCCCGCATCCCGCAGCTGCAACTCGATTTTGTGCTCGCCTGGCTGTAGTCCTACGAGATAATAGGGCACATGATCGGTGAGATCGTCGATATGCTCACCGTCTATCGAGAGTCGGACCTTGTACCCGCCAATCCCGACACGCGCGTTACGTACGAGAAAATCGAGAAGAATCGAATCTGCGTCAGCACCAACGTAGGTCCCAACCGGCCTGCTATAAGTGAGTAGCGGAGACCCGGGGGGAATTGGGAGATCCCCGCTCTGTTGTCCAACATGGAACTGCGCCGCCTCGAACGTGCCCGGGCTCTTGAGGCTCTCGTGCCACTGCAGCGCCGGAAAGACCCGCACCGCGTGCGGCCCAGGGCTCAACTCCGGCAGGGTCACGGGCTGCGAGATGTCGTAGACGGCCATGTACGGCTCGTCGTCCACCACGACGTGGAGGTGTTGACCATTCTCGGCGAGCTTGATACCACGCTCATCGGCACCTTCCGTCGGTACCCCCAGCTCGAACCCGGCGAGCACCAATTCCAGCTGCACCGGGTTGTCCACGACCTCGCCCGACTGCGGGCTGATGATGGCGACCGCTACACCGCTCGTCGACACTCGTGCGTTGCGCACGGGGATGGCCTGGATACCCGCCTCGCTCTCGCTCCCGGTGCAGCCCGCCACTGCCGCGCCAACGACGATGGCTACCGCCGGGAGTTTACTCGCCGTACGGAATCCAGATGTTCTTGACATGTGTCGCCTCCCGAAGGAATTCCTCACCCTCTCCATGATGAGCATCCGCCCACTCTCGTGGCTGACCGTAGTCGACCCACGTCCGCTTCATATTGCCAACCGAAAGACGCTCGACGGTTCCACTCCCCTCCGCCGAACCGAAGTACCACATCCCGTCCACGTCGTCGTGCGCGGCCAGCACCTCCGCAAGCTCGTCGCGCATCCCCGTCACGATATTGATCACACCCCCCGGTAGGTCGGAGGTCTCCAGCACTTGGTAGAAATCGGTTGCGGCGAGCGGGAACGGCTCCGAGGGAATCACGACGGTGGTGTTGCCCATGGCGACCGATGGCGCGACCGCCGATACCAAGCCTAGGAGCGAGGGGCGCTCCGGACAGACGATACCCATCACACCAATTGGCTCTGGCATAGCCAGCGTGACGTTTCGGAACGGGGTGTGATGAACCAGTCCGTCCCACTTGTCGGCCCACGCCGCATAGGTGAACAGCCGACGGATGGTCAGCTCCACCTCGGACCGTGCGCTCTGTTCGTTCACCGAATGGGAGAGACGGCCGACGAATTCGTCCTCGCGCGCGGCGAGGTTCTCGGCAATGTAGTAGAGGATCTGAGCGCGATTGTGCGCGGTCGCACGGGCCCACCCATTCTCCGCTTGCCGGGCGGCTTCGACGGCGTTGCGCATATCCTTGCGGTTCCCGTGACCGACCTCACCCACCGGTGTCCCGTCCGTCCCGTGGATCACGATGCTGTAACCTTGATCCGGCCGCGCCTGTTTTCCGCCGATGTAGAGCTTGGCGGTGCGGTCTATAGGTGGGAGGGCGGGATGGCGGGATGGCGGGATGGCGCTCCTCTGTGAATCTGCTTCCGACGAACTCGCCTCATCGGTTTCACTTCCCGCCTTCCCGCCTTCTCGCCCTCCCGCTTTCACATACTCCCACAACCCCTCTTTCCCCCCCTCACGCCCGTATCCGCTCTCCCGATATCCGCCAAAGCCCGATGCCGCATCGAACACGTTCGTGCAGTTGATCCACACCGTGCCCGCCTTCACCTTCGGAGCCACATCGAGCGCAAGGTTAATGTTCTCCGTCCAGATGCTTGCGGCAAGTCCATACCGCGTGTTGTTGGCCAGTTCCAGCGCTTCCGTAGGCGTGCGGAACGTCATCAGCACCACGACTGGACCAAAGATCTCGACCTGTGCGATGGTAGCGGCTTGTGACACGTTGGTGCACAGGGTCGGCGGGAAGAAGTAGCCCTCCTTCGGTGCGCTCCATGAGGGCTGCCAGATCTCGGCCCCCTCCTCTCGCCCCTGCTGGACCAGCTGTTGGATCTTCTCGAGTTGCACCGGTGCCACGATCGCGCCGATGTCGACCGCCTTGTCCAGCGGATCCCCAACGCGCAGCGTCTCCATCCGCGCGCGCAGCTTCGTGACTAGCCGCTCCGCGATGCCTTCCTGTACCAGAATCCGTGACCCTGCGCAGCAGACCTGGCCCTGGTTGAACCAGATCGCATCGACAACGCCCTCGACCACGCCGTCGAGATCGGCGTCCTCGAAAACGATGAACGGCGATTTCCCTCCCAACTCGAGCGACAATCGCTTTCCCGAGCCGGCCGTCGTTGTCCGAATGATGCGACCGACCTCGGTCGAGCCCGTGAACGCGATCTTGTCGACGTCATCGTGCTTGACCAGCAACTCGCCGGTGCGCCCGTCACCGGTCACCACGTTCACGACTCCCGCTGGGAGTCCGATATCGGCACACAGCTCACCAAACAGGAGCGAGGTGAGCGACGTGAACTCCGCCGGTTTGAGCACGACGGTGTTTCCCATCGCAAGCGCGGGCGCGATCTTCCACGCCAGCATGAGCAACGGGAAGTTCCACGGAATGATCTGTCCGACGACTCCGACCGGTTCGTAGCCCGCGAACTCCGTGTCGAACAACTCCGCCCACCCAGCGTGATGGTAGAAATGCCGGACGACCAGCGGGATATCGATGTCTCGCGACTCGCGGATCGGCTTGCCATTATCCATCGACTCGAGCACGGAGAAAAGACGGGAATGTTTCTGCACGTGCCGCGCAATGGCATAGAGGTATCGCGCGCGGCCGTGCGCACCGAGCCCGCGCCAGCTCTTCAGCGCGTCGCGCGCGGCGGTCACCGCACGATCGACGTCCGACGCTCCAGCCTGCGCTACTCGAGCAATCGACTGCGCGGTCGCGGGATTGATCGTCTCGAAGTACTCGCCGTCTGCCGGATCACGCCACGCGCCGCCGATGAAGAGCCGGAACTGCCGCTCGCGCGCTTCCAGCCAAAGCTGCGCCTGCTCGGCACTTTCCGGTGCGGGCCCGTACTCCATCGTCTCGAAGATTTCGGCGACTCTTGTCATGTCCGCTTCAGGCCATCGGGTGGCGGAACGATGCAGAGTACCGTCCCGTGAGATTGTGTTCGAGTTGACGCTCGATATCGGTCAAGAGCGAGCTTGCACCGAATCGGAACAGGTCGCCCTTCACCCAATCCGTCCCGAGTTCGTCCTTCATCATGAGGAGCCAGTCGAGCGCCACCCGCGCCGTGCGTATCCCGCCCGCCGGCTTGAAGCCCACCCGAGAACCGGTGCGCTCGCGATAGTCGCGGATCATGCGGCTCATCACGAGTCCGATGGGCAGTGTGGCGTTCACCCGTTCCTTGCCGGTGGACGTCTTGATGAAATCCGCTCCTGCCATCATGC
Source organism: Gemmatimonadota bacterium (assembly GCA_036679645.1). GTDB lineage: Bacteria > Gemmatimonadota > Gemmatimonadetes > Gemmatimonadales > GWC2-71-9 > JADFNB01. Next base: position 18,716 of record JAZDCY010000064.1, on the reverse strand, counting down.
AGACAGCGCTGGCACGAGCCACGTTGCGGAACGGTCCAAGTTCACCTGTGGCGAGGATAGTCTTCATGTGCACGGGGCCGCACGCATCGCGAAACGCACGGACCTCGTCGTAGAGAGCCAGCCAGTCCCCCGTGAGCACGTGGGCCCGCGTGATTACGATGTCGATCTCGCCGGCGCCCGCGGCAACGGACTCGCCGATCTCCGCCAGTCGCTGCCGGAACGGGCCCAGTCCCGCCGGGAATCCGGTCGAGACAGCGGCAACCGGAATACCCGATCCTTCGAGCGCAGCCACCGCCGTATCGACGAAACTATGGTACACGCATACCGCACCAACGTGCAGGACACGATCTCCTACGCCGAGCCCGGCGAGAATGTCCGGTCGTACCGGCTGGCGCGCCTTCGCACATAGACGCCGCACGGTGCCGGGCGTATCGTCCCCGGACAGCGTGGTCAGATCGATGCAGGTAACCGCGCGGAGCAGCCACGCCGCTTGCCAGTCCTGCTTGACCGAGCGCCGGCGCGGAATGGTCGCGGCGCGACGCTCGACCGCGCTGCGATTGACCCGGATCTGGCGCACCCAATCGAGGTCGAGCGCGGTGCCCGGATTCCGGTGTCTTGCGGGGTGCGCCCTCGGCAACGGAGGGCTCGGCACCGCACGGGAGCGTTGTTTCGTTGGGACGGTCACAATGCGATCTATGTCACGCGATTTCGGTGCGTTGGTCACTTCGCCGAACCAACGATTAAGATAACGTTGAGTGGGATGTAGCGTTCTGCCGGGTCGGGAGCGAATCGCCTGTGGCGCGCACCCCGGACCCAGCCCCAGGACCACCGCCGGAGGCGCTCCAACCGACTGGCAGAGTAGCACTTACGTCTATAGCACCGGTGCCGGACCGCATGGCGTGCCGTTTGCGGGTTTCTGGACCATTGCGCGCGAAGCTGGTCCCACCCGGCTGAGGACACAAGAAAAGGGCTGCAAGTCATTGACGAATAAGGCTTTAGGTGAATCAGGTCGGCGACACGACCGTGGGTACACCATCATCGAGTTGCTCATCGTGATGGCGGTAATGGCGATCCTCACGGGGATCGCGTACGTCAAGATCGCGCCGGCCCTCGGGCGCGCTCGCGTGCGGGGAGCCGCCAGCGTCCTTGCCGGAGATCTCCAGTACGCGCAACTACTCGCGGCGCGGTTCGGCGAGCCGATGGTCCTGAGCGTGAATACGAGCACGCTCGAGTACCAGATCGGTGATCGCGATGCTGACACGGTGTTTCGCACCCGGCGCTTTGGGGCGAACGGCGAGTATGAGCTGAGCCAGTTCACCGCCGCGCCCGCGACCCTCGAGCTGTTCCCGACCTCGATCGTCGGTCAATCGGCCACCTACACACTCGGCATCGCCGGGTTCGCCCGGAAGATCACGATGACCGTAGCCGGGCAAATACGGGTGCAAAATGTGCCGTAACCGTGTGCGCGGGGAGCGCGGTATCTCTCTGATCGAGGTGATGGTCGCGCTCTCGATCCTGACGACCGTGTTGCTGTCACTCACGGGTCTCATGTGGCAGATGGGGAGGCACTCACGTATCTCAGGTGCCGTCACCCAGCGGACCGCCGCCCTCGAGAGCGCGTCGTCTCAGGCATTGAGTCTCTCCTGGGACAGCCTGCCGCAGATTGTCGGATGCCAGGCAGATACGACCCCACAACTCGCGTACACCCTCTGCTACGAGTTACAGACTCTCACGTCCCAGCTCCGCGAAGTCCGTGTCATCGTCGTACCGACAAGCCCCGCGACGCTGGTCTCTGATACGATCACCGTGCACCGCACCAAGCCGCGGCTCATCTCGCCGTTGAACACGCTATGAATCGGCGCGGATTCACGCTCGTCGAACTCATCGTCACGATGGGTGTGGTCGCGATCCTCGGGACCGCACTTGCCAAGCTGATTCTTTCGACGTCCACATTCGTGGCGCGCCAAGAGGCGGAACTCGACGCCCGCCGGACGGCCCGAACGGCGCACAACCTGATCGCGAACGATCTTCGGCTCATCACAAGCGGGGGCGTCTTCGCCGCAACCGGTACCGACATTCAGCTCAACGTACCCTATGCGTGGGGCGTGTTGTGCAACGAGGCGGGCTCGGCGACTATCGCGTCATTGATGCCTGTCGATTCGGCTCTGTTCGCGACCGCGGTGCCGGGAGTCATCTTCTGGCAACTTGCAAACGGATCCTATCAGGCCGGACCACAATGGCCCTCGGTCGGACCATCGGGCAACCTCGGCGCCTGTACGGCCGACAGTGTTCGCGTCGTACCCGGGGGTCAGCTCGTCCAGATTGGCGCGACCGGCATGGCCCCACCGGGGACGATCTTCTTCCTCGCACGGTCCATTCGCTATCGCTTCCAATCGTCGTCGTTGCTGCCGGGTCGAACCGGTCTGTTCCGCACGGCAGATGGGCTGCCGGAAGAAGAGGTCATAGCACCGTTTGCGAGCGACGCCGGATTCCGGTTTCTCATGGGGACCCAACTCACCGCACAGGCCACACCACCGACCGACCTCGACTCCCTGCAGGGACTCGAGGTCCTGCTGTTCGCCGAGAGTGAAAGCACTCCGCGCGGAGCACCGGGACCAACGAGATTCGAGTTCGACGTGCGCGTGAAGTTCGCGAACAGGGAGTCGTAACGAGATGCCCAACGTCACCGATCGCCGAGGGTTTGCCATTCCCGTCACCGTGCTGCTCGTCGCACTGCTGACCGTCATGCTCACGGCGGGCTTCACCCGGCTCCAGGTCGATCGGCAGATCGCCGCCGGGACCAGCGCTACACAAGAGGCCCTCGCGATCGCGCAAAGCGGGCTGCAGACTTACCTCGGCACGCTGAACATCGACGCTTGTGTGCGTCCTGTGCGGCCCGTCGACAACGACTCTGTGCGCATCAACGTGCCCGGCGGATATGCGTGGGTACACGCGCACGTCGCGCAGAAGCCGGCCGACACCCTCGGCACGTGGCTCTACATCATCCGATCTACCGGCTCCGCGATTGAGGCGTCGATCGGTCCTGACCCGCGGGCACGGCGCACAGTGGCCCAGTTTGCGCGCTGGCAGCAAGGGAGCTTGAAGATGCCCGCGGTATGGACGGCCGCCGAGGGTATCGATGGAAAGCAGAACGGCAATGCGACCGGAGAGTTCCGTGGGGTCGATCAGGCACCGGCCGGATGCCGCGACCCGGACGTGACCGCCATTCGTACACCTTCTGGACTGAGCCCGGCAGATCTCTCGGGCTTCACGTTGAGCGGCAATAGTCCGTACGTCCTGGCGGCCGGAAGCAGACAACAGGTCGCCGACTCGACCTATATCGACTGGAACGCGGTCGTGAACGGCGGCATTGCGCCCGACTACACGAGTCCGCAACTGTGGGACTGGACCTACTCCGTCCAACTCATCACCGGGAACCTCACGATCGGCGACCCTTCGTCGAGTGACGTCGGCACTGGACTCCTGATCGTGACGGGAGACCTGCACATCCATAGCGCTTTCTTTCAGTGGTACGGGGCGATTCTGGTGGGCGGAAAGATTCATCTCGGGGCCGACGACCAGCGGTTCGACGGGTACGTCGCCTCCGGACTCAAGGCGCAGCTGGGCCTGAGCGTGGGGAAAACCAAGTTGGGAGAGCAAGACGACTATACCGACATGGATTTCAATTCCCTGTTCGTGCGCGCCTCGCTCAACGGGCTCTCCGGTTGGGTGCCGGTCGGGAACACCTGGATGGATGATTGGGCTTCTTATTGATAGTGCGCGGTGAGCGCGTGCGCTGTGCGCGGGTTTTGGTGTAGTCCGGCGCACGGCTCACAGAGTACCTTTCCCGCGATACATTCCCATCGGTGATCTTTCGACCGAGACGCGCATGACCTCTGTAGACACCTCCTCCACACCCCTCACCGTCCTCAGCGAAGACGAGGAAATGTTCCGCAGTGCGGTCCGCGATTTTGCTCGCGCTGAGGTCGGGCCGCTGGTGGCGGAAATGGACCGCACCGCAACATACGATCGCACATTGATTCCGAAGTTTGCCGAACTCGGCCTCATGGGGATCGATGCGCCAGAGCAGTATGGCGGCGCGGGTGGATCCTTCTTCATGAGTTGCCTCGCGGTCGAGGAGCTGGCGGCCGTGGACGCGAGTACGGCCGTGCTGATCGATGTCCACAACACGTTGGTCAACATCGCTATCACCACGTGGGGCAACGACGACGTGAAGCGCCGGTTCCTCCCGCGACTGACCGGCGGTGAGTTGGGCGCGTATGCGCTCTCGGAGGCCGGCTCGGGGTCCGACGCTTTTGCGCTCGAGGCCCGCGCCGAGCAGCGCGGCGATACGTGGATCTTGAACGGGCAGAAGCTCTGGATCACCAACGGGGCCGAAGCGGGGATCTTCATCATCTTTGCAACCGTCGACCCGAGCCTCGGCTACAAAGGCATCACGGCGTTCATGGTGGAGCGCGAGACACCCGGTTTCACCGTGGGCAAGAAGGAAGACAAACTCGGGATCCGCGCGTCGAGCACGACTGAGTTGATCCTCGAGGATTGCGAGGTCCCCGCCGTCAACGTGTTGGGCGACGTCGGAAAAGGGTACAAGGTCGCGATCGAAACGCTCAACGCCGGCCGGGTGGGCATCGGGGCACAGATGGTCGGTGTCGCTCGCGGCGCGCTCGATGCCACGCTCCGGTACGTGAAGGAGCGGTCGCAGTTTGGCCGGCCGATCGGGGAGTTCCAAGGTGTCCAGTTTCAGCTGGCGCAGGCACGCACCGAACTGGAGGCGTCACGCTTGCTGGTGTACAACGCTGCCAGGTTGAAGGACACAGGCCGATCATACGTTCTCGAAGGAGGCATGGCCAAGCTCTACGCGGCGCAGGCCGCGGAACGGATCACGAGCCTGTGCGTCGAGTTGTACGGCGGGTACGGCTACACCCGGGAGTACCCGGTCGAGAAGTACTATCGCGACGCCAAGATCGGCACGATCTACGAAGGCACCAGCAACATGCAGCTGCAGACCATCGCGAAGGCCTTATTGCGCGACTGACGATTGGCTAGTCCGTTGTCCTGAGCGCAGTCCGATACAACCAGAGCACAAAGAAACCCAGCCCGAGAACGCCCAGCACGGTGGCGACCTTATCGAAGCCGTCCGGGGCGAGCTTGATCACGTTCGTGCTCTGAGCTGCGGCGAATGGAATCGCGAGTAGGATTCCAACCAGTGCCTCACCCGTGATGAGCCCAGACGAAAACAGCAACCCGTTCCGGCTGGCGACGGCTCGTTGCTCGGGCGTGGCACCCCGCCGAGTGAGCACCTTGTTCGCCATGAACGCGACCACGCCACCCAAGAAGATGGGTACGGACAGCTCGAGCGGGAGATAGATCCCCACCGCGACCGCCAACACCGGCGCGCGGAACGTGCTACGGCGGGCTTCCAGAACCCTGTCGAAGATGATTATCGCGATCGCGACAGCCGCCCCGATCGCGATCATGGTCCATGGCAGGTTCCGCGTGAACACACCCTCCGCAACCGAGCTCATGAGCGTCGCCTGCGGGGCCTTAAGCGCTTCTGCCGCGTCCATGCCCGCACGTGGGAACACGTCCCCCAGACCGTACGCGGTATAGAGCAACTGGAGGATCGGCGCGATGACGAGAGCAGCCACCACGACGCCGAGGATCTGCATGATCTGCTGCTTGTACGGCGTCGCGCCTACGATACGACCGGCCTTGAGGTCCTGCATGTTGTCGCCGGCGATGGCCGCGGCGCAGCACACCACACCACCCACGAGAATGGCTGTGGCGGCCGCAGCGGTGGCTTTGGTCGTATCCACCAGGAAATCGATCTGACCTCCGAGCATCCATAGCAGCAGCAACGAAATCGTGAGGATCGTGGCGATCGTCACACCTGAGATCGGGTTGTTGGAGCTGCCAACGAGCCCTGCCATGTATCCCGCGACGGACGAGAACAAGAAGCCGGCGACGAAGGCGAAGACCACGCCAACGGCTATCGTCGCCCAGTAGAGACCGCTGGAGATCGCCAGGACGTCTTTGTCCACGACCGAGAGAAACACGATGAACAACGGGATCGCGAGCGATACGGCGCCGATCATGACGACGTTGATGGGGGTATCCTGTTCCGTACGGAGAATCGCCTGCGCTCCACCCGAGCGCGACGCGCGCACCGCGGCCAGCGACGAGCGGACTCCGTCACGAATCGGCTTGATGAGCGCGAGGAGCGCCCACAACCCACCGGTGGCCATTGCGCCAACGCCCATGTAGCGGATTCGTTGGCTCCACACCTGTTCCGCGGCATCGTAACCGGTCGAATCACCAATGATCGATTGCAACACGCCCGGGTCCGCCGTCGCCGTGTAGATCGGAATACCTAACAACCACGAGATCAACCCTCCGACGAGCACCAGCACGGCAATGTTGATCCCGACGATGTAACCCACCGCCAGGAGCGCCACGCCGAGTTCACTGCCGTACCCGAAGATCGAGTTACCGACGGTGACCGCACCCGACGCCGTCCCGGCGACAAGCTTGAGCCCGGACTGCGACAGCTTGAGCAGCGCACCGGCGACGCCGGCCACCGCGATCAGGCGCACGCCGCGCCCGCCCTCGGTCCCGGCCTTGAGCACCTCGCCGGTTGCCACGCCTTCGGGGAACTGGAGTTTGGCTTCGATGATGAGGGCGCGCCGGAGGGGAATCGTGAACAGCACGCCCAGGATACCGCCAATGAGCGCGATGGACATGGTCGGCACAAACTCGAACCCCTGCCAGTACTGCAGCATGATGAGCGCAGGCAGGGTGAAGATCACTCCGGCGGCAAGCGACTCACCGGCAGACGCCGAGGTCTGCACAATATTGTTCTCGAGAATGTTCGACTCGCGGAAGAGTCGAAGCACGGCCATCGAGATGACGGCCGCCGGTATCGATGCCGAGACCGTGAGCCCGACCTTTAGCCCGAGGTACGCGTTCGCTCCGGCGAGGACCGCCGAGAGGATCGCACCGAGGATGACGGCCTTGGCCGTGATCTCCGGGAGCGACTCGGACGCCGGGATGTAGGGAGCGTCGGAACCGGATGCCGACGATGGCGGTGCCGTATCTGCCATGGGAGTCGTGGACCGATTGGAGGGTCAGCGCGAGCGAGAGCGCAAACGCTAGGGATACAACCACACGATGTCAAGCAACTCCGCTGGCGCCCTGCGCGGCGGCGGTTGTAGAATCCAGCGGTTGATCATCCGTTGACCGCGATGTTACATGATCTGATATGAACAACACGTCCAGAAGGTTCCTGCACCACCTGTTGGATGCACCGGGCCCCTCAGGGTTCGAGACGGCGCCCGCCGCCGTGTGGCGCCAAGAAGCCGCACAGATCGCCGACGAGGTCACCGTCGACGTTTCTGGCAACTCAATCGCCGCGCTTCACGCCGACCGGGCACCCCGCGTCATGCTGGCCGGACACATCGACGAGATCGGGTTGATGGTCGTCCACATCGACGACAACGGGTTCCTCTTCTTCTCTGTCATCGGCGGCTGGGACGCGCAGGTCCTGGTCGGACAGCGCGTGCGCGTTCTCGCGGGCAAGGGACCGGTCGACGGCGTCATCGGGAAGAAGCCCGTGCACTTGCTCACCGCTGAGGACAAGGAGCACGTCCTCAAAACCTCCGACCTGTGGATCGATATCGGCGCCAAGAACAAGAAGGATGCGCTGAAACGGGCGCGAGTTGGCGATCCGGCGGTCATCGCCGGAACACCATTGGATCTCCCTAACCGACGCATGGTCTCACGGAGTATCGACAATCGCATAGGGGCGTTTGTGGTCCTCGAGACGCTGCGTCGCTTGCGGCGCCGGCGTCCGGAGGCAGCCGTCTATGCCGTTGCTACCACTCGGGAGGAGATCGCGTGGACGGGCGGTGGGGCGCGGACGAGCGCGGTCGGTCTCGATCCAACGGTCGCCCTCGTGGTGGATGTCACCCACTCCACCGATTGGCCAGGCGCGGAAAAGAAAGAGGTCGGCGATGTCAAGCTCGGTGGCGGGCCGGTCTTGTCACGCGGCTCGGCAATCCATCCCGTCGTCTTCGACATGCTGGTTGCATGTGCCGAGCGGGAGAAGATCCCATTCACAGTCCAGGCGGCGCCCGTGGACACCGGTACCGATGCCGATGCAATTCACTCGGCATTGCGGGGTGTGCCAACCGGATTGGTCTCCGTACCCAACCGCTACATGCACAGTCCGAGCGAGATGATTGCGTTGGAGGATCTGGACCGGGCGGCGCGATTACTCGCGGCGTTCGTGCGCCGCGTCCGCGCGAACACCGACTTCATTCCCTGGTAGGCGGGCGCACCATCGCCAGCGTCTGGCGTGCGGCAGACTTGACCTGTCCGCCGCCCTTCTTGACGAGCTGTTCCAAAGCGTCACGCGCAGTCTCGCCGCCGGCCGCTGCAAGCCCTTCGACCGCCGCGAGTTGTGCGGGGCTCGCCTTTCGGCCCAGAATACGTCGCGGGCCCTCGAGTGCCGCGTTGGTGAGCGCCTGCACCGCATCTGGGGTTCCAATGCGGCCCAGCGCGCGGTAGTACTCACACAGGATCTCCTCATTTTCCTCCTGCGACGCCGCCGAGACGATCGGCATGGCGAGCCCGCTCATCCCCTTCCCTCCTACCTCGCGCGCAACCGCGAGTCGCACATCGACATCGGGATCGCGAAATGTCTTCTGGAGGTGGAGCGCTGCCGCCGGCGTCGCGATTCGGGCAAGCGCAATACCAACCGCCTTGCGTGCGCGGGCATCGTCGTGGGCAGCGACCCTTCCGAGAGCAGGGACAGCCTCCTCGATCTTCAATTCACCCACGAGGTCCGCCGCGTTCCGCACCACGAACCACTCGTGGTGATTGAGCAAGCTCGTGATGGCCTCTGTCCCTTCCTCGATCCCGTGTAGTGCGCGAAGATACGCCTTCCGTTCGGCGACGGTGGGCGCCGCGATCAGCATGTCCAGCAGCACCTTGGTACCAGAGGTTCCGGCACGACGCATGATCTCGATGACGTCGGACGCGAACATCTCGTCAAGCAAGTACGGCGCCACCCATCGGAGCGAGTCCGTCGCCAGCAGTCGGCGCAACGCGACGCCGTAGGCCCGACGCGTGTCCGAGTCGCGGGAGGATGTCTCGCTCCGAATGAGCCGGACGAGCGCTTCGACCGCGCGATCGTATTCCTTTGCGTTGAGGGCCTGCGTCACGGCATAGATGACGCGATCGAGGTGGTTGCGGAGCGCAGCTCCGGAGAGTTCCTCTGTTCCCTGAACATCCGCAATCCGCTCGGCGGAGCTGCGCTGTTGGCCAACCATCTCATCGTACGCGCGTCGTTTCTGCGAGAGCAGGCCTTCTTCGTATCCCTCGATCTGCTGCTCGAGCGGCTTGTCGAGATCCACACCCCTCAGCGCTTCTGTCACGCGGATGTCTCGCCGGTCGACGAACGAAGCCTGCAGATCGGCCGCTACCGCGGACACCGTAGCCACCTTGTACTCACGGAGCCGGTCTTGCAGCGCGGCGGCCGGCTTCTCTCCGTCAGCCTCCGTCACCAACGCGCGGACGGTGTTGGCAAGATCGATCGCGGACGCGCCGTTCGCAAACTGGATCGTTGCGATGCGGTGGGCCACGAACTTCGCCTTGAGCGTTTCGAGAAACGGTGAGTCATCGGGCACGACGATGCCTTCCACCCGCACCGACCCACCTTCCAGACGTATGGTGGCGCTTCCGCGCGCTGCAAGCTCTACCAGGGCGCGTAGGGCGGTCCGGTGATCGTCTGAGGAATGATCCCCACCGCGCGAGAACAGGTCGATCAGTCGACCGACCAGCACCGCGTACTTGACCTCATCTCGCATGGCCGTGTCCGCGAAGATACCGCCGCGCCCGCTCGCGTACCGCCGGGGTCCTGTCGCCCCGAAGCCCCTCCAGCGCGCCAACAGCCGCCGGCCCCCCTGCAACGCGCAGGCCCTCGATTGCCGCTAGGCGGGTGTCCAGCTTGCGCCGCCGAAAGAACCGGCCGCCGGGTTGCGCCGCCTTGATGAGGGCTTGAAGAGCCTCCGGTGTCCCAATCCGCGCCAGAGCGACGTAGAAATCGCGCTGGAGTGCCGGATCGGGCTCGTCCTCTGCCGCCAGGACGAGTGGCATTGCGAGTGCGCCCGAGCGCCGTCCCCCAACGGCACCGGCCACAACCGAACGAACCCCGGCGTCACCTCGGAGCAGGGCGTTCCGGATGTACTGCACGGTCTCCGCCGTCCCGATGCGCGCCAGCGCGACCGCGGCCGCTTTCCGAACGCGTTCGTCTTCGTGCTCGATGGCGCGCCCAAGGGCGGGGACCGCTTCCTCTACTCGCATGTCCCCTACCAGCTCGGCCATGTTGCGCACGACATACCACTCATGGTGGCCGAGTAGGTGCAGCAGTTGGGGGATTCCCTCCGGGATGCCTCGTAGCACATCGAAATACGCGCGGCGAGCGGCACTCGATTCTTCAGTTTCCAAGATGCTCAGGAGGATCTCGGTCGCATCGGCCCCACCACGTTGCAGCACCGCCGTCGCCGATTCGCGCAACTCGGCCGCCGGTACCAACCGCGCGATGGCGTCGAGCATGGGCTCGGTGAGGAGACGGTTGATAGTGATGGCGACACCACGCCGCGGGCTGTCATCGGGGAGCCCTTCCTCCAGTCGCACGAGGTCGGCGATCGCCCGTAGCGCCACGGCCGACCGACCTTCACCGAGTTCTCGCGGAATGAGGTCCTTGATCGTGGCAAGTCGATCCAGCATGTCGGCGCCTTCCGGCCGGAGCGCCAGATCTGCCATCGCGTTCTCGAGAAGCGTCCCCGGCCCTTCGACCTTCGTGGCCAAACGCAGGAGTTCGTCCTCTGCGGCCTCGACGATCGGCGCCGACTCGAAGGCGTCAGTCACGCTCGGCGTGCGCTCAGCCTCATCCGGTTCCTCGGCGGACGCCACCAGCACGCGGACGCTCTCGGCCTGCTCCATGGCGATGTCCACCTGGCTTCGGCGGCCACCTCCCGACAGGCTCGCCGCAACGGCACGCAGTAGCGCCAGCAACTCCGCGGGTGCCGCGCTCTGACTGATACGGATCTCCGCGACGTCGTGCAGATTGAGTTGCGCGATGAGGCTGCGTACCCCCGGCAGCGTCGGAGGGATCGTCACCGAATCAAGAGTCATCGAGCGGTGGCTAACCCGGATCGTCACCCCACCCAGCTTGGCGAGCGCGACGAGCGCGCGGAGCGTGGCCTTCTGCTCGCGGATGGCATCGGGCTGCGTCCGGAAGACTTCCACGGCGCGCGCGAAGGAGACGGCGAAGTTTTCGAGGATCAACATACAGGTGATGCGCGAAGATAGGGCGGCTCAGCCATCGCGGCAACGCGGCACGAGCGCCGCCGATACCTCCGCATGCCGAACCGGCTGACCGGCTAAGCGTAACGCCACACTCACCCGCGCAGCAGGTGGCTGCCGCAGCCCGAGAACCCGCACTCGTTCTTGGTCGCGCACGAGGTCCGGAACCGGACCGTCGTAGGCGACCCGCCCATCATGCAGGACCAAAGCTCGATCGCACCAATCCGCAACAAACCCCAGATCGTGCGTCACCACGAGAGCCGCACCTCCCTGCCCCGCGTGATCACGTAGCCGCGCGCCCACCAGGTCACGCGCGGGCCGGTCAAAGCCCTGCGTCGGTTCGTCCAGCACGAGCAGGTCGCCCGTCTGCGCCAAAGCTGCTGCAAGCGCCAGGAGCTTGCGGTCGGTAGCGCTCAGATCGTGTGGGTGAGTGTCCTCGTGACCTTCCAATCCCACCGCATGGAGAGCCGACCGCGCTCTGGCGAGGGCATCCGCCCGCGGGCGCTCCGCCTGGATCGGGCCGAACGCCACCTCGTCGAGTGTCCGCCGCGCGAAGAGTTGCCGGTCCGGGTGCTGGAAGAGGTAGGCGGCACGGCCGGCGAGATCTTCGGGTTGCCGGCCACGGGTTGTTTCGCCCGCCACTATGACCTCCCCGCGCTGCGGGTGGGCCAGGGCAACCGCGAGGCGGGTCACGGTAGTCTTGCCGACGCCATTCCGCCCGAGGAGTGCAACGACATCGCCCGGGGCGATCGAAAAACCGACGCGAGACAACACGACCGTTTCGCCATATGCGAATCGCACCTCGTCGAATTGGAGAAGCGTCATGCAGTCATCCAACGAGAGGCCGCCGCCGCCACGTCCACCGGATAGGGCCCCCTTGCACCGGCGTCACGAAACAGCGTCGCCACACTCACACCTGCGCCTGCCGCCACGACCCGCTCCGATCCCAGCACGTCGCATGGCGATCCGGCGCTGACGAGTTGTCCGGATTCCAGGTAGAGAGCGCTGTCAGCAACCTCGACAGCACGATCACTGTCGGTGGTCGTCAGCAGCACCGCTGCGGTCTTTGCCAGGGTCGGCAGGAGTGCATAGACGGCATCGGCCGCTTCCGGATCGAGCTCCACCGTAGGCTCGTCCAGCAGGTAGACATCGGGCCGCATGGCGACCAGTCCAGCGAGGATCACGCGCTGTAGCTCACCACCAGATAGGGTCGCCGGGTCCCGCTGGGCCAGATGCGTCACGCTCAGCTGGTCCATAGCCACCGCTGCGACATCCAGGATCTCCTCGCGGTCCCAACCCAGGTTCGCCGGACCGAATGCGACCTCATCCGCCACGGTGAACGTCATGCCGGACAGTTGGGTCCACGGTGTGGGGAGGAGAACCGCAACCCGGCCCGCCAGATCACGCCAGCCTTCAGCCGTGCCGGGGTTTCGTTCGAGCACCGTCACGTCGCCCTCGACGCTCCCTCCCAGGAGCCGAGGCGCAACCCCTGCCGCCACCAGCACGGTCGTGCTGCACCCCGCCCCGAGGAGTCCGGTGAGCAACGTCACCTGCCCACGAGCCGCATGGAACGATAGACCGTGGAGGGATGGCTCCCGACTGCCGGGGTAGGTGAAGCTGACCCGATCGAAAACGATGGTCATGGGTACGTCACCAGGACGGCGACAGCCAGCACACCGAGCACGGCCCAGCGGATGGCACGGTCAAGGGGGGTATCTACCGGGGGGTGGAGAATGGTTCGGCGCTTGCCCGTCCCTACGCCACGGGTCTCCAGAGCCAGCGCGTGCTCGTCCACCTCGGCAAGCGCGCTGAGCACGAGCGGAATGGCAAGCGCCACCACCGCTCGCACTCGTCGGAGCGGAGAACCGCGGAGCCGGAGCCCCCGGCACCGCTGAGCGTCGAGGATGGCGCGCGCACGGTTTTGGAAGCGCGGCACGATCTGGATTGCAGCCGCCAGGAGGTAGGCCGCGGCAAACGGGACACCGCGTGCCAGCAGGGCCTCGACGAGACGTCCTGGATGCACAACCGCGATCACCAGCAGGAATGCAACGATCGATGCCGTCATGCGGGCGGACAGCCCCAATGCGGTCAACGGAGCCTCGCGGAATAACCCGTGGATGGCGAACAGAAACACCCAGAACGGGCCCGAGATGACCGCCGCAGGAATGAGCACGCGCCAGACGCCGGCCGCCATCGCGAGTGCGACCCCCAGCGCGAGGACGGCTAACGGTCCGGCGGGAGGGGCGAGGAGAAACGCAAGGACCGCAACACCGCCGCCGATCGCCATGGCCGTGAACGGATGCGCCCGATGCAGGAAACCGGCACCGGGCAGGTATCCCACCGTCACCGGTGGAGGCCGAGTGCGCGCGACACGCCCGGGAACCGCGACGCGACCCGGCGTGGCAGCGTGACGAGGATGGTACGCACGAGGAGGAACGTGATCGTCTTGTCGAGGAGATCATTGCTGAGACTCGACGCGAACACCGCCCAGTGCAGTGGCACGCCCAGGCCCGTGAGCGCCGCCGTCACGACAGTCACCCCACCGCTCGTCACCCCACCAAACGCGAAGTACGCAATGGGGGCGGCGATCGTGGCGGCAAGTGCGCCCAGCCCCAACCCGCCAACGACCGCGCGCCGGACAGAGGCGAACCCGGCACGGTCGGCCGCCAGCGCCGCATACGCGGCAATGAAAAGCTGGACCGGCAGGAACGCGAGCCACGTGACGTTCCCGGTGACGAGGGTAAACACGACCTGAGAGATCAGCCCTGTGAGGAGTGCCGGCGCCAGACCTGCGAGCACCGCAACCAGGACCGTCCCGACTGTGTCCAGAAAGAGCGGGAGCGCGGTGGCGGCCGCGAACTGGCCCAGTGCCAGGTTGATGCCGATCGCGAGCGGAATCAGAGCGAGCAGACGTGGAGACACGTGGTCGGTCCGGTTACGTTTAGATGTCGTTCCCTCGAACAAGATACTGGACCCCATCCAATGCGGGACTCCCATATGCAGACCAAGACCGTTGTGCTCAGCGTGGTGGCCCTCTGCGGCGCAGCCGGGGCCATGCAGGCGCAAGCTCCCCGTGCGGAGCGCATTCGCGCTCATATAGACTATCTCGCCGCCGATGCCCGCGAGGGACGGGGCGTCGGAACGGCGGGTCTCGACTCCGCCGCCGCATACATTGCCCGCGAGTTCGCTCGCATCGGACTCACCCAGCCAAACGGCGAAGGTTTCTTTCAGAACTTCGTAATCGATCCGAGCGCGCCCGCCGCGGCCCACGCGGGACTCGGAGGCGCCGAGGTGAAGAACGTGATTGGGGTGATTCCCGGCCGGGGCGCGCTCGCCGGTCAGGTCGTGGTCGTCGGCGCCCACTACGACCATCTCGGATACGGGGGTATAGGCAGCATGGACCCCGATAGCACCGGCGTCATCCACAATGGGGCTGACGACAACGCATCGGGCGTCGCTGCGTTGCTCGAGATTGCGCGTACCGTCCGGACCAGCGCGCAGGGCGAGCGCCGCACGATCGTGTTCGTCGCGTTCACGGCCGAAGAGCTGGGACTCATCGGCTCCACCCAATACGTGCGGCATCCCGTGGCACCGAACGATTCCACCGTCGCCATGGTCAACCTCGACATGGTCGGTAGACTGCGTGAGAACAAACTGCTCGTCTTCGGTACCGAAACCGCACCGGAATTTGCACCGCTGCTGGATGCGTTGAACTCCGAATACAACTTCGACCTCAAAGGATCCGGTGATGGCTGGGGCCGGTCCGACCAGCAGTCCTTCTATGCCGAAGGCATCCCAGTGCTGCACTTCTTCACTGACACACACAGCGACTACCACCGGGTGACCGATGACGCACCCCTGATCAATGCCGAGGGGGAGGCGCGCATCGCGGCATTTGTCGCCGATCTGACGCTGCGGCTGGCCGCCGCACAGGCGGCGCCGACGTACGTGGAGATCCCGCCGCCTGCCCCCGTGGGAGCCGGCTCCGGCGCCTCGCTTGGGACCATTCCCGACATGAGCGAGTCGCCCGGAGGCGTGCTACTGACAGGAGTGCGCGAAGGGGGACCCGCCGCGATCGCCGGCGTCCGCGGCGGCGATATCATCAAGCGCATTGGGGAACATGAGATCACGGACCTGTACGCGATGTCCCGCGCCCTTGCCGCTCAGGCACCGGGGGATGTGGTGACCATCGTGGTCGAGCGCGACGGAGAATTGGTGGAACTCACGGCCACGCTGGGCCGCCGAGGTGGCTGAGACGGTCCTCGACGCACCCGCGGTGGTCAAGGCGCTTCAGGGTGCCTACGCGCACGACGCCGGACGTCAAGAACTCCTCCAGCTGGCCGCACGAAGGATCCGGGAGTCGGGTGCACCGTACTCCGGTGTGTACATATATATGGTGCACGGTGACAAGTTGATCCTCGAGGCGTTCGAGGGAAAACCAACGGATCTCACGTCGATTGCGGTTGGTGACGGTATCTGCGGCAAGGCCGTCGCTGAGCGACGTGACCTCAACATCCCGGACGTCACACAAGTGGAGGAATACCTGGCCTGTTCCATCGAGACCAAGTCCGAGCTGGTGGTCCTCATTCGGGGTCACGATGAGATCCTGGGCCAGATCGATATCGACAGCGACCTCCTAGATGGGTTCCCCCATGCCGAGCACGAGGCGGTGAAGACGGTCGCCGACGCCCTAGCCGTATTCCTCTAGAAACGCGCTTTCCGGTGAACGGCGTGGACCTGTTCACGCGGACCGTGGGCTCGGGACCGGACGTGGTCGTGTTGCACGGAGGACCGGGCGCACATCACGACTATCTCCTGCCTCAGTTCGACACGCTAGGCGTGCGGCGTCGGCTCCGGTACTACGACCAGCGCGGTGGTGGGCGTTCGGCGGTGGGGCGTGATGTCCCGGTGGGGTGGCGCGAGCAGGTAGCTGATCTCGACGCGCTACTGACCGAGTGGCGGGCCGATCCCGCACACATCCTGGGCTACTCGTGGGGCGGACTGCTCGCAATGCTCTACGCGGTGGAACATCCCACTCGCGTCGCGTCCCTTGCCCTCGTCGCTCCCGCCCCCGGGACCGCCGCGGGACGCCGTGCCTTCGAGTCGCATTTTGCCGAGCGCATGCAGCGTTCGGAGATCCGGGAGGCCAGAGCGCTCCTCAATAGCTCCGGGCTTCGTGACAACGATCCCGCCGTGTACCGACAACGCGCCTTCGAGTTGTCCGTGGCCGGGTATTTTCACGACATTCGTAAGGTTGCGCACCTCACACCGTTCCGGGTTACCGGCAGGACGCAGACCGAGGTCTGGCGTAGCCTGGGGGAGTACGATCTCCTACCCGCATTGGGGACTGTATCTATCAGCACTCGCGTATTTCACGGGCGGCACGATCCCATACCGCTCGAGACCGCGGAGACCACGGCGGATCTCCTGGGTGCGGATCTCGTCATCTTCGAGCATTCGGGCCATTGCCCGTACGTCGAGGAGCCCGAGCGGTTCACGCACGAACTCGACCGGTGGTTGCCATCCCGGTGACACTGCCGGATCCGATCGTACGCGTGCTCGATCATCTCGAGCCGGAGCTGCGTGCCATACGCGACGCGTTTGGATCATCGTCAGCCGAGCCGCGCGATCCGGCGGCATTCGCCAGTCTCCCCGAGGTACAGCGGCTCCTCGAGTCCGTACGGCCCGAGGGCGCGTCACAATCCGACCCCGCGGTCGGGGCCGAGTATCTCTCGTTTCTCCATGCGCTGTCGGCCTTTTGGGACGGTGGCGGTGCGACGTTGTCCACCTCGCGGGATGCCCTGACCTCTGTATTGGGAGACGACGGGTCCGTCGTGATCCCCGAGGTTCCGAACGGCGCGTGTTACGTGCAACTGCCGGCGCATTGGTTCTGGGCCCAGGTCGACGACAGCGCGCCGCACGAGCCGATCGACGGGTTCTTCATCGTTGTCGGCCCGCACGGCCCGACCGTGACCGTTCTTGCAATGCTCGGGCTGCACCCTGATCGTGTCGGCTTCTCGCAGATTGCCGTCACGGTTCACGCCGCAGATGCGCGGTCGGCTTTCGGGTCCCTGCGCCCTGACCGGTTCGCGCCCGCGATGGAGGGTGGTGACCGAACGGGGCTTCACTCGGTGACATCAACCGCCGAACTGCTGGTCCTGGCACAACTCGCGCTCGCTGTGGCCGCCGGCTAGCTTCGGGTGCATACAGATGACGTCACCGTCTATCCCTCGGAAGAGGACACCACACCGCTCCCACCCACATCCGGCTGGGTATCGGAGCCGAGAGTGAAAACACCGCGCCAGCGTATTCGGCCCATCATTCGCCGGCTCAGCAAGCAGTATCCCGAGGCGCACTGCTCGCTCGACTACGAGTCACCTCTCCACCTGCTCGTTGCCACCATTCTCTCGGCGCAGTGCACCGATGAGCGCGTCAACCTCGTCACGAGAGATCTCTTCCCCCGCTACAGCACTGCGCGGGACTTCGCGGCCGCCGATCCCGAGGCGCTTGCCGAGATCATCAAGTCGACTGGGTTCTTCCGGAACAAGACGCGTTCGCTCATCGGGATGGGGGAGGCGCTCATCGAGCGTTTCGGGGGCGACGTACCCCGTACCATGGACGAACTCGTCACCGTCCCCGGCGTCGGCCGCAAGACGGCGAACGTAGTGCTTGGTAATGCCTTCGGTATCGACGAGGGGGTGGTGGTCGATACGCACGTCAAGCGGATCAGTCGGCGACTGCGTCTCACGACACAGGAGACCCCGGAGAAGATCGAGCGCGATCTCATGGAGATCGTTCCCCGCCGCGACTGGACGCTATTCCCGCACCTGATGATTCATCACGGCCGGGCGATCTGTCAGGCGCGTAAGCCAAAATGTGAGATCTGTCCCATCAACGAGCTCTGTCCGGTGCCGGCAAGCGGGGTGGCGGAAGGGCGGAATGGTGGAAAGGCGGGTGCGGGGCAAAGTAGACGAGAGAGGAAAACGTCGCACAAGGCGTCGCCGCGCACGACAAGGTCATCGAGCAAGCGATAGTGGCGTCGCGGTTGGCGGGTGCGGCATCGGCGTATCTTCGCTCGGCGGAACATCAACCGGTGGATTGGCATCCGTGGGGGCCAGAACCCTTCGCGCGCGCCCGGTCTGCACACAAACCCATCCTACTCGACATCGGCGCCGTCTGGTGTCACTGGTGTCACGTCATGGACGGCGAGTCGTGCCTCGTGGCACTTCCAGCCCGCCGCGCATATCGTGGTCGTATCCAGCGGCGATGCCGCTGGCCGTGCGCTCGCACGTGCTGCCCGTGTCGTGTATCATCCTCGGAAGATCGTA
>JAZDCY010000063.1:0-98794 GCA_036679645.1 Gemmatimonadota bacterium | reverse complement strand
GAACAGAAGAGTTGGACGTACGGGGCGTACGCATCTATGAATCGCCCGCTCGACACGGGGAGGTTCCTCGCGTCGGTGGAAGTGCGGACATCGGTAACAGACTCTGCGCTGGTCGAGCTGCTGCATCAGCTGAGTCGGATTCGGACGGAACTCATCCCTGCCGATGAGATGGAGAACGCAATCAACTATCTCACCGGCGTCTTCCCTCTCACTATCCAGACGCCCCAACAGATAGCGGGGCAGGTATCGACTCAGAGACGGCTGAGTCTGGGTGAGGACTACCTCGAGCGGTACCGCGAGCGCATTGCCGGTGTCTCGGCAGAGGCGGCACGGGATGCGATCGCCAACATCGTCCGGCCTGACTCCGGTGTGATCATCGTGGTCGGTGACGGTCAGCAGATCTACGAACCACTGCTGGCCATTGCTCCCGTCCGGATCATCGATGTCGAGGGGAACGCGCTGACAGTCGATGACCTCACACCGAGTACCACTGCCGTGGCGTTCGATGCGTCACACGTCGTCGCCCGTCGGGACTCCATGGCGGTCATGGTACAGGGCAATCCGTTTGGCGGAATGGTCACCGAGGTCACCATGGATGGTGACGACATCGTCTACTACTCCAAGACGGCCATTCCGCTCGCAGGGTTGAATCAGGAGACGACGGTCCGCATGACTGCGGGCAGCTTTGCCCTGCAATCCGTCGATCAGGTGGGGCAACTGCAGGGGCAGGCAGCAGAGACCCATCTCGTCGTGGCTGATGGACGCATCACCGGTCAAGCGCAGGCGCCGCAGCAGGGCGGCGTCGTCGACACGACGGCCGTTGATACGGTCTTTACGGACGCCATGATCTCCTCGGAGCAAGTACCGATGCTGATTCCCGCCCTCGCGCTTGCTGAGGGAGCGTCGTTCACGCTCAGTGTGTTCGATGGGGATGGCGCCAAGATCCTCCCGTACACGATCAAGGTCGAGGGCGTGGAGGAGGTCACGGTGCCGGCGGGGACGTTCGAAGTGTTCCGCGTTTCCGTGCAGGGCGGTGAGGTGGAGTTCATCAACTACGTGACCACTGAAGCCCCACGCCGGACCGTGAAACGGGAGATCGTGGGACAGCCGGTTGTGTTCGAGTTGGTGACGCCATAAACAGATAGACGCTCAGACGCTCAGGCGCTCAGTGGACGGGTCTGAGCGTCTGAGCGTCTGAGCGTCTTGCCGTCTGGCTGCCTGCTATCTGAACAGAATATCGTATGGCCCAATCGATCCCAAATCGACCACCAGGTGTTGGAACCCCAACTGCGGACCGCCGGTGCGTACGAAATCGCCCGGATTGCCACTCTTGAGATCTGCGCGGTACCGCTCGTGCACGTATTGACTCAACTCGATTGCCGAGATCTGGCCGTCACCATCGATGTCCGCCAGCTTGCTCTGAATGGCATCGGCGAGAAAGACGGCGAGGTAACCACCGGCTCTGAACTTTGCCGCGACTGACGACGTAACGTCTTCCTCGGACGAGAACATGCCCATACGGCCGGGCCGTGAGATCACGTCCTTCGAGAAGCCACCGCTGAAGCATGCGTCCAGCCAGAGCAGAATGCGTCCCGCCTGGATCTCGTTCATCCACTCGTTGAACTGATCGTCGGTCACGCCCGCATCGACGAACTCGATCGTCTCATCCATCCCATCGGGGTCCGTTACCTGAAAGCCCCCTCCGGGCCGCGGTACTCTGCTGCCGTGACCGGAGTAGAAGAAGATGAACGTATCGTTGGGGCCCATACGGCCGGCGAGTTGTTGTATGGCGTTGTGCACGCCGCCGGTGGTGACCTGGGCATCCGTGAGGAGAATACCGTTGTTGGGGTCCATGCCTGCACCCTCGATGAGCGCGTTGCGCACGCGGATGGCGTCGTCGGCCGTGTAGGGGAGATTGCTCGCCCGCCCGCCGTAGTCGCTGATCCCGGTGAAGACGCCGAATATGCGGCCGTCGCCGTCGCCGTCACCGGCAGGCTGTGCGCCGGGTTGGGCTGGTCGCGCCGCGACTGGCTGGGGCGCTCCCCCTCCTGTAAGCCGTACCTGGTACGTACCCGTCTCCGCCTCGGCGTAGGAGGTTGCGACAATCCGGTACCGTCCGGTTTCCCGTAGGGTCATCTCGATGCGCGACTGCTTCGTACTGCCCTCATAGTCGTCGTTCTGGACGTCCTCGCCGTTCGGCGTGAGCAGGCCGAGATATGTGTCGAATTCCTGCGACTGCATGTCGACGGTGACGTTCTGGCCCGCCTGCCCGTTGAAGACATAGAGGTCGCGGTACTCCCCGTTGTCGAGTTGGCCGTCACCGGATTCGAGCTGGCCGGTGAGCGTTTGGCCCATGGCGATCGTGGTCACATCCCGTTGCTGTTGCTGTGCCGGCGCCGCCGCGCCACCACCGAGCGTGATGTCGAGCGTGTACGCGCCCGTCTCTCCGGGTTGGTAGGTGGTGACGAGAATACGGTATTCCCCGGGTTCGGTGAGTTCCTGCTCCACGCGACTCCGGTTCGTGCTTCCGTCGTCGTCGTTTTCCTTCTGCTCGCCGGCGGGGTCGATGACGATCAGATATGTATCGAAGTCGTTGGACGAGAGCACGATGTCCGCGCGTTGGCCCGGGCTCCCTTCGAAAGTATGGACATCAACGAACTCGCCCGAGTTCAGCGAATCGTCTCCAGCGCGCAGCTCACCCGCCTCGTGCCTCGGACCGGCAGCCACCGCGGCCGCGGCACCACCGCCGTCGCCCAGATCGATCCGCAGCTCGTAGCTTCCCGTCTCGTCGGCCTGATAGCTGGTGACACCGACCCGATACGTGCCGTCGGCCTCGAGCGTGTACACGATGAGCGATCGGGTACGGTCCCCTTCGTGGTCGTCGTTGTCCTGGGACTGCTCGTTGGGTCCGCGCAGCAGCAAGTAGGGGTCGAAGCCCTGGGCCCGGAGATCGAGAATGGCACGTTGGCCCTGTCTGCCCTCGAAGGTGTAGCTGTCGATGTATTCGCCGTCGTCGAGTGTCTCATCTCCCGATTCGAGGCGACCGGTCTCGACGCGCGGGCCTGCCGCCACCTGGTTCTTGCCCCGGTCTCCACCCCGGCCGGGCGTAGCTGCCACCGCCCCGCCGCCGGCATCGATGGTGAGTTGATAAGGTCCAGTTTCACCAGACTGGTAGGACGTGACGACGACGCGGTACTCCCCCACGGTCGTCTGCAACTCCACCAGGGAGCGGGTCGTTTCTCCCTGACTGGCGTCGTCGTTGTCTTCCTGGGTCCCGTCAGGGGCGACGACGAACAGATAGGTGTCAAAGGCGGTCGAGCGCAGCTCGATGCGGGCTTGGCCACCGGCGACGCCCTGGAACGTGTAGATGTCGCCGTACTCCCCATCTTTGAGCGTCTCGTCGCCCTGCGAGAGTTCGCCCCGGTGCGTTTGCGGGCCCATCCCCATCGGAGCGGCCGGAGCGGCAGCCACCTGCCCGCCGCCGAGGTCCATCCGTAGCGTATAGCGCCCGGTCTCACCGCTCTGATAGGAGGTCACTCCGACTCGCCACTCGCCCGCCTCGTCCAACACGGCCTCGATCCGGGACTCCCGGTTGTTTCCCTCGTAGTCGTCGTTCTGGGTGTCGTTTCCGGACGGTGCTATCAGGAGGAGAAAGGTGTCGAAGTCCTGGGAGGTGAGGATGAGCGCGACGCGCTGCTCCGGTCGTCCCTGGAACGTGTAGATGTCCAGGTACTCGCCGTCATCGAGCGTCTGATCGCCGGCGGCTAGCTCGCCCTGCTCGATGCGCTGCGCGTAGACGGGCGAGGACACGGTCCCTACTCCGAGTGCGAGCGCGCCTAGAACGGTCACGGCGGTCCGGTTCATGCGGGCCTCTTTGGCGGGAGCTTTCGGGTGTGAGGGCTGCGGCTCGCGTGCGGCAATGCGGGCGGCCCGAGTGCCCTAAGATGTGGAGGGGGCCGCCGCGGTCAAGTGACGTTGCTCACGGCCCGGCGTGGCGGTGCGTGGCTTCATTCTCACCCCCGTGGTGGAGATGCGACCGTGCTTGACGCTGCAAGTTCCGCCGGTAGTATGACGTAGGAAAAAGGACTCCCTAGCCGAGCGGATCACTCGGAGAAAGCCCGGCCGTATGCAGTGTACCCACTGCGCCACACCCGTCCCGGACGACGCCCGGTTCTGTCAGGCCTGCGGTTCGCAGGTATCGGATGCCGAGGGTCAGGCGGCGGCCACCGCCGCCATGGACCAGGGGGCCTTCAACCACATGGAGGCCCTGCTCCGCGAAGACACCCAGGGCGAATTCGAGATCGGGAGAATGCTGGGCCGCGGTGGGATGGCGGTAGTGTATCTCGCCACGGAGGTCCATCTCTCGCGCAATGTTGCCATCAAGGTGTTGCCGCCGGAGTTGACGTTTGGGCACGGCGTGGAACGCTTCAAACGCGAGGCCAAGACGGCGGCCGCGCTCGATCATCCAAACATCATCCCCATCTACCGCATCTCGTCTGGCGGAAAGCTCTTCTGGTATGCCATGAAGTACCTCGAGGGCCGTGGGCTCGATGAGCTGCTCAAGGAGCGGAACGTTTTCGGCCTCGCGGAGACGATCAAGATCCTGGCGCAGGTGGCCGACGCGCTGGACTACGGCCACGAGCACAGCGTCATCCATCGCGACGTCAAGCCCGCGAACGTGATGCTCGACAGCCGCGGCCGTGTAGTCGTGACGGATTTTGGCATTGCCAAGGCGTTAACGGAAGGGACGCTCACGGCGTCTGGATCGGTCATCGGTACGCCGTACTTCATGTCGCCCGAACAGGGGATGGGCAAACCGGTAACCGGCGCCGCCGATCAATACTCGACAGGTGTGATGGCGTATCGCATGCTCTCGGGCCAGCTGCCGTTCGAGGGCGATTCCGCCATCGACATTCTGCACAAGCACTGCATGATGCCGCCGCATCCTCTCGAGACGGTTGCCCCTGACCTTCCCCGGCACGTGTATCTCGCCATCCACAAGTCTCTGGAGAAGGACGCGGACCGCCGATTCCGCACGGTGACCGACTTCGTCGAGGCGTTGCGGAAGCCACGCGAGAGTGCCGGTGGGCGCACGTCGGCGAGCGATGTCGCCACTCTCGTCGTCCCGGCGTCGGTCGGCGCGTCCGCGTCAACGGGTGGAGCTAGCATTCCCGGCGCTGCGAGTCCCGCCACACCGACCACCCCGATGCCTCAGACACAGCCGGTCGGGACGCTGAAGAAGAGGATGACGCTTCCGGCCATTGCCGCCGCTGCCGTCGTGGTAGGTGTTGTTGGCGTCTTCGTGGCGACGAGCGGCGGTGGTGATGACTCGACGACTCCTGCGGCCGCATCACAGCTGGCACAACAACAAGCGGGTAACGGTGTCCCCGGGGGGCCCGCCGACAGCGTGATGTCGGCAGATCCCCGATCGGTGGCGCCCGCCACTGGCCGCGTCACCGTCTCGCGATTTCCAGCTAGCGGAACCGTCACGATTGACGGCGAGCGGCGCACCGGAACGGAGTTCGATCTCGAACCGGGCTCCCACCGAATTGAAATGCGCGCGCGAGGCTATGAGGACTACGCGGTTGATGTGGACGTCGCGGCCAATGTGGCGGTGCGGTTGTCCTTCCCACGTATTCAGGTTGTACAGCAACCCGTGCGGCAAACGCCGCGTCCGGCGGCACGGAACCCAACACCGGCACGGGCGCAGCCCGCTCCGGCGGGCCCCACGTACGCGTGGCTCCGCGTCGGCGTACGGGCCGCCGGCGGTGGCGAGATCATCATCGATGGTCAGTCTTTCGGCGAGCGGCGCTCGGTACTTCACCGGGTGACCGCGGGCGTGCCGCACTCGATACAGGTTCGCAGCAGCGGCGCCGTGGCCGACACGACGGTCACACTGAGCGCCGGTGAGACTACACTGGTTGTTCTTCGCCCGCGGAGACAGTAATGCCCGTGACCAAAACGTCGTTCAAGATCGCGATCCTTGCGGTAGTGTTGGTGGGAGTGGCCGTCGCTGCGGGGCGCCTCGAAGCACAGGACCCGCGCACCCTTCTGCAACAGGGAATCCAAGCATTCAATGACTTCGATCCCGACCGCGCTCTCCCGTTGCTCCGGCGCGGGGTCAATCCGACGACGGGAGCGCGAGACTCTCTCTGGGCAGTCGGTGTGCAGTACGTCGTGCAGACGCTGTTCGATCAGGGGCAGGTTGCTCAAGCCGGTGTCTGGGCGCGTTGGGGTATGCGGCTCGCACCGACGATGCGGCTCGATGAAATCAACCTCGTCTCGGAGGTCGTTGACTCTCTCGAGGCCGGGCGCGCGGCGGCGGCGGCTCAACCCGGTGACGCCCTCACGACGACTGCCTACAGCTGGCCATCGGGTGATCCGGGCGGTGGGCAGGGCCGAGTAGACATCACGCCAATGGCTCTGCCTGTCCCGGTCGACGTACTGGTTCTAGGTGGCGGTGTCGTCATTGCCGGACGGGGTCTGGGACTGGCACCCGGCAGCTATGTGATACGCGCGAGTGCGCAGGGCTTCCAGACCGTCGAGGTGACGCGCGAGGTGCTCCCCGGCGTCACAACCGTGGTCTCATTTGGGCCGCGTGGCGAGCCTCACGGTACGCCGCTTTGGCACCGATGCCGTTTGCGGTGCCGGCGCCCTCGTGGGACGCAACGGACTTCTGCTCACGACGTACAGTGCCGTGCGAGGCGCCGACCGGGTGGATGTCACGCTCGGGCCGCGGCGTGTGACCCAGAACGTGCGCGTCGCGGCGTACGATGCGGGCGCTGACGTAGCCGTGCTCGCCGTGCCGATGAGCGGGACCGATTCCCTGCCCCTGGCCGCCGCGATAGCGGACGGGCAGTACGTGTGGGGAGTCGCGTTACCGAACTGTTCGTCACCATCCGAGGAGCGGTTGCGTGTCAGCAGTTGGCAGAATCGCCCCACCGGTGCGCTGGTACTCAGCGATTCCATTGCCAACGCGGTGTTCGGCAGCCCGCTGTTCGATCAGCAGGGCGCGTTGGTCGGTC
The DNA here is from genome assembly GCA_036679645.1 of Gemmatimonadota bacterium. Taxonomy (GTDB): domain Bacteria; phylum Gemmatimonadota; class Gemmatimonadetes; order Gemmatimonadales; family GWC2-71-9; genus JADFNB01. Next base: position 91,769 of record JAZDCY010000063.1, on the reverse strand, counting down.
TTTCCACGGGCGGACGCCTGGCATTCCCCGCGCCGCGCGCTGGGGCGTTGTTAGACCGGGCGCGCCAGAACGTGTCCGCTCAGCGGACCCGGACGTTCGCGCAGGTCGGGAGTGCCGAGAGCCACCTCTTCGGGTCGGTCGCGATCACGTCATCGCTGCAGAAGCCCGTCGCCCGGGTGACGCCGCTCGACGACTGGCAATGGCCCGAGTTGGGCCAGACGTCTTTCGTGCCCTTCACCTACGCGGGTGCGGAGGGGCGGTATCGACTCGAACTCACGGTCAACGGTCAGGTGCAACGCACGGTGGAGTTCGCGTTGCGCCCCGGTGTTGCCGATCGTCTGACGGTCAATCCGGAACAGGTGGCGCAGCAGCCGCGCGCCGCGGTTGAGCCTCAGGAGGGGGGTGGCGGTGGGTTCCCCTGGATTCTGGGTATACTCGGCGGCGGCGGCGCGGCCGTCCTGGCCGCGGTGCTCCTCGGCGGAGGCGGTGCCCCCACCGATAAGGCCCCGCCTACCACCACCGGATCGATCACGATTCGCGTCCCGAATCGTTAGTGGGGACGGAGACGATGATATCCAGACGTTTCGTAGTCGCCGGACTCCTGTCCGCCGTAGCGCTCGCCCTGGCGTGCGAAGACGAGCTCGACGTCCCAACGACCGGATCGATCGTTCTCAACGTCCAATTCGCCGGCGAGCAGAGCCGTCTTTCCGTCCAGGAGGCCATAGCACAGCTGCGAGCCGCGAAAGGCTTCCCCACCCAGGCAGGTGAGCCCGAGACGCCCGGTGACTCGGCGGGGCGTGTGGATCTCCAGCCCTCGTTCGCCGTGGCCAGCTTTACCTCGGTACGGGCCACGGCGGATGGCCCCTCCGGATCGCGTACGACCAACCTCACGCTGGTGGACGATTTCTGGGAAGGCTCGATCGAGAGCCTGCAGCCCGGCGACTACACCGTCACAGTGCAGGCATTCGAGGGCACCAACGAGCTTGCGGAATCGGGATCGAGGTCAGGCGTCACGGTGGTCGCCGGCGGCTCGACTCCCGCCAGCCTCACGTTGGTGTCCTTCAAGCCCGCGCTGAACGCGATCGCCTCTCCCGGGACGCGGCTCATCTTCCCCGTGACTTGGAGCGCGGTCACGGGTGCTTCCGGCTATCGCGTGGAGGCGAGTCTCGATTCGAACTTCGCAGGCGCACGCAGCACCTCCGTGGGAGACAGTACGAACGCGGTTATCGCGGTGAACAACGTTGGCGCGTGGAACGTGCGGGTGCGGGCGACGGCGACTGGAATCACAGGCGCGCCGGGCGCGTCCCGTTCGACGACGGTCAGCGCGGAGGCGTCGGGAACCAGCGGTGACGATCCGGCCGGCGCACCCAATCTCGGGTTCGGTGCGGCCGCGGACGGGCTATTGACGCAACTCAACATCGCCCCGTCTACTGACGAGGACTGGTTCGGGCTGGATGCCTGTCAGCAGGATTCTCTCATTGTCGACGCCATCGCGGCAGGGCTCACTCAACCATCGCCACTGAACACGTTTCTGCGGTTGTTCGCCGCAGACGGGACGACGATCCTGGATCAGAACGACGACTTCGGCGGGATCACCGACGCCCTTCTCGAGCTGCAGTTGCCCACCGATGGGCCGTTCTTCGTGCAGGTCACCGGTGTCGGGGGTACGACGGGGGCGTACGAGCTGGATATTTTCCACGTACCCGGCGCCAATAACACAGGGACGAGCTGCGCCATTCCTCCGCTCGACTCTCTCGTGGTGAATCCCGGGGCGATCGCGTTCAACGCGCTGACGGCGCAGCAGCAACTCAGCGCCGATGCATACGCGGGGAACGCGATCGTCACTGGCGTGACGTTCATCTGGGCGACCGACGACTCCTCGGTCGCGACGGTAGATGTGAACGGTCTCGTGACGGCAACTGGCAACGGCACGGCCAACATTACGGCGACGAGCGTGACGCCTGCGGCCAGCCCGCCCCCGGTGGAGGACAGGCCCGCACGTAACGAGAGCGAGCGACTGATTCGGCGACGCGGCAAGGGGGATCGCCCGTCGGAGCCCGGGACCAGTAGCATCGCAGCGACTACCATGCAGCCGCCCGTTGTTGGCACGGTTGCTATCACTGTCGCGCAAGCCGCGGCGTCGCTCTCGATCTCGCCGCCACAGGACACGATCACGTTCATAGGCGGCACGGCACAGTTCACCGCGAGCGTGCTCGATCCGCTTGGCTCGGCGATCGTTGGACCGACGATCAACTGGTCGAGCGACAACACCGGTGTCGCGACGGTTGACGCAACCGGGAACGCGACAGCGGTGAGTGCGGGGACCGCGAACATCGCGGCGGCGTTCGATACGGTGTCGAGCGCGGTCGGGTTGGCCGTGGCGCCGGCAGCCTCGGCGCTGAACAAGACCGGCGGCGATGGGCAGGTCGGCTTTAGTGGAAGCGCGCTCGCCCAACCGCTCGCTGTCCGGATTGTCGATGCCGGCGGGACGGGCGTGGCGGGGGTTGCGGTGAATTGGGCCGTTGCGACGGGCGGCGGTACGCTCTCGGCTGCCACAACGACCACCGATGCCGCCGGCGATGCGTCTGTTACATGGACCCTCGGTGCAGCGGCAGGCGGGCAGAGCGTGAACGTGACCGGCGCGGGATTCAACCGGACCTTCTCGGCGACGGCCATCGCTGGTGTGCAGTGGACGAATGCCGCGGGCGGTTTGTGGAGTGTCGGATCGAACTGGAGCACCGGCGTGGTTCCCGGTGCGACGGACACGGTTTTGATCGGGCTGAGCGGTAACTACCAGGTGACCGTCGACGTTGTGGCCACCGTCGCTCGACTCACGCTCGGGTCGGGAACGGGGGCCACGCAACAGACTCTCGCACTCGGCGTTCCGTCGTTGACCGTCACAGAGCGCATGGACGTCGTGCTCGACGGTCTCTTCACGCCAAGCTCCAACACTGTCTTTGCGGATACACTCTTCGTGACCGGTGGCGTCTTTTTCGACGGCGGGACTGTCGACGCGATCGAGGTCAACAACCTCGGGTCGTTCAGCACATCGGTGAACGGCGGGTCGGTGGACGTGACGGGCACCTTCACGAACAGCGGGTCGCTCCTGGTGGCCGATACGGCTACCTTCGGCATCTTCACCGGCGTATTCGAGCATCAGGCGAGTGGCACCGTCACGTTCGGTCTGAATTCGATCCTGGATCTCACGAACACGGCGTCGAACTTCTCGGGCGGCCTGACCATTCCCAACACCGCGACGGTCTTTTTCGACGGGAATACGGTAAGCGTCGCGGGTGGGTTGTCCGTTCTGGCCGGCGGGACTTTGGATATCACCAACGCGAGTGTGGTCGTCGATACGCTCGACAACGCGGGCGACGTGTTTCTCAATGCTTCCCAGCTGTTTGGCCCGATCGGGAACAGCGGGTTTCTCCAGGCGGCGACGGGCGTCAATAGAATCGACGGCGTCATTTCCACGACGGTCACGTCTTCGATCGACGTGGACGGTGAGACGACCCGACTCGACGTAACGCAGCCGTTCACGAACAACGGAAGCCTGAGTCTCGGCGGTGTGTTTGCGGGACTCGGCAACGTCACGCTCGACCTCACGTCCGCCGGGAGCATCGTAAACTCGCCGACCGGCTCCATCGACCTGAGTGGAGTCGCGGGCTTCATCAGCGCACCCATCGACAACCAGGGCAGCCTCACGGTCACGGCGCCGGGGACCTCAACGATCGCTGGTGGCGCGCTGACCAATTCTGGATTTGTGCAGGTGGGTGGCAATCTCACGATCACGAGTATGGACAACACGGTCTCCGGCACCGTCTCGATCGATCCGGGCAATCTGCTCTTCGTGCAGGGAACCGCCGGATTCAGCAACGCAGGGTCCCTCGAGGGCGGTGGGACGCTCGACGTCACGACAGCCAGCATGACTAACTCGGGCACGATCGATGTCGGGCCGAGCACTGGCTTCGGGATCCTTACCATCAACGGCGACGTGACGTTGGGACCAACGAGCGTGCTCGACATCGAGATCAACGGCATGACGCCCGGGGTCGATCAGGACCAGCTCGTGGTTACGGGGACGATCACGCTCGACGGGGAATTGAACGTGATCCCGGGCACGGCGTTCGGCTTCACGTACGGCAACACGCATCAGATTATCACGTTCACTACGCGCAACAGTGGTTTCAGTGACCTTACGTCTCTCGATTTCGGCGGGACCGGGGCGTTCAAGCTGTACGAGAGCTTCTCCGGGACAGATCTCGCATTGAATCTGAGCGTCCCGCAGGTTGTCGTGACGCCGCTGAGCCCGTCGCTCTCGTCGCTGGGCGCGACGGTCCAGCTGTCGGCAGAAGCGCGCCAATTCAATGACGTGCCGATTCCGGCGATCCCGTTCACGTGGAACGCCATCACCCCCACGGTTATCTCGGTGGACGGCACTGGGTTCGTGACAGCGCTGTCGCCCGGTGCGTCGCAGGTGGACGCGGTTGCGGTTGGTGGCGCGATGGGTACGGTTACGGTGACGGTAGCAGCAGCTGGGGTCGCATCCGTCACGTTAACACCGGACGGGCCAACGATCGACGGCGTTGGGAGCACGTCCCAACTCTCGGCAGTAGTACGGGACTCGCTCAACAACGTTGTCCCGGTCCCCGTCATGTGGGGCACCTTCAACGCAAACGTAGCGACCGCAGGCGGGACCGGACTCGTCACCGCAGTTGGACCCGGGCAAACGACCGTCACCGCAGCGGTGGGGAATGTGCTGGGAACCGCGACAGTGACGGTCGTCGTCGACGGTTTGGCGTTGGCGAACGTGTGGGCGGACGACGGGTCTCCGGTTGCCGGCGCGCAGAATCTCCAGGGCGTGTGGGGCTCCGCCACGAACGACGTGTGGGGTGTAGGCACGGGCGGAGCGGTGGTTCATTGGAACGGCACCTCATGGAGCATTGTGGATATTGGCGCGGGGACGCTGAGCCTCGGAGCGATTTGGGGGCTCTCGCCCACCGATATCTGGGTTGGGGCGGGTACCGGCGAGGTGTTCCAATACGACGGCAATCAGTGGGCGCAGCTCGCGGCGCAGACAGGCGGCGGCGTGTCGGGTATCTGGGCACGTGCGCCGGACGATCTGTGGATCGCTCTGCCGCAGGGGAACGTGAGTCACTGGGACGGCTCGTCATGGACGCAGATGAATACCGGACAGGTCCAGGACCTCTTCACGATCTGGGGTTCGTCGGCGGTGGACGTCTGGGCGGCTGGCCGGAGCGGTACACTCGTGCACTACACGGGGAGCTGGGCACCTGTGGGGTCCGGGACGGCGCAAAACATCATCGACATCTGGGGCGCTGCCGGCAACGACGTGTGGGCGACCGCGGCCCGCGATACGCTGCTGCACTACAACGGCACGACCTGGACACCCACCCAGGTTTTGTCGGGCACGTTTTTTACGCAGATAGCGGGCCTGGGTCGACAGGACATTTACGCGACCGGGTCCCAGGGATCGAACGAGGAAATCTGGCACTACGACGGCGTGGGGTGGACACGTATCGCGAGCTTTAGCTTCGCCTCCTCCGGAGCATTCCAGGGAATGATCGGCACGCCCAATACGGTCGTTGTCGGCGTAACGTCCAACGGCAACATCTTCCGCGGATACCTTGGTGCGAGCCTCACCATCAATCCCGATCCGGGGCCCATCCCGCTGGTGGCCAGTGGTGACACGAGACAAGCGACGGTCAGCATTCTGGAGGCGGGAGGAAATCCGATCTCCGGAGTGACGCCGACGTGGACATCGGACAACGCCGCAATTGCAGATGTCGATCAAACCGGACTCGTCACCGCCACCGGCGAGGGGATGACCAACGTGAATGCCACCGTACCCGGTGGAGCAACGGATCTCGTCCCTGTCGATGCCAACTTTGGGTTTACCGGGTCCGTCGTGGTGACCGGCACCGGCGCCTTTGCCGATCCGGTCAGGATGATTCCTGGAAACGTCCCGTGGGACGGCGACGAGTTAGTGCTCGTGAGTGGGGAGGAACCGTGGATCGATTTTCAGTCGCTCGACTCGATTATTTTCCGAATTCCCGATGTCCCGGTCGGGACCCAGCAGATCGAGGTCTTCAATCAGGGCCCGAACGACTTCATGCAGACGGCGAACCTATCCGTCGTCACCGGGTTCGACCGGCGTGACGTCAGTACGGCCCTTGAAATCGCCGGCGTGTCTTTCCCCATCGTGATGTTCGTCAGCCTCGAAGATGACGGGGGCGACCCGAACGCCACGCTGCCCAACGGAATCGATGACCACTATTGGGCCGTGAATCCGTCGGCGAGCAATCTCGCGCTGCGCGTGACGCTCGAGTGGCAGACGGCAGCCGACCTGAACATTTTTTGGACGGACAATGTCGGGACCTGTTGCAACGGCAATCTCGATGGTGCCGGTTTTGCCACACCCGAAGTGTCCGGCGAGGTCATACCGACCCTCGGGGACTGGCGCCTCCAGATCAACAAGACCGATCGCGGCACGCCACGCTTGATGGCGCGCGTCACAATAGAGCAGACTTCGATAGGGACGTCCATCACGGCGGGCGAATTCCACTCCTGCGCCATCAGCGTCGACGGCGGCGCGCAGTGTTGGGGCTCGAACAACGTAGGCCAGCTAGGTGACGGAACGCAGAACACGAGTACCACGCCGGTCGATGTAATGGGCGGGCTCACGTTCATCGATTTGAGTGCCGGGGACAAGCACACCTGCGGTGTTGTCGAGGGCGGTGATGCCTACTGCTGGGGACTGGGCTCATCGGGCCAGCTCGGCAACGGCGGGTTCACGAGCAGTGACGCTCCGGTTCTCGTAAGCGGCGGACTCGCCTTCTCGCAGATCAGCGCCGGCAGCTTCCATACATGCGGACTCGAAGTCAGCGGCGGTGGGATCTACTGCTGGGGAGCTGGTTTCAACGGACAGCTCGGCAACGGAGGCACTGCCTTCAGCCCGAGCCCGACCCAGATTTCGGATGCCCGGGTCTTCATCGGCGTCGCGGCCGGCGGCACCCACTCATGCGCTGTGGATCTGCTGGGCACCGCATTCTGCTGGGGCAATAACTTTAGTGGGCAGCTCGGTGACGGGACAAATAGCCAGTCGAACATCCCCATCGCCGTCACGTCAGTCCCGTTGCGAACGTTCCAGGACATCGAGGCGGGCGGAAACCACACGTGCGCAATCATGGACAATGCCTCCGCCTATTGTTGGGGTACGGGCGCGGTCTCAGGGTGGGGCAGCGGATCGAGCACGAATAGCCCGCTGCTGGTTTCCGGTGGGTTGAGCTGGGAGAAGCTCTCTGATGGGGGGAACCACGCCTGTGGCGTCACCACCACGAACCAGGTGCGATGCTGGGGTCAGGGGGAATTCGGCAGGCTTGGGTCCGGTGGCACGACGGATGTAACGACCCCGGTCGCGGTCAGCGGGTTCGCAGCGTCCGGTGTTTCGGTTGCGGCTGGAGGCTACCACTCCTGCGCCATCGACACCGACGGTAACGCAAGCTGCTGGGGCCGGGCGAGTAACGGGCAGCTCGGCGATGCGACCACGCTTACGAGCAGCCCCCAGCTGGTCTCCACGGACGGCTACACCAGCGTGACGTCTGGCACCAGACACACATGCGCGAGAAACACAACCGTCGGGGTGATCGAGTGTTGGGGTGAGGGGTCAGACGGCCAGATTGGGAACGGATCGTTCGTAGGTACGGCTGGACCCGTCACCGTTTCAGGTACCCTTGGCGCGTCAACTGTGCTTCTCGATGCTGGCGATAGACACACGTGCGCTGTGAGAACTAGCGACAGCACTGCCTGGTGCTGGGGCGCAAACGGGGATGGGCAGCTTGGAATCGGGAGCTTCACCTCGTCATCGATCCCAGTAGTGCTCCCGGGGAAGTGGACCAACATCTCGGCGGGACTCCGCCATACGTGCGGGATAGACGGAAGTCGGAAGCTGTGGTGTTGGGGCGGCAACTCAAACGGCCAGCTTGGAGATGGAACTACCACCACCAGCAACGTTCCGGTCCGGGTCTGGAATCCGGCGGGGACCGGTCCTTGGGGGAACGGTGCCGAGGACGTTTCGGCCGGGGCCTTCCATACGTGCTCGGTGGGAGACTCGGTTGGCGCTGGTGGGGAGTTCGTTGATTGTTGGGGGTTCAATGGCGTTGGCGAGCTAGGGAATGGCACGAGTGGATCAGGCGCGTCGAGTAGCCTTCCAGTTCGGATAAGTGCAGGGAACTTGTTCCTAGAGGTTGCTTTGGGCTTCCAGTATTCGTGCGCAAACGGGGTTGACGGCAGCCCTGTGATTTACTGCTGGGGCGGAAACGCTGGAGGTCAGTTTGGCGATGGAACCATCCAGTCCTCCAACACTCCGAGGTTCGTCCTTAGCGGTTTCGCTAACGGTACCCTTTTGGGCGTCTCGTCGGGCACTTTCGAGGGACACTCGTGTTCAAGATCAAGTTGCTGGGGAAATAACCCCTTTGGGCAGGTGGGGAATGGATCGCAGACGAATGCTTTGACACCATCGGCGTTTGCCTCGGCAGGCCCGTTTGCGGAGGTAGCTCCCGCTCGGAGCCATTCGTGTGGTGCGCGAGCAAGCGACGGGGCGATGTACTGTTGGGGGGATAATTCGGAAGGGTTCCTGGGTCTCGGCACCATCGACATCAGGTTGGGACCCGTTGCCGTGGTTCAGAACAACCCGTTCCAGATTCGAGCATCATCGGCGGGCGGTACGAGCACGACCATGTCCGAAGTGCGACCACCAAAACTGCAACGGTAGGAGACGGCGGAGGGCGGCGAAGGACGGTGAAAGGAGTGTTTTTGGACACTCCCGCGTTCTCTTGGTGACGACAAAGGCAGGGCGAGTAGAATATTGCCGCCATGTCTCCATTCGAGCGGCTGTTGGCTTGGCGAGAGTCTCATCAACTCGTGCTGGCCGTCTATCGAGTCACCAAGTCCTTCCCCAAGCACGAGCTCTACGGCATCACGTCACAGATGCGCCGGGCCGCGGTCTCGGTTCCATCGAACATCGCCGAGGGCAGTGTCAAGCGGGGTCCCGCCGAGTTTCGCCGTTACCTCGACATCGCCCGTGCGTCATTGGCAGAATTGCAGCATCAGCTGATCCTGGTGAGGGACCTGGAGTACATCACGAGGGAGGACTGGGAAGCACTCCACGCCCAGCAGGCGCGTGCTGGTTCGTTGACTTGGCGACTCTATAAGTCACTGGACACTCGATCGAAAACGAGGTGAAAGCAAAACGGCGGACAACGTTCGCCGTCCGCCGCCATCCTTCACCGTCCATCGCTCCCGTCCGCCGTCCTCTGCAGTCTTTCGCCGTCCTCCGCCGCTATCCCGTCATTGCCACCGGATACACGCTCACCTTCTGCCTCTTCTTGTCCTTCCGCTCGAACTTCACGAACCCGTCGATCAGCGCGAATAACGAATCGTCCCTGGCGCGGCCCACATTCTTACCCGGATGAAACTTGGTGCCGCGCTGCCGCACGAGGATGTTCCCCGCCCTGGCGCGCTGGCCACCATAGAGCTTCACGCCCAAATACTTCGGCTTGGAGTCGCGACCGTTGCGGCTGGAACCTACACCTTTTTTGTGAGCCATCGTTGCTACCTACCCTCCGACCGTCACTCCCGTAACCCGGATCTCCGTATACATCTGCCGGTGCCCGGTCTTCTTCCGGTAGTTCTTCCGCCGCTTGAACTTGAATACGTAGAACTTCTTGCCCTGTAGGTGGTCGACGATCTCGGCCGTGACCTTGGCGCCCTTCACCAGTGGCGTGCCGGCATGGGTGCTCTTGTCCGTACCCGACAACAACACCTCGTCGAACGTCAACTTGTCGCCCGGATCCCCCTCCATGAGGGGCATCTTCAGCGTTCTGCCCTTCTCGGCCCGGAACTGCTGTCCCTTGGCCCGAAAAATCGCGTAAGACATAGACGGGGAACCTACTTAGACTCTGGCGGATGGGTCAAGAGGTGTGGGGGCGCACGGCGTGCGCCCCTCACGCCACTAGATATTTCTCCGTCACGTCCCGGCCCGCCGGCATCGACACCAGTCGGAACTCGTCGACAGCCATGATGGGGTCGTCGCGGACATCGAGATCGAGCTTCGTGGCCTTGGCGATGTTCTTGAGAAGATCGGGCTCCTCCTCATAAAGGAACAAAGCCACCTCCGGGTGAAGCCGGACCGTGAACTGGCGCTCCCGCGTCGAGTGGGCCATGCGGCGGAGCGTCCGCTCGAGTTTGCCCACCACCACCTCGGGCTTGAAGACCCGGCCCGTACCCGCGCACGCCGGGCAGACCTCGGTCATCGACTGCCACAACGAGGGGCGCACCCGCTGGCGCGTCATCTGGATCAATCCGAGATCCGAGACCTCGAAGGCCCGCGTCCGAGCCCGGTCCCTGCCGAGGTGGGTCCGCAGCTCGCGGAGTACCTTGTCGCGGTTCCCCTGCACCTCCATGTCGATGAAATCGATCACGATGATGCCGCCCATGTCCCGCAGCCGGAGCTGGCGCGCGATCTCGCGGGCGGCCTCGAGGTTGGTGCGGAGAATTGTCTTCTCGGGGTCCTTCTTGCCGGTATAGCGCCCTGTGTTGACGTCGATCGAAACCAGCGCCTCGGTCAGCTCGATGATGACGTACCCGCCCGTCGGCAGATCGGCGCGCCGCTGATGCAGCGTCGCGATCTCGTCCTCGATCTCGAACTTGTCGAAGAGCGACACCTTGTCGCCTGCATAAAGCGTCGTGCGCTCGAGCAGATCGGGGTCGAGCGGCTCCAGATACGCCGTGATCTCGTTGTAGACGCGTTTGGAATCGACCCAGAGGCGATCGACCTTCTCGCTGAAGAGATCGCGGATGATGCCGCCGGTGAGCGAAGCCTCTCGCTGGACGAGGGACGGTGGCCGCACGAATGTCGCCTTGCGTTTGATCTTGCGCCAAACGTTCAGCAACCCCTTCAGCTCCCGCTTCAACTGGTCGCGATCGGCGTTTTCCGCCACCGTGCGGACGATGACCCCGCCCGGTGCCTTCGTGCGCGGGAGCAGATCCTTCACGATCTTGCGCAGCCGGGCGCGCTCCTCTCGCGCCTCGATTTTCCGGCTCACCCCGACCCTCGAGGCGAACGGCAGGTACACCAGGTATCGACCAGGGAGGGAGATCTGCGTTGTGACGCGGGAGCCCTTGGTGCTGATGGGCTCCTTGGTCACCTGGACCAGGATGGTCTCGCCGCGCTTGACCGTGTCCTGGATGTTCGGGAGCCGGCCCTTGCCTCTGGGACCGCCACCCTTGTTGCCGTTGTCGTCTTCGTCCAGGTCGTCGTCGTCGTCGGGCTCGATGAGGTCCGACGCGTGCAGAAAGGCGCTCTTTTGGGCCCCTACGTCAACAAAAGCGGCCTGGATGCCGGGAAGGACGGCCTCGACCTTCCCGCGATAGATGTTCCCGACCGACCGGGAAAGCTCCGGGCGGTCTACCAGTAATTCGACCAGACGGTCGTCCTCCAGGATCGCCACGCGGGTCTCGCGCTGCGATCCGGAGATGAGAATTTCTCTTTTCAAAATGCATTGCCTCGTGCGCAGTGAGCGGTGCGCGGTGCGCGGGCACAAAAAGCGCCCCATACGCGTCGGCCGAGCCAGCCAGCGGCCCGGGCGATGAACGTGGGGCGAGCATCCTGCTCTCAGGGCGCCGCACACGGCTCACAACTAGTAAAGTACTATAAGTCACAGGTGTAACAGTAAGTAAAAAAACAACTTACGTCAAGGTCAATCGAGTAGGTCACCAAGGAGTTGTCGTGCGATCACGATGCGCTGGATCTCGCTGGTGCCCTCCCCGATCTCGCATACCTTGGCGTCACGCATCATCCGTTCCACCGGATAATCGGTCGTGTAGCCGTATCCTCCATGAAGCTGGACGGCCGTCGTCGTTGCTCGCATGGCCAGCTCGGACGCGTAGAGCTTGGCCATCGCCGCCTCTTTCTTGTGTGGCTGGCCGTTCTGGTACAGCCACGCGGCGTGGTAGACCAGATGCCGTGCCGCCTGAATCTCGGTGACGCCCTGGAATGTGGCGATAGGGCGGTCGAACTGCTTGCGGCTGGTCGTGTAGCTCAGGCTCTCGTCCAGGGCACCCTGCGCTAGTCCTAAGGAAAGCGCTCCGACGCCAATCCGCCCCGAGTCGAGCGTCTTGAGGAAGTTAGCGAACCCCTTCCCTACCTCACCCAGCACGTTCTCTTTCGGGACCTCGGCCTCGTCCAGGATCAGCTCGCGCGTATCCGAGGCCCGCCACCCCATCTTCTCCTCCTGCTTGCCCGCCCTCACACCCGCTATTTTCGGCAGATCGGGGGCGTGCCCCACCCCGATTTCCCGGGCCCGGTCGATGTCGACCGTGTCCTTCGTGACGATGAACGAGGTAATCCCGCCGGTCCGCTTTGACGGGTTCCGATCCGTTCGTGCGGTGATGACGAAGATCTCGCCCACGCCGGCGTGCGTGATGAAGTTCTTCGAGCCCGTGATCACGTAGTAGTCGCCCTTGTCCTCGGCGAAGGTCTTCGTCCCTCCGGCATCGGAACCCGCCCCCGGCTCGGTGAGCCCGAATCCGCCCAACACCTGCCCCGACGCCAGTAGCGGTACGTACTTCTGCTTCTGCTCATCGGTCCCGAAATGGACTATTGGCGATGTGCCTAGCGTGGTGTGCGCAGACACGGTGATGGCGTGGCTCGCGTCCACGCGGGCCAGTTCCTCGATCAGGATGATGTACGTGAGGTAGTCCATCCCGGCGCCGCCCAGCTCGTCTGGCCAGGTAGACCCGAGGAACCCCAACTCACCCATCTTCTTGACCGTCTCCCACGGGAAGGTGTGGGAGCGGTCGATGTCTCGAGCTATGGGCTTGATCTCCTGCTCGGCAAAGTCCCGGACGATCTCACGGACCTGATGCTGTTCTTCGTTCAGATAGGGGAAGTATTCCATTCGTGGAAATATAAGAGGGCGGGAAGGCGGGAAGGCGTGAGGTCCCCCGCCCGTCCGCCCTATCGCGAGCTCACCGGCGGATCCAGGATCTCCTTCCAGATGATCGCCCGCCGGACCTCATCCATACTTGGCCCGGTCCCCGTCTCGGGGGTGTCTGCGGGGCGGTCCACGTACATCTGGTGGAACCGCTCGTGTCTTGCCGCGCCAGCACTCTCCAGCGTCTCAACGGTTAGGGCCGAGCGGCGAATGCCGGCCTGCCACGATGACTCGGGGACGGCGGTCGGGGCCGGGATCAGTGGCGTAGGCAGCTGCTGCACCAGCTCGGGTTCGAGTTCCGCTTCGGGCTCCTCCTCTACCTGTATGCCCGGTATTTCCATCCGCAGGATGCGCTCGATATCCTGTGCCGTCACCGTCCCCGACCGGTCGGGGACGCCCTTGCGGGATGCCGGCGGGGAGGTCCGATCCGGGGTCGGTCCCTTCTTTTTCTTGGCCCCGAACATCCATCCGATCGCGACGATCGCCGCAATCAACAGCTGGACGAAGTCGTCCACCCTACTTGTCCTGCACGGTGTCCGGCGTACCGCCCTTGGCGATGCTCTGCCGCATGGTCGTGTCGCTCTCCACGTTGCGATACTTGATGTAGTCCATTACCCCCAGGTTCCCGTCCCTGAACGCCTGGGATATCGCAAGTGGCACCTGCGCCTCGGCCTCGACGACCTTGGCGCGCATCTCCTGCACCCTTGCCTTCATCTCCTGCTCGGTCGCCACCGCCATTGCCCGCCGTTCCTCCGCCTTGGCCTGTGCGATCCGCTTGTCGGCCTCGGCCTGATCGGTCTGGAGTTCCGCGCCGATGTTCTTGCCGACGTCCACGTCGGCGATATCGATCGACAGGATCTCGAACGCCGTGCCGCTATCGAGTCCCTTCGCGAGGACCGTCTTGGAGATCGCGTCCGGGTTCTCGAGCACCCTCTTGTGCGACTCGGATGACCCGATCGTGGACACGATGCCCTCGCCGACTCGGGCGAGAATCGTCTCTTCCCCGGCTCCGCCGACGAGGCGATTGATGTTGGCGCGCACCGTGACGCGGGCGATCGCGATGAGCTGAATTCCGTTCTTGGCCATGGCGGCGACCTTGGGCGTCTGGATCACCTTGGGGTTCACCGAGACCTGAACCGCCTCGAGCACATCGCGCCCGGCGAGGTCGATGGCGGCCGCGCGGTTGAACGGCAATTCTATGCCGGCTTTGTCGGCCGAGATGAGCGCGCGCACGACGCGGTCGACGTCGCCGCCGGCGAGGAAGTGCGCTTCCAGCGGATCGGTGCTCAGCTCGAGACCAGCTTTGCGGGCCGAGATCAGCGGGAGGACCACGGCTCCGGGATTGACGCCGCGCAGCCGCATGCCGATCAGGTTCCTCAACCCGACGTACACATCCGCCGCGAGCGCCTTGATCCAGAGGCCGACCGGTACGAAGTAGACAAAAGCGCTGAAGGCAACGAGCGCCACCACGATGATACCGACGATGAGAATCGGGCCCAGGTCGGGCATATGCTAATCCTTTCCAAGTAGTCGGCTACGCGTCATGCCGGCAGGACGACGTGCCGGTATCCCTCCGACCGAACAATACGGATGCGGCCGCCCTGCGCAACGAAACCGGACTCGCAAACGACGTCGAGCCGCTCGCTCCCGAACACGCCCGTCCCGGATGGGTGGAGGTCCGTAACGGCAATGCCCTCAATTCCGATGAGATCGTCACGCACTGTGCCGGAGACGTATCCCTCGTCGCGGGCTGTTGCGGTCCGCAGGAAGATACCCGTCCAGCGCGCACTGGTAGGGAGCTTTCGCACGATGCTGTAGACCGCCGCGATCACGATCATGATCGAGAAGGCGATGATCCCCATGGCGCGGGCTATGTCCGGCCAGGTCGGGAGATTCCCGAGCAGGGCCAGGAAGACGCCGGCACCTATGGTCACGATGGCTATCAGCCCGGCGAATCCGAACCCCGGGACGACGAACACCTCGACGAGGAGAGCGATGAGCCCGATCCCCAGCAGAATCATCTCCTCCAGGCCGGCGAGCCCGACGATGAGGTGGGCGCCAAAGAACGCTGCGAGCGACCCCAAGCCCACGGTGCCGGCGAGCCCGAACGAGGGGGTCTTGATCTCGATCATGATACCGAGCACCCCCATCGAGAGGAGCAGCGGCGCCACCACCGGGTTCGACAGAAACCGGACGAGGGCCTCTGCCCAGTTGGCGGTGGGTGTCACGATCTCCGCCCCTTCGAGGCCGAGGTCGGCCAGCACGTCCGCGAAGGTGTCTGCCTCTGTGGCGTAACCGACCCGTTCTGCCTCGTGTGCGGTGAGGGTCAGCAGCTTCCCGGCCTCGATCACGCCGTCGATGGCAATGGTCTCGTCGACCATGGCCTCGCCGATGCGCGGGTCGATGCCGCGCCGCTCCGCTAGGGCGCGGAACTGCGCACGCATGACGCTTTGCGCCTTCTCGGAGACCTTGTTGCCGCCGCCATCGACCACGGTCGATGCGCCCAACGAGGCCTCGGAAGTCATGTAGACCCCTTGGGTCGAGACCGAAATCAGGGCACCGGCGGAGATGGCTCGCGGATTCACGAAGGCGTAGACGGGGATACGTGACTGGGTCACGGCGTCCACGATATTGAGTGCCGCGTCCACCCGCCCACCGAGTGTATTCACGTCGAGGATGGCGGCGCTCGCGCCGGCCTCCTCAGCCTCGGCGAGGGCGCGCTTGATGAACGGCGCGATCCCCATCTCGATGGTTCCGCTCACCGGGATGCGGTACACCGTGGGCCGGTCTTGTGCGCCGGCGTGTGCCGGCAGTCCGAGTGCGAGCGGGGCGAGGAGCAGCAGGGCTCGACGCATCACGGTCCACCTCCGAGAAAGACGCGTTCCATTGCTCACTGGTCAGAAGGTAGGGCGGCCGTAAAGCGTTCGGAAGCGGGCAGTTGGCGAGCGGAGCCTGGTGTCCGCCGAGTGGTGGTCTAAGGGGCTCAGCGGTCGGACGACGGTCTCGGATTCAACCAGCTGCGCGGGTCATCCCTCTGCCGGCTAGCCCCGGGGTAGCAGCGTGCCCACCGATGCCGATCAAGGCGCCGAACCGTCCGTTCGCCACCGGATCATGGTTGTCCACCGGAGCACGTTGTGGTCGAGGTTCCCGCCACCGGCGTCGTGGCCCAGGGAGTGAAGACGTCCTGGTTGACGCCCTGCGCGTTGACTGGTCCCAGGATGGAGCCCCACCAGTTACACGTCAGACTCCCAGCCGCGAACTCGCCCTCGAGGGCTACGCGATAGTTGGTAAAATCGCTACTGCGGATGGTCGCGGAGCTCTGGTTGAACGAAGCCAATCCACTCAACACCTGATCCACGACGTTGTCGCTGCCATCCGTGAACGTTCCACCATTCACCGCCAGGAGTCCGCCCCTGGCATTGCTCACGCTGTTGCGAAACACGGTAGCCGTGCCGTTCTCGATCTTGATGCCAGATTCCTTGATCGCATAAGCATTGGGGTTGTCGGGATCCGTTCCCGACGTGCCGCCAACTCCAACAATCGTGTTGTCCTCGATGAACAGTGTGGGTGGGGTGGATGCTGGGTCATTCGGGTCGAAGCCGCCGAAGCCATCGATCCCGAAGCGGGTGCCATGAGCTTCATGGATCGTGATGTCGTTTGACACTACGTGAACCACCGCCCCACCGGCGACAAGAATGCATGATCCCACACCACATCCATCGATAGTATTCCCCTCGATCCGCCCCGTCGCGCCCGACGTGAAGAGGATCAAGTTGTGATTGAACGGATCGACGCCGGTGGTGGCGTCCGCCAGTTGGTTGTTGATGAAATCGATGTTCCCCCCGAGCACACGAACGCAACCGCGACTGCTACACCCCGATATCGTGTTGCCCTCTACACGGCCGGTCGACTGCCCCTGCAATTGCACCACGCTGAACGTGAAATCGCCGCTCATGACGTTGTCGGTGAATTCGACGTTAGAAGAGGACGAGAACAGTGCAGTCGATTGGCCGACGCCTGTAATGGTGTTCCCAATCACCGTAATGTCTGATTGGAACGGCCTAACACACGCGAGGCCCCCACAGTTCGTCATCGTGTTTCCCTGAAATACGCCACTGGCGAACTGGTACTGGGCTGCACGATCGGTCTGGTCGTTGAAGGTGCTGTTGCTCACGTCGAGAACGGCACCGTCTGCGAGGACTGCGAACGCACCGCCGGCAAACGAACTGTTCAGTACCGTGATGCGTGATCCTGACACAGTACTCGCGCTGCCCCGGACGCCGCCGCTCCCCACTGGGGAGACCGAGAACGTAGAGTTGTCCACGATCACCTGATCATAGGTTCCCCGCGGCCGGATGCTGTAGCTCCTCGTCGCGGGGGACTGATTATCGAACGCCAGATTCTGGAATTGAACTGTTCCCGTGACTACGCCGTCAACCCAGAAGCTGGCCGAGTCAGTGTTGTTCTGGATCACCGGTGCTGCGCCCGTCTCCGGCTGGATCGTGACCGGCGCGTCGATCACCATGCCCTCTACTACGTGCGTGCCGTCGCACACTTCGATCGTTCCACCGGGGATGACTGCATCAAACGACTCGGCAAACGTTCCAAATGAGGTGACGTCGTCAAACGCCGTCGAACAGAACACCGAGATCGAGAGCGTCCCGAACGTGCTGAAGGACATTGTCGATGCAGTGACCGTTTTTGCCACGGTATTGACGATGCCGTCGAGCAACTGCCAGCGCCCGTCAACCAACTTGAAGAGACGCAAG
Source organism: Gemmatimonadota bacterium (assembly GCA_036679645.1). Classification (GTDB taxonomy): domain Bacteria; phylum Gemmatimonadota; class Gemmatimonadetes; order Gemmatimonadales; family GWC2-71-9; genus JADFNB01. The sequence goes on along the minus strand of JAZDCY010000063.1, from coordinate 73,984 downwards.
CCCTCTTCGGGAACCCCCGGGGGAATCGTACTGGGATCGTACGCGACGGTGATCTTTACCGGTACGTCGAACACCGTCCCGTCGGGCCCAAAGTCGAAGACCGTTCCGGGTAGCTGGCCGGTGGCCTCGGGCAACGTCGGGTCCTCGGCCGGCAGCTCTTCCACCGTTACCGGCACCGGCTCCGCTTCCGTGACCGCCCCTGGCAGCACCGTGACCACCACGTCGCCGCCCGCCGCCGAAATCGAGCCGCCGTTCTCGTCCACCACGAACGGCGAGCCCTCCTCGATCCGGAACTTGATCGGGAGCGTGCGGCCATCTTTGAGGCCAATAAACTCATCCGTATCCACGTTCTTCAACTCCTTGCCGCTTCCTACCACGTCGACGTCGGCATACCCCAGGGGGCCCGGCTCGAGCACCCGGATGCGGTACGTGGCGTCGGTGTCCAGCGCGAAGTGATCGGTGTGCCAGTTGACGATGTAGTGCTCATCCTCGGCACTCACCCGCACGGTCTCTGAACCCGGGCCATCATCCATCGTGAACCGGATGGGGAAGCCCTCCGGCTGCGCCACCGCGCACGCGTTGGTCGCCTGGTCGACCAGACAGATCTCCACGCTGGGCGATCGCGTCGCATCGAACACGCCTCCGGGCATGGGCGCGGGCACCATCGGGGGGAGGAAGAAGAAGTGCGAGTTGCCGTTGGTGCCGTGCGCCGCATCGACGATTTCGAGCTGCGGCGGTCCAACTTCGGTCGGGACGGGCACGTCCTGACAGGCGAGAAGAATCAACGGAACCAGAACAACTTGGACGACGCGTTTCATGGCAACAAGCCCCCGTGGACGACCCATGCAGCTGGGCCAGTGACTCTTGGGGTCTCGTCGTCGGGCAGGCGTCCTGCGGCCGTCTGTCGGGCGGCGGGCCGGCGGGAGAGTCACCGGTCAAAACCGACACTTATGGTCGGTTATACGGTGTCTATTCTACGATCGGCACGTCCGGGGGCAAGAGTTGCAGTCGTGCAACACTATCACGGATCAGAGACCTCGCTGATGAGGGAAACGATCTGCACAACAACCACGTTAGACTTCACCCCAACCCGAATCCAAGTACTGACGTTGTGATTCAGGCAAACGTGCGGTGGCTCGCCCGCCACTCGCACCTCTACGGACTCCTGTCCCAGATGAAGCAACGATTCCGGCGCGAGCCGAGTCATGTCGAGCGGGTGCGCGACTACGGACAGTCGCAGCGCGGTGGAGAGCGGCACACGACTATTTGGGACGAGACGCGAGACCTTCTTCAGCAAATGGCCCAGGTCGCGAACGAGAGCGGAGCAGCCTTCGTCGTCGTGTATCTTCCCGAACTAGCATCACTCGAGCTTGACGATTCGTCTGCCATGGACGAGCTGGAACGCACGGGCCTGCCCGTGCTGTCCGTGTTCGCAGCGTTGCAGGGGGAACGACAGGGGAACTCGATGAGGCTCAGGTTCCGGCACGACGGGCACTACAACACGTTGGCGCACGGCGTCATCGCCGAAGCCATCGCGAGTGCCCTTCTGGCGCCTCCGTTACTCGACGCGATCGAATGGCAGGAAATCCTAGAGACGTCCAGCCCGGTGAGCGAATCACGAAACAGGTGACGCTCACGCCAGAATCGCGACCTCGCCGGGATCCACGAAGAGTACGACGCGTGCTCCGTCGCCGATGTCCGGAATCTTCTCGCTGAGGATCTCGATCACGTTCGCCGGCTGATGGTGCGCCGGCTTCGTTGATGGGTGGGGATAGTAGATGAGCCCGTCATAACGGACAGCGCGGAACTCGATGCGACACGGCGAGAAGGAGAAGTCTTCGGGACCGTGCAGGTCCGTCCACTGAACCTGAGCGAAGTAGTAGCGCGGCTTCGTGAGTGCGAAACTCTTCGCATCGAGTTTCAGGTTCAGCGTACCAAAAAAGTACTGGTCGAGATCCAGCCCGCGCGCGCGGAAGTGCGGCAGCTGCAGCTCAATGGACCCAGCCGGATGGGGGGACTTTGCACCCGTGCCGGATGCGACTCCATATCCCTGTACCACGACAGCCGAGACGGCTTGCCAATCGGGTTGTGTCAGCAGTACCTGCCGCCTTTCACCGCTCGGTAATGACCCGAATGTTCAAGAAGCCGCCTCACCCTGCAACCCGGGCCCCGCGCCGCGGCATCTGTCGCACCCGTTGCACGTCACCTTTGGTTCGCCCAGGTAACGCAGCAAGACCCGCCGCCGGCACGCGCGGCCCCAGACGTAGCGCCGCATCGTCTCGAGGCCTTCCTGCGCCCCCGGCCCGTCTCCCATGAGCCGGCGGGCCAGGACGAGGTCGCGCTTGGTCCACAGCAGAACGCAGCGAGCCGGTTGGGCATCGCGCCCCGCCCTGCCCGCCTGCTGGTAGTAGGACTCTGGCCGCGACGGTACGCCGAGGTGCAGTACGAGACGCACGTCCGGCTTGTCGATTCCCATGCCAAAGGCGTTTGTCGCGACCATTACGCGAATAGTCCCATCGAGAAAACGTCGCAGCAGGCCTTCACGCGCGGAGGACGGGAGACCTGCGTGATAGGGGGAAGCTGCGATACCCCAATACCGCAGGACCTTGGTGATCCCGTCCGTGCGATTGCGGGTTGGGACGTAGACGATGGTCGTCCCCTTCGCGCGCCGGAGGGGATCGCGTATGGCTCGCACGCGGCTGGGCTCGTCCGCAAAACGCTTGACATCGAAGAACAGGTTGGGCCGGTCGAACGACTGGGTGACGCGCACGGGGCGATCCAGACGGAGCACGCTGATGATGTCCTGACGCGTCGCGGGAGTGGCCGATGCGGTGACCGCAATCGTCGGCGGCATGCCGAGTGCTCGACGATGGTTCCCGAGGGCGCGGTAGTGAGGGCGGAATTGGTGGCCCCATTCGCTGATGCAGTGCGCCTCGTCGACTGCGAGCAGCGCGCAGTCGAGCCGGGTCTCTGCAATCAATCGCTGGAGCCGTTCCGGCGCGACGTAGAGCAGCTTCAGGCGGCCGGCGAGCAGGGCGGCCCGCACCGCCGCGCGGACCTCGGGTTCTTGGGTGCTGCTCAGGTAGGCGGCTGCGACTTTGCGGCGGCGCAGCGCCGCCACCTGATCTTGCATGAGCGAGATTAGCGGAGATACAACGAGGGTGATGCCGGGGAGCGCCAGCGCCGGGACCTGAAAGCAGATCGACTTGCCGCCCCCTGTCGGCAGGATCGCCAGGCAATCCCGGCCGCGCAGCGCAGCGACCACGACGCGCCGTTGGTGGTAGCGAAAACCGTCATAGCCCCACACGCGGTAGAGCACACGCTCGGCGTCTGCGAGGCTTGGGCGGGGATGAGCCATGCGGTACCGTACTGCTCGGACGTGCGGGTCCCGCCATCACTAGTGCGCACGACGGTACCGCGGTCGCGCATGGGGGCTACGACGCTCCTATTGAGACAGCCCGGTAGTCAGGCAGGCACATGAGAGCTCCAGTAGTCGCGCATCGCTCGGTCTTCACGCTCGCTTGTGCCCGCTGGTCGTCTACTAGGGGCGCGGGCTACCCACTACCGCGCCACACTGGCCGTGCGGCGGTTGTCGCCCCGCCAGATGGGCCAAGGGGCGTTCGGGTCGAGACCAGCGGGACCCTCGAGGGCGATGAGACGGTTGTCGTCGGTGATCACGTACACGACACCGTTGGGGGCTACGGCCAGTGCCGACTGAACGGGATCTAGGAACTCGACGACGTCCAACGTCTCCCCCGTTGCTGCTGACAGCAAGAACAGGTGCTCACCGAGCGCTACCCACAGCGTCCCGTTGGCTAGGAGTGCAAGTCGGGGAATCCAGCTCGAGCCGCTGAGGAGTGACTCCCAGAGCACGATCCCATCCGCGCGCACCGCATACGCGGTGGAGCCGGCGGCTACGTAGATCATCCCGTCGGGTCCGATGACGGGTTCACCGGGCCTGGAACCGAGGTCTAATTGCCACCGAACGGTGCCGTCGAGCCCGACTGCCGAAAGTGTGCCGCCTGAACTGGAGTAGTAGGTCACGCCGTCGGCGTCCATGGCGCTCATGTGGCGGCCGGAGGCGGAAGAGCTCAGCGTGTCTTCGCGCAGGACCGTGCCGTTTGGCGAGACTACGAGTGTCGCGGGTGATGGTTGAAAGGTCATCTTCCCGTCAGGCGCGATTGCCGGTCCGTTGCGGTAAGCCGCTTGGCGCTCAACCTTCCAGAGAATCTCTCCCGTCTCCGGAGCCACCCGTACCAAGGAGGCGATCCCCTGATCGCGTTTCCGGCCCGCGGCAAAGAGCGCTCCATCGGGTGCGAGCGCGTAACGACCGTGCGGATCCCCGCCCAGGATCGTGTTCTGCCAGATCAGCGCGCCGGTTGGCGCAAGCGCGTAGCCGATCCCACGGAAATCGAAAACGAACACGCGCCCGTCAGGCCCGACCGTCAGCCCGCTTGAATGATCCCAGAAGCTGCTCTCCAACGAGTACGTCCACCGCGGTTCACCGTCGGGAGAGACGGCCCACACGCAGTTCAGACAACTTGCGATCCATGGAAAGCCGGCATACAAACTCCCATCATCCGCGAGCGCCAACATCGCGCCCCCGCTGCCGATAGACCCATCTTCCGGTTGAAATGTCCACAGAAACCGTTCGGCCGAAAACACACGCACCACGTGCAGCACGTCATCGCGATTCCCCTGAGGGTCGTGGGCGCGGGCAGTGATCAGGTGCAGCCCGACCGCTCCCTCACCGGGCACCCAGCGCAGCGTATCCCCTTCGCCAATAAGGCCCAGCACATCGGAGTGCCACGTGATCTGCGTTACCTCAGATTCGGCGTCGCTTGCTTGAGCGACGAAGACCGCCGTATCTGAGGCGTAGAACCGCTCGCGTGGAGTGACCAGAAGCTCGATGTGCGGCCGGCTATTTGGCAACACCGTCACCGGGATACTCGCGCGCGCTACCTCGGTGCCGGCCAGGACGACGCTGGCAACGATGGCGTACGACCCATCGAGCACCAGCGTCACCGTGACCTGGCTACCAGTGCCGAGAGGAATCCCGTGACTCGTGACCCACGCGACCTGCAACTCGGGACGCGGCGTATCGTTCGCGTCGCGCACGTCGGCGACGAGCAGGAGGGTATCGCCTACGAGGAGGCTGTCGGCCTCGGGCCGCGCCGAGATGGTCAGCGTCAGCCCAGTGGTCGGTCCGACGGAGTCGTCGCACGCTACGAGCGCGATTGCTACGAGGGCCGCCCGCAACGCAAGCAGTGCATGAGTCCATGGGCGGCTCGCGCAGTCCGACCGCGGGATTGCTGTTGGCGTAACTACATCAATCCCTGGCCCGGTGGGGCCAGCGAGGTGGAAGCCTTGCGAGTTGTTGGGGGCGGACAAGGTGTGGACCTCTCGCGTACCTCTCGGCTCGGGTGGAAAGGGCAGTTACGCTTACGATGTCGGGCGGGTGGGTGGGTGTCAATACAAGAGGCGAATGACGTCGCTCCTGCTGTTTCGCCGCGCCGCAGGTGCAGCCGAGTTGCCTCTTTCCACCAACCGTCAAACTGGCCGCCGCCGCGAGTACGCCCCATCTTAGAGGCGCTGCCAGCCGGAGTACTACAGTGTCAGACGTGCTGGACCGCCTCACCACAGCCTTAACGGACCGCTACCGCGGCGTCTTGCTCATCCGGCGGAGAAATCACATGACAACCGGCGCGTACTTGGCGATGCTCCTGCTGCCACTGTCCCTGTCACCTGCCGCTGCGCAGATCGAGGTCAACCCCGTCGACGAGGTCAGTTGCTTCGCGGTTTCCGAGGATGGCCAGTTACTTGCGGACTCGGTCTCGCACGTCAGGCTGATCCTCACGGGCGGCGACAGTCTCGTGCTCACATGGGAGCCGGCGATCGGCATCGGTACGCTTGGCATGGAGAGCGAGAGCGGGACGGACATCTGGTGGGTCAAGGGCAGCCTCCAGCCTCCAATCACCGTCGGCACCGACCCGCCGGGAGCGCAGGACTCCGAGCGCTTCAGCCGCTCCGCGTTACGGCCCGGAGCGCGCTTTCAGGTGATCGTCATGGATGCGGCCGACGAGGAGGAGGTGACGTGGGCGTGCATGAGGCTGTTCGAGGTACAAACGCGCCATTGACAGAAACCATAGCCGCCCCATCTTGGGGCGGCCCTTTTCGAGGAGAGATCGTGAAGCGAACTCTGTGTCTGCTGGTATGTATCGCCTTCGCTGGAGCATCCCGCATGGAAGCGCAAGTCGGGTTCTCGGTCCACGGCGGATCGCTGGGAGTGGGAGCCGACATCGGATACTCGGTGCACCCGCGTGTGACCCTTCGGGCGGGCGGCAATTTCTTCCCGGTTAACCTGGATAACACCGCGTCGGACATTGAGTACGAGTTCGACTTCCCGTCACCACAGTTCACGGCCGCGGTGGACCTTTTTCTCGTCGGGAATCTCCGCTTGTCGGGCGGCGCGGTCTATTCGCCCAACTCGTTCTCGATCAGCGCTACGCCGTCCGGGCCGACTGACTTCGGCGGGGTAGCCTACACGCCGGCGCAGATCGGGAGTCTCACTGGATCCTTCGTCACCAACAAGCTTGCGCCATTCGTGTCGTTCGGGTGGGGCAACATCGCGACGAGCAGCTTTGGGATCTTCTTTGACCTCGGGATCTCGTTTACGGGATCGCCGTCGGTCGAGCTCGAGGCCTCGAACGCAGTGGCGCTAGTCGATCTCACCGCCGAAGCCGCAGAGTTCGAGGACGACATCAGTATATTCAAGTATTACCCGATTGTAACGTTTGGCTTCTCGTTTGCTATCCCGGGGGGCGGGCAGTAGGCGGTTAGCCGTGAGTTAGCAAGCTCGCGGACGCGATCGGTAGATGTCGCTGAATCGATGTGGGGCGGTGGGGTCACTTTAGTGACATCAGCCGAGCCGCCGCTTTAGCGGCGGACTCTTCCAGAGGAACCCGCATGTCCTTCGTTCCGTCATCCGTTGTAGCGTTGTCGCTCTGTGCGCTGGCACTCCCACTCGAGGCCCAGGTCGCGCTCGATCCACCCAGCCTCGTGCCCGCCGCATGGGAGCGGATCAGCGTGCGCGTCATCAACCAGAGCGACACGGCCTGGGTGGCCGTTCGGGTTGAGATCCCCGATGTGATTGGGATATTGGGCGTCGAGGCGCCGGATGGGTGGGCTGCGGAGACGATTGCCGGAACGAGTACGACACCGCAGGCGATCGAGTGGACGGGTGGACGGGTCGAGCGCGGTCGCTTCGAGGAATTCGCCTTCATGGGACGGCTGCAGGCCGACGTGCGGCGGAAAGTGCTCCACTTCCCTGTGCGTCTCACACGTGACGGAGGGACAGAGGTCAACTGGCGTCGAGGCGGTGAGGGACCGGAGTTGCGGGTGACGATCGCCGGCAGCACGCAGATCTCGTCGTGGGCCGCCTTCGCCCTCGCGGGCGCGGCCTTTGGTCTAGCAACCCTAGCGGTGATCCTCTCGCTTCGCCGCGAGCGGCCGGCCGGCTAACGCGCTAGGACTGCCGGGTGGCGCTTGTCTTTGCCCGCCACATCTGCAACAAGCCTTTGAGCTTCCGCCGAAATTCGGCGGGGTCCTGCGCGATCGTGTCGGCGCGAAGGCGTGGGATCAGTTCCTCGAACAGCTCCACCAACCGGGCTTCCGTCACCCAGCCGTGTTCGAGGTATACGAGCGCAGTGTGGTAGTCGGGTTCGTCCCCGCGGGCGATTCCCCGACAGACGACGCTGTAGGGGTCGTAATGCTGGATCTCAAAGGTCCCTCCAGCGACATCCCACGCGTGCTCGGTCCTGCGGTGGCGTTGATTGGCCCCACGGGGAAGCGGGACCACGTCCTCCGGCGATTCCCACACGATACTCATGCCGAGTCGATTCGCTGCGGCCTGCACCGCGGCGGTCGTCGCCTCACGCGCGCCGTCGTCATCGCCCGGCGTGAGGAGGAGCTGGGGCACGCGGGGCCGCCAACCTTCGGCGAGTTGGCTCGTCTCACCAATCAGGAACAGACGGCCCGGCTGAGTTACGATATCGCGTAGCGCATCGACGAGCGCGTGAAGCGCGCGCTGGTCCACCGGGGTGTCCACGGCCATGGGATGAACTACTTGTGGCGACGCTTGGGTGTCTTGTCGTGCCAGTCCGTAACCCAGAACGCGTACGCGTAGGGGAACATCGTCTGGACCACATGGAACGGCTCGTATTCGAAGAGCCGCCGCATGGCCCACGAGAACCGATACCGTGGATCGTCCGGTGTCACGATCTCCACAATGCAATCGACCTGGAACGACAGGAATACCGGGGCGTTCCCGGTCCACAGCACCGATGCGAAGGGATGGCGCGTGAGGTTGTGATACGTCGTACCCTCGAAGATCTCGAGTAACGCCAGGCGCCGCCAATCGATGTGTTCCGGGTGCGCGTAGAATTCGCGCGCTGCGCCGACCCGCAGGGCCCGCGTGTCATCGACAGCGTGCGGCGGAAGCTGCTTGATCTTCTCCACCGCCGCCTCGACGATCCCGAGGTAATGCTCGATATGGTCGTCCTTCGGTGTGAAACCGATGCCCTTGTTGGCCAGGTTAGGAAAATGCTGCGCCCCGTCTCCCGTGCCGACAACTGGCAGATGCCCCGCGTTGAACGCGACGTACTCGTCGCGCTCGATCGCGTCGTAGACGCCGTGCTTGTAGTCGAGCTGCCATTGAACAAACGGCTCGGGGAGCTCCTTGACCGGGAACTCGCGCTCGTCACCGGCCTCGTTCTTGTAGCGGGCAATGTCGCCCGTAACCTGCACGCGCTGTGTCAGCGTATTGGTATCGACGGCAGTCATGTGTCTCGCTGTCAGGGAAAGAGTGTGTCGTGTCCGAGATTAGCGTTTGCTCACCGCGGCTCGGCCCGTCCTTCGGTAGGCGTCGTCTGTTTACGCTTCCACCACCAGATGGCGATTACGGTGCCGCCGACGATGACCGGTGTGAACGCGAACATCGCGCCGACCCAGAACATGCTGGTGGAGACGGGATCGTTCATCGGTGGAGAAAGCGGTTCAGGTTCTTCAGATAATAGCTCAGTGCAATTGCGGCAAGGCCAAAGGATACGCCCAGGATCAGCATTAGCAGGGGGCCGTCCGCACGGAACGCGACGATCATCCAAACAGCCTGCGCGAGACAGAAGACGATCGCTGTTGCGATCAAGAACCGGTGGAAGATAATCATGGCTAGGCTATCCGGTCGGCGCTCATGAGCAGCAGGAGGATTGGCAAGTAGACGAGCGAAGCCTTGAACAGCGCGCGCGCGTTTGCCGGCGTCGTGCGCATGGCGGCGTTGAGGGCGGCCGCGAAGAACCCGCCGGAGAGCACGAGCGCGCCGCCAAAATACACGGGCCCCGCGATCCCGAACGGGGTGGGTGCGAGGCTCACCGGGACCAGTGCCGCCGCGTAGAGGGCCGCATACCAGAAGGTCACGCGCCCCTTCTCGTCGTTCACGCTCAGCATTCTCAGGCCGGCCGCGGCGTAATCGTCGCGGTAGATCCAGGCGAGCGCGAGAAAGTGCGGTAATTGCCACAGGAAGACGATCCAGAAGAGCACCCAACCGTTGGTGGTCGGTGTTCCCTGGGTCGCCGTCCAGCCTCCCAAGATCGGCAGGGCGCCCGGCACCGCGCCGATGAGCGTGGCGAGCGACGTGCGGCGCTTCAACGGCGTGTACAGAAACACGTAGCTCACGAGTGTCGCCAGCGCCAGGCCGCCAGTCCACGCGTTCACCATGAAGGTCAGGTACGCGATCCCACCCAGTCCCGTGCTCCACGCGAACGCGAATGCGTGCCCGACGGGAAGCCGACCGGCGGGAAGTGGGCGGTTACGGGTACGCTGCATCAACGCGTCGGTGTCTCGCTCATGAATGTGGTTCAGGGCGTTCGTCCCGGCCGCGACCAACGCCGTTCCCACGAGCAGGTGAAACAGGGTGAAGAGCTGTGACATGGCCGGTCCGGCAAGCCAGTACCCTGCCCCGGCCGTCACCATCACCATCGTCACGATGCGAGGCTTCGCGAGCTCCACTACGTCGCTCGCCCAGTCACGCGTGACGGCAATGGCTACCACACGAACTCCGTGAGCACCGCCACCACGATGATCACCGTGAGCGGGAGCGGGGCGAGGACGAAGATGCGCAGCCGCATCTTCTCGAACCGCAGGTGCATGAAGTACAGCGCCACGAGCACGGCCTTCCAGATGGCCATCCCAAGCAGGAGGATGATCAGTAGCTCCTTGGCCCACGGGAGGAATGTCACCCCGACCTCCACCACCGTCAGGGCGAACAACAGGCCCCAGACGGCCCAGTAATTCGGGTGTTTGAATTTGGCGGTTTCGCTCATCGCGTCCCGAGCCTCAGATCAGGTAGACGATCGTGAATAGAATAATCCACACGAGATCGACGAAATGCCAGTACAGCCCGATGACCTCAATGCCACGGTGGTCGGTCTGCGCGTACTTGCCGCGAAAGGCCTTTGTGGTCACATACGTCAGGCAGATCACGCCGACGGTGACGTGGAAACCGTGGAAGCCGGTCATCGTGTAGAACGTCGATCCGTAGATGCCGGCAACTCCCGCATCTGGCGTTCCGAGTCCAAGCTCACCCGCCGTCGCCAGCTCGGCAAAGTGACTCCCCTCGCGCAGACCACTCGGCAGGAATCCCGAGTGGATCAGGTGCGTGTACTCGTAGATCTGGACGCCGACGAACGAGGCCCCGATGAGAGTCGTGGCGAGCAGATACCACTTCATCTTCGCCATGTCGTTATCGTGAGCGGCCGCGAACGCCTTGACCATCGTGACGCTGCTGCAGATGAGCAGAAACGTGTTGGTCGCAGTGACGGGAATGTTCAGCACCGTGTTGGGTGCCGCGAAAGCGCCGGGGTTGCTAAACCGCAGGATGATGTATGAGCCGATCAGGGCCGTGAAGAACATGACCTCGGACCCGAGGAACACCCAGATCCCGAGTTTCTCGTTGTAGACGCCGGAGCCGAGTTCGCGATTGGCGGGCGTCTGCATCACAGCGGGGTGCGCCATGTCTCTCCCCCTCAGCCTGCGGCCGGCTTGGCGGCCGGTCCGGAATCGCTGCCAAGGTTACGCGTCTGCGGCAAGTAGTCCTCCTCGACGAGGGGTGAGCTGTATTCGTAGGCCGCCCGATAGATCACCGGCGTTTCCGCGAAGTTCAGGTGTGGCGGCGGTGAATGGACCGTCCACTCGACGCCGTTGTCGTCCCATGGGTTGTCGGGTGCTTTCCTCCCCTTGAACCAGCTGATGACGAAGTTGCCCATGAAAATGAACTGCGCGCCGAACAACACCAGAGCGCCGATCGTGATGAGCGTGTTGGTGCCCTGCAGCGGCTGCAGGAACTCGTACTGGTTGGGGTCGTAGATTCGGCGCATGTGGCCCTGGGCGCCAAGCACGTGCATTGGGAAGAACGTCACGTTGAAGGCGACGGCCGTGATTGCCCAGTGTACCTTGCCCCAGAACGGATCCATCATCCGGCCGAACATCTTGGGATACCAGTAGGTCACCGCCGCGAAGATCGCAAACAGCGACCCGCCAAACAGCACGTAGTGGAGATGCGCGACGATGAAGTACGTGTCGTGGATGAAGATGTCCACGGGCGCTGACGCCATGAAGATGCCGGAGAGCCCGCCAATCACGAACATCGCGACGAACGTGATTGCATGGAGCATGGGGACGTGGAACCGTATGCTGCCGCGCCACATCGTCCCCATCCAATTGAATGTCTTGATGGCGGACGGGACTGCGATCAGCATCGTGGAGATCATGAAGCCCATGCCGAGCGTCGGGTTCATGCCGCTCTGGAACATGTGGTGACCCCAGACGATCCAGCCCAGGAACGCGATTGCGATGAGCGCATACACCATCGAATGGTAGCCAAACACCGGCTTGCGCGACCCGTTGGCGATGATGTCAGAGACCATACCCATTCCCGGCAGGATGAGGATGTACACCTCCGGGTGGCCGAAGTACCAGAACAGGTGCTGCCACAGGAGGGGCTGGCCTCCCCCGGTTGCGTCGAAGAAGTGCGTGCCGATCGTCTGATCGAAGAACAGCATGATCGCAGCCCCGGAAAGAATCGGGATTGCGAGGAGCACGAGAATCGCAGTGATGAACAGCGCCCAGATGGAAAGCGGCAGCCGGAACCAGGTCATGCCGGGTGCCCGCAGGTTCACGACGGTCGTGATGTAGTTTGTAGCACCCAGGATCGACGAGAGCCCCAGCACGGCCAGACTCAACAACCACAACTGTTGGCCCAGAAACACCCCCGAGTACTCGCTATTCGCCGACAGCGGAGCGTACGAGGTCCATCCTGCGCCCGCTGCCCCGCCCTCAACGAAGAATCCCGACAGCATGAGGACCCCAGCGGGAACGGCGATCCAGAACGACCACATGTTGAGTCGCGGAAACGCCATGTCGGGCGCACCGATCTTCAACGGGATCAAAAAGTTCCCGAATACGCCCACGAGCAAAGGCATCACGGCAAAAAAGACCATCAACGTGCCGTGCATCGTGACCAGGGAGTTGTAGAACTCGGGCAGCAGATACCCACCCGGCGCCATGGTCTCTGGGAGAATTGTCGCGCCGGGGATGGCCACGTCGGGGAATCCGAGCTGCCACCGTATCAGCATTGCCGCGAAGCCGCCTATGCCCAGGAACGCCAGGCTCATCAGCAGGAACTGGATGCCTATGATCTTGTGGTCGGTCGAGAAGATGTATTTGCGGATGAACGGAAGTTCGTGCGCTTCCGCGTGCGCCGCCTCCTGAGGTAGTGCCGTCGTCGCCATTCGTTTCCTCTATCTCAGCGCGGTAGTTGCAGGGCGGCTCGCGACCCACTCGTCGAATTCCGCGGTAGAATGCACGGTCGTCATCGCACCCATCGTCGTGTGACCGTTCCCGCACAACTCGGCGCATGCGATTTCGAATCTTCCTGTTTGCGTCGCCTCGAACCAGACGGCCATATGCATTCCCGGTACGATGTCCTGCTTGACGCGGAACGCGGGGATGAACAGGGAATGGATGACGTCCTCGGATTGCAGCCGGAGCACTACTGCACGCCCAACCGGAACGTGTAGCTGATTTCGTAACGTGAAGTCATCCGCCGTGCCGATCTCACCGTCCCGTCCGGCGTACGTGAACATCCACTCGAACTGGCTCACCATCACGGCGTATTCCAAGGCGCCCTCTGGAATGCTGTCGCGCGCCTTGATGTTGTTCCACACGGTGCCGCTCCAAATGCCAAGGGCGACCACCGAGACGGCAGGTATTGCCGTCCAGATCATCTCCGCGCGCATACTCCCGTGCGTGTACGTGGCCTTTCGGCCCGGACGCGCCCGGTACTTGATCGCGAACCAGACGAGGCCGGCTTCGACGATCACGAACGCGATGCCGGTGATGATGAGCACCGCATAGTAGATGCGGTCGATGTCCGCGGCGAACGTCGAGGCGCCCGGCGGAAGGAACCAGTCCAGGAAGGAACCCATGGAGTGTACTCCTCAGCTCGTGGAGGAGCCGAAGACGAGGGTTACGGTTACGCTGCCACCATCGTCGACCTCGACCTCGAGCGTCCGGGTCCCCAGCGTCTCGTGCCAGGCCTCGAGCGTATAGCTACCGGCGGGGAGACCGGGAATCGAGAAAGTGCCATCGGCGCCCGATGTGGCGAAATAGGGATGGTCAACGACGCCCAGGTACGCATTCATCCACCCGTGCACGCTGCACTCCAACGGGACCATCACTTCCGGCGTGTTGAACGAACGGGTCGTGGTCATTCCAGCTCGTGGCTGGCTGATGTTGAAGCCGCGCTGTTCCGTGGGCACGGCCTTGATGTTGTGCTGCAGCGGGTCACTGTTGCGGATATCGAGGTCCTGTCCAACCATGACACCCAAGACACGGGGGTGGTACAGACACCCATCTTGATCGATGACCGCCGGGCTTGCGGGCATGGGGTACGGCCCGGCGGGCAGGCCCCCGGTAACCCGCACAAACACGTTGGCGAGCATTCCGTCGGTAACCGACACTATCGGATCCCGCGCGTCGTCGGTGTACTTGGCGACGCACTCCGGCTCATCGGCCATGTCGATGGTCGGATTGGCCGGAGGCGTACCGTCGAAAGTCACCACGCCGTTGATGGACGCGGTTCCCAACGGGGCCACCGTTGCCGCGTCGTCGCCGCCGTCAGATCCGCCCTCGCCACCGCCGCACGCCAGTACACCAATTATCGAACAAGCCACAAGATGTCGCATCATGCCTCCGTTGAGTCTCCACGTTCGCGTCGCTGCGCCCGCGTCACCACGAGCACGCCGAGTCCTGCCGTAAGGAGTGCAGCAACCACCGGCGCAACAAAAACGCTTGGTGGTGTTGGAACATCAAGGTAAATAGCATACCACGCGCTCACCGATCCACTGACCGCATCCTCGCCCGAACTGCCGTCGGCCGCCTGGAACGCGATCGGTATCGCTTCCCCCTCGGCGAACGTGGGTGCGGTCGAATCGCTCGGCACGCGCGCGCGCGTGAGCTGTATTTGCCACTGCCCGTCGGTAAACGCTGCTGCGTGCGTCACGTCGGTGGCAGCGCCCGCCGCAAACGCATCGAGGCCGGTCGCCCTGCCCACCAGCAATTGATCGGGAGTGCTCTGCCAATGCCAGGAATATACCGGCCGCCGCCGGTCCCCGCCCAGAAAGTACGGTCGCTGCAGGCCCTCGACGCGCCGCGCAGGAAACTGGACGGCAATCCGGTCGGGACCCTGGACGGTGTCGAGTGCACCATCGACATCCGTTACCGTCTGCGCAATCAGCTCGAGCCAGTCCTGCCAATCGTCGTCCGGGCTGGCAGACGGATCGCTCCACGCAAGATGGATCGCCAGGCGTTCTCCGTCGTGCAGGGCGCGCACCCAAACACCGTCGACGGTCGGCGTGAACCGCCGGGGCTTCATGATGATCTGCCCAACCAGCGGGATGTAAAAGGGCTTCACGCCGGACCACGCGGTGTCGGTCGGGCCGCTGGGAAGGGCTGTCTCCGTGCGCGCCGCACGGATGACCTCGCGCACCGTGGGGTCACCCGGCGCGAGACTGCGGACCCACTGCGCAACGCGCCAGAGCTGCTCTTCGGTGATGATCTCGGCGTCGATCACGTCGGTGAACGAGGGCATGGGGGTTCCGTCCAACCCCGTGCGCAGTCGTCGGTAGATGTCGCCGACCTCGCTGCCGCCGTTGAACGCCCAGGGCCGGGTGAGATCCGCGGGACGGATTGGATGGTCCCAGTCGTCGGTCATGGTCGGCGCCGAAGGTCCGTCTCCGCGGCCGGCATCGCCGTGACACTTGAAGCATTCCAGTTCCCGATAGATGCGGGCACCTTCGGCAATCCCCTCGTCCGACACACCGGGCGCACCGCCGAAATCGTACGGTTCTGGCTCAGTGCCGTCGAAAAAACGCGACAGCGACTTGATGTACCCGATTACATCGTCTCGCTCGCCGGAACTCAAGCGGTCCGTCCAACCGGGCATTGCGGTCCCGGGGATGCCCAGCTCCATGACGCGCCGCAAGTCGTCGTCCGTCGGGAGTTCGCCGCTCGCCGTCGTGCGGATCTGATAGAGGGCCCCGGTGAAATCGCGCGGACGCGGCAGCATGTACGCCGCCGCCTCGCCGTCCCCTGTCCCGGTTTCGCCGTGGCAGGCAAGACACCAACGGTCGTAGAGCTCCCTACCACGTTCGAGATCCTGGGCGGAGAGGCGGGAAGGCGGGAAGGCGGGAAGTAGTACGAAAGCCAGCGCGAGTATCGTCACTGCCCGGCCGACGCCGTTTCCTCCCGCCATTCCGCCGTTCCGCCTTCCGGCCCTATTCATCACTGTCCCCTTCCGCTTCCCCTTCCTCCTCGACCTCCCACCGCCGGGGCTCCCAGCCGCTCTGCTCGTACAGGAAGATGATCACCGACCAGATCTCATCTTCAGTGAGAAAATCTTCCCACACGGGCATCGCCGAATTCCACGGTGTTCCCTCGTTGGGGAGTCCGGGTCCTCCCTTGGCAATGCGCCAGAAGACGAAACTCTCGGTGAGTTGGGCGATCGTTCCGGCGTCGTCGAACGGAAGCGGCGTGGGACTGAACCCGTGTGCAAAGCGCCCCTCGCCGTCCAACTGGTCGCCGTGACATGGGAGGCAATTCTGATAGTAAACGCGGCGACCCGTTTCGTAGTGATCCTCGCGCGATCCCTGGCTGCGCAGAGGATTCTCGAGTCCCGTGAGCTGAATGGTGCGCCCGCGGAACGTGATTTGTCCGGGAGGTGCTGGGTGGATCGCACGGAACTGAATTGGGGCGGACACCTTGGGCCGGACCTGTTCATAGGTGACGAAGCCGACCAAAACCGGCACGAACACCATCAACGCCCCGCGCATCCAGCGCTTATCTCCATCTACGAGGACGGCGTTGAGCGGTTCCTTGAACTGGCGCCAACGGTCCTCGTTATCACTCACGTAGATCAGGATGCCAACCATGGCGGTCAGCATGTACTGAAGCACGACGCTCGTTGGGACCGGTGCACTGGCCATCCCAAAGAGGGGGGGAATGATCGCGATACCCCACTTGAACAACAGGTAGGCTGCCACGAGCAGGACAACCGCTTGCCAGAAGGGGTGCCGCAAGTACGATCTACGTGGTGCCACTAGCGCCTCCCCGCGAGAAAGGCAACGAGTACCTCGAGCTGCGCCGCGGAGAGTTGATCTCCAAATATCTTGGGCATGACACCGGCCATTGCGTCAAAGCCCTGGGCGATCTCAGAGTCGGGATCGATGATGCCGCGGCGAATACGATCGGCCGATATGCGGGCGCCGATCGCGTCGAACGAGGGACCGATCGGCGGGCCTGCGCCATCGATGGCGTGGCAGCCGAGGCACGCGTTTTCGCTCAGGAGCTGCAACGGGTCGGTCGTTGCCGATCGTTGCGGTGCACTTGCCGCGTCGGCTTGTCCTCCCTCCTCGTCCGCCGGCAGATCGGCGCCGGTGACGGTTACCTCTCCGCCTTGGGACTGGAGGAAGGCGACGGTCGCCCAGATCTGATCCTCCGGGAGTTGCCGCCGCATGTCGGGCATGATGCTCTCGAATCCGTCGACGACATACGCTCCCGGGTCCGTCAACGACTCGTACAGGTACGCTTTGCAGTCCTTGTCCGATTCCCTGCTTCCGCACCGGGACCCTATCGCGCCTTCACCGGCGTGATCGGTGAGGAGGTTGGGCGCCCGGGTCCCAAGCCCGTGACAGGCTGTACATCCGCCGGCTCCCTGATACACGCGCTCGCCCGCTTCGACGAGCTGCTCGGCGGTGACATCGCTGCCGAGCGCGAGGTTTTCCGGCACCTCCGACTCCAGCTGGGGAATAGTATTGGCCACGAGTGCATAGAATCCGATGGTCAGGAGTGCCACGGCCAGGACCTTTAGGTTGGTCGCGAGCATCTAGTGTCCTCTTCCCGTTGCCGGTACGGGTACCGGGATCGTCGTCCCTTTGGCCACCGCCCGTTCGGCGAGTCCGCCGAGCCAGAAGATGAACGCCACCAGCGAGAGGAAAATGAGCACGCACGCGCTGATGACCCATGCGGCGTACCCAAGGGCCGGCGTCGCGGCGGACGCGCTGGTGTCGCGCACGATCTCCCACACGTGCCAGTGCTGCCGGATACCGCTGCGGGCAAAGCCCATGAGTCCCATGAGCCAGGTGAAGGTTACCGCGAGCACAAAGAGCGCGTACTGCGACCGCTCCGGCATCTGGCCCCAGCGAATGGCGCCGCGCGACTTCGCGCCGCGCAACAACGCGATGTCGATCACCGTGACACCAATGATGCACGCCAGCACCGCACCGACCTGGTAGACGCTGAACCCGATGCGGACGATGGCCTCGACGAAGTACCCGTAGATCCCGTAGAAGAGGACGACCCCGGCAGAGACAGCGAACATTGCACCCTCGATGAGTGTCCCGGTCTGGGCCCACGACACGGTGGGTTCCTTGTTGGCGCGCCGATAGAGTAGAAACGAGAGGAAAGTCGTGAGGATCATGAAGTTCACGGCGGTGTTCTTTGCACTCATGACCCCGAGAATGCCCAGGAATGGGTGGTGGGACCCGCCCATCGCCGCCATCTCAGCCCGACTCGCGATCATCGTGTGAGGGGTCGCCCAGACCAGCCACCCGATGATGAGGATGAGAAGCATCCACTTGGTGTACGGCATGAATCGTTCGGCACCGGGGATGCGGCCCATGCCGATCCACAGGTAATAGTTTGCCGCAAGGAACAACACGCCGATGAGCACCGCCTGCACGATCCACAACCAGCTCATGAAGCCGCCCATCATCGTGATGCCCATCTGCTGGTTGTACTCGTAGATCTCGCGCCCCAGGTAGTAGCCGGCAAACGGCAGCACGATGAACGTCGAGATCGCGATGAAATTGCCGACGTACCCCATCCAATCGTAGTGCGCCCGTTCCTCGTCGGTACGGGCGGCGAGAAAACGGTACGCGGCGTACCCCGCGACGATCGAGCCACCGAAGACGGCGTTCGCGATGAGGCGGTGGATGTTGATGGGCATCCACGTGGCGTTGGCGATTGCGTTCCACGTCGACACGCCATCTGGAAGCCCGGCGACCGTTGCGCCTTCCGGTGGCGACATCATATACGTCAGCCAGCCATTTGCGATGATCATGACGGCCGTGCCCCAGACATTCAGTAGCAGGCCGAGTCCCCAATGTCCCCACTTGGCGCGTCCCACGTTCCAGCGATCCCACCCATAGTAGTACAGGTAGAGAGTGAACGACTCGACGAAAAACAGTCCGACGTAGACCCACATGGACGGGCCGAAGATCTCCGTCATGTGCGTCCAGAATCTGGGGTACAGGGTGGTGAGGAAGAACACCAACACCGCGCCCCACAACGCGGTGGCGCTGTATGCGAAGACCAGCAGACGCGTGAATTCCTTTGACAGCTTGTCGTACTTGCTGTCCCTGGCCACGATGCCGATCAGTTCGGTGATCACGGCAAACATCGGCACGCCCAGGACAAAGGCGGCGAACATGAGGTGTACCTGCGCCGCGATCCACACGGCGGCGCGGCTCCCGATGACGGGGAAATCGCGGTAACTGGCCGTCGCCCCATCGGCGGCCGCCTGCAGGAGCGCGTACAAGTCAGGCATCGTCACGCAGGAAGAAGGGTTTGAGCTTGGAGAAGTCGAGCGGCATTGCGCTCCGTACCTCGGTCAGCAGATCGACTGTCACCTCATGATGTCCCCGGTCGCGCGCGAATCGCTCCACGCGGTCGACTACCACGCCGCGCACGAATGACGGAATGCGGCGCATTCGCGCCTCTGCGTCAGGTGTCCATTGCAAGCCCGGAGTGGCGGGCTTCCCATACGTGACGGCACGTGTCGGCTCAATCAGGGTAGCGGCCGAATCCGGTTCATACGCGCACGACGGATCGGCGGCCATTGGGTCTCCTTCCAGCGCATACGCGCGTGCCCGACACCCACCACAGAGCTTGCGGTAGTTGCACTGTCCGCATTTTCCGCCCAACTCGCCGCCGCGTAGCTCCACGAAGAGTGGGGCCGTATTCCATATGTCGGCAAACGAGGCTTCGCGGAGATCGCCCGCGGCGCGCGGGAGGTAGGGACAGGCAGTGAGCTTCCCGTCGGGCGTAATCCGGCAGTACTGGACGCCGCACGGACAGCGCGTCTCGTAGTTCAGTATGGGTGAATCGGGCGCGCGCTGGTGCACCAGTCGCATGAAATGCGGCGCGCATTTCGCGCGCACCATCATGCGGCCGAGGTACTCCACGTGAAGATCCACCAGCGTGGTGAGCAGGTCCTCGTAGTCGTCGGGCGATAGGTCGCGCATGCCCGACCCGCGCCCCGTCGATACCAGGAAGTAAGCGTTGAACGACACCGCTCCCTTCTCGGCAGCCCAGGCTACGAGATCACGCAGCTCCTCACGGTTGCCCTTCGTGAGTGTTGCCTGCACCACGAAATCGAGCCGGTGGCGGCCAAGTCGCTCGACGGCCTCGAGAGTTGCCTTGAGCGAACCGTGTCCGTGGCGAAAGCGATCGTGGTACGATGACTCGAGCGAATCGACGCTCACCGCCACGCCGCTCACGCCGGCGCCGTGCAGTTCGTCGATCCGGTCATCGGTGAGGAGCGTCCCGTTGGTGCCGACGACGACAGTGGCGCCGCGCTCGACCGCAAACGACGCAATATCGGCGAGATCGGGGCGCAGCAGCGGCTCGCCACCCGAGAGGACGAACATCGGCGAGGAGTTCAGCGCCAGGATCTCGTCCGCAATCCGGAAGCACTCGTCGGTGGACAGCTCGTCGTCGGCGGTTTCATCGGGTCCGGCGGTGATGTAACAGTGGGCGCACTCGAGGTTACACCGTCGCGTGAGGTTCCACGCGACGACGTGGGGGATAAAGGTGCCGGGTGCCGCCGCCGGCGCGTTTTCGAGGAACGCGAGCGGCGTTCCACTCACGTCTTGGATGCCCCCGTCCCTTCCCGATTCATGTGCTCCTCGACGGCCGCCTTTGCGTCTTCGGGTGTCATTGTCTTGAAATCGACGGGACACTTTGCGGTCTGCTCTTCGATGTCCCGTATGGGACACCGCGAGACACCCGACGCCTTGGCCTCTTCGATGAACGTGCGCATCTCCGGCGACAGGGCATCGCCGCCTTCCGCCTCCGCGCGGATCTGCTTGGCGCGCAGCTCCCGGAACATGCCCATCATGGTCTCGGCGTCGAACTCGTCGGCCTCGATCATGGCCTGCTTGTTCTCGTCCATGATGTGGGTGGCGATGCGCCACAAACCTTGGGTGCGCGCGAACTTCTCGACCGTGTTCCGCGCCAGCGGCCGGGCGATCAGCGGCACGACACCGAGCCGCGCGAACGCCTCACGGGTCCACACGGATGGATCGGCGGTGGTGCGCTCCCGAACGGTAACGTGTCCCGTAATGGGGCACTTCACATCCACCATTGCACCGGCGGGCTCCGTATCGTCCTCCGAACCCATGACCACGGTGGCGGCCATCTGTTCGTCGGCCTTCACCTCGGCGCGCGCCAATTCCTCGGCGTCACCGATCCCCATGATGAGCTGCATGTGAGTTGGCAGCAGTTTCTGGATGGCCTCGTCGAGCCCCTTGTTCGTGACGACGTCCCCGCCCCGCTCCTTGACGAACTCCTCCACTGCGCGGCGGGCGATGCCCTGTGCGAATGGCGGCACTCGGAGCATCCGGACCTCGGCGTCGGGAGCCCACTGGAGTCCCGCCTCACCGTCCTCCTCGATCCACGGAATGTCTTCGGGACGAATCCCCACCGTACCCGTCACCAGCGTGTTGCACGACGCCAGGCGCAGCAGGTTCTCCGTCTGAGAGCCTATGGCCGTTCCATCGATGCGATGCGCCCCGTGCCGACCGATGAGCAGCAGACTGGGCTCAATCTCTTCCGCCCACTGGAGGATGACCTGGAAGGGCTTGCCGATCAGGATCTGCGTGACCAGTTCGACGTCGGGAAACTCCTGCGCCATCGTCTCAGCGCGCTTGAGGTGCGCCTGCGAGAGCTTGAGGAGGCCCTTGTCTATGATGTTGTTGTGCAGCTCCTCCTGCTCCTCGAACTTGAATACCTTCGAGGCGCGGGCTGAGAGGACGTCTTTGATGTTGTTGAAGACCGCGTGGTGGTATTCGACGTCGAACGCGCTGCAGACGTAAAGGGTCGCATCGAACGTCTGGGCGCAGTGTTCGATCGTCGCGGACGATGAGCGTGTCCCTCTGCACCCCCCGCGCTACCCGTGCGACCACGCCCCCGAGCTGCGAGTACGGTTGCCGCCCGATGCCGTGTGCCCCAAGGATGACGAGATCGTAGTCCCGACCGGAGGTACCGGCGAGTTTGTCGGCGAGATCCTCCTCTTCACCCACAATGCGGCCATCTGCGTCGAGGCGCACGTCGCCGCGTACCGTCTCGCCGCCATCGTAGCGGGACGCGATGTTGGCATCGAAGCCGATGAGGCTGGGTAGCTGCCCTGCCCCGCTGTTGACCTCCTTGACGATCTCCTCGTAGTTGATCCCCTCGAGCAGCTGGCGCCGCAGCGGGATTGAGCTCTTGGCACAGCGGTTCTCAACCTGATCGAGAAACGAGTCGGAGATGAGCTGGAGGCCCTTCTCGATCAGCTTGTCGTGGACCTTCCGTTGCCGCTTGATCTCTTTGGGGGTCTGGAACTGTGCGGGGAGACCGGTTTCGAGCTGCCGGAATCTCACGTCATGCAAGCGGGCGGCGTACACATGATTGCCGGTAATGCGCCCGTCACTGGCGGCACATAACTCGATCGCTCGGTCGACAGCCCAATCGGCATGCTGCGAGTTGTCGACGGGGACGAATACCTCACGGTACATCCTGTCCCCTCCAGGGGTCGCAGGTCGCAGTCGCAGGGCCGGAGCCCGGCCCAACTTGTATCAACGGCGCCCTCACCGCCCCGTCCCCCGCCCCCTCCCAAAGCGCCGTGCCGTACCGTCATTTTTTTGCCTGGCGGACTATGCCAACCAGCCCGTGGATATGTCAAGGGACCAGTTGAGTGCCGTCGACGGACCAGACGGTGAGCGCGTCCACCGGGCACACGTCGCAGGCCGAAAGCAGGCGTTCCCGTCCGACGCCATCGGGCTCGACAAAGGCCACTACATCGTTGCCGTCGAGCTGAAAGGCCTCGGGCGCGACATCGATGCAGTCTCCGAACGCAACACACAGGGTCGCATCGATCTGAATACGTAGGTCCCGCACGACCCGCTCCAACGGGTCGTCGCTCACATGCCCTCCAGCCCAAGGTCCGTGCGCGCGGTGTCCATCACCTCGGGGGTAATTTCTGCAATGCCCTGGTCCCGGGCGTACTCTGCGTAGATGCGCTTGATCATACCGCGCACGAAGGTCGGCGCCCGGGACAGCCGTTCCTCCGCCTGCGGGGACCAGACGACCGGGCCCGGCTTCCCCGCAGTCGCCGCCTCGCTCGGCTCGGCATCGTCGAAGGCGTCCGGTTTGCCGACCATCTGGGCACGCGTCAGCTCGAACGGCTGCTCGTCGAGCTCACGGCCTCCGATCTTGACCCCCAGGGATCCCACCAACTGGGACTCCATGGGATTGGCCAGCAGCGCCATCCGCCGCCCGCATCCCGGACAGCGAAACGCCGCCGCGAAGGTGCCGTCTCCGGGCTGTTGCCGGTCTTCGAATACCATCTGCTCATCGCAGTCGATGCAGAGGAATTTCATGAGAGCGCAGCCTCGAGGTGCGTGATGAGTTGCCCGACCGGAGCGCTGGGAGAGGTGACCAGGCTCCCTGCCCCTGGGTCGAACGGGATCCGCGCCAGCAGCGGGACCTGAAACTCGTCGGCCAGCCGCGCGCCCGCGTCGCCGGCGAAGAGCGGACGAGTATGCCCGCACTCGGCGCAGGCATATCCGCTCATGTTCTCCGCCACGCCCAGCAACGTGAGCCCCGCGTCGCGCGCCGCCCGCATGGCCCGTTCCACCGACCGCCGCGATTCCTCCGACGGAATGGTCACGGCTATCGTGCCGGCCATGTCCGGAACCAGAGGTGCCAGTTCCGTTGCCGCATCGGCCCCGGGTGGGAGGTCGATCAGCAGCACGTCCAGTGTGCCCCACACGACGTGCGCGAGGAACTCGCGCAGCACGCCGGCCTCGAGGGCGCCCCGCCACAGGTGCCGTTCGGCTTCGGGACCACGCCACGTAAGCGGTTGGCCGTCGTCGAGGAGAAAGTCGCTGGAGATGACCCGAATGCCATCTCGCCCCGCCGCGGGCTCCACGCCGTGCTCGACGACCCGTAACGGACCGGAGGCGTCCAGCAGCCGAGCAACAGTGGGGCTGCGGAGGTCGGCGTCCAGCACCCCTATGGCGCGTCCCCGTGCCGCGAGTTCCCCTGCAAGGGAGGCCGTGAGATAGCTCTTCCCAACCCCGCCCTTTCCGCTCATCACGGCAACTGTCGTCCGGACGGATGCCAGGCGTTCCCGCACCTGCGCGCGCTGGTCCTCGACCTGGGCGCCCAGCTGGGATCGGTCCTCGCCGGTGACGTCGAAATAGGTTCGGAAGCTCATCATAGATCCCATCCAGCGCGCGCGAGCGCCCACAGGGTGATGACGACGACCACGATGGCCGTAAGATAGAATGCCGTCGGCAGTCGGGCAGTCTCTGCGAAGAACGCCCCGTTGATCAGCCATGGGAGCCGCATCCCGTGGACGGCCCACACCACGCGCACGAACCACACGTTCTGCCACCAGTAGATCCCGCTCACGACGAGTGCCGCGATCAGTGCGCCAAGGAGGAGCCACACGGCTGGTGGGCCGAGGCGATCTGGCGCCATGCCGGATCGCATCATGGCGTACATCGCGGACTCATAGAGGATCGCCGTATGGAGGTAGACGAATGCCGCCTGCCGGAACTTGAGGGCGCGGGCCGCGGGCCACCGTTCGGTCACCGTCGCGTCGCTCCTGCGGCTCGCAGCAGCATCATTGGACAATCGGTCGGCCCCCGGCTACCATGGCCGCCATGTCATCTCCGGGCCCCTCCCGCCGCGCGCAGATAGGTCTCGCGACCGGCTTTGGTGTGTTCGTGCTTGCCATCGGCTTTCTCGTGGCCAGTTCGCTCGTGCCGCGCGACGTCCTCGAGTTCGAGATCACTCCAAGGGCGGCCCGCGCCGTACCTCCTGAGAGCCTCGTGATCGATACCGTGACACTCGACGCCGGTAGCGACCGCGCGTGGCGGTTCTTCTCGTTCGCGTCGGGTGCCGCGCTCGACGTGCCCGATACCGCCGGTTGGGATCTCGCGTTCCGGCGCTTTCACGTCATGGCCTCAGGGGACGCGATCGACCTGGGCCCGGTCGGATTCGGCGCGGTCACCGAGGCGCCGGCCGACGGCTATCGCGCGACGCGTTTTGGTGCGGATACCGCGAACGCCGCGCTCACGCGTTGGTACCGGTACAGCCTTTTCTCCCACGTGCTCGAGCCCAAGGGTCATGTGTACGCCATTCGCACCCGCGACGGGCACTACGCCAAGGTCGAGTTTCTGGGCTACTACTGTCCCGGGACGGTGCCGGGATGTGTCACCCTGCGGTACGCCTATCAAGGGAACGGTAGCCGACGGTTGAGGTAGCGTGCCGGCCGATACGGGGCGCGCTGAGGGCTGCGGGATACGGTGCATCACTCCCCGTCGGCCGTCTCTCCCAGCGGATGGTCGGCGAGTCCCTGGCGTATCCGCGGGTGCACGCGCCATAGGAAGAATCCCATACCCCCAGCCGCGACCAAGTTGCCGATTGCGACGCTCGACCAGGCGAGCCCGCCGAGCAGGGGTTGCGCGAGAATGGCCACAACGATGTAGAAGCCCACTTCGAAGATCGCGAAGAAGACCACGACGATGAATAACGTGGAGGGAAAGCTTTCCACGAGTGCCGCGAGCACCGCGGCAATCATCCCAACCAGGCCGAATGCCATAACGTGCAGCATCGTGTAGCCGATTACCGCGGGGAAAGTAATCTCCACCAGCGCCGGATCGCGCAGTCCCCAGAAGACCGCTGAGCCAAGCATGGCGGGGGTGTAGAAGGGCTGGCCCGCCACGAGATCGACCAGGAAAAACCATACTGCCACGGCCGTGGCTCCGACGAGACCGGTGACGAGACCCTCTCGCAACAGGCGCTGTACGGTCATGGCAAGTTCCCCAGATGTATTTGGACGCGGGCCAATATACAGCTTCGGGCACTGGGCGCGAGCATCAACGTTTCAGGAATGCCGCGACGGCGCTCTTGAAGTCCGGAGTACTCCGTGCCAACGCGTTGACCGAAGCCCCCAACCGGATTCCCTCGTCGAAGCTGCGGCCGTCGAGTTCGTAGAGTTGTTTCTTGATCATGGCGAGCGCCGATCCGCTGGCGGCGGCGAGCGATGTCAGGAAGTCCGCCGCGCGATCCTCGAACTCATCGGCATCATACACGCGCGCGACGAGTCCGACGGCAGCCGCCTCGTGCGCCGTCAGCATCCGTCCGGTGGCGACGAGATCGAACGCGACCGCTTCGCTCGTTGCCCGACGCAGCATCGTCATGACCATTGCCGGTACGAAACCGCGCGACACTTCCGGGTATCCGAACTGCGCATCGGCGCGTGCGACGATCAGATCGCACGCGTTCGCCAAACCGCACCCGCCGGCGAGGGCGCGACCTTGCACGACGGCGACCACTGGCTTGGGTAAGGCGCGCATGCACCGGAACACCTCGCCGAGCCGAGCAGCACTTGCGGCGTTTTCCTCGGCCGACCGCTCGGCGGATTCGAGCAGCTCCGCCAGATCGGCGCCGGCGCAGAAATCCTTGCCGGCACCACGTACCACCACCACACGAACCTGCCCGTTGATCTCGGCATCCGCCAGCTCGCGGAGCAAGGCCTCGATCATCGCGTGGTTCAGCGCGTTGCGTTTGTCGGGACGGTTCAGCAAGAGCGTCAGCACCCCCGCCTCGATCGTAGGGCGCAGCTGGTCAGACATCGAGAGATCGGGGGACGGGGATTTCCATTCGGAGCAGCGCCGTAGAGAATACCTTGCCCTGCGCGTCGGTCTTCAACGAGAGTGTGCCGCCACCACCCAGGGCACCGTGCAGCAGAAAGTTGAGCGCGCGCACGTTAGGCAGCTCGAACCGCTCAACCGAACCCTTGATCAAACCGCGGAAGTGCCGGGCGACCCGCGCGGCGGTGACTTCCTTCACGAGCACCGGATAGTAGGCCGGCTCGAGCGCGATCAGCCCAATGTTCGCGGTATCGCCTTTGTCCCCGCTGCGCGCATGCGCGAGCCGAACCAACTGAACAGTGCGCGTCGCCACTACGCCTCCAGGATTTCCACCGTGGACCGAATCTCCGTCTTGGGAATGAGCGCCGGCCAATACGCGACGATCTCTTCGACCTTCGGTCGACCGCCTGCGAAGCCGGTCACGCTCGGCGGCCCGTTTAGGATCAGCGGGGCGATCTCTCGCGTGAATCGCTCGACCGGTTTTCGCTCACGCGCACGCACCCCTACCCGGAGTTGCACCTCGGCCAGATCCGGGTCGGGCGGCCCGGCCAGCCGTCCGTGTGTTGCGTTCACGCCGACGAACTCGGTCATGATCTCCTCGAACGCGAGCCCCAAACGCTCCAGGCGCTTCCGCAGAATCCGGTCGGCACGTTGGGCCTTCTTGAAGGCGTCGGGCCACGCGTACACCAGCGTGCCGACGGCCTTGTAGCCGTAGAAATATGAGATCGAGACCTTCAGGTGGTCGGTTGCGGGACGTCCCCGCACGCCGGACACGCGCACTCTGTTGGCGCCGTCACGCGCGAGTTGGATGGTCGTGAAGTCGGCGACCACGTCCGGCGTGATGTAGTTGGTCGGATCGCCCATCTCGTAGACGAGTTGTTCGGTCACCGACGGTATCGACACGCGCCCGCCGGTGCCGTCGTGTTTGGTAACCACGAACGTGCCGTCGGCATGAGCCTCGATTATGGGGTAGCCCGGTTCGTCGAGACCCGGAATGCGTTCCCACCCGACGAGACAGTTACCACCCGAACACTGCGCACCGCATTCGATGATGTGTCCAGCGACCGTCCCGGCGGCGAGACGGTCCCATGCATCCGCCGGCCAGCCAAAGGCGTCGATCATGGGTCCGAGTGTCAGACCCGTGTCGGTCACGCGGCCCGTGATGACGACGTCCGCACGAGCGCGCAGTGCCTCGACCACCGGTTCCGCGCCCAGGTACGCGTTGGCGCTCAGCACCTGCTCCCGGACGCTCTCGAGCGGCTCGCCCGTGTCGAGGTTCGCGAGCACGTGCCCGCGCTCGACCAGCTCGTCGAGCCGGTCGAGCATGTCATCGCCACCCACGACACCGACGCGCACTTTCCCCGCCAACTTACCTTTGCGTGCGCTCGCGATGACCGCGTCGGCGCACGACCTCGGGTTGACTCCACCCGCGTTTGCGGTGACCCGGATACGGCGTTTCACGAGATCCGGGAGCAACCGCTCCATGAGGGGCACGAAGTCCTTGGCGTATCCAAGTGCCGGATCGCGGGAGCGCTGTTTCTGCATGATGGACATGGTGACTTCAGCCAGATAGTCCATCATCAAGTAGTCGATAGGTCCCCCGAGAACCTGTCGCACCGGTGCCTCGAGCCAGTCTCCCCAGAAACCCTGGCCTGATGCGATGCGGACGCTGGAGCGTCTCGCGCTCGCTCGGGTCATCGGCTTGCGCCGCTGGCGCGTGTCACCATCACACGTCGCGTCGTCTCGTCGTCGCCCGCTGCGGCGGTGACTTCCAGCAACGGATGGAAGCCCTCGGGCAGCGGAATGAGCGAGCCGGGGATGACGATGGGGAGCGTGATGGACCCTCCGGCGGGGATCGAGATCATATTTCCGGCACCCAACGTCAGCGACAGCAGTGGTGTCTCCGCGAGGTACGTGACATCGACTTCGACCATCCATCCCCCATCAGTGGGCTGGCTGGCAAAGGCCGGGAGCAGCTCGATCTCGAACGTGTCCGCGCCCAGCGAATCGATTGCGATGCGGTGTCGTCCGGCGGGGTAGTTCAGCGGTTCCTCGATCAGCAATCGGCCCGCGGTGTCGAAAAGAGTCACGCCGAAATCGGTCACGCGGGACCAGAGTTCGGGGTCGAGCCGCACATCGATGACGAGATCGGTCGCCCACGGTGGCACGACGGATCGGATCGTCGACACCCAATCGGGACGTACACGGATGCGCTCGGCTCGGCGCGCGCCCACGACAACCGCCGCCAAGCGCGCTTCGACACGCCTCGGCGTACGGTTCGCGAACTCGAGTGCCCGCTCGGGAGTGACGCTGATGGTTACGCGCGGTCGCCGGACCTTCAACTCATACGTGACGCCATCGAGCGGGGGTGCGACGATCACCACCTCGTAGACACCCGGAACGGCGTCCTCCGCACGTACGCGGATTATCTGCCGCAGCTTGGCGTCGCCGCCCATGGTTACGCTACTCGTTTCTCTGAACGGGCGGCCGCCGGGCTCGAACAGGTACAGGGTGGCCTCTCGCTCTGGATCCACCGTGACCTGCACGCTCAGGCCGCCGTCCGGGTCTGTCACGCGGAAAAAATAGCGATCAGAGCGACCCGGTTCGAGGTACCGCCGCTTGGTGAAACTCTGCACCCATGTCTCGGGCACGATCACGGTATTGGTGAGCCCGAACGCCGCACCACCGAGGGTGTCGGTTTCCGGAACCGCCCAGACGGTGCCGACGTGCAGGCCGGGGTCTGTAAGCGCCGCCGCGTCATACGTTACCGTCACCGTGACGGGTTCGCCGTGAAAGTCGAGCACATCCGGGGCGTGCAACCAGGGAACGTCCGGGCGCAGCAGCACGCGCGCAAAGGGCTGTCCGCCGATTGCCGCCACGGTGAATCGCTGCAGTGTGTCACCGGGGTCCGCGAGACCATTGCGGCGGAATGCGGCGGAGGCGTGAGACGAATTACCCCCATCCGCAAGCGCGCGAATGGAGAACCGGCCCGCCTGGTGTGCGGCGCGCAGCCAACGGAAGGCGGCAGGGACATCGGGGACGCCTGTCCCGACGTCGATGACCGTCGCGCCGGCGATGAGGGTCGCCGTCGCCTCCAGGGCGTGCTGCAGGTCCACCGCCCGGGTCGGCTGGCCAAGCTGAGTCAGGCCCGAGAGGAGAAGCGCCGCGGCGCCGCTGATCTGTGGCGCAGCCATGCTGGTACCGCCGGATACCTCGCCACCGGCATTCCAGGGGGGAACATTGGAAAACGCCACACCGGGTGCGCAGAGATCCGGTTTCTGGGTCTCACCTCCTCGCCCGCTCCACCACCCCAACACGTCGGGCGCGGGGCGCACACCCGGTTCCGGTGGACGTGCGAAGACGCCGGGAAACAGCGCGCAGACCGTGAGGGCAAATTCGGCGGAGCCCGGGAAATCCACCGTGGAAATGCCGGGACCATCGTTTCCGGCACTGATGACGAAGAGCACATCGGGGTGCGCGAGCGCAAAGGCGTCGATGATCGAGTCTATTGCCGCCGTTCCCTCCCGCGCATTCCCTATGCCGAAGCTGAGGTTCAGTACGAGGGGCAGGTTCCTCGCGGCGGCGAACTCCGCCGCGTATTCCATGGCGGCCTGCATGGCGCCGGTCACCGAGATCCCACCACGGGCATTGTTCGAGATCTTGAGGCCGAGGATCCGCGCGCCGGGAGCTACACCATCGAACCCCGAGACACCGAACAGATCGTGACCTGCCGCAATGCCTGCCACGTGGGTGCCGTGGCCGGAGTTGTCGAAGAAAAGCTCGAGCCGTGGTTCGCCTCGCTGCTCCGTGAGGTTCACTGCGATGGTCAGGGGTCCATATGCGAAGGTCTCGCCCGCTACTCGGAAGTCCCTGACCGGTCGCTCGTTCGCGAGCGTCCCGTCGCCATCGGTATCCGTAAGGACGACCCACCCGTCGCTCGCGCGCGCGACGAGTACTGGGAAGACATCCTCGTTGTCGCCATCGCCGTTCACGTCGGCTCCCGGTGGAACCCCTAGCGGGCGCTCGCGAAAGAGGCCGCCGAACACCGGGGCACGAGTCAGTCCGGCGAGACGCGAGAACCCTGCGACATACTGATCGTCGACCCACACGCCGTCACCCGTGTCTGGTGCTACCTCCCGGAGGGCGATGTGGCCTTCGCCCGAAAAATCTCGCAGGTCAGCGATCTTCGGGTCGCCGGCCGGTGTCTCTCGCAAACCTGGCACGCCTGCGTCAATTCCAGAGTCCAGGATGCCGATCAAGACGCCGCGGCCATCGAACGTAGGGTTATCGGCCACAAAGACGTCGGCGCCGGTGGATCGCAACGGCATCAGCCCCGCGAGTCGGGCGAACTGTGGCGGCAGCAGTGGATCGCGGCGCGGCGTCACTCGCACGGCGGTACCATCGGCCTCACTCGTCTGCCCGCGTGCCGGTCCGGGGGCGGCAGCCGGCGCGGGACTGCCGGCACACGCCTCGCCGGCGATCGCGATCGCCACGCAGAAGACCGCGTTCCGCAGCTGGGAGCGGCGGGACGTCACGCGCCCGTGTAGTCCATGGGGGGAAGCACAAAT
This sequence comes from Gemmatimonadota bacterium, assembly GCA_036679645.1. Taxonomy (GTDB): domain Bacteria; phylum Gemmatimonadota; class Gemmatimonadetes; order Gemmatimonadales; family GWC2-71-9; genus JADFNB01. Next base: position 42,822 of record JAZDCY010000063.1, on the reverse strand, counting down.
GCGCCTAGGTGTGGTCCGGCGTACGTGCCGCAGACGCGGAGCGCAAGTGCAAGTATGTCGCGCGTTTCCTCCGGCAGGAGGATCGCGTCGACGTACCCGCGCGCGCCCGCGTACTTGGCATCGAGTTGATGCTCGTAGTCGGCACGCATCTGCTCGACCTCATTGCCTACAGCGGGGTCGGCGACGCGGTCTCCGAACACAGCCTGCACCGCGGAGTCTCCCTCCATGACTCCCATGCGGCCCGTCGGCCAGGATAGGATGAAGTCGGGGTCGAACCCTTGACCCGCCATGGCATAGTAGCCGGCGCCCGAGGCGTGATTTACTGTAAGAACGAGTTTCGGCACGAGCGCGCCCGCCATCGCTTCGACAAAGCGGGCACCGGCGCGAATGATTCCGGTGTGCTCGGCTTCGGGTCCCACCATGAACCCACTTACATCCTGCACGAAGAGGAGCGGGATACGCTCCCTGCTGGCCGTGTCAATGAAGTACGCGACCTTCTCGGCACTCTCCGTGTAGACAATGCCGCCGAACTTGGGTCGCTCACCCTCCCGTCCCTTGATCAGGCCGCGTTGGTTCGCGATAACCGCCACGGGGTATCCCTCGATTGCACCGTGGCCGCACATCATCTCCTGCGCCCGGTCCGGCTGAAACTCGTCGAGCGCACCGCCGTCGAGCACGCAGGCCAGCACGTCGCGCATGTCGTACGCCATGCGATGGTCGGCGGGTAGAATGTCATACAGGGCGGCAGGTGGTTTCGCGGCGGGTTTCGCCGGGTCACCGCGTCGTGGTCTCAGCGATGGGGCTGCCTCTGGCAGGCGCTCCACGTATTCACGGATCATCCGAATGCACACTGCATCGTCCGCCGCCCTATAGTGCGCGACGCCGCTCACCGACGTATGCGTCTCTGCCCCACCGAGGAACTCGCCGTCCACGGACTGTCCGGTTGCCCCTTTTACCAGATTGGGACCACCCAGCCCCATGAAGGACGTGCCCTCGACCATATAGATGACGTCCGATAGGGCAGGGAGATATGCGCCGCCCGCGACACACGGACCCATCACCGCGCTGATCTGCGGCACGTGGAGGTAGCGGCGCATTATCGAGTTGTAGTAGAAGATCCGCGCGGCGCCGTATTGTCCTGGGAAGACGCCGCTCTGATAGGGGAGATTCACGCCCGCGGAATCGACGAGATAGATAATGGGAATACGCTGCCGCATTGCGACTTCCTGCGCGCGCAGCATCTTCTTGATCGTCTCCGGCCACCACGATCCCGCCTTCACCGTGGCGTCGTTGGCGACGACGACGATCGGACGACCCGATACGATGCCCACTCCGGTCACCACCCCGACGCCGGGCGCCTGACCATCGTACCGGTCGTAGGCCATCAACAGGCCGATCTCGAGCCACGCGGTGTCCGGATCGAGCAGATGCCCAATCCGCTCACGCGCCGTGAGCTTTCCCTGGTCGTGCTGTTTGCGGATCTTCTCGGCGCCGCCGCCCTGCTCGAGGCGAACGGCGAGGTCGCGATACTCCGCAGCGAGCTCGCGCAGCCGGTTACCGGTGTGGGTGGTCTCCGACCCGGCGGTCACGTCGAGCGCGATCCGACGCTGGACCGGATGTACTCGATGATCGTGGGCGTCGGTGTGCCCGGGCCGAAGAGCCTGGCAACGCCTTCGGCCTCCAGCCGCCGGATGTCATCCTCCGGGATGATCCCGCCGCCCATTAGCAGGATGTCGTTCCTGCCGGCCTCGTCGAGCAGTTTCTTGACGCGCGGGAAGAGCGTCATGTGCGCCCCAGAGAGAATGGAAAGGCCCACGACATGGACGTCCTCTTGCACGGCGGCAGTCGCGATCATCTCCGGCGTCTGGTGCAGGCCCGTGTAGATGACCTCCATACCGGCATCGCGCAACGCCGCGGCTACCACCTTTGCGCCACGGTCGTGCCCGTCGAGGCCGGGCTTGGCCACGAGCACGCGAATGGGCTCGCTAGCGGCATTGCTTGTCATGTGCGCCGCAAGCTATCCCGCCAGGAAAAGCAAGACAACACCCTATGCCACCCTGAAGCGCAGCAGCGCCGCAAGGCCGTCAACGTGTCCACGCAAGGTGGTGTCTTCGACCACATCCACATGGCTGCCCTGTCGCAGGGCTTCTTCGATCGCTTCGTCAATCACGTCGGCCACCGGCTCGGCGGGCCCCTGGCCCGCACACCGGTTGGCGTCGAGAGTCAGTCGCCCGGTGCCCTGACAGCGATAGCCCATGAGTTCGGCCGTAGGATTCACCAGCAGCGTGCGCACTTGCCCGCGACTCAGCGCGTCCAGCGTCGGGCTGATACCGTTGAGCGCCCACCGGTTCCCGAGGCCCTCGTCGAGTTCAGCCACGTGACGCGCCTCCCACTCGCGCTCGCGCATCGAGCGTACGGCGAGAACCGTCTCCATCACGTCGCTTGGAGCGGCAAGTTTGGGATTGAGTTTGGCGCTTCCCAGAACGGCGTCCCGCGTGTAGGGGTGCAGATGGGGTTCCACCGCCGCGACGGCCACGCCCGTGCCGGCGAGCACGATACCCACGACATCGCCGTCACGTGAAAGCGCGAACAGTCGCTGGGCAACGTGCGCATAGTGCCGGTGTTTCTCTTCGCGGATCCGCTGGTTGAAGTTGTGTTCTCCCAAGGCTGAGGCACCCACACCCCGGCCCCGTGTCTCGCTGCGCGCGTGCGTGCGCGATTCGCTAGAGGCGTGAAACCGTCCGGCGCGTACGCTCTCTTCCACCTCGATCGCCGGGAACTCGACCGCCTCGCGCACTGTGATGTCGAAGAAACGAGCGGATGTCCGGTCGAATACTGCGCATACCACGCGCCCGAACTCGTCGTTGAGCGCCGCCAGTTCACGAACCAGTGGAGTGCGCGCAATGGCCAGGCGCGACCGAAAGACCTGCGCGAGTGGCACGGCCATGAACAGATCGAGCGCTTCCGAGGCGAACAGGGCAATGCCACGGCCCGGCGGGAGATTGCTGGGATGCTCGAGATAGTCCCGGATGCGGTTCAGATCGCGCTCGACGCGCTGACGCGCCGCGCGGTCTGGTTGCCTGTCTTCGAACGCCGCCAGCTGACGCTTGATGCGATTCTTGAGCTTGATGAGGTACTTGCCTCGCGAACGGTCGCGAGGTTCGAGTTTCAGATAGCAGCTGACGACCCAATGATCGGTTTCCCCGATTCCCGACAACTCCGCCACGACGGGCGCGAGCGACGCCGCGCGGCCGGTGGACTGGGTGCGGGTGCGGGGACTAACTCTGCGCTTCCGAGACCGCTCAGAAGAAGACCGGTTCGCGGTAGGCACCGTAGACCTCCTCCAGGGCATGACGGATTTCATAAAGCGTGCAGTAGGTGCGGGCGCAATCGAGCATGGCGGGTATTACGTTGTCCTCTCGTTCCGCTGCGGCGCGCAACTCGCCCAGGCACTGCTCGACCCGCGCATCGTCGCGGGTCGTCCGCAGTGCGGCGAGAGCTTTCCGCTGCGCCGTATCTGCGGTGCCGGAGACACGGAGAGTCTCGACGCCTGTCTCCCCTTCATCGACGAACTCGTTCACCCCGACGACGATACGGCGGTGCTGCTCGACTTCGTGCTGATGCCGCAGTGCACTCCCCGCGATTTGACGTTGGAACCAACCCGCCTCGATGCCGGGAACCACGCCGCCGATCGATGCAATCTCAGCAAAGATCGCTTCTGCCTCCCGTTCCATGCGATCGGTCAGTGCCTCCACGAAATAGGATCCACCCAGTGGATCGATGACGTTGGGAACGCCAGTCTCATGTGCCAGGATCTGTTGGGTGCGCAACGCGAGTTGCGCGGATTCCTCGGTAGGGAGTGCGTACGTCTCGTCGAGCGAGTTGGTATGGAGTGACTGCGTGCCGCCAAGCACAGCGGCAAGCGCCTGGTAAGCCACCCGGACGACGTTGTTCATGGGCTGTTGCGCGGTCAGGGACACACCGGCGGTCTGGCTGTGGAATCTCATGATCCACGATCGCGGGTCCTTGGCACCGAACTCGTCCCGCAGGTGGTGTGCCCAGATGCGTCGTGCCGCGCGCATCTTGGCGATCTCTTCGAAGAAATCGTTGTGCACGTCCCAGAAAAACGAGAGTCGTGGTGCGAATGCGTCGACATCGAGACCGCGCGCCACCCCACGCCGAACGTATTCCAATCCGTTGGCCAGAGTGAACGCGAGTTCCTGGGCCGCAGTAGCACCGGCCTCCCGGATGTGGTAGCCACTGACCGATATTGTGTTCCATTGAGGGGTGTGCTCAACCGCCCACTCGAACATGTCAACGATGATCTTGAGAGCCGGCTCGACGGGGTACACCCACGCGTGTTGCGCCATGTACTCTTTGAGAATGTCGTTCTGGACGGTCCCTCGAATCGTGCGAATGTCCACGCCCTGTCGCTCGGCGGCCGCGACGTAGAAGCAGAAGAGCATCGCGGCGGGTCCGTTGATCGTCATCGACGTGGAAACTCGATCTAGCGGAATGCCGTCGAACATCGTCTCCATGTCGGCCAGCGAGGATACGGCGACGCCGCACATGCCGACCTCTCCCTCTGAACGGGAGTGGTCGGAGTCGTAGCCCATCAGGGTCGGGAAATCGAACGCGACGGACAGCCCGGTCTGCCCCTTCTCGAGCAGAAACTTGAACCGCGCATTCGTGTCGCGGGCTGTTCCGAAGCCGGCGAATTGGCGCATGGTCCACAGGCGGCCCCGGTACATGGTGGAGTGCACGCCGCGCGTGAACGGAAAAGACCCGGGATCGCCGAGCTTGTTGGCGTAGGACCAATCAGACAGGGACTCGGGTCCGTAAAGCGGATCGACCGGTACCGAACTCTGAGTCACGAACTCGACGTCGCGCTTCGTATCCCGGTCGTAGCGATCACGCCAGGTGCTGTGGGGTGCGTTATCTGCCATTGGTGTCCTCCCGCCGAATCCCGGCGAGGATATCCTGCGCGAGCTCGTAGGGACTCAAATCGCCACCAGCGACCGCCTCCAAACCCTTCTGGAGGGTTGCCTCGCCGTCGCGGTCGTGCCACACCAGGTGACGCAAGGTCCGATCCACCACCTCTCGGGTGTGGCGGGCCAGTCGTGCCCTGCGCCGTCTCTCCAGCTCGCCACTCGAGCGGAGGTGCGTCGCGTGGTCCTCAATAGCATGAACAAGTTCATCGACTCCTTCGTTCTTCAACGCCGACGTGGCCAGAACGGGAGGCTCCCACCCAGCAGCCTCCTTCCTGCCTTCACTTTCCGCCATCCCGCCATCCCGTCCTCCCGCCCGAATGGGATCGGCGCGCGGGGCATGGTGCGGGGCGATATTGCGATACGCGTTTCCCCGCCGGATCCCCAGCATCACCTCGATCTCCTGGCACAGCCGGTCGGCTCCGGGGCGGTCTGCCTTATTGATAGTGTAGATATCGGCAATCTCCATCACGCCGGCCTTCAGCACCTGTACTCCGTCACCCGACTCCGGGACCAGGACCAAGACTACGGTATCTGCCGTCGCGGCAATCGAAAGTTCGGACTGTCCGACGCCGACCGTCTCGATGATGATGCGGTCGAAGCCAAAGGCATCGAGAATGTCGCAGATCTCGCGCGTGGTGGTCGCGGTACCGCCTATTTCGCCGCGCGTCGCCATCGATCGGATATAGACGTCCGGGTCGAGCGTGACCGACTCCATCCGGATGCGATCGCCGAGAAGTGCGCCACCCGTGAAGGCGCTGGTCGGGTCGACCGCGATGACCGCGACCCTCAGACCCTCGGCGCGGTAGGCGTGAATCATCCGTTCCGTCAGCGTCGATTTCCCGGCACCGGGAGGTCCCGTCAGGCCAATCCGGTGTGCGGTGCCTGCGTGAGCGTGGAGGGTGCTGAGCAGCTCCTCGTACCCCTCCCGCGCATTCTCTACCATCGAAATGGCCCGGGCGAGTGTCGCTACCCGGCGCGCTTCGATTCCCTCTACCAACTCGCTCACCGACATAGCGGAACTTCGCGACAGGGCGGAGCTTCCCGCAAGCGCTTCAATCGCCACGCTCTTCGAGCAGCGTCTCGATATCGATCCCCTGCCGCAGAACCGGCGCCGACGGCCGTGCGGGCGAGAGCGAGCCGGCGGAGATGACGAACTTCATGGCCTCTTCGATACCGATCTGCGCGTCGACCAGGCGGTCGCGTGGCACGACTAGCATGAATCCCGAAGTGGGATTGGGTGTCGTCGGCACAAACACGTTTACGCACGACACACCCAGGATCCGCGACATGACGGGCGCCTCCACGACAGCGGTGACCCCCGCCGGCGCGATCACGATGAGGCCGACGAAGAAGTACCGGCGCAGACGCCTTAGGATGATGCCGCCATGGCGCGCCGCACGACCACCCGCTCGACACGCACCGACGTTGCGGCGAGCACGTCGAACTCCAGACCCGCGATAACGATTCGTTCCCCGAGTCGGGGTATACGCCCCAGCACTACCGCGAGGAGTCCTCCGACGGTCTCGGCCCGATTGGGGAACTCCACCCCGAACCGGCTCACGAGTTCATCGCACGCCGTGGTACCGTCGATCTCGAGCAGCTCTATGCCCGGTTCGTGGACGGCTGGACGTCGATCGTACTCATCGAAGATCTCGCCGACCAGTTCCTCGAGCAGATCCTCCAAGGTTACGATGCCCGCGGTGCCCCCGAACTCGTCGAGCACCACCGCGAACTGGTGCCGGTCCCGCTGAAGGTCCACAAGCAGATCTGCGCACCGTCGAGTGCCGGGGGTCACGGTAACGGGCCGCACGGGAAGCGATCCCGTCTCGCCGGCCTTTAGCAGATCAAACGCGTGGACCATCCCGACTATGTCGTCGAGCGATTCCCGGTAGACCGGGAGCCGGGTGTAGCCCGATTCCTCTACCAAAGCGGCCACTTCCTCGAGCGGGGCGCCTTCGGCTGCCGCGACGATTTCGGTACGCGCCGTCATCACCTCGCGCACGGGCCGCTCGGTGAAGGCGATCAGCCCCGCCACGAATCCCGTCGGCCCCGACTCGGCGCCGTCCTCGTTGTCCGCAACGTTGTCCGTGGGACCACCGGTCCCGCGTGGAGCGAACAGCGACCATACCGAGCCGCTGCGCACCAGCCAGGGCCCGACCGATCGCATGAGCGGTTCCGCCCAGCGGCGCCCGAGGGCACGCGGTAACGTGTGCGCGAAAGCGAAGAAAAGGGGCAGGCCCGCCAACAGCATCCCTGCGGCACCCGCTAGTGGCGCTTGCGTGAGTATGGGTGACGCGCCGATGGCCGTTGCCACGGTACCGAGCACGATTAGCCCGGTCGTGGGTCCGAGTATCCGCTCGGGCGTGGAGAGCAGCGCCGTAGCGAGGGACCCCGCCCCGTGACGTTCCGCCACCCACCGTGACAGCTCCAACCGACTAACTGAGGCGGCGCCCGCTGCCAACATCGAGCCGAGCGCGGCGAGCAGCATTCCACCTGCAGCCAACACGGCGCCGTTCATGACTCGCCGCCGATCTTGTCGGCGGGCGCCGACTCCTCGCCGCCCTCGAGCCGCTCGAAGTAGACGCGCTGTATCCGGCGCCGGAACACCTGCTCAACGACGACCCGAAAACCGTTGATGCGCAGTTCCTCGCCGGGCCGCGGTACGCGGCCCAGTTCGGTGTATACCAGTCCGCTGACGGTGGAGACGTCGTCGTGTTCGATCTGCGAACCGAGCAGGTCGGACAAGTCGTCGAGCGGCAACCGTCCATCGACCCAGAAGCGCTCGTCTCCTTCCTGCTCGATGGGGGGGGCCTCGTGCACATCGTGCTCGTCATGAATCTCACCCACGATCTCTTCGAGGATGTCCTCCAGCGTGACGAGTCCCGACGTACCCCCGTATTCGTCCACCACGATCGCCAGATGCGCGGTCCCGCGCTGAAAGTCACGCAGTTGGTCAGAAAGCGACTTGGCCTCGGGGACGTACCGAATGGGCCGAAGCATGTGTTGCCATGATGACGGTGGATCGGCCGGTCCAACGACGCGCGGCGCGAGATCCTTGACGTGCAGCAGTCCGACGAGGTCGTCGAGACTCTCGTTGTATACGGGGATGCGTGAGTGATCGCTGCGGCTGACCTGGTCCACGACCTCGTGCCAGGTTGCCTGCCCTTCCACGGCGGCAATATCGAGGCGGGGCGTCATGATGTCGGCGACTGTCGTTTCTCGCAGCGAGTGTACGCCTGCCAGCATCTCCTGCTGGGGTTCTCCCAGCTCGCCTGCAGGCTCCACACGCGGCGCGAGGGCACGGTGAAAGCCCCGGTCGAGTCCCGTCACGATGCCGATGAGCGGGCGAAATAATACGAGGGACGTACGCGCGACGGGCACGAGCGCGGCGGCAAGATTGGGGGCCAGTCGGCCTAACGTCTTGGGCAGAGCCTCGCCGGCCAGGTAACCGAGGGCGATGGCCATACCCACCGCGCCGGCGCCGTCCCACAAGCTCAGCTTCCACCAATCGAGGGATGATCCCGCTGTCACACCGGCGATGGCGAGAAGCGCCAGGCGAGCGATGAGGAGCGCTCGTCCAAGGGGAACCGGGCTGTGGGGTTTGGAGGGCGGTTCGCCCAGAACGCGCGTCGGGACGGCAATCGACTCCGCCATGGCGAGCAGCGCGGCCCACGTCGTCGCGATCACGGTGACTAGGGTCGGGCTCAGGGGCGCCCTCCCAGGATATCGCACACGTATTGCTCCTGCCTACGCCACATCGAGGAGGTTGTGCGATCGTGTATCTCGGGATGGTCATGACCCAGCACGTGCAACGTCCCATGCACAATCAGCCGAACGAGTTCCTCTCGAAACGTAACGCCGTGCGTGACCGCCGACCGGCGGGCGACCGGGGGACAGACGTACACATCTCCCACGAGCGTCCCATCGTGCTGCAGGCGAAACGAGATCACATCGGTAGCCCGATCCCTAGAGAAGGTCCGACGATTCAGCGCGCGCATGCGTTGGCTAGAGAGGAAGTTCACGTGCACCCTCGCCGGCGCTTCGTATTCCTGCTGGAGCACCGTTTGCACGGCCCGGCGAATGAGTGCCGCGCTCAGTCCGGGTGTCACCCCGGCGGCATCGACCACTACGTCATGCGCGGGCAGCCGGTTTCCATTCTGCAGCGATCCCACCTGCCCTAACCGGATAGTCGATTCGGTTGTGGTGCACACCGGACACGACCCGGCTGAATTCCTCTTTCACGCGATCGAGTTGGGCCAGCGTCAACGGCGCATCGTTCAACTGACCTGTCGCCACGCGTTGCCCCACGATGTGGTCGATCGCCTCACGGATATCCTGTGGTGAGGGGTCGTTGAGCACCCGAAGGGCGGCTTCCACGCCGTCCGCTAGCATTGCAACGGCGGTCTCGACCGATCGCGGTTTGGGCCCGGGATATCGGTAATGGTCGGCCGGAGGCTCGTCGCCGCGGTCCCTTGCCCGCTCGAGGAAATACGTGATCTCGGCGGTGCCATGGTGCTCCGGAATGAACGCCTTGACGATGTCGGGGAGCCCCGCTTCGTCGGCCAACGCCATTCCTTCCTTTACGTGATTGCGAATGATCGTGGCCGACACATCCGGCTTCAGTTTGTCGTGCGGGTTGGTGCCGCCACTCTGATTCTCGACGAAGAACTGGGGCTTCTTGATCTTGCCGATATCGTGGTAGTAGCACCCGACGCGCGCGAGCAATCCGTTGGCGCCAATCGCATTGCAGCCGGCCTCACACAGATTGGCTACGGCGATAGTGTGCGCGTAGGTGCCCGGCGCCTCGGTGGCAAGGCGCCGCACCAGCGGGTGTGTTGGATTGGAGAGCTCGAGCAGCGTCAGATCTGTCGTCAAACGGCTCACGTTTTCGAGCACTGGTAGCGCCACGCTGGCCAGCGCCGCCGAAACCACAGCGTTCCCCCCGCCGCGCATGATCGTAAGGCCAATACGCGCGATCTCATAGTCCGCGGCCAGTCCAATGGCGATGGCGGCCACCGCGAACGCGGCCGCCACGATTAGCATGGTGGCGAGCATCTGGGCGCGGCGGCGCATGGCGCGAATGCCCACGGCTGCGGCTACGCCGCCTATGAGCGCGAGATACAGCGCGGCTTCGTCGCCGTAGTATGCTTGGGTGACGTAGACGTGCTGGGATGCCAGGAGTACCGCGAGGACGGTTGCCGCGACCATCGCGACGCGGCCGCTGAAAAAGATCGCAATCAACATCGCGGCCAGCGGGATGGGAATGAGTTCGGGCGCCGGTGCCGAAAGACGCACCATGGCTGCCGCGCCTAGCACGACGATCCCGAAGAGGACACCGACCATCGTCATCTGGCGCGCGTTCCCGTACGTCTCGCGACGGTACAGCATGAGCAGGAGCCAGAAGATCGAGAGGATCAGTGCGTTCGTCAGGATCTTGCCGATCGCGCCCGTAAGGGTCACCCCACCCGTCCCGCCGCGGCGTGAGAGTTCGTTCAGCAGCGCCGCGAGGCGCTCCTGCACTGCAGCGGTCACGACCTCGTGCTCGCCAATGATACGCTCGTTTTGGCGTACCAGGCCCTTCAGGGAATCGACATCCGCGCGTAGCTCGGCACGCAGCGCCTCGGTCTCGATCGTGTTGGGTACGAGCGTGGGGCGGAAAAGCGTGTTGAGGAGCCGGACGTGGAGCTGATCGCCGAGTACGGAGTTGGGTTCCGGGTGCCGTGCGCTGCGGCGGTCGAGGAACGTGCTCAGTGAGAGGACGGCGTCTCGGGCGACGACTCGTTCGGTCTCGCCGCGTCGTTCGATGATTTCCCGTGCGGTCTCCGAATCGATCGTGGCGTTGGCCACGATGCCGCGTGCGAGTTCCCGGTCGATCATGCGCAACGCGGCGCTGCGGTAGGCGGCCCTACGACTTCCTTCAAATAGGAACGCCGCTTCCTCCGTGCTCAATCGCAGTCCGTACGCCGCAGCGGAGTCGGCGAGCGTGGAATCGGTTTCTGTGGCGTCGAGCGCGTCGAACAACGCCACGGCGGTCGCCCGCACGGAATCGACCGCTTCGGGTTGGAACTCGTAGATGGGTCGAACCGTCGCCGCCAAGGCGTCGGCCTCCCGCTGAATCTCGGCCGGTGATTTGGGGACGTAGAACGCGAACGGTGCCACGACGTCTGCCTGCGCTACTTCTCCTACCTCCATCAACGGGGCCTGAGTCGAGCCGGTGTCCGGATACAGCACGTACGTGACCGCGGCGAGCAACGCAAGCGGCAACCACCGGATGGCATGGAACCCAATACGCCGTGGGAGCTTGCTGGGAGGTGGCTCGAGTGCCAGCGGGACCCGTCGGGCGTCGTTCATCCGCCTTGGCCTTCCGCGTAGGCGCGGATGATCTCCCGGACCAAACGGTGCCGCACGACGTCGCGTTCCTCTAGGTAGCAGAATCCCACGCCGTCGATCCCGGGAAGAATGCGTTCGATCTGAATCAACCCGGATTCCTCGTGCGGTGGGAGATCGATTTGTGTCTTGTCCCCGATCACGACCGCGCGTGAGTTTACCCCGAGCCGTGTGAGAAACATCTTCATCTGACCGCCGGTCACGTTCTGTGCCTCATCCAGGATGACGAACGCGTCCGCCAGCGTCCGGCCCCGCATGTAGGCCAGTGGCGCAATCTCGATCATGCGCGTATCCAGGGCGCGTTGCATGCGATCCGCCGGCATCATGTCTTCGAGCGCGTCGTACAGCGGGCGCAGATAGGGGTCGACCTTGGCCTGCATGTCGCCAGGCAGAAACCCGAGGCGTTCCCCGGCTTCCACTGCCGGGCGCGCGAGTATGAGGCGGCGCACGGTTTTACGGCTGAGCGCTTCTACACCGAGGGCAACGGCCAAATAGGTCTTGCCAGTTCCCGCCGGCCCAATACCAATAACGATGTCGTTTTCGCGGATCGCCGTGACGTACTCGCGTTGGCCAGGAGACTTGGGCTGTACGAGCTTGCGCAGTCCCGGGAGTGCGATCTTGAGATCGCCGTTCGCTGAATGCTCTGCCACGCTGGCGCCGCCGGCCACGAGGCGGCGCACGTCATCGACATCGAGTACTTCACCCATGCGCGCTCGATCGACCATGATCGTCACGAACGTGGTCGCGTGCTCGACCGCGTCGAGCGAACCCGCGACCATGACCTGATCTCCGCGGAGGGCGATCTGCGCCCCCGTCGCCTGCGATAGCTCGTCGAGGTTCGCGTCATTGACGCCGGCGAGCGCGAGAGGATCGGCGCCCTCGGCCGAGATGCGGTGCGTGACGTCCTTGCTCATACGAGTGGGCGAATGCCGAGGTCTGCGAGTTCGGCAGCAGGCACCGGGGTTGGCGCGTCCTCGAACAGCGCGCGGGCGGCGGTCGTCTTCGGGAACGCGATGACATCCCGCAGGCTCTCGCCGCCGGCAAGGAGCATGACAACCCGGTCGAACCCGATGGCGAAACCGCCGTGCGGTGGCGCGCCCACGGCGAGCGCGTCCATCAGGAACCCGAACCGACGCTGCGCTTCGGCGGTGTTCATACCAAGCGCGTCTAACACGCGCAACTGAATCTCGGGATCCGTAATACGGAGCGACCCGCTCCCCAGTTCGTTGCCGTTGTAGACGACATCGTAATGAATGGCTCGCACGTGGGCGAAATCACCGGCAAGGAACCGTTCCCGATCATCGGGATGGGGCGAGGTGAACGGGTGATGAGCAAACACCGGCTTGCCCGTCTCCGGATCCGGTTCGAAGAGCGGGAACTCCTCTACCCATGCAAAGGCGTGCGTCACGCCGGGGGGCGGGGCCATCAGCTTGATCACGCCTCTGCGTACCCGGTCGAGTGACGCGGAGGTGACGGCATCGGGGCCGGCGGTCACGAGCAGAAGGTCGCCGTCTTCCATTGCAAAATGCTCGGCGCTAGCGCCGTAGAGCTTGCTCAGCGGGCCGGTCAGCTGGTCCCCTTGTCGTTTGAGGGTGGCGAGACCACCGGCGCCGCCTTCCTTGGCGCGGCCCGTGAGCTGATCGATCTGCTTCCGAGACAATCGAGTGCCGTCCCCAACCCGCACGGCGCGCACCCGACCGCCGCTGGCGATCGCGTCGTCGAAAGCTCGGAATCCCCGATCACGCACCCGCTCGGTGAGATCGTACAGCTCGTACTCGAAGCGCAGGTCCGGTTTGTCGGTCCCAAAGCGCTCCAAGGCCTCGGCGTAGCGCAGTCGCGGAAACGGCATTTCTGCGGTCTGGCCCGCCTCCGCCCAGAGGGCGATGAGCACCGCCTCGACAACGGCATACACGTCGGTGGCGTCAACGAACGACGCCTCGATATCGATCTGAGTGAACTCGGGTTGCCTATCGGCACGAAGATCCTCGTCGCGGAAGCAGCGCGCGATCTGGAAGTAGCGGTCGTATCCAGCCACCATGAGAAGTTGCTTATAGATCTGGGGAGACTGCGGCAGGGCGTAGAACTGGCCCGGGTGCACACGCGACGGAACGAGGTAGTCGCGGGCGCCCTCCGGCGTGGGCTTGGTTAGCATCGGTGTCTCGATCTCGAGAAACTCGAGGTCGGCGAGCGTCTGTCGGGCCCGCTGTAGGAGCCGGTGTCGCAATGCCAGGTTGTACTGCATTTCCGGACGCCGCAGGTCGAGATAACGGTGTTTGAGCCTCAGCTCCTCGGCGGGGAGTGGCTCGCCCTTCGTTCGCCAGACCGGAATCGGCAGCTCGGCTGGCGCCGGGCCGACGAGATCCAGGTCGCTGGCGGCAACCTCGATTTCGCCAGACGCCAACGCGGGATTCCGCTGATCTTCCGGCCGCTGCCGCACGAGACCACGGATGAGCACCACGGACTCCGCGGTCACCTCACGTGCCCGTGCGACGACCTCCGGGTTGGTGTCGTCGTCGAAGGCCACCTGCACTAGCCCGTCGCGGTCCCGCAGGTCGAAAAACACGAGCCCGCCGAGATCCCGACGCCGGTGGACCCAGCCGCCGAGCCGGACCTCCTCGCCGATATGCTCACGGCGCAGGGCGCCGCAGCGATGCGTCCGCATCGCGGTGGCGGTCACGGAATCCCTGAGGCTAGTTGCCGGGGAGGATGTGCCGGGCGTGGGGCCTTCTGGAGAGAGTCAATCCGTCAGCGAGCAACACGTCCTGGGACGCTCAAGTGCCAGCATGACATCAACATAATGGCCCCCGAAAGACCCAGCAAGCGGTGGCTTGACACTCCGGAGGGGACCCGGCAACCTACGGCCGTGAAAGCGCTGTGGCTATCTCTCTGCGCGGGTGCGGCGCTCGCGGCCCCGCTCCATGGACAGGCACCGGATCTCGCCGACCTGTGGCGCGTTGCCGCCTCGACGCTGGGCCGGCCCGCGGCCGTGCAGGAAGGCCCGACGGGCGTGTTTTGGAATCCGAGCGCGACGGTCGGGCGCGCGCGCCTCGCGGCAGGGGCCGAGGTGCTGCAAACGGCGGACGTGGTGTCGCTGAGCGCGATCCTCGCTGGCGTCACCTTTCGGGTCAGCCGCCGATTCTCGGTCGGCGTGCTCGCGGGGCGCGTGTCGGTCGACGAGCTGATCCGCACTACGACGTCGCCCACGAGTGAGCTGGGTGAGATTCTCGTCTACGAGCAGTTCGCGGGCGCCGCGGTCGGGGCGGTGCTCGGTCCGGCTCGTCTCGGTCTCACCGTCCGCGCGCACGAGTCGCGCTTCGACTTCCGGTCCGAGAGTGGTCTGACGGTCGATATCGGTGGGCGGATCGTGCTCATGCCACGACTAACACTCGCCGGCGCGTCGCGATTCGCCACGCCGGATCTCGCCGGCCATCAGGCGACCGATTACTACGCGGCTGCCGAGTACCAGATGCGCACCGCGACGCTCTGGGGGTCGACCGCCCTCGTTTTTGGACGGTACGGGTTTACCTACCGTCCGGCCGGTGCCGGCTTGGAGCACACGCTGAGCGGCGGTATTGCCCTCCAGGATCGGTTGCGCGTCGATCTCGGGTTGACCCGTGAGCAGGGGTTTGGGACCGCGTCGTGGCGGCCCGTCGTGGAGCTCGCGTTTCGGGCGGGGCGTTATCGGGTCTCGGTTGCCCGGGGGAGCGGTCTGAACGCGGTAGGGGGCGTGTTTCGCATCGGTGTGGGAACGGACATCGGCCCGTGACTTGGTTGGACCTCACGCCGGCCGCTGCGGCGGCCGCCATAGAGCGGTGGGTCACCGAGCGCGGTCATCCGCCGTACCGGGCACGGCAGCTGTTGCCCCGCCTGTGGCAGCGGCCCGTTCGTGTCTGGGCGGACGCTACCGATCTGCCCCGCGACCTCGCCGCCGACCTCGATCGCGCACATCCGCTTCGATTGCCGGCGCTGGAGATCGAGCGCCAAGCGCGAGACGGCACTCGCAAGTTTCTCTGGCGTTTTGACGACGGGGCGGCGATAGAGAGTGTGATGATCCCAGAAGGTCGCCGCCGCCGCACGCTCTGCATTTCCTCACAAGCGGGTTGCGCGTACGGTTGCGTCTTCTGCGCTACCGGGCGCATGGGCTTCGGCCGGCACCTCGCTCCCTGGGAGATCACCGCGCAGGTGCGGGAACTGGTGCTTCGCCCTGACGTTGCCGCACCCACCAATATCGTGTTCATGGGCATGGGCGAACCACTACACAATTGGGCGGCGGTGGATGTCGCGCTGTCGGTGCTCAACGATGCCCGTGGCTTTGGGATCGGGGCCCGTCACATCACGGTGAGCACGATCGGTGTGGTGCCCGGGCTTCGCAAACTCGCTGCACGGCCGGAGCAGTTTCGTGTGGCCCTGTCACTCCACGCGGCACGCAGTGATCGGCGACAAGCGTTGATGCCCGTCGAGCGGAAGTACCCGCTCGACGAAGTCCTGTTGGAACTGGCCAAGTTTCCCCGCCGGGTGACCTTCGAGTACGTCTGCATCCACGGGGCAAATGACAGTGATGCAGATGCCGAAGCGCTGGCGTCGTGCGCGCGCGGACTCCGCGCGCACGTCAACCTCCTGCCACTCCACCCGGGTGGTGCCCCGCACCTTCAGCCGACACCTCCGGAGCGCATGCACGCCCTTGCGGACGTGCTGCGAGCTCGCGAAGTGAACGTGACCGTCCGCAAGAGCCGCGGTCTGGACATCGAGGCTGCGTGCGGCCAGCTACGGATTGTCTCTGAGGCCGGCGGCGTCGGGGCCCAGTAGCACCGAGACATCCAGCAGCGCCACCTCGTCAGGTTCCACGACGATGCGCCCTATCCCAAGCGCACTCCGTACGGGGATCGCGACCGTGGAATCGCCGTGGCGTACAATGAGCGTCGTTACAGCCACCGCACCCGGTCGCTCGGAGCCATAGAAGACCACATCGATGCCACGGCGGCGGAGCAATTGCGTTACCCGGCGCGCCAGACCATCGATGGTCGTAGCGTTCAAGACTTCGACCTCGAGTGGGATAACCTCGCCGGGAATCCCGGGCGTGGCGTCGTGATCGGGTCCCGCGTCGCGCGTGCGCCACACGCTCACAGCCGCCGCTGCCACGACGGCCGCAATCCCAAGCCCCCACTTCAGACGAGCGAGTTCCAAAAGGCGACGGTCTGGGGCAACAGGGACTGTCCGTTCGACAACGATCGTGCAATCCGCCCGCGCGTCACTTCACGCAACACCACGTCCGGCTCGGTTGGAACACGCACCAACCAGCCAGCGTGCTCGCGCCCCGAGAAGGCACGGCCCGGTTCGAGATAGTCCGCGAGGTACAGCATGCGACCCACCTGATCCCACGGCGCATACCCTACGGAGTGGTAGCGTACGGCATCCAGCACGCCGCCGTCGTCTTCTCCGGCCAACTCGGCTTTTCGTGCGGCCGCGGGACCGTGTCGGATCTCCCGTTGCGGCCACTCGGGACCGGCAAGTTCCGCCAACTCGTCTGCCGGGGCGTCCTTCAGAGCGTCATGCAGATAGGCGGCACGGAGCCATCGCATGCGTTCCGCGTCGGGTACGGCGATCCGGCTCGCCCACGCGTCGAGCAGGCCGGCTACCCGCGCGATGTGTTCGCGACGGTGTGGAGAGACGTGAGCCCACGGCGGTAGGCCGCGCGCCCCGTCAGCGCTCGACGAAGACATCAGCCGAAAGCCCTGCGCCCAAGGGTACGTTATCAATCAGCCGCGTCCCGCCGAGTTGGACGGCGAGGGCCAGTACGGACTGGTCGTGCGCTCGTTCCGGTGTCGCAAGGGTCGTAGGATCGACCACGTCGACATATTCGACCACGACCGCGGGCTCGTTGGCCAGAACGGCCCTGGTCACGTCGATGATGTGTGCGGGCTCCGTATCTCCCCCAACGAATGCCCGATGTCCTGCCTCGAGGGCCCGGGACAGCGCGGCGGCGGCGCACCGCTGGGTGCGGTCGAGGTATGCGTTGCGAGAGCTCATTGCCAGGCCATCCGGTTCGCGCACGATCGGCGCGACGTCGATGATCACCGGCACGTTGAGATCGTGGACCATGCGCCGAATCAGCCACGCCTGCTGCGCGTCCTTGCGCCCGAAGATCGCGACGTCTGGCTCTACCATGTTGAGGAGTTTCAGCACTACGAGCAGCACTCCCGCGAAATGTCCAGGACGGTTTGTGCCGCAGAGTCGGTCGGCGAGAGGTCCGGGGGAGACGGTAATGGCGCTTTTCTCTGGATACACGTCCGACGTGTGCGGGGCGAAGAGACAGTCGACGTCTCGTGCGGCGGCAAGTTCCCCATCGCGCACGCGATCGCGCGGATACTTGTCAAGATCTTCGCCGGGACCAAACTGTGTAGGGTTGACGAACACGCTGAGCACGGTCCTGTCCGACAGCGTCCGCGCCCGGTCCACCAGTCTCAGGTGGCCTTCGTGGAGCGATCCCATTGTCGGTACGAAGCCGACGCGTAGCTTGCCGCGGCGCTGCTCACGTCGCCAGCCGCGCAGCGCCTCGATGGTGGCGATCTCGATCATTGCTGGAAGCCGTGTGCCCCGTCGAGACCACGCGATTTCATTGCCGTGCGGCTGTCGGTCAGCGAGATCTTGGCGCTACCGGACATGGGGCTCTAGCTCTGCCAGTTCTCGTTGCCAAAAAGGTCGATGACCCAATTCGGGGTGTGGCAGTTGCAGGTCGGCGTCGGCCTGCTCGCGCGTGCCGTAACGCACGATATCGAGATCGAGCGTCCGCGGCCCCCACCGCGTGCCTCGCTTCCTCCCCCGTGTGTCCTCAATGCGCAACAGCTCTGTGAGCAGACGTGCCGGCTCCAGCTCCGTATGCAGTAACACCATCTGGTTCAGGTATGATCCCTGCTTGGGCGGTCCCAGGGGAGCCGTTTCCTCGATAGTGCTGGCGGCGGCCACCTCGGTCCGAGGCAACCCTGCCAGGGCGTGGCGAGCCGCTGCGAGGTGTGCCTCCCGATCGCCGAGGTTCGATCCCAGCGCTACGTAGACCCACTCACGCCAAGTCACTGGATGACCGGTCGATGACCACCTCGACATACTCGAGTGGTCCGGGAATAGGTACGTGTGGCTTTCGTGCCGCTACGCGGACGCGATCGATTGGTGCGACCTCGAGCACCCGTGACGCGATCTTCTCGCAGAGCGCCTCCAGGAGCTTGTGCGGGCTGCTGCCCACGACGCCCGCGACCAATTGGTAGAGATCCCGGTAGTCGACGAGCTGGCGCGGCGAGTCGGTCTCGCCAACACCGCGCAGCGAGAGCCAGACAGTTAGATCGAGCTCGAGTGGCTGCGGGATGCTCTCCTCGTGCGGGAGGAGCCCCACGAGCGTGTGAAAGCGCATGCCGGTGAGCGAGATGTGATCTGAGTTGTTCGTGGCGTTCGTCATGAGCTAGGCGACCGGTACCGCGTCGAGCGCCGACCGTAGCTCGCGCATCAGGGCCCGCGCGCTGTCGAGTCCGTCCGGTTCCGTTCCCAGCCGCGCAACCAGTGCGCTTCCCACGACCACGCCGTCGGCAAACGCCGCTACGCGCTGTCCCTTCTCCCCGGAATCGATACCGAACCCGACCGCTACCGGCAAGGCGGTGCGTGCCCGGACGGCAGCGACCTTCTCTTCGATGCCAGCCCCCAGGTCGACGCTTCCACCGGTGACCCCAAGTCGGGAGATGACATACACGAACCCCTGAGCACCGTGCAGGACCTCGTCGAGACGGTCGGCCTTGGTGGTGAGCGCGACCAACGGGATGTGGGCGAGCGGGCTGTCGCGTACCGCTCGCTCGACGTTCTCGTCAGCGCCGGCGGGGAGATCCGTTAGCAGCAGGCCTGAGACACCAACCGCCGCGGCATCTTGCAGGAAGGCGTCGATACCGTACGACAGGATCGGGTTGGTGTAGGAGAACGCAATGACAGGCACTTCGAGCCGGGCCTCGGTGACCAACTCGAATGCCCCGTGTACCGACATCCCAGCGGCAAGCGCGGCATGCGTCGAATGCTGAATGACGGGCCCGTCCGCGACCGGATCGCTGAACGGAATCCCCAGCTCGATGATATCGGCGCCCTCGTCCTCGAGCATCTGCAGTGCATCGAGCGAGGCGGCGCGAGACGGATAGCCGGCGGTGATGTACGGGACGAGTGCGGCGCGATGGGCGGTGCGCAGCTGCGCCCATCGGGCAGCGAGGCGGTCAGACAAAGTAGTCGCCGGGTGTAATGCCCCACTTAGCCGGATCGGTCACCTTGATGATCGATCGCTTGAAGTTGCCGTCAGCTCCGACCTCGGCCAGGTCGACGAGCTGCCCCTCGGGTATCCGCTGTCCGTCTTCGGTCATGACGATGCGCACCATGGGCCGGTGAATCTGCGTGAGGTCGGAATTGGCCGCGTGGACGACCGCCAGCTCGTAGCCGTCGAGAATGACGCAGGTCCCGACAGGATAGATCCCCACCAGGTTGATGAGCGCCTTCACCAGCACGGGGTCGTACCCGCGCCGCGGGTTCTCCCACATCTCGCGCAGGACCTCGTCCGGCTGGAGCGGAACGGTCTGGTACGAGCGTCGCGATGTCGCGGCATCGAAACCGTCGGCCACGGCCACGATCTTCGAGTAGGCCGTAAGATCACGCTCGCGCAGCGCCTTGGGATACCCGGTGAGATCGATCTTCATGTGATGTTCGTGGGCAACGATCATCGCACGGTACGGGATCTCTCCATATCCGCGCATCCCGAAGAGCGTGAGGACCCCGAGCCATGGGTGGGATTGCATGATGCGCCATTCGTCCTCATCGAGCGCGCCGGTCTTCGTGAGCACCTCGAGCGGCACTCGGCTCTTGCCGACATCGTGGAAGAGCGCGGCGAGCCCGAGATCGTACAGCTGGAGCCGCGTGAGGCCCAGGCGTCGGCCAATCGCGACCGCGAAGATGCACACGTTAACCGAGTGGGTGAACGTGTACTCGTCGTAATCGCGGATCGTAGTGAGGCCCACGAGTGAGACCTCGTTGCTCAGTACCTGGTCAACGATCCCCTGCACCGCGCGTTTCACTTTCTTGACGCTGGCACTACGTCCCATGCGCACGCTGTTTACGACTTCCTTGGTGACCGCGACCGACCGCTCATAGGTGCGCTTGGCGACTTCCTTGCGTCGATCTTCGTTCTCGAGTTCCTCGTCGAGGTCCACGGGAGGATCGACGCTGATGTTCGTGACCCCACCCTGGAGCATCTTCTGGTGCAGATCGGTCAGCTTGTCAGCCGTCGGCGGTGTGCTGACCGACGCAAGGAGCAGCGAGACGAAGATCTGCCAGTCCCGGCGCTGGACGTCTTCGTCGACCGTCATCACGCCGACCCCGGACGCCGCAAAGATGTTCAGCACGTGACCGAACGAGGCGTAGTTGTCCAGGTTGAGGCGGAGGCGGATGGCGTTGACGAAGATGAACTCGCCGCTGATGCGGATCTCTAGTGGCTCTTCGATTTCGATTATGATGCGCGCCGACTTGTCGAGATCGTCGAGGGCGCGCTGGACCTGTTCGTTCTCGACGGGATAGAGTTTCAGGGTCCGGAGTGCCGCATAGAAGTGCACCAGGAACTCGCGGCCCGCGGTCCGGATCAGCCCGTCCGTGCTCTGCACCGTCGAGGAGATCGTGGGCCGAGCCCGTTCGCCGGTGTCGGTCACTTAGCCTCCCGGAGGGCCTTGTTGACCGCGTTTCGCACGAGCGGATCCTTGTCTTGTGTCGCACGCTCCAGCAGCTCGCGAGCTTCGGGCGTGCCGATCTTCCCAAGCGCCATCGCGGCGCAGGCCCGGGTATTGACATCGGGTTTCTTCTTCATGAAGCCGCCCGATGAAAGCATCGGCTTCAGGTGCGTGATCGCATCGGGGCCGGCGAGACGTCCGTACGCTTCAAAGAAGACCATCTTCTCGGTGAGGTCCGAGTCCTTGAGGTCCTTCCCCAGCACCGTGGCCTCCACCTTGGGGAACACGGCACGATGGCCGCGCGTCCCCAACACGCGAACCGCGGCCACGCGGACATCGCGATGCTGGTCGGACACGGCCTTCTCGAGTTGCTGCATGGCTCCGGGGGAGCCGATTGCCGACAAGGCATCGACGACCGCGACCTTGAGTTCGGAGGTGCCTTCGCGAATGAGCAGGCTGCCCAACGCGGTGATGACGGGCGGTAGCTTCAGCTTGGCAGCCAGACGAACGGTCTCGAGGACTACATGATCGTCATTGCTTCCCATCGCCTTGGCCAGAGCGTCGGGATACTGCGCGGCAATCCTCTGCACCGAGAGCCCGAGGATATCGCGCACCCGCTCGTTGGTCATGCGCGGCAGCCACTCGAGCACCGTCTCGAGCACGCCGCCGCGCAACTCGCCGAATAGTGAGCCCAACTCCTCTTCTGTTGGGTGAATCACTGCCTCGTCGAGTGACTGGAGAAGTTGCGTGATGGCCTCCGGTTCGGACAGGCGGGCGGGTAGCTCCTTTAGCGATGCGGCCTGTTCGGGAAGCACCTCGCGGGCGCGATCCAGCACGACGCGGCTTTCCCGCAGAATGTACGCCACCGAGCGGAAATCACCGGCGCCCAGCAGATAGGGAATGAGGTTCTCGATGATCGAGATGATCTCTGCGCGGACCGTGGGATAGGTCTGGAGCTCGAACAAGTCGAACAGGACGGACAGCACGTTGCCGCGCAGGTCCTGGTTGTACTCCCGCTCGAACTCGGCCTTGAGGTACGCGATGTCGGTGTCGTCAAGGAAGTAGAGTGTCGAATCGAAATCCTCGAGGTTCACCACGCCCTGTGGCGTTTCGTTCTCCTGCTGCTCTTCTTCCACGACCTGACGTGGCGCGGCGGCAGGCGGTTGCGGCTCGTCGTCGCTCTTTGTGAGCTGTGCGGCGTCCTCCGGGGCAAGTTCGACGAACTCGTACTTGATGGACTCGAAATTCTGTTCCCACAGCAGCGTCAGCAGATCATCGTCCGCTTCCGGTGGTAGGTTGCGCGCCTGCTGCAGCACATCCAGAAAGTGCGGGATCTCGTCGTCCTCCGCGCCACGCGCGATGGTCAGCGACCGCAGGCCGTCCTTGAATAGCATCCAGGCGAGGCTCTCGTTGCGAGGCTGACTCAAGACGGGCTCACCCTGCCAGACGATCTCGTTTTCCTGTACGACGAGTTCGAGCTCATCCACCTCCTCCCACACGGGGGCGAATGCCTTACGCACGTTCCCGATCGCGGTCTGGTACACGGGGTTGTTCGGCATGTAGAGCTGCGTCGCACGCATTCCCTTGAGCAGGGACTGCAGCAACGCCTCTACCGCGGTAGTATCGACAGTGTCCGAATCGGTGACGGTTGGGTCGGTCACACCTTGTCCCCTCGGATCGCTGCAACGTGTGCCACGTCTTTGTCCCCTCGGCCACTCACATTGAGCACCACGAGATCACCGGCGTTTCCACCCGGTCCCTCCCGCAGTAGCCAGGCCACCGCGTGCGCCGTCTCCAGCGCCGGGAGAATCCCCTCCAACCGGCCGAGTGCTTCGAACGCCGCCAACGCCTCGCTGTCGGTGACGGTGACGTACGACGCACGCCCCGTTTCCCGCAAGTAGGCGTGCTCTGGTCCCACCCCCGGGTAATCGAGACCGGCAGAAACGGAGTGTGCTGGGGCCACCTGGCCATCGGCATTCTGAAGAAGATAACTGAGGCTGCCGTGAAGCACGCCGGGGCGGCCGGCGCTGAGGGAAGCCGCGTGACGGCCTGTGTCGAGTCCCTCACCAGCCGCCTCGACGCCGACGAGCCGAACGTCGTCGTCGTCCAGGAAGGCTGTGAAGATACCCATCGCGTTCGACCCGCCACCGACACACGCTGTAACGGTGTCCGGCAGCCGGCCCTCAGCGACGAGAAACTGCTCGCGGGCTTCCCGCCCGATGACGCTCTGGAAGTCCCGTACGAGGCGCGGGAACGGATCGGGGCCCACGACCGACCCGATGATATAGTGCGTCGTTTGCACGTTGGTCACCCAGTCGCGGAGCGCCTCGTTGGTGGCATCCTTGAGCGTACGCGTGCCGGATGTCACAGGTATTACCGTCGCTCCCAACACCTCCATCCGGTATACGTTCAGGCGCTGCCGCTCCATGTCTTCCGCGCCCATGAAGATGACGCACTCGAGCCCGAATCGGGCGCACGCGGTGGATGTCGCAACTCCGTGCTGGCCGGCACCGGTTTCGGCAATGATGCGGTGTTTGCCCATCCGCCGGGCCAACAGCACTTGGGCGATCGTGTTGTTGATCTTGTGCGCGCCGGTGTGGCAGAGATCCTCTCGCTTGAGCCAGACACGGGCGCCGGCGGCATCCGAAAGACGCGGCGCCGCCGTCAGCGGTGTCGGTCGCCCGACGTAGGACGAGAGCAGTCCGTCCAACTCGCTCCGGAAAGCAGGGTCGCCCCGCGCGGCGTCGTACGTCGCGGTGAGCTCATCCAACGCGGCGATCAGAGTCTCGGGTACGTATCGACCCCCGAACGGTCCAAAGCGTCCTTCACGTACCGCGCCCTCGAGAGCGGTCACACTTGGCCTCCGGCGGTGTCCTTGGGTCGGGGTGTGTTACGGGCGATGCGGGGCACGCCACAGAAATCGCGTGCTGCCCGAGCGGGATCAACAGCGCCCGCCAACACGGTTCCCACCAGAATAGCGTCCGCCCCCCACCCCGCAACCCGCTCGACGTCCGCGCGATTGGTAATTCCGCTTTCGACGACCGCCGGGATGTGCTCCGGGACCTGGCGCAATGTCGTTTCGACGCCGTCGAGATGGACCGCGAAGGTCTCGAGGTCCCGGCTGTTCACGCCAATGGCGTCCGGCGACACCGCCACAGCGCGACGGAGTTCCTCGTGGTCGTGAACCTCGACCAGCCGCGCCAGGCCCAGCTCCGCGCTCATACCTGCGAGTTCCTGAAGTTGGTCATCGGAGAGTGCGCGTACGATCAGGAGCACGGCACTAGCCCCGGCGACACAGCTCTCGTAGAGCTGGACCGGATCGAGGATGAAGTCCTTGCGCAGGACCGGGAGTGGCGTCGCGCCACGCACCGCGATCAGGTCGTCCAGAGTGCCGCCAAAATGCAGCGTGTCGGTAAGTACCGATATCGCGCGCGCGCCTCCGCGAGCGTAAGCGTGGGCGTGGGTCGCGGGGTCTATGGACGGCGCGATCGGTCCCGCTGACGGCGACCGACGCTTGATCTCCGCGATGAGGGAAACGTCGGGCGCGCCGAAGGCATCAGTCCAGGAAGGTGGCGGTGGTACGTCGCGCGCGGCGTGCCGGAGTTGCGCAAGCCGCGGCCGCAGCCGGTCCACCCGCTCCCGTGTGGCCGTCAGAATGGTGGTGAGCGATTCGCGGCTCACCCAGTATCCTTGCGGTTCGGGAGCTTTTCGGGTATACTCACTTCGGCCTTTTTTCGGTTCTGGCACTCTTCTGGAGCGAGGCGAATGCCGCTCACTCGGCGCCAACGGCAGATACTCGACTACCTCGAAAGCTATATCAGGACAAACGGCTACGCGCCGTCGTTCGAGGAGATCGCAGAGGAATTCACGTTCAGTTCCCTCGCCACTGTCCACGAGCATCTCACCAACCTCGAGCGCAAAGGATACATCCGGCGCTCACACAACGAGAGCCGGGCTATCGAGCTGATGCCCGTCCCTGGGCAGACTGGTGCCACCGAGCTTCCATTGCTCGGGCAGGTTGCGGCTGGTGAGCCCATCGAGGCCATTGCCGAGCACGAGACGATCGCCGTTCCCAACGACCTCATTCCGCGCCGCGGTTCGAGCTACGTGCTTCGCGTCAACGGCGAATCGATGATCGACGACCACATCGAAGACGGCGACTACGTGGTGGTGCACAATCGGCAGTCTGCGGACGACGGCGAAATGGTCGTTGCGCTCAT
This sequence comes from Gemmatimonadota bacterium, assembly GCA_036679645.1. Lineage (GTDB taxonomy): Bacteria > Gemmatimonadota > Gemmatimonadetes > Gemmatimonadales > GWC2-71-9 > JADFNB01. The sequence goes on along the minus strand of JAZDCY010000063.1, from coordinate 17,490 downwards.
CCAGGGCACATCCGCTACCGTAAAACGCATCTACCGGGAAGCGGGTGGCTGGGTCCGCCTCCAGCCGGCCAACGATCGGGTGCGGCCTATACGGGTACATGAAGACGATGTGCTCGTGCAGGGAGTCGTGGTGGGCGTTATTAGAAAGTACTGATTTGCGATTGCTGATTGGTGATTTGTGATTTGACCGCTGCCAATCTCGAATCACTAATCTCAAATCGTCAGCCTCTCCCCCGAATACGCTCCAGAGCCCCCGCCCCCTTTCCCGTATCTAGTACTGCCAGGGCCTGCTCAACGCCCTCTGCGTACGACGTGGCAACGCCGGCAACGTAGAGCGCCGCACCCGCATTGAGCGCGACGACAGCGCGCCCCGCAGGATCGGCGTTGGGGCGAGCGAGCAACGTCTCGATACGACGAGCGTTTTCGTTTGGCTCCCCACCGGCGAGAGCAGAAAGGTCGGCGGCGGCGAGGCCCAATGATGCCGGATCGATCTTCCACCTGGTGACTTCACTACCCCTGATTTCCCAGACCGCCGTAAGGCCGTGCGGGGCAATCTCGTCCATTCCAACCTCGCCGTGCACGACGAGCGCGTGCTCGGTCGAGAGTCGGGCGAGCGCATCTGCGACCACGGGTGCCCGATCTGGGTCGGCGACGCCGACCACCTGGCGCCGTACACCGGCCGGGTTCGCCAGCGGCCCAACGAGGTTCATTACCGTCGGTACAGCCAGCTCTCGCCTCACCGGTGCCACGTGTTTCATGGCCGGGTGAAACGCGGGTGCATAGAGGAAGGCCAGCCCGCGGGAGGTGAGAAGTTCGGTTGCACGGGTCGGGTCGGTCGCGATTTCCACGCCGAGAGCCTCGAGCACGTCCGCCGAACCACACTTTGATGTGTAAGAACGGTTGCCATGCTTGGCGACCTTCACACCGCCGCCCACCACTACGATCGCTGCGGCGGTCGATACGTTGAATGTCGGAATACGGCCGCCTCCCGTGCCGCAGGTGTCGACCACCGGGCCGGGCTCGTGTAGCTGAACCGCGCGCATCACCGCGCGGAGCGCACGCACCGCGCCTGCCAACTCCTCGCCCGTCTCGCCAAGCGCGCGCATGCCCATGAGAAGTCCCGCCGCCTGCGCGTGAGTTGCCTCGCCCGTCATGAGGCAGTGGAGCGCGTCGGTGACGCGTGTCTCGCCGAGACGTTCGCCGCTCGAGAGCTTCTGGAGCGCGTGCAACAACGGCTCGGGTGGAGTGGTGGGCGAGTTCGACTCTGTCATGAGATGGCAATCGTAGGGACCGGGCGGTGCCATTGTCAATTCCTGCAAGCTGTTGTGCCGCTTGCTGCTAGCTTCCGGCCTTCCTATCTTGCCCGCGCATGGCCGGGCATCCCTGGTACGCGATTCTCCAATATGTCGGCCGCGATTTCGCTGGCTGGCAGCGGCAGCCCGCCCATCGCACGGTTCAGGGCGAACTCGAGAAGGTCCTGGAGCGGGTCGAAGGCTGTCACGTGACCACGCATGCGGCGGGCCGAACAGATGCCGGGGTCCACGCCCTTGCGCAGGTCGTCTCGTTCGAGATGCAGAAGGCATGGCAGCACAATGAACTCGGCCGCGCGCTCAATGCGCTTCTCCCGGCCGATGTGTGGGTCTCCACCGTAGCCGTTGCGCCCGCCGGGTTCCACGCGCGGAAGCGCGCCACCGCCCGTAGCTATCGCTACGTGGTCGGTTGCGATGCAGCCTCGTTCTCTCCGTTCAGGCGACCCTACGAGTGGGCCCTCGGGCGGCCGCTCGACGCAGGTGCCCTTGCTGCGGCAGCCGCGCTTTTTCGGGGCGAGCATGACTTCCGCGCGTTCTCCGCTACCGGCCAGGAGAAGCCACACTACCGGTGTCATCTGGCCGTGGCAGAATGGCGGGAGCGCCCGAACGGCGAAGGATTTACTTTTCGGGTTGAGGCAGATCGCTTCTTGCACCGCATGGTACGGTTTCTCGTTGGCGCGAGCGTCGATGTGGCGTTGGGTCGGCGCACGACGGAGGACATTGCGCGGCTGCTCGAGACCACGGACAACCAGGATGCCAGCCCGCCGGCGCCGCCGGAGGGATTGTACCTCGTGGGCGTACGTTACCCGGACTTCGACAAGGATCTGAGCGCATGAAATTCTTCCTCGACACGGCGGACCTCTCGGAGATCCGTTGGGCGGCGCGGGTCGGGCTGATCGACGGCGTTACCACCAACCCGTCGCTCCTCGCGAAGGTGGCCGGTGACCTCGACCCGACGGATATCCTCAGGGAGATCTGCTCCCTGGTAGATGGGCCGATCAGTGCGGAAGTGATAGCCGTCCAGGCGGACGAGATGTACGACCAAGGCCGCACGCTTGCGAAGGTCGCAGATAACATCGTCGTCAAGATCCCCATGATCGAAGACGGTCTCCCGGCCGTGCGGCGGCTGGCCCAAGACGGGATCAAGGTCAACGTGACGCTGTGCTTTAGCTCTATGCAGTGTCTGATTGCGGCGAAGGCCGGCGCGACGTATGTCTCGCCCTTCCTGGGCCGGCTCGATGACGTGAGTCACGATGGCATGGACGTCGTGCGGGAGACGCGGGTCATTTTCGACAACTACGGCATGGAGACGCAGCTGCTGGCCGCATCGATTCGCAATCCGCGCCACGTGGTCGAGGCGGCGCTCCTGGGCGCCGATGTCGTGACGCTCCCGACGGACGTGCTGCGGAAGTTGCTGCTCCACCCACTCACCGACCGGGGACTCGACAAGTTCCTCAACGACTGGAGCAAGATCGCGCACCGGCCGAAGGTCGAGGTGTGAGGAGCGCGCTGACCTTCTTCCTCCTGGTTGCAGCGGCGTGCGGCGGCGCGGCCTACGACGCGCCGCCGGCGCTCGCGCAGGCCACTCAAACCCAACGCAGTGCCGCGATCGACACCTCCCGCCGCTCGGCAATCGTCACGGCCGCCGAGCGGGCGTCCCCGGCGGTCGTGAGCGTCAACGTCGTGCGGCGGGCACGGCAGCCAGTCGATCCGTTCAACTTCTTCTTCACGCCGCGCGAGCGGACCGTGCAGGGCCTCGGCTCGGGGTTCATCGTCTCCATGGACGGGTTGGTCATCACCAATCAGCACGTCATCGAGGGGGCGGACCAGATCGTCGTGACCACACGGGATGGCAGGGAGTACACGGCGACGCTGCTGGGAGAGGATCCCCTCTCGGACATTGCCGTCCTGCGCATCGAGGGAGATGACCTCGCCACGGCGGCGATTGGGCACAGCGACGACCTCGCGATTGGGGAGTGGGTGGTCGCGATCGGTAATCCTTACGGCTACTCGCTGGGTAACACCGAGCCCACCGTCACCGCTGGTGTAGTGTCCGGCGTCGGTCGCAACATCGTGCCAACGCGTGACCAGTCGGGTATCTACGTCGGTATGATCCAGACAGATGCCGCGATCAATCCGGGGAATTCAGGTGGCCCGCTGGTGAACGCCGTGGGTGAGGTGATTGGGGTCAACAGCTCAATTCTCTCCGCGTCCGGCGCATCGGCGGGTCTCGGCTTCGCGATACCCATAGAGCGCGCCATGCGCATAGCGCAGGACCTGGTGGAATTCGGCGAGGTCCGTCGAGCATGGACCGGCGTGGACGTTGCGGGCTCGGAGGCCATGCGGGACTGGCGCCGGCAGGGAGGACTGGCGGTTACCGCGGTCACCGACGGGAGTCCGGCTGACCGGGCCGGTCTGCGCTCGGGCGACGTCCTGCTTACGGCGTCGGGTCACACGCTACGGACGTTTCTCGATTGGGAGGCGGTGAAGCTCGATATCGCACCGGGCGACACGATCGCTATCGCGTTCCGTCGCGCCGGCCGCCAACGCGCGAGCGAGCTGGTTGTCGCGGAGTTGCCGTCGGCTCGTGCCGAAAAGGTCGACGTGTTGGGGGATATCCAGCTCATCAGCCTCGACGCCGCCGTACGGCAGGAGCGCGGGATCGCGAGCCGTGAGGGGGCGTTGATCTATGCGATTGGGGAGCGCACGAGCCGTACGACCGGTCTGCGGGAGGGCGACGTCATTCGGCAGATCAACCGGCATGGGATCAAGGCTGCGAGCGACGTGGAGGCCGCAGTCGCGGCCGCCATTCGCGGCGGCGGCGGCGTCCGCATGTATTTCGAGCGCGGTCAGCGTATCCGGTACACGGATTTTAGGGTCCGATGAGCCAGTCCGAACGTTACGAATCGCCGCTGGCCACGCGCTACGCCTCGCCGACGATGCTCCGCCTGTGGAGCCCCGCGTATCGGGCGCAGCTGTGGCGCCGGCTCTGGCTCGCTCTGGCCGAAGCGCAGCGCGACCTCGGCCTGGAGATACCGGGCGAAGCCATCTCCCAGATGCGAGCCCACCTCGACGATACCGACCTCGACGCGGTGCGCACGTACGAGCGACGGTTGCGCCACGACGTTATGGCGCATGTCCATCATCTTGGCGACCAGGCACCGGCTGCCCGGCCCATCATCCATCTCGGTGCAACCAGCTGCTTCGTCACTGACAATGCCGACCTGATCGTGCTCCGGGACGCCGTGCGCATCTTGTTGGGGCGGCTGGTCGCTGTGCTGCGAGCGTTGCGCGAGCAGGCGCTGCGACATCGAGATCTTCCCACCGTGGCGTACACCCATTTTCAGCCGGCGCAGCTGACCACCGTGGGGAAACGCGCCGTCTTGTGGGCGTACGATTTTGCGCAGGATGCGGAGCAGCTGCATACGCTGGCCGCGACACTGCCGTTTCGCGGCTGCAAGGGAACTACCGGCACACAGGAGAGTTTCCTGGCGCTGTTCGGTGGCGCACACGATAAGGTCCGCGAACTCGACCGTCGTCTGGCGTCGGCGTTCGGCTTCGACGTGTCGGTGCCCGTGTCAGGGCAGACGTACTCGCGCAAGGTGGACTCACGTATCCTGGATGCGTGGGCGGGTATCGCACAATCCGTCGGCAAGTTGGGACACGACCTGCGTTTGCTCCAGCACGAAGGGGAAGTACTCGAGCCGGCGGAAACGGAACAGGTTGGATCCAGCGCGATGCCGTACAAGCGCAACCCGATGCGGGCGGAGCGGATGTGCGCGCTGGCGCGGTACGTACTGACCCTACGGGAGAATACGGGCCACACTGCGGCGACCCAATGGTTGGAACGGACGCTGGATGACAGCGCCAATCGGCGGTTGGTCCTTCCGCAAGCCGCCCTGGCGACCGATGCGCTCCTGGTCCTCGCCACCAACGTCGCTGCGGGCCTCGATGTGCGTGCGGCGACGGTACAACGCAACGTCGAGCGGGTCATGCCGTTCATGGCCACCGAACGATGGCTGATGTTGGGGGTGCAGGCGGGGGGCGACCGGCAGACGCTGCACGAGGTGATCCGACTCCACGCGTGGGAGGTAGCGGAGGGCATCGATCGGGGAGAGCCGAATACGCTACTCGAACGGCTCGCGTCAGACGCGGCATTCGCGGCGGTCGATGCCGCGGCCCTGCGCGCCGAGCTGGATCCGATGCGCTACGTGGGCCGTGCGCCGGTCCAGGTCACTGAATTCATCGAAGAGACGCTCGATCCGCTGCTCGAGTCGCTCGTATCATATGAAGTATCGGACGACGCAGGAGTGCACGTCTGACCTACACACCCATTCGTGAGAGCGCTCTCCCGTTGCCATTGGTGCGGCGCGGCAAGGTCCGGGAGGTGTACGCCGTCGGGGATGATCAGCTTCTGCTCGTCGCGTCCGACAGGGTAAGCGCATTTGACGTCGTATTGCCCGAACCGATTCCTGGGAAGGGCGCAGTCCTTACCCAGATGAGCGCATTCTGGTTCCGGTCGCTGCACGGCCTGGTAGAGCACCACTGCATCACGGCCGATGTTGATGAGATCATCGAGCGCGTGCCCGCACTTGCACCGCACCGCGCGGAACTGGCCCAACGCACGATGCTGTGCCGACGCACCGAGCCGTTCCCTGTGGAGTGTGTCGTCCGCGGATACCTCGCGGGGTCGGCGTGGGCGGAGTACCGCGAGTCGGGAACACTGGCTGGCGAGCCGCTTCCCACGAATCTAGTGGAGAGCGCGCCGCTCGATCCACCGATCTTCTCTCCGGCCACGAAGGCCGACGTCGGTCATGATGAGAACATCACGTTCGCCCAGATGAGCGACGTGGTCGGTACCGATCTCGCCGGCCGTTTGCGCGAGGCGAGTTTGGCGCTCTACGAGGCCGGGCGGGACCGGGCGCGTGACCGTGGGATCATCATTGCCGACACGAAATTCGAGTTCGGTCAGACGACTGATGGGGCGTTGATGCTCATTGACGAGTTATTGACACCGGATTCCTCGCGATTCTGGCCGGCGGATCGGTACCAGCCCGGTCGCGGTCAACCGAGCTTCGACAAGCAGCCGCTGCGTGACTACCTCGCGGATCTGAAGCGTACGGGGTCGTGGGATGGAGATACTCCCATTGCACTTCCACCAGAGGTCGTTACAGCGACCAGCGAACGGTATCTCGATGCATACGCCCGTCTCACCGGGTCGCAGCTCCGGGACGGGTAGGTGCGGCTCGCCCCCGAAGGGATACCGTTTGTCGCTGGCGGGGTCGTCGGCCTTGTGGGCCTCACGGCCACGGCAGGCGTGTTCGGTGGGCTGTGGTGGGCGGCAGCCGCGGCCTGGCTGCCGGTGGCGGGCTGGATCCCCTGGTTCTTCCGGGACCCGAGCCGCAGCGGGCCGCGCGGTGACAATCTGATCGTGGCACCGGCAGACGGGAGAGTGGTGAGTGTGGCCGAGGTGGAGGAACCGGACTTCATTGGCGGGAGCGCGGTGCGCGTTTCGGTATTCATGAACGTCTTCAACGTGCACGTCAACCGGCATCCGGTGAGCGGTACGACTGCGTTCCGCGCCTATCGCGAGGGGAAGTTCGTCAATGCGTCCCTGGACAAGGCGAGCATCGACAACGAACAGATGTCGCTGGGGGTCAGCGCGGCGCGTGGCCCGGTGCTCGTGCGGCAGATCGCGGGGCTCGTGGCCCGTCGCATCGTGACCGACCCGCAGCCCGGAGACGAGGTTCGGCAGGGCGATCGGCTTGGCCTCATCCGGTTTGGATCGCGCGTGGATACGTTCTTCAGACCAGACGCACGAGCCACGGTAACCGTGGGAGATCGCACCGTGGCTGGCGTCACCGTGATTGGGAAATGGTCATGAGACCTCGACTGCAGCGAGGAAGAGGCCCGTCGGTACGCCGTGTCGTCGTCGTCGTCCCGAGTCTCTTTACGCTCGCCAATTTGTTTTTCGGGATCTGGGCAATCGTGCTGTCCTCGACGGGCGATTTCTACCGAGCGAGCTGGTACATCGTGATTGCGGGCGTGCTGGATATGCTCGACGGGCGCATAGCGCGGATGAGCAACGCCGGGTCCCAGTTCGGCGCAGAGCTCGACTCGCTGGTGGATATAGTGAGTTTTGGCGTCGCACCGGCGGTCCTGCTGTACCACCTCGTGTTTGCACCACTCGGGGGGTTCAGCTGGATGTTCTCATTCGGGTTCGTGGCCGGGGTTGCCTTGCGCCTTGCACGGTACAACGTGGCGGACGAAGGTCACGATCCGGTGGGCGGGTTTCAGGGTATCCCCTCCCCTGCCGCCGGGATGACGCTGGCGACCTACTACCCGTTCACGCAGACGGATTTCTACCAGACGCAGCTAGCGACTCTCCCGTGGTCGCAGATCATCATCTACCTCACTATCGCCATGAGCCTCGCCATGGTGAGTACGATCCGGTATGCCCGCGTGCCGCGGATCGGGGTCCGCTCGATCAAGGGACTCGCCGGGCTGGCGGTGAACGGCACCATCGTGGCGTTCGCGGTGTGGTCGCGCGATATCTTCTTCTTTCCTCTGGGGCTCGCGTACCTGAGCTACGGGATGACCCGCGCGGCCGTGATCGGGCTCCTGGAGCGCGGCGAGTTGGGCGAAGACGTCGATGACACTGACGAGGAAGTGGGCGATGATCGCACCGAGGGGTCGATCAACCGGAGAGCGTAATGCCGACCTATCAGGTAGATGTTCGCGTGATGCCACGTGCGGCGCTGCTCGATCCGCAGGGCAAGGCGGTACAGCACGCGTTGGTGGAACTCGGTTTCGACGGTGTCGACCGGGTCCGTGTGGGGAAGGCGCTGACACTGGCGGTGGAGGCAGCCGACGCGGAATCCGCGGCACGTGAGGCGCGCGCCATGTGCGAGCGCCTCCTGGCGAACCCGATAACAGAAAACTTCGCTGTCACGGTGGATGGCGAATTGTGATGCGTGTCGCGGTCGTGCGGTTCCCCGGATCCAACTGTGACTTTGACACGCTGCGGGCCGCGTCGCTCGTGGGCGCGGACGCGTACTTCGTGTGGCATCGGGAGGGCGACCTGGGCGGGGCAGATGCCGTGATCCTGCCGGGCGGGTTCGCGTACGGCGACTATCTCCGCGCCGGCGCCATAGCGAGGTTCAGCCCCGTGATGAAAGCGGTAGTCGAATTCGCCCGCGCGGGCGGCCCGGTACTGGGGATCTGTAACGGTTTCCAGGTCCTCTGTGAAGCGGGCCTGCTCCCGGGCGGCCTGATGCGCAATGCGGGCTCGCGATTCGTCTCCCAGCCGGTCGAAGTCCGCGTGGAATCGGTCGATACTCCGTGTACGTCGGCGTACACGAAAGGTGCTATTATTACGTTACCGGTTGCCCACGGCGAAGGCCGCTACGTGGCCGACGATCTCACCCTGCGGCAGCTGGAGGACGACGAACTGGTCGTCCTCCGGTACACGGGAGAGAATCCCAACGGCTCCGCCCACGAGATTGCCGGTGTGTCGAGTGCCGAACGCAATGTGGTGGGGATGATGCCGCATCCCGAGCGCGCAGCGGACGACGTGCTCCGGCACACGTCTGGGGCCGCGGTGTTCACGTCGCTGGTAACCTGTCTCGAACGTCTGGGAGGAGGTGCCGCATGAAGAGTCGCGCCCTCACAATCGTATCGCTGTGTTCCTTGGCCGCCTTGGGATGTGATCGCCTCCCGTTTCTCGGAGGGGGCGACGCGGACTCGACGGCCGCCGATACAGCAGTGGTGGCTGTTACGGCCGGCGATGGTGCCGCGGCGGACGGTCAAGGAGAGGCCCAGCAGACGCCTCCGGTTGCCGTCGAGCGGGCCGCGAAACCGCAACAGCCCACACCGCGACAGCGGGCTACCATACTGTCCCCGGACCTCGTTGACGAGCCGTGGACGCCCGTCAATACGGGCTCGGTCTCGCCGGGTATGTCCCGCGCCGACGTGATTGGCGTGTGGGGCGAGCCCGTCGCCGAGCGCGCGGCCGGCACGTGGGAATACCTCTACTTCCGCAATGGCTGCGAGGTTACGTGCGGCACGTTTGACGTCGTAATGCTGGAGACCGGGCAGGTCGTCGACGCGATCGTGCGTGGTGAGGGGCACACATATACAGGCGTATCGTCGTCCCCCCCAGGACGCGAGCCGTTCCCAACACTGCCACCGGGCTCATGACCGTCAAGCCTTCTCGAAACGAAGAAGAGCATTTCGCGCGCCTCGAGGCCGACCGGATCGAGGCGCGCCGAAAGGCCGCCGCGGAGACGGCCGCCCATGCGGAACGACTGACCCACTACATGAAGTGCCCCAAGTGCGGTGCAGATCTGCACGTGGAAGAGATGCAGGGAATCCAGGTCGACCGGTGCCCCGATTGCGATGGCATCTGGTTCGACGCAGGTGAGGCTCAATTGCTGGTCGCGAAGAACCAGCGGAGCGGTGTCGGCGGTGTGTTCCGTGCTATCGTGCACGGCGTGAGTGGCTCGTCCCGGAAGCCTCCCACGGAATGACCCGCCGCCCGGCGGAGGCCTTCCCGGGTGACCCTCCCATCACACCGGACCTAGTCCGAGAACACGGCCTGAACGACGACGAGTATGCGCGGATACGCGCCATGCTCGGGCGCGAGCCGACCTTCACCGAACTGGGGATCTTCTCTGCCTTGTGGAGCGAGCACTGCTCGTACAAGCACTCACGCTCGGTTCTCCGTGACTTCCCCACCGAGGGGAGCCACGTCCTCCAGGGTCCGGGCGAGAATGCCGGTGTGTTGTCTCTTGGGGACGGCTGGGCTGTCGCGTTCAAGATCGAGTCCCACAATCACCCGTCCGCCGTCGAGCCCTATCAGGGTGCGGCGACGGGTGTTGGCGGCATTCTCCGGGACGTGTTCACGATGGGCGCGCGGCCGGTAGCGCTCCTCAACAGCATCCGTTTTGGACCGTTGTCCGAACCCCGCAACCGATACCTCCTGTCGGGCGTCGTGCGCGGGATCGGCGACTACGGGAACTGCGTTGGCGTTCCCACGATTGGTGGAGAACTCGACTTCTCGCCCAACTACAGCGGCAACCCACTGATCAACGCGATGTGCATTGGCATGCTGCCGGAAGCGGATCTGATTGGCTCGGCGGCCAGCGGGGTGGGTAACGTGCTGATCACCGTTGGTGCGCGGACGGGGCGTGATGGCATTCACGGAGCGTCGTTTGCGTCCGAAGAATTGACCGAAGCCAGTGAGGAACGACGACCACAGGTGCAGGTCGGCGACCCCTTCACGGAAAAACTACTGCTCGAAGCCAGTCTCGAGCTGATTACCTCCGGTCACATCGTGGCTATCCAGGACATGGGCGCCGCGGGCCTCACGTCGTCCTCCGCGGAGATGGCGGAGAAAGGCGGGGTCGGTGTCGAGATCGACGCGGCCCGTGTGCCGACCCGCGAGCCCGGTATGACGCCGTACGAGTTGCTGTTGTCGGAATCACAGGAACGCATGCTCGTAGTGGCCCTGCACGATCGGGTGGACCAGGTGTTGGCCATCGCGGAGAAATGGGAGCTCGAAGCCGTGGCTATTGGGTGCGTCACGGACGACGGGCGGTACCGCGTGCGGTACGGTGATACGGTGGTCGCGGATATCCCGGGGGCCCGGCTGATCGACGATTGCCCCATGTATTCGCCGGAGGCGACCGAGGCACCCGAAGCGGCGGTGCGCCGGGCGCGTACGCCCAGAATGGCGCCCATCGATCCGGAAACCGCGTTGCTTACACTGCTGGGAACACCTGGTATTGCGGGTCCGGCGTGGGTGTACCAGCAATACGACTCGACGGTCCAGGCGGGCACCATGCATGGGCCCGGCGGCGACGCGGGCGTGATAGTCGTGCCCGGCACGGAGCGCGGTGTGGCGGCGAGCACGGACTGCAATGCGCGCTACGTACTGCTCGATCCTTACGAGGGTGGCAAGGCCGCGGTTGCCGAGGCGGCGCGGAACGTGGCGTGTACCGGTGCGCGGCCCATCGGCATCACCAATTGCCTGAACTTTGGGAATCCGGAACGGCCCGCCGTCTACTATCAGTTTCGGGAGGCCTGCCGTGGAGTAGCCGATGCGTGTCGTGTCTTGGGGACCCCGGTGACGGGCGGCAACGTATCGTTCTACAACGAGAGCCCGATTGGTGCCATCGATCCGACACCGGTGATAGGGATGATTGGAGTGCTGCAACAGGTCGCATCCGCGGTAGGGTCGCATTTCACGACACCTGGGCACGCCGTGGTGCTGTTGGGCACGACCCGTGGGCACGTCGGCGGGTCGGCTTACTGGGAATATGTGCTCGGCGAGCGCGCCGGGGCGCCGCCACCGGTGGACCTCGCCGCGGAGCGCCGCCTCATCGACTTGCTCGTGGACCTGGTAGACCATGGGCTCATCGCCAGTGCGCACGACCTTTCAGATGGTGGTCTCGCCGTCGCGGGCGCAGAATGTGCCATGGGTGACGTGTACGCGAAGCTCGGGTTGGGGGTGCGCCTGGATTGCCACGCGGCAATTCCAGGAATCGACTCCCACGCCGCACTCTTTGGCGAGGACCAGGGCCGTGCACTGGTCTCGACGGTGCCCGACAGCGTGGAGGTTCTTCTGGAGCGTGCCGCGCACCATCAGGTTCCGGCTGTCCGTGTGGGTTCGGTGGGTGAGCCGGACGGCGATCTCGAGGTACGGCACGGAGGGGTTACACTGGTGGTTCCAGTTCGCAGGCTGCGTGAGACGTACTTCGATGCGCTCCCCACAATCATGGAGGCAGCAATGGCGGGGGCGGGAGCGGGGGCATAGCGCGATGTGCGGGATCTTTGGCGTCGCGGGCATCTCCGATGCGGCACGGCTCACCTACTTGGGGCTCTACGCGCTGCAGCACCGCGGTCAGGAGTCCGCGGGGCTAGTGGTACTGGACGACCAGGGTGAGGCGCGCGTGCATCGTGGAATGGGTTTGGTCCACGAGGTCTTCCCGCCCGGTGTCCTAGATGCGCTTCCCGGCGACGTCGCGATTGGCCATACGCGCTACTCGACCACGGGTAGCTCGGTGCTCGCCAACGCCCAACCCGGGATCGTGTCGTACCACGCGGGCCCGCTCGCCCTAGCCCACAACGGCAACTTGATCAACGCGGCGGAGATTCGCGAAGATCTCGTGCGCCAGGGGTCCATCTTCCAGTCCTCGTCGGACTCGGAAGTCCTGGTGCATCTGATAGCGCGATCGGACGCGCGTGCCATTGAAGATCAAATCCTCGATGCGCTCGACCGTATCGATGGAGCCTTCACGCTGCTGATGACGGTAGGACGGACGCTGTACGCCATCGTGGACGGGCGCGGTTTCCGGCCGTTGATCATCGGACGGTTGGGCGACGGGTACGTGCTCGCGTCCGAGACATGCGCCCTCGATATCGTCGGCGCGACGGTGATCCGTGAGCTCCAGCCGGGCGACTGGATCAAGATCGAAGACGGCCGGCTGATTGACCTACCGTCTCTTTCTCAGAAACCGGTCCGTCGCTGCATCTTCGAGCTCGTCTACTTTTCCCGGCCAGACAGCACCGTGTTTGGTCAGTCAGTCGATGGGGTGAGACGAGCACTGGGCCACCGCCTCGCGCGCGAACACCCCACGCCCGGGGCCGATTGTGTCTTTTCTGTACCCGATTCGTCCAACGCCATGGCACTGGGATATGCCGAGGAGAGCGGCATCAAGCTCGAGCACGGACTGATCCGGAATCATTATATCGGCCGGACGTTCATCAACCCCGGGCAATCCACACGGGTCGCGAATGTCCGCATCAAGTTCAACCCGGTGCGAGATGTGATTGCCGGAAAGAATGTCGTGGTGGTGGATGACTCGTTGGTTCGCGGCACCACGTCGCGCGAGTTGGTCAACATGTTACGGCAGGCCGGCGCAAGAGAGGTGCATTTTCGGCTTGCCTCACCCCCCATCATCGGTCCGTGCTACTACGGAATCGATACACCGACCCGGGAGGAACTCATTGCGGCGAACCATTCGGTGGCGGAGATCGGGCGCCATCTCGACGTCGACTCGATAGGCTACGTGTCTCTCGAGGGCCTGCTCGGCTCGGTTGCGCCGGACCTGACATACTGCCATGCGTGCTTCTCCGGCGACTACCCGACCGATACGCCGCCGGCGTCCAGCAAAACCGGTGGCAGCCGGGTCCAGTTCGTTACCGGCTAGAGGCATATGACGAGCGTCTATTTCTTCGGCGACGGCGCTGCTGAGGGCGGTGCGCACATGAAGAGCCTGCTCGGTGGCAAGGGTGCCAACCTCGCCGAGATGAGCAATATCGGGATCCCTGTTCCGCCCGGGTTCACCATTGCCACCACCGAGTGCGTTCACTACCTGAAGGATCGGTCCATTGGGGACGAGCTGCGCGACGAGGTTCGCACGGCGATGCACCGCCTCGAGAGCGTTTCGGAAAAGCGGTTTGGCGATCCCGACATGCCATTGCTCGTGTCCGTCCGGTCGGGCGCCGCATTCTCGATGCCCGGTATGATGGACACGATCCTGAACCTCGGTCTCAATGACCGCACGGCCGAAGGCCTGGCGCGACGGTCGGGGAACGCCGCGTTCGCATACGACTCGTACCGCCGGTTCGTCCAGATGTACGGCGACGTGGTGTTTGGCATGAAAGCGAATGCGGGCAGCGGAGACCCGTTCGAGGCGGCAGCTAGCGAGCTGAAGGCGGAGCACGGGGCCCAGCGCGAGATCGACCTACCGCCGGATGCGCTGCGGACGCTCGTGGGGCGTTTCAAGGCTGTGGTCGAGCGAGGGTCGAACAAAGCGTTCCCGGAGGATCCTTGGGACCAGCTGTGGGGAGCCATCGGAGCCGTCTTCCGCAGTTGGCAGAACAAACGCGCTACCGAGTACCGGCGCGTGCACCGGATTCCAGATCATCTCGGTACCGCGGTGAGCATCGTCCATATGGTCTACGGCAATATGGGTGACGACTCGGGGACGGGCGTTGCTTTTACGCGCGATCCCTCGACGGGAGAACGTCGGTTATATGGTGAGTTTCTCGTCAACGCCCAGGGCGAAGATGTCGTGGCTGGGACGCGCGACCCGCACCCGATTTCCGCTATGGCGGAGGAACTCCCCGCCGCATTCGCCAAGCTCCAGGAAATGTCGGATCGCCTCGAGCGGCACTTCCACGACATGCAGGACATCGAGTTCACGGTGGAATGTGGTCGCCTCTACCTGTTACAGACGCGGGCGGCCAAGCGAACGGGCCGCGCGGCCGTTCGCGCGGCCGTGGAGATGGCTCGAGAAGGGATGATCGACGAGAAAGAGGCGCTACTGCGGGTCGATCCGGCGCAACTGGACCAGATCCTTCATCCCACCGTGGATCCCGCGCAGGAACTGACCGTGCTTGCGACGGGGTTACCGGCGTCGCCCGGCGCGGCGGTGGGACAGGTGGTTTTCGATGCGGACTCTGCGGCGGAGCGGGCCGGTAGCGGCGAGGCAGTCATTCTGGTACGGCGGGAAACCAGCCCCGACGACTTCCATGGCATGGCGGCCGCCCGCGCCATCCTCACGGCTCGGGGTGGGATGACGAGTCACGCCGCGGTGGTGGCGCGCGGAATGGGGAAATGCTGTGTCGCCGGCGCCAAGGATATCGATGTCGATGAAGCAGCCGGCCAGTTCCAGGTGGACGGTCGGACCATTCGGGACGGAGAGTGGATCACGCTCGACGGGTCCACGGGACGGGTCATCCTCGGTCGGGCGCGTCTGGTGGAACCGGAACCAAGCGAAGATTTCACTCAGATCATGGACTGGGCGGATCGGGTGCGCATGCTGCGGGTGCGCACCAACGCCGACACGCCGGCCGACGCGAGACGAGCGCGCGGGTTTGGTGCTGAGGGGATTGGGCTCTGCCGCACCGAGCACATGTTTTTCGAAGGCGACCGGCTGCACGCGATGCGGCAGATGATCGTCGCGACCGATCTCGAAGGACGGCGGCGCGCGCTCCTGCAGCTGCTTCCCATGCAACGGCAGGACTTCTACGACATCTTCGAGGCGATGGATGGCTACCCGGTGACCATCCGGTTGCTCGACCCACCGCTTCACGAGTTTCTCCCTCGAGCCGACGAGGAGATTCGCGCCCTGGCGTCGTCCCTTGGCGTGCCGGAAGCGAGAATGCGCCATACGGTGGAGGTCCTCACCGAGTCCAACCCCATGTTGGGTCACCGTGGATGCCGTCTTGGCATCACGTTCCCCGAGATTACGGAGATGCAGACCCAGGCGATCTTCGAAGCGGCGTGCGATGCCAGTGGTGCCGGCATCGACGTTGTACCGGAGGTCATGGTGCCGCTGGTCAGCGCCGTCGAGGAGCTGAAACGGCAGGTTGCCGTAGTGCGTGATACGGCGGAGCGGGTATTCACTGCCAAGAAGTGTCGCGTGAATTACCTGCTCGGCACCATGATCGAGTTGCCCCGCGCCGCCCTCACGGCGGACGCAATCGCCGAGGTCGCCGAGTTCTTCTCGTTCGGGACGAACGACCTCACGCAAACCACGTTCGGCCTCTCTCGCGACGACGCGGGTCGGTTCCTCCCCTACTACGTGGAGACGGGCATCCTGAGCGACGATCCGTTCCAGACGATCGACCAGGCTGGTGTCGGGCGCCTGCTCGAGATGGCGGTGCAACTCGGTAGAGCGACCAACCCACGGCTCAAGATTGGGATCTGCGGCGAACACGGCGGTGATCCGCGCTCGGTCGAGTTCTGCCATCGCGCGGGGCTGAACTACGTGTCGTGTTCCCCGTTTCGGGTGCCGATCGCCCGCCTGGCGGCGGCACAGGCCGCATTGGGGAACCGGACAGGCATCGAGCGCACTGCCTGAAGACCCCAACGGTATGCCAATGCCGACCACGTTTTGCCATCTCGCCACGTGTTTTCCACATCCAGCGCGTCACCCATTCGTTCATACCCACGGCGCCCCTAGCTGTGATCACCTAACTCACTGTAATGAAAGGCATTAGTGACACCAGTTCACCTATGTTGATATGTTGAGCAGACCATTCCACACACTGTGGAAGGATTCTGTTGGGAGGTACAGGCCTCTTGGTGTGCTCGGGACATGGCGGTTCTGGGCCACGATGGCGCTACTCGCGCTGATGGCGTGGGGAGCCTCGTTCTGGCGGCGCTGGCCGGAGATCGCCGACCTGCGGACCACTGATCCCACGGCACCGGCGACGATCGTGCGGGAGCAGCGGCTCCGAGCTCCGGTGGGCGTGAAATGGGAATGGGTGTCGATCGAGGCGGTTTCTCCGCACCTGGTGCGGGCGGTGCTCGTGGCCGAGGATATCAATTTCTTCTCGCACGGTGGTTTTGCCTGGGAGGCGATGCGCGCAGCGCTCGCCGGCGCCGTGCGGGCTGGGTCGCCGCCCTTTGGGGCATCGACGGTCACGCAGCAGTTGGCCAAGAACCTCTGGCTCACTCCCGACCGGACGCTCTGGCGCAAAGTCAAGGAAGCGGCGTTGACCGTGCAACTCGAGCGGGATCTGCCCAAGCGCCGCATCCTCGAGCTGTACCTTAATATCGTGGCATTTGGGCCCGGCGTGTTCGGGGCCGAGGCGGCGGCGCGGCATTTTTTTGCCAAGCCCGCTCTTTTCCTCACGGAGCGCGAGGGCGCGATGCTAGCGGCATCGCTCTCCAGACCATCTATCTGGAACCCAAGGGTGGACGACGACGACTACCTCGAGCGCGTCGATCTGATCGAGCGGCGCATGGCCGCGGCGGAGTTCCTGTGGAGGCACATCGCGACGTGGTGACCACACGCGAGGCGGAGCATCGGCTGCGAGAGCTGCGGGCAGAGATCCGGCATCACGACTACCTGTACCATGTCAAAGACGCGCCGGAGATTTCCGACTCTGCCTACGACGCGCTGTTTCGCGAGCTGAAGGCAATCGAGCAAGCTAACCCTGAGCTGATTACGCCCGACTCACCGACCCAACGTGTCGGGGGTCAGGGGGTGGTGAGTGGTGGCGGCGCGAGCTTCGATCGCTTCCCTGCTGTGCGTCACGCAGCCCCCATGCTCAGTCTCGACTCCGACAAAGATGAGCCTGCGCTCCGCCGGTTTGACGAGCGCGTGCGCAAGAGCCTCGATCAACAGGACGTCCGATACGTGCTCGAGCCGAAGCTGGACGG
>JAZDCY010000062.1:0-24656 GCA_036679645.1 Gemmatimonadota bacterium | reverse complement strand
ACGTAATTGGAGGTAGTAGGCGAAGATGCCCCATGCCACCACGGCACCGAATACGGCCGCGACGCCGTAGAAGGTACGCGACGTCTCAACAAGGGGGCGCAGCAGGGCCTGCTCGTCGTCTGACATCCTTGCTAGTTTCGCCGCAACCTCAGCGCGCATCTCTCACTCTCTCGGTTGCAGGTAGTAGACCTTCGGCTCCGTGCCCAGATCCTCCATTAGTCGCGTTGCACGTTGTCCAGGTCGCCGAACACGATTGCGCCGGTGGGGCAGATCTCAGCGCACGCAGGCTGGTAGTCGTCCTCTCGCATTGCGCGCTTCTCGGCTCGTACCTGTTCCCGTGCCTTCTGCAACCGATGATGGCAGAACGTACACTTCTCGATCACACCCTTCGGTCGCACGGATACATCGGGATTCAGGTGCTGTCGCTCGCTGTCAGACCACTCGGGACCGTACCAGTTGAAGTACTTCACGATGTACGGACAGGCGTTTGCGCAATACCGGCACCCGATGCATCGAGCATAGATTTGACCGACGATTCCCTCCTCATCGATGTACGTTGCCCGCACGGGGCACACCTTGATGCAGGGAGGGTTGTCGCAGTGCATGCATGGGCGGGGATAGAATTGCATCTGGGTGGTAGGGAAATCGCCTTCGACCTTCGCCATGACCTTCATCCAACTCATTGACCGACCCATCTCCGCCTGGTCAGGGGCGACGGTCGCGATGTTGTTCTCGCTCTTGCACGCCGTCTCGCAGGCGGCGCACCCGGTACAGCGGTCGAGATCGATCACCATTCCCCAGCGGGTCATCGTCCTGGGGACCTCATGCCCGCTCGAGACGTACGAACGAGCTGAACCAGGCGGGCAGCCCGGTTAGGGGATCGTGTGACCCGTCCGTGAGTTGAAGAGGATTGGCGCCCTCCCCTTCAGGGTGCCGTTGACCGTACGGCATGCACACCGTGTCGTTGGCGGCACCGGGAAATACGTTCAGGCGCGCTCGTAGGCGCCCCCGCTCGGAGACGACCCACACCATCGTATTGTCACTGAGCCCAAGATGCCGCGCCGTGTTCGGATTGACCTCGATCCACGGCGTCCACTGAACGTCCGGGAAGATCGTCGGTTGTTCGGCGAGCCACCGCGCGAGGGTCAGCGTGCCAGATGCGAGCGTGGAGAGACGATACGGAATGAGCCGCAGCGGAAAGTCTGTTGGCGCCGCATGGTCGCCTGCCGTGACCTCGACGTAGAGGGCATCGCCCCTATTACGTTCTTCGAGCGCCCGTAGGAGGGCGGGCGGCATCAGTTCGACGCGACCGCTTGGCGCTTGGGATATGTTCACGGGATCCATGTGGTCGTAGAAGAGGTCCATCCATCCGCCGTTCGTCACGAGCCCGTCCCAGAACGACTCGAAGTCTTCGTGCTCTGCCAACCACCACCCGCGGCTTTCCATCTGTAGATGATGACTGCGCTCGAACTCGGTTCCGAAGGTGACGCCGCGACCAGCGGCAAACAGGCCCCGCGCGCGGGCCCTCAGTAAGGCCTGGAAACTCTCATAGGGGAGACTCTGCGCGATGCTGCCCCCCAACTCCGTGGCAAGCGCAAGCACGGCGTCGCCTGTGTGGGTCCCACCTCCGGGTGGTTCGACGAGCGGTTGTGTCATTCCCCATACGGCAAACGGGTACGAGGGTGGCGTCGGTGCGTCCTGCCAACGCTCGTATGGCAGAAGATCTGGCAGAATAACGTCGGCGTGGCGCGTGGTTTCATCGAGGAAAGGTGAGAAGCTCACGATGAACGGGATCCGATCAATGGCGTCGCGCCACACATCGGGATGGACCGACGACGCGAGCGGATTCGCGTAGTACGTGAGGAGCACGTCGATCGGCTGCGTTGAGCCGGCGGCGACCGCATGCGCGAATCGGCTCGCGGGGTCCCCGTTTGCAAACAGCGGCGGCGTGCCCGAAACAGGGTCGTGTGCTTGTCCCGCCGTGCTGATGGCGTCTTCGATAACCTCCGGGAGCGGCGCGAGGGGAGGTGATGCGCCTACGAGCACACCGCCGGGCTGACCGATGTTGCCCGTCAGCACGTTGAGGCTGTGCACGGCGAGGCCTGCCAAGAGTCCGTTAGATGACAGCATGACGTCGGAACCGAGCACCGCGACGGCGGGTGCGTTCCGCGCAAAGCTGCGGGCGAGCGCCGTGATTCGCTCAACGGAAACGCCCGTGGTCCGAGACACCTCTTCGGTTCGATAGTTGCGCATGACCAGCGACCGGTATCCCTCTCGGCGGCGGCCGTGGCGATCGGTGAAGTCCTCGAACCCGTTGACGTGTCGTGCGAGAAATCTTTCGTCGATCAGCCCGTCACGGATGAGCACGTATGCAATTCCCAAAGCGAGCGCTGCGTGCGTGCCAGCCTTGATGCCGACCCACTCCTGCGCCCTCGCAGCCGTGCGCGAGAAGCGGGTATCCACTTGGACGAAGCGTGGCCGGTCACTGTCCTCACCGTCCGCGCGACCGTACGCAACGAACGCCTGGAGCGGCGACCACCAGGACTCGAACAGCGGGGCCCCGAAAGACAATACGAGGCGTGATTGGGCGAGATCGTAGCCGGGTCGCCGCTCGAAGCCGTGCATGAGCGACATGATGGCTTCCGTGCCGTCATCATAGTCGTCGGCGATGTAGTTCGGCGTCCCGAAGGCACGGAGGAATTGCCCCCAGAGGTCTCGCATCGAGCCGGCACAATACCCGGCGAGCACGGCCAGGCGTTCCGGTTGCCCGTTGGTTCGTAGCGACTGCAGTCGCTCAACGATCTGCCCCAGAGCCTCGGCGCGGGAGACTGGTTGCCATTTGCCGGCACCGCGCTCGCCGCTGCGGACCAGTGGCCCCGCAAGGCGTTCGGGATGGTAGGTCACCTGGACCCCAGCCACGCCGCGCGGGCAGAGGCCGCCCCGACTCATCGGGTGTCGTGTGTTCCCTGTGAGGCGGACAAGTCGCCCGTCCACAAGTCGACCGCGCACGCCGCACCGGCCGGGGCAGATGAGACAGGTGGAGTTGCGGACGCTTTCGATGCCAGGTGACCACCCGAGGTCGGGCTTCTCTTCAGGCGCCCAGAACACATCCCGTGACTCCTGCAGCATCAACGTGCTGCCGGCGGCCCCCAGCGTCCACAGGAATTCCCGGCGAGTCGGTTTCATCCGTCCCTTCCTCTACCGATGGCAGGCGGTACAGTCGGTCGACTGATCCCGCTCCCGATGGCAGTCCGTGCAGAACTGCATGGTGATGCGTACGAGCGGCCGGTCAGGGGGGCGCTCAGTCTGCGCGATTGCGCCGTGACAGTTGGTGCACTCGAGCTCGCCGATACCGACGTGCCGGCGATGCGTGTAGAAGACGTGGTCCGGCAGGCGAAAGAGCTTGTTGAATACGATCGGATCGCCGGCGTCGATTAGCTGGGTAACTCGCGCTGCTTCTTCGGACGGGCCTTGGGCCGTGCGGTGACAGGTGGAGCAGGTGGAGGCGTCTGGCAGGCCAGCGTGCGCTCCGGTGAGCACGTACTTGTGACAGAACGTACAGGGGAGGCTCAGGTCCTCGGTGTGCTTTCGATGATTGAAAGCTATCGGCTGGCCGACAGGAGGGTTGGATCTGACCAGCGCACCAAGACCTCCCGCTGCCATCAAAACGGCAACTGCCACACCTCCCACGTACCACCACTTCTGGTTTCCGACAGGCACCAGATCTCCCGTGGGATAGAGGGAGTTGAACAGACGACCGCGATGTGCACGCCGTGCCCGATGCGGTTGCGGGCCGATGCGGCTGCACGGTAAACGTTGATCGATGAACGCAGCGTGAAAGCACGGTTAGGAATTGGTGGTCACACAGAGCTGCCGCCACCGATCCCGGCAACGGTCCGTGATAGGGTCAAGAGAGGGGCGACGCCCTCGTCGCTTAGCGTGGGCCAGGTGGTTTTTCGGCGGGCGATCCATCTAAACTGTTGGATGTTCGCGTACGTCCGAGCACCGACACGTCCCAGTATGAAGGTTGGAAACAGCGTATCGATGCTGCCCTGTCCGTGCCCGTCGAATGAAAGTTCTTTCTATAGACAGTGACCACTCAGGAATTTCACTGACGTTTCACGCCCCCTTCACGCTGAGCCCGTAACTTGAAAATGGTATTCCGGAATACGTGCGACACCTTCAAGCGACGGGGGGCGCCGTGTCGGTAGGCCAATCGAGTTGCAGCAGGCGGTTTCGGGACATGATCGGTCGCGTGATCCTGTGTGCGGTAGCGCTGGAGATCGGCGCGTGTACTCCAGAGCAAGAATCAGGAGATCGTCCGGCTCGAAGTCCCGAGGGGCCGGTGCCGAACAGTGTGCTCCTCGCGTCCATTCAGGCCGGTATGCCACCGGGCGGCGTGACGCAGGCCGACCTGCCACAGCCAGATTCCCTTGGGGCGGAGCTCGTTGTGCGGTATTGTGGGCTATGCCACGGCGTTCCACAGCCGTCTACCCACGCCGCCGCGGACTGGCCCTCAGTGCTACGGCGGATGTGGCTTCGCAGCGACCGGGTGAGCGAGAGCGCTGCTATCGCCGCGCCGGACGCCGCGCAACGCATAGTGATCTTGAACTACGTACTCGACAACGCGCTCAAGGTCAGCACCGCAATGCTGCCCGACGGCCGCGGCCGCGACGAGTTCGTCGCAACGTGCAGTCGGTGCCACGCGTTGCCGGATCCGGCGAACCACTCCCCAGACGACTGGGCAGGAGTCGTGTTGCGCATGAGTGGGCACATGGAGGACCTTCTCGGCGAAACGCTGCTGCAGGATCGCGTTGCCGATCTGGTCTTCTATCTCCAGAGCATCTCGGAATCGTAGCCGACGACGCGCGCAACCATAGCGTGCCGTACACCGGCGCGTGGTGTACTTGCATCCAGGTCGGCCCCGATGTCGTAGCGGATCCGTGAGGTTGCCCAACTCGGCGGTCCGCGGGCTTGTGGGGATCTTCACGCTTGCGAGCGCGATCTTGGCCGGCGGCTGCCGGCCCGCCTCGCCGCCGCCTGACGAACTGGCGTTCCCCACGCCGGCTATCCCGTTCGATCCAGAGACGTACGTTGCATACCGCCCTCTCGACACCCTCGTGATCGACGGGCAGCTCGACGAACCGAGCTGGGACCGGGCTCGTTGGACGGCGGATTTCGTTGATATACGCGGCTCCTCGCATCCTGCGCCACGGCTCGGCACGCGTGCCAAGATGCTGTGGGATTCTCTTTTCTTCTATATAGCGGCAGAGCTGGAGGAACCGGAACTGTGGGCCACGCTCACCGAACGGGATGCCGTGATCTACCGGGACAACGATTTCGAGATCTTTGTCGATCCGGACGGTGACACACATGAGTACCACGAGCTGGGAATCAACGCTTTTGGCACGGTGTGGGATCTCTTCCTCGTGCGGCCCTACCGCGATGGTGGGCCGGCGGTCCATGACTGGGACATAGACGGGCTGCGCTCCGCCGTTCACCGGAACGGCACCGTCAATCAGACGGAGGATCGGGACAGCGGGTGGTCGGTCGAGGTCGCGATCCCGTGGTCGGCGCTGCGCGAGACCGCGCACCGCAGCGTTCCTCCCGGAGCGGGCGACCAGTGGCGCGTCAACTTCTCGCGGGTCCAGTGGCACCTCGAGGTGTCGGCGGGGGCTTACGTGAAGCGCGTCGACGCTTCCGGTGACGCGATCGCGGAGGATAATTGGGTCTGGTCTCCCCAAGGATTGGTCAACATGCACTACCCGGAAATGTGGGGGATCGTGCAGTTCGCCATCGACCACGTCGGTGAACGTGTGCGGCGCTTCGAACCGAATCCGCGCGACAGGGACAAGTGGATTCTTCGGCAGGTTTACTACATGGAACGGACGATGTGGGAGCGGCAGGGACGCTACACCGCCAACGTGCGCGAACTCGGTCTCGCCGCCGCGCCTCTCATCGGCATGCCATGGCCGCTCCGCGTTGCCGTGACGCCGACGTCGTTCGAGGCGCTCATGATCCGTGGGAGGGACACGCTCACGATTACTACCGACGGGCGGGTTCGGTGAGCAAGATAACCCGCGCCTTTGTCGTGTCCCACACCCACTGGGATCGCGAGTGGTACCGCACGAGCCACGCATTCCGGATGCGGCTCGTTGACGTCATGCGTCGTGTCCTGACCGCGTTGGAGCACGATGACGCCTTCGAGCACTTCCTGCTCGACGGGCAAACGGTGATCCTTGAAGACTATCTCTCGTTCCATCCGGAAGATGAACGGCGCATCCGGAACCTGGTTGAAGCGCAAAAATTGGCCATCGGGCCGTGGTACGTTCTCCCCGACGAATTCCTGGTGTCGGCGGAGGCGCACGTCCGGAATCTGCTCATTGGGCACCAGGTGGGTGGACGCTTTGGCGGTGTGCAGAAGGTCGGCTATCTGCCTGATTCGTTCGGACACATCGCGCAAATGCCGCAGATCCTGCGCGGCGCTGGTATTGACTGTTTCGTCTACTCTCGCGGTGACGGAGACGCGATAGACGAACTCGGGCAGGAATACACGTGGGAGGCGCCGGACGGGAGTGCGGTGCTCGCGGTGAGTCAGTTGGGCGGATACTGCCGCGCGGGCGCGATGGGACTTGCCGAGGGGTGGGAAGCCACCACGCAACGCGAAATCGACGTCGAGCTGGCGGTGCGCCAAGTGGGCGACATCCTGACGGAGATGTCGGCCGCGTCGAATACGGACGTGGCACTCATCAGCAACGGCTGTGATCACCTTCCCCCGCAGGCGCGCCTTGGAGATGTCCTCGCCGCCTTACGTGCCGCGTTTCCCGACACCGAATTCGTTCACGCCAGCTTGGGTGAGTACGTAGCGGCTGTGCGCGCTGCCCTCGACAGCCCCATGACGCACGCGGGCGAACTGCTGGGTGGAAAGCGGCAACTGAGTCTTCCGGGCGTCTGGTCCGCTCGTAGTTACCTCAAACAAGCGAATGACCGCGCGCAGACGTTGCTGTCTGGATACTTCGAGCCGCTCTCGGCGTACCTGCACTTCGTGCATGGCCGTTCCTATCCTGCCGGTGCGATCCACTACGCGTGGAAGATGTTGCTGCAGAACCACCCACACGACTCCATCTGCGGGTGCAGCACCGACGCCGTGCACCGGGAGATGGAACCGCGCTTTGCAGCGGTGAGCGAGACCGCAGAGGCTGCGTGCGCCGAGCACCTGGCGGCATTGGCGCCGACGTTCGCGACACATGCCGACGACGACCGGGACACGATTATCTGTGTCGCGAACACGTTGCCCAGGAGCCGGGTGGATGTCATGGAGCGGCTCGTCGTGCTGCGGTCGCCAGGCATCGATCCTTCGCGTCTGGAACTCGTGGACGATCGGGGTGAGCCGGTTACATGTGTGCTCGTCGCGAGCGAGCGTGGGAAACGGACGTGGGGGGTGGAGTATAGGACCGAGTTGTTTGGTGACCGTCAGCGGGCCGCGTTCGCATCGTATTGCGCTGCGTTCCCGGACCGACTCGGCTCCAACGCGGACAAACACGATGCGGTCGACCAGTACGTAATCGTGCAATGGCTAGCCGATCTGCCATCGTTGGGGCACCGCATCTACGCTCTCCGTGAAGCGCGGCAGGCTCCGCCGCCGGTTACAGGAACGGTCGCGGCGGGGGGCAACTCCATCGAGAACGAGTTCGTGAAGGTGGTGCTCCATCCCAACGGCACGTTCGATTTGGAAGACAAGGCAAACGCCGTCGCGTACCACGGTCTGAATCGGCTGGAGGACTCGGAGGACATTGGAGACGAGTATGACTACTCCCCGGCGCCCGAACCGTTATCGGTGAGTTGTGACGACGTTGAGGGAACCGTCAGGGCGGTTGCCGCCACACCGCTCAAGGCCACTGTCGAGTCCGTATTCAGCCTTGAACTCCCCCGCGAGATCTCGAAGAGCAGGATGAGACGGTCCGACGATACCGTCGTCTGTCCCGTGCGGGTTCAGGTAACTGTCACGCAGGGCACGCCCGTCGTAGACGTAGCCGTGACGTTCGACAACCGTGCTCGGGACCACCGGTTGCGGGCGGAGTTTCGCGCCAGGCTCGGCACCGATGCGATCATCTCGGACGGGCACTTTGAGGTCGTGCGGCGCGCGGTCCACCGCTCGCACGCCAACGGGTGGGTACAGCCGGCAGGTGAGACGTCTCCCCAACAGGATTTCAGCCTCGTCGAGGACGGGCGCGTGGGGTTGGCGGTGCTGAACCGTGGGCTGCACGAGGTCGCCCCGCTCCGGTCGGCGACCGGACAGACAGGCTTCGCCGTGACACTGTTGCGGGCAGTCGGCTGGCTATCCCGCGACGATTTCCCGACCCGGCGGTACCGAAACGCTGGACCGATGATCCCCACACCCGATGCACAGTGTTCCGGCGAGCGGGTGTTTGCGTACGCGGTGATGTCGTACGCCGGCGACTACATCTCGGCGGATGTGAAAGGTTGGAGCACCGCGTGGCGCGTTCCGCCGGTTGCGGTGCAGGGAGTCGCCGATGGCCATGTGGTCGGTGGGATGTCGCTGATGGAGGTCGCGGAGCGCCGCGTTGCCGTTACGGCCGTCAAGAAACACGAGCAACGCGACACGCTCATCGTGCGGCTCAACAACCTCGATGACGCATCCGTCCACGTCCCCATCGTGCTTGGCCTGCCGGTAGTGGCAGCCTGGCGGACGAATCTTCTCGAGGAACGCGAGGAATCGTTGGTCGTGAATGCGTCAACCGTCGCGATCCCGCTCAGGCCCCACGAGATCGCGACGGTCGAGATCGACTTCGCGCCCGCTGCTACGCCCTGATCGAGTCTACTCCCGTCCGCTCCGCCTCGGCCTCGAAGAAGAACGTGTCGGCAAAGGCGGGTTCCAAGTCGTCCAGCCACGTCGCGGTCGGATCGAACTTCGCAAAGAAGGGGCGCCGCACCCACCGCGGTTTCCGCGCCTGGATCATGTCGAGTACAAACACGCGTTGATCCGCGATCTCGCTGATGCCGAGAATGCGAATCTTGCCGGGGAATGCCGACATCGTCGGTCCTCGTACGGTACGCGCCAGACCGGATACGCCCCGGTACGCGGCGCGGAAGATCTCATGGGCACGGACAAGCGGGACCTCGAAATAGCGCTTGGGTCCCGTGTCGCGCTCGACGAACATGTAATAGGGAATCACACCGAGCTCGACGGAGGTGCGCCACAGATCGGCCCAGGCATCCGGCCGGTCGTTTACCCGACGAATCAGTGGTGCCTGCGTGCGTATCTCGGCCCCGGTCGCACGCACGCGACGAATCGCCTCCCGCGCCATGGCCGGGTCGAGTTCTACGGGGTGGCTGTAGTGACCCATGACCGCGAGGTGACGACCAGCAGCTACGACCTCGTCGAACAGGCGCAGCAGATCACTCGCGTCGTCGTCGGTGACGAAGCGTTGCGGCCAATAGGCCAGCGACTTGGTCCCGATGCGAATGTGCCGAACGTGCGCCAGGTCAGGGGCCAGCAGCGGTTCGATATACCGACGCAGTACTTTCGTCTTCATGACGAGGGGATCGCCACCCGTCACGAGCACGTCCGTTACCTCCGGGTGTGCCCGCAGGTAGGCGACGAGATCGTTGGCCTCGCGTGCCTCGAACTTGAGGTCGGGCAGGTTGACGAACTGTGCCCAGCGGAAACAGTAGTTGCAGTACGCATGACACGTTTGCCCGCCACGGGGGAAGAACAGGACGGTCTCGCGGTACTTGTGCTGTAGTCCGGGAAGCGGTCGCCCATTCAATGACGGCACGTTGTGTGTGAGCTGACCGGCCGGATGCGGGTTGAGCCTCCGCCGGATAGTGTTCGCGTGCGCACGAATCTCCCTGGTCGAGGCGCCGCGCTCGAGCAGACTGAGGAGGGCCGCATAGTCGTCCGGGTCCAACATTCCCCGTTGGGGGAAGGTGAGCTGGAAGATGGGGTCGTCCGGCACACGCGACCAATCGATTAGCGATTCCGCCACGTGTGCGTTCACCCGGAACGGCAGAACCTGCGAGACGACGGAGATCGCCTCCCGCAAATCGGGCCCGAGTCGCTGCCAATGGGCCGTGCGCTCGATGTTGGATTCGGTGATCGGCCGATAGCGGCCCGCCGCGGTGCCAACTCCCGTCATCCGCACTCCCTCCGTTCTGGGGAAGGTCAGAAGCGCGGACATCCCGAGGCACCGTGGCCAGCTTGGCCGGTTGGAAAGTGCGGCAGAAGCCCCGGTTTCGCGTACGGGGAGGCGCCTGGGAGTGCGGCTCTTGAGCCTACCTCAAAAGTGGCTCGACCTTCCTAAGATATCCCGGAGGAGCACCTGCGACGAGTACGCGCAGGCAGTCTGCGTCATAAGATATTGTAGATAAATGAGTTACACGTCTGCGCCTGGCTTGACGGGCGTGCAGTTCGTGCACGGCTGCTGACGGGCAGCCGACTCGGCTCATAGGTCCATCCGAAGCAGGACGGTTGCCGCCCGGCTGAGCGCGGATCGCTCTGCTCGCGGCAGGGCGTCGATGGCTGCGGCCAGCGCCCCGACTCGGCGCCGCCGTCCCCCCACGAGCACCCGCCGGCCGCGGGCAGTCGCCCGTACCAACTGCACCCGCTCATCCTCCGGGCTCCGGGTGCGGGTGACCAGGCCGTCGCGTTCCAACGCCTTGACCAGCCGGGAGACGGTGGGCGCGCGCACCTGCTCGGCACGCGCCAAGGCGCCGATGGCGATTTGGCCGGCGTGGACGACGACCGACAGCGCGGAGAGCCGGGGCGCGGAGAGACCAGTGGTTGTATCGGCGACGCGGAGGTGCCGCAGGAGGCGGATGGCCGCCGAGTGGATCCGGTCGGCTACCCGGACCGTTTCGGTGGAGGGACGGGATTGACGGGTGTCGGTGCGCGCCATAATATTTAGTTAGCTAGACTAAATGTTAGCTCCTAGACCCTTTCCGTCAAGGCACCTGGTGAGTGGGGGGAACGTATCATGACGCAGAATGCAGGCGTGACGCTCTCGCAGATCGGCCAGATTGCCATCAACGTGCTCGATCTCGAACGTGCCACCGCTTTCTATCGCGACGTCTTGGGAATGAACTTTCTGTTTGCCGCCCCCACAATGACATTCTTCCAGTGCGGCGACGTACGCGTCATGTTGGGAAAGATGGATCAGCCGGAACATCAACATCCCGCCTCTATCGTCTACTACCGGGTCGCGGACATCGAAGCGGCGCATGAAGCGCTACATGCGCGGGGTGTCTCCTTCGTGCAGCAGCCGATCATGGCGCATAGCGACGCCCATCACGAGCTCTGGTTGGCCTTCTTCCACGATTCGGAGGAGAACACGGTCGCGCTCATGAGCGAGAAACCGGTGAGCTGAGGCGCGTAGACGCTGTGCCTGCTTGCGGGAACCCGAGCCGCGCGGCTGTGTTCTCCAGTCGAACGGATTCTCGCGGAGCTACACCGTCATGATGCCAAAAAGATGGATTGTTGCAATGTGCGCGCTGTTGGGGACCGGACTCGTGCAGCCTGCCCGTGCCCAGCTTGTCGCCCGCAGTCAGCGCGGGGTCGTCTCCCAGCGCGTTGCGCAAGCGGAGATCACGGTCGAGTATAGCCGACCGGTTGCGCGGGGCCGCGACCTGTTCGGGGGGATCGTCCGGTACGGTCGCATCTGGAACCCGGGTGCCGATTCTGCGACCCGCGTGATCGTGTCGCACGACGTGCTGCTGGACGGGCATATGCTTCCGGCGGGCCGCTATTCACTCTGGGTGATTCCCAACGAAGCCGAGTGGACCATCATCTTCAATCGTACGGCAGATACGTGGCATAGCCTGTATCCCGGCGAGCAGGACGACGAGCTGCGCCTAACGGTGAGGCCGGAGGAAACGTGGCACATGGAGACGCTGGCGTTCTACTTCCCAGTAGCCGATGGACGACGCGGGGTCCTCGCGCTGCATTGGGGCGAAACGGTAGTGCACCTGCCAATCGAGGTCGAGCGGTAGCACTCGGTTCGGGTGGCCGGATGTTGGTCTGACCGGTGCTGCCCCCGTCGTGCGCGCGCTCCGCGCGGCTGGGCACGTCGCAGTGCTCACGGGCGCTGGCGTATCGGCGGAGAGCGGCATTCCCACCTTTCGCGACGCCCTCACGGGTCTCTGGGCGCGTTATAGCCCTGAAGAGCTGGCGACCCCGGAGGCGTTCGCGAAGCGCCCCAAGCTGGTGTGGGACTGGTACGTCTGGCGACGTCGACTGGTCCAGGCTGCCGCGCCGAACGCCGCGCACCGTGCCCTGGCCCGTCTCGAGAGCCTCGTAGGCCGCTTCTCGCTCATTACCCAGAATGTGGACGGGCTGCACCAGCGGGCCGGCAGTTCCGGGGTGAGCGAGCTCCACGGCAACATCACCCGCACGCGCTGCTCGCGGGAAGGCCTGATCCTGAGCCATTGGGCGGACGGGACCGAGACCGAGCCGCCTCGGTGTCCCCGGTGTGACGCGTTCGTCCGTCCTGACGTAGTGTGGTTCGGTGAAGCCCTCCCAGCGCGTGCGCTCGAGGAGGCCGTTGCGGCGGCCCGGTCGTGCGACGTGTTCCTCTCGGTGGGGACCTCGAATACCGTCGAGCCGGCCGCATCACTTCCGTGGGTCGCGGCGGAGTCGGGGGCGACCGTCGTCGTAGTCAACACGTCGGCCGAGGGCCAGCACCATGGAGGCGACATCTTCCATCTGATTGGGAGCGCGGCGGAGGTGCTGCCGGCGCTGCTGCGGGAGGTGTGGGGTGAAGATGTCTGAGGGCCTGGGGCCCTCGCCGTGTGAAGATGGCTTGAGAGAGTCTTACCGAACTTTTGCCGACGGGGCGCGTATTCTTATATTCCAAGGGTGGTTGCGACCAATAAACTGATCGAGGTGCGGAGTTCATAATGCGTGCGCCAACCAAGGTCCTCCTCGCGGGGGTGCTAGTCTCTGTGACGGTCGGTTACCTGATGGCTTCGGGCATAAAGGAAACCGGCGTCTACTTCCTCACTCCCAGTGAGCTGGCAGAGAAGGTGGCGGCCGATCCCTCGTTCCGTGATGTAGGGGTCAAGATGGGGGCAAGCGTTGTCCCGGGCACCATCGAGCGCGATGTAGCGACCCAGACCGTGAGGTTTCAGGCGACCGATGGGACGCAGACATATCCCGTCGTGTACCGCGGGCTGGCGCCCGACACCTTTACGGACGAGGCGGACATCGTCGTCGAGGGGCGGCTGCAGCCCGATGGGACCTTCCGAGCCACGACGCTGCTAGCCAAGTGCGGCTCGAGGTACGAGGCGGTTCCGGAAGCCTGATTCCATGACCACCCTCGGACAACTCACGCTGTATGCGCTCGCCGCATTGCTGGCCATCGCGTCCATTTCGTTGCTCACCGCCCTGATCAAGAGCGACTTCAACGTCGCCTACGTCGCCGCCTACACCAGCCGTAATCTTCCTATAGCGTACAAGATCTCGGCCTTTTACGGCGGCCAGTCGGGGAGCCTCCTCTTCTGGGCGGTTGTGCTGAGCTTCTTTGCCGCCGCTGCCCAGTGGCTCACACCCAAGCGCTACGCGTACCTCATGCCGTACGTAGCAGCGGTGACCTCGGTCGTGGTGCTCTTTTTCGTCGCGGCGACGATCTTCGCGGCCAACCCGTTTGAGCGACTGGACTTCACACCGGTCGACGGCCGCGGGCTGAACCCGCAGCTGCAGAACCCGGGCATGGTCATCCACCCGCCCATGCTGTACCTCGGGTACATCTCGATCACGATTCCATTCGCGTTCGCCATTGCGGCACTCGCGTCAGGACGGCTGGATATCGGATGGCTACACGCCATTCGCAAATGGACCATCACGTCATGGGTCTTTCTGTCGATAGGAATCACGCTCGGGATGTGGTGGGCGTACGTGGAACTGGGTTGGGGAGGCTATTGGGCGTGGGATCCGGTCGAGAACGCCTCGTTCCTGCCGTGGCTCACCATGACTGCGTTTCTCCATTCGGTCATGATTCAGGAAAAACGCGGCATGCTGAAGCGTTGGAATGTCGCGTTGATCTCCCTGAGCTTCGTGCTGTCAATTTTCGGGACATTCATCACGCGGTCCGGCGTCATCTCCAGCGTTCACTCGTTCACCCAATCCAACGTTGGGTATTTCTTCCTCGTATTCCTCGTGCTGTGCATAATCGGGGTCGGCGTCCTCATGTGGCGTAGACTCTCGCTGCTCGAGACCGATACGCACCTCGAGAGCGCACTGTCCCGCGAGGCGAGTTTCTTCTTCAACAATCTTCTGCTCGTCGGGATGGCGTTCTCCATTCTCTGGGGTACGCTCTTCCCGATCATCTCGGAGTTGGTGCGGGGCACACAGGTGACGGTGGGGCCGCCGTTTTTCAATCAGGTCAACATCCCTATTGGGCTGGCGCTCCTGTTGCTCACCGGCATCGGGCCACTCATCGCGTGGCGCAGGGCGAGTCCGGGCAACCTCCGGCGGCAATTCACGATTCCGGTAGCGATTTCGGCGGCGACGGCGGCGGTAATCGTGGGATTGGGAATGCGCGACGTCTACGCGGTGATGGCAATCATGTTCGCCGCGTTCGTCGTCGCTGGCATCGTGCAGGAGTTTTGGCGCGGGGCAGGGGCCCGGCATCGCCTCCACGGCGAGCACTACGTACTTGCGCTCGCGCGCCTCGTAGCGCGCAACCGGCGCCGCTACGGAGGCTACATAGTACATCTCGGGATCGTGATGTACTTCGTCGCGTTCACTGGTCAGGCCTTCAAGACCGAGATGGAAGCGTCCCTCAAGCCGGGTGAGGTGGCCGAACTCCGCTCGCCGTTCGGACACACCTATACGTTCACGCACATAGGGGTATCACAGTACGAGGCCCTGAACCGATTCGTGTCCGCCGCGTCAGTCCGTGTCCGGCGCGATGGAGAACAGGTCGGTATCCTGACCAGCGAGAAGCGGCAACACGTCGATTCGTTCAAGCGGCCGACGTTCGAGCCGTCTACCGAGGCGGCCATCATGTATACGCTGCGGGAGGACGTCTACATGGTGTTCGCCGGGTCAGTGGCCGGGACAGAAGAGGCGGTGTACCGCTTCACCATCAATCCCCTCGTGGCCTGGGTCTGGCTTGGCGGGTTCACGCTCGTCCTGGGCGGGATCGTTACCCTGTGGCCCGGCGGGCTCCCCGCGCGGCGCGGTCCGCGACGGGACGAGGAAGCGGGCTATCACGCCAGCTTCGAGCCGGCGGCCAAGAATGAGCAGCAGGAGCCGGAGCCGGTTGGCTCGGGGAGCGGGACTTGATGGACAGACGAGCGTTCCTCCGATCCGGTCTCGCCGGTCTGCCTGTCGGCGTGCTCGGTGTGCAGCAGGACAGCGTGGCGCGGCTGTTCCGGCCGGATCTCGCCGGGCGGCCGCGGAACCGCATTACCGACTACGAGAACGACCCGTTCGTAGTCGGGATCGAGCGCCGCATTCGATGCACGTGCGGTTGCAATCTCGACGTCTACACCTGTCGCACAACCGATTTCACGTGCACCGTCTCGCCGGCACTCCACCAAGAGGTCGTGGCGCTGGTGGAGCAGGACATGACGGGCGAAGAGATTCTCGACGCCTTTGTTGCGCAACACGGCGAAGCCATCCTCATGGCGCCGCCCAAGCAGGGATTCAACTGGGCGGGTTACCTCCTGCCCGGTGTGGTCATCACCCTTGCGGGAAGCGTACTGGGGTTCGCTTTGGTGCGGCGGTCACGCGCGGTGGCCGTGGTGCCGGCAGCCGACCCCGATGCGACCCCGTTCCCGGGGCTCTCCGCTGAAGATGTCGCGCGGCTCCAAGCCGAACTGGCCAACTTGGACGACTGATGCTGGAACTCGTTGCCGGTGCTGCCGTCGCGATCGCGGTGCTTGCCCTTGTCGTCGAGCCGCTCACCCGCACCCACAGCGCCGCGGCGACTGGCGCGGCCGATGCGACGCACGAGGATGATCCCTTTGCCCCCCTGGAAGAGTCCGCGTCTCCCAAGGTGCAGGCTTTGCTCGCGCTCAAGGAGATCGAGTTCGACCGGGCAACGGGAAAACTCTCGGATGACGACTACGCACGTCTTCGCGCGCGCTATGCTCAGCGGGCCATGGAAGCGATCAAGGTCGAGGAGGCCGATCGGGTAGCCGAACAGGCGGCCGAGATGGCGGTGGCCGTGGAGGACCCGGCCGAGGCGTTGA
This sequence comes from Gemmatimonadota bacterium, assembly GCA_036679645.1. Lineage (GTDB taxonomy): Bacteria > Gemmatimonadota > Gemmatimonadetes > Gemmatimonadales > GWC2-71-9 > JADFNB01. The sequence goes on along the minus strand of JAZDCY010000062.1, from coordinate 8,441 downwards.
TCCAGGCAGCCCGCTCCCATGCCCGCGCCTGTCCCGTGTGTGGGCCGCGGCCGGAGACGGATGCCTCGTTCTGTTCGGATTGTGGGATAGCGCTCGCGTAGCACGACCAGGGGGCGCGTGATCTGCGTCACACCCTTAACAACACACACCGCATCGCGTCTCTCGGGTGGAAGGCACCACATTGGTGACCGATACTCTTGAGACCATCTGACGGGAGCGCAGTCATGCAGCGATACTTATCCACTCTGTGCGTCGCGACACTCGTGAGCCTAGCCGCGTGCAGCGATACGCTGGAGCCGGGGAACGCATCGGACCAGGACAAGCAGGAAATCACGGCGATCCTGGATGAGTCCGGATGGTTCGCCGACGTCTTTGGTGACGATGGGGCGGTCGGGAATTTCAGCCTCGGCACGTCCTTCAGTTTTGGATTTCTCCGGGCCGATGCCCAGGTCGAGGTGCCGCTCGTTCGGTTGTGGGGCCGTCGGCATCGCGAGCCGGTCTCGCGCGAGCGCCGGGTAGAGATCGCCGACAACGTAGCCGACGTCGTGTGGGTGATGACCTTCGATGGGGCGTTTCTGCTGGACAGGACCGCCGACGACGTGCGCAACCCCACGTCGAAGCCCATGCAGCATCAGGCCGTCCAGCACGCGCGTTTCGTGCGCCGTGAGACGACGGACGATCAGGGCCGCCACTGGCGGCTGGTTGGGGTCAGTGCGCGGGAATGGCGCATGACCGACCCGGGGAAGCGCACGATCGACCTGGCGCGGATCGAGGTGTTCGTCAACGGCGTCTCGCAGCTCGTGGTCGAGGAGCCGTTGCGCATTCTCGATATCGACGAGGGACGCATTCCGCAGCTCGAGATCGGCGATGTCGTGCGGGTGGTGGCGAGTGTCGTCAATGAAAGCGAACTAGATAACAGGCCGCCAGAGTTCGTTTTCCTCCACCTGTTCCATGGCAACCCGAACGCTCGTGGGTGGATACGGGTGCGCATGCCTCCCAATGATGCGGGCGACTACGTGCGCGAGTGGACCGTGCGGCGTGCGGGTCGTGGGCGGATCATCGTCGATGCGATTGACTCACAGGCCTTCGCGACGGACGAAGAGGATGACTACCGGGCGAATCTGGTGGGGATACCCTACCGGATTGGGCGGGATGCCGACGGTACGCCGTAGCGTGTAGAGCAGACGCAGCAGACGCAGCAGACGCAGCAGACGCTCAGACGCTCAGGTGCTCAGGTGCTCAGGTGCTCAGAAGGTCCCGTTCATCACCCCTGAGCAACTGAGCACCTGTGCAACTGAGCACCTAAAACTCGAACTCCTCCATCTTCTTCAACCCGATCCTCAACGGCAACACGGTCGCGAACGTGCAGACCACCACCACCAGAACGAACGCGCCGATCATGAGCGGCGTGATCTCCACCGGCCGGCCCTGAAACGTCGCCTGCAGGTATCCGTAGACAGGGATGGCCTCGATCACGATGACCACCGCAAGGAGCACTATGGTCGTCATCATGAAAACGAGTCCGCCAAACGATGTGGGAATCTGCGCGGCATTCTCGGTTTCGAACTGAGGGTATAGCGCGCCGAATCCAAGTGCCATGGCGGCAATCGCCAGGGTCAGCAGAACGATCGTCCCTACACTGAGAAGCATCATGAACGTGGTGGCCTGCAACATCACGTTCGTGAGCACCGTGATGAGCAGTGCGAGCACCAGAAGCGGAATGGTGCCAATCCAGTACTTCGACCACATCAGTGCGCGCAAGTCGAGCGGACTCGATCGGAGCAGCCACATCTGGCGCCCCTCGAGCGAGATTGCGGGGAAGATGAAACGTGCCGCGATCGATGAGAGCACGAACCCTGCCAACCCGAGGTTCAAGAACGACACCAGCGTCACGAAGAAGAACGGAACGCGCTCTCCAGAGAAAAGAGGGAGCGCGCGAATGTTGAACACGTAGATGATGACCAGCACGCCGAGCAGAATGAGCTGGCTCCATTGCGTCGTGTCGCGGAAGAAGAGCTTGATGTCTTTGATGATGAACTCGCGCTTGGACACAGAGAGCACGCTCGCGAGCGGCCGCATGGCCGCGTTCCACAGGTCGCCATGCACGAATCGCTCGGCGCCTTCTTGGGCCTTGGTAAAGCCGGTCGGATACAGCCGCCAGTGGAGCATTGCCCCCACGACGACGAACGCGCCGGCTGTGCTCCACAGGAGTACGAGGTTGAACCCATCGAACGGGCCCACCAGGTACCCCATGATGCTGTTGGTGGCCCACTCACTCGGCAGGAACGGCGATGTGGGCGCGCGCAAAACGGTGATGAAATCGAGCAGGTTGCGGAAGCCCTCGGGCCGGGCCAGTTGCTCGGGGCGGATGATCCGAAAGAGGAGCACCAAGATGCCCGCTGCCGCGATGGTGATGACCGAGAGTAAATCGCGCGTGCGTCGAGCTGGGAAGACGTTGACCAGGATCAGCGTGACCGCGCTTCCGACCACGGCGGGCACGATGATCACCGGCAGAAACGCGAGTAGGACGAACGGCGCGAACAACCAGCCGCCGTCGTATATCACGCCGTAAGCGGCAAAAATCGGCACTGCCATCACTCCGACCATCCACGAGCTGTGAATGAGCGTCTCGCCCAGTTTGGCCAGGTAGATGTGCAACCAGTCCACCGGGGACGACGCCAGCAGATCGAGGTCCTTGGCCAGGAAGAACGATGAAAGCGCCGTGATGACGTTGGAGAGCAGCAGGATTGCCAGGAATGACAGGAGCGCCAGGCCTAGGAGCTTGCCGGCGAGGAGCGGCCCGATCTCCTCGACGCCGCGGAAATAGGTCAAGACGCGGTACAGGACCCCGAACACGGCCAACCAGAAGACGATCGCCAATGTGCCGAGGATCATCACCTTGCCGCGCCCGCCGCTGTCGCTCTCCTGGCGAACGCGCGCGCGTGCGGTGCGCCACTTGGGGCCGAGCACGTGAACCAGTGTGCTCATTCAGCCCTTGAGAATGTTGGCCAGCTCGTGCACCGCACTCCCGCCAACGAGCTTGAGGAAAAGCTCTTCCAGCGAGGCGTCGCCGGCGGCGGTCTGCTCGCGCAACTCCGACATGGTGCCCTGGGCGATGATCTTGCCTGCCTGGATGATCGCGATCCGGTCGCACATTGCCTCGGCAACATCGAGCGTGTGGGTGCTCATCAGGACCGTCCCGCCGCGGTCCACAAAGGTGCGGAAGATATCCTTCAGGAGTCGGGCGCCCTTGGGGTCGAGCCCCACCATGGGCTCATCGACGACAATGACCTCAGGTCGATGCACGAGCGCGCTCGAGATGATGAGCTTCTGGCGCATGCCGTGGCTGTAGGCTTCGACGAGCTCGTCTTTCCAGGTTGTGAGCTCGAAGAGAGCGAGTAGCTCGTCGATCCGCCGCTCCAGTCCTTCCCCATCGTGGCCGTAGAGGCCGGCGACGAACCGCAGGAACTCACCGCCCGTCAGCTTCTCGTAGATGAACGGCCTGTCGGGGATGAACCCGAGCCGGCGCTTCGCGGCCATGGGTGCCGCGATGACATCGTCGCCTCCAAGCCAGATCCTGCCGGCGGTCGGCCGCATGATCCCAGCTATCATGCGGAGCGTCGTCGTCTTTCCGGCGCCGTTAGGGCCGAGAAACCCGAACAGCTCGCCCCGCGGCACGTGGAGTTCGATCGCGTTGACGGCGGTGAACCCGCCGTATCGCTTGGTAAGTCCTTCGAGTCTGATCATATCAGTTGAGTATCGACTCACCCATTGATATCGACCACATCGACCTGCAGGCGTCCTATGAGCTGAATCAGCTCGAGCTGTCGAGCCAACCCGCCAATAGTAAACCGCATGTGGCCCGCGTCCGCGGGAAACTGGCCAAATGTGGGGTCTACAGGGACCCACCCTTCGAGATAAACCTCGGGCCAGGCATGGTAGTAGAACCTGCCCTCGAGGTAGATGAGTCCGGCGGCCGTGCGCGCCGGAAGGCCGACCGATCGGGCCAGCGCGACGAAGAGTACCGTGTGCTCGTTGCAGTCCCCGCGGCGGCTCTCGAGCACCTCGAGCGCACCCGACACGCTCACCGTGGCCCGCTTGTCGATGTTCTGGTACACCCAACGCGTGAGCGCCTCCGCCGCGCGCCGCGGCCGGCGCTGCCGCCCCACGATCTGGCGGGCCTGAGCGCGAATTCGAGGGTCACTCACCTGCAGCAGCGGTTCGGAGCGGAGGAACGACCCGAATTGTCGTGCACGGGCGGGCAGCCGGTACGACGGGCTGAGCTGGGCGTCGTTTGCGCGCCGCATCGTGAGCGTGTCGCCGGTGAGGGACTGCTGATCGCCGTCGAGATCGAAGCGGCCAACGTCTACCCCGCCTAGGCGAACCCTCAGGGTGTCGAGGGAATCCGCGTCAAAAACCGCGTCGGACGCGATTGCCGTTTGGCGGATCACGTTTCCGGGAGGCGCGGCTCGCATACGGGACGCGTCCACGGGCCCGGCTGCGCGGCGGAAGTTCTCGTAGGCGATCTCGAACGCCATGCGCTCCACTCTGAAGCCGACAGGCGATGTGGCGAGCACGACCTGTCCCAGGTCGTCGATCCAGGTCTCGAGCGACCCGGCCTGCCCGGCGGACGACAGGCGCCACGCGCGTACCGTGTCGTACGTGACGGGCACGAACCGTGAGGAGGCTGAATCGAGCACGGCGCTGTCGGCGAGCACGAAGGTGGACTCCGCAGAGACCTCGATCGTTACGTCACGATCCTGCAGCAGGAGCGGATCGAAGATGCGGAGCGTGTAGGACCGGCCCACCTCGAGTTCGCCGCCAAATGCGATGTTGAGTGGCATCAGCGACGGCAGCACGATGGGACGGTCGAGTCGGACGTCGTGATGCTCGGTCTCAGAGCCGGCGGTGAAATCAACCGATAGGGCCGAATCACCGTCTACGCGTCCTGTCGCGGTGAATCGCGCCCCATCACTGCGAAGCCAGGCCGTGAACTCGCGCAGGCGTAAGCTCCGTGAGAGCACCGCCTCTGTACGGGCGTTCGTCCGCCTGATCTTGCCCAGCACGGGGATCTCGAGCGTCATGACGTCCGTGACACGGAGCGTGTCCGCGAGCGTATCGATCGTGCTGGACGCATAGCCGATCTGTTGCCCGCCAAGCGAGATGGCGAAATAGGTGGCACTGGGGGGGAGAGTGAACGCGGCCTCAGTCAGGGGGTCGGCGCCTTCGTGCCGATACTCGCGGCGCACCAACCATGACAGGGCGCCTACCCACGAAAGGAGCACCAATCCGGCGACGAACCGGCGGTTCATCCGGGCAGGTGCTGGAGACGCGCGTCGAACACGGCCTTTTCCTGTTCGTTCTGCACCACGATCGTCACCTGCCGGGGGAACGGTCCGTGTTCGACGTCAGGCAGGGTGCCGCGGATGACATCGGCGGCGTCCTCCATAGACAAGTTACCGGCACCGGTCCCGATCGGGGGGATGGCCACGCGCGCGAGCTGCCAGTCGGCGGCCCGCTGCCAGACGCTGATCAGCGCCTGATACACCCCAGCCACGGTCACGGGTTCGGTGACGCTGGTAATGATAGCATGGATCACCAGATCGGCCGCCAACTCGCCTGCTCCCGTGACTACGGCCGCGCCCACCGGGAGCGGGTCTTGTACCGAGAGGCGTTGCCAGAATGTGGGGCCGCCCACGTGCTCGAGCCGGCGCAGGCTGGGCGTAGTGGGTTCGAGGGAGGCTGTGGCGGGACGGACGATGGCGTCGGCTTCGATGAACGCCAGGTCGTCCACCACCACCTGAATCACGTGCCAGCTAGTTCCCGCGACCGGCGGTACATCTGGGCTGCTTCGTCCGGGCGGTTGAGCCGGTCGAAGACGATCCCGAGGCCGCGGAGCGCCTTGGGGTACGTCGGCCGAAGTTCCGCGGACCGCTGGAACGCGTGGAGGGCACCGTCCAGGTCGTCGACGTGGTTGAGGGCCTCGCCGAGGCGGCAATAGGCTCCCGCGGATCCGGTGTCCAGCTCCACCGCTCGACGCAGGTGCGGGATGGCGTCGCGCCACAGCCCTCTGCGCGAAGTGACGATGCCGAGGTTCAGGTGCGCTTCGGCGTTGCCTGGATCGTTCTGGAGCGCGCGCCGCAGGTCTGCCTCCGCTTCGCCGAACTGACATAGCTCACCGAGTACCGCCCCCCGGCTGACCAGTGTCTGCGTATGGTCGGGATCGCGGTCCAGGCACGCCGTGAGTTCCTCCAGCGCCGTCTCACGCTGACCGGCACGTGAGAGCGCGCGCGCGAGCAGGTTGCGCGCGGCGATGTTATTGGGAGCTGAGCCGAGCAGTTCGCGGAAGATCGAGATGGCGCGACCCGATTCTCCCCGCAATGCGGCCTCCTGGGCCGCGTGCAGCAGCAGGTCCGCATTTGGCGTCGCGCTAGGCGCTGGCACCGCCGCGGACGGCGTCTCCGCCAGCAACTCGAAGGGGAGCGCGCGGTGTTCTCCCGAATCACGTCCGTTTTGATCGTCGGCGGCTCGCTCGCGCAGCGCCTCGGCGTAGAGTTCGGCCCGGCGGCGGCGGTAGCGATGGCGGCGGGTTGGCGTCATTCCGATTCCTTCGGAGCGTCGGTGGTTCTTGAAATGTCGGTTTCTTCTACGAGCCACTCCATATACCGGGGCAGCGCTTGATCCACCGGGACCGCCAGCAGTTCCGGGACGTTGTAGGGATGGAGTACTTCCACTGCCGCGACCAGGTCCCGCCAGCGCGCACCGGTGGTCTTCAGCATCACCAGCGCTTCCCGTTCCTCCTTCATATCCCCCTCCCACCTATAGATAGAGCGTACGCCCTCGAGGACCGTGCCGCAGGCCACAATTCGCGTATCGACGAGCCGGCGCACCAGTTCACGCGCCGCCGCGCCGTCGGGCAGCGTCGTGAATACGACCTGGGCGCCATCTTCGTTCCGCTCGGCCAAGCCCGCTCCGCGCCGGGAGTCCAGAGATGTGAAGGGGCAGCGAAACTATCTCTTAGAAGGAGAGTCTGCAAGGAGGAAAAAAGGGGCCGGTCACCCGTCCCCTCTCTACCCCCCCTCCGTTGACCGACGCTCCGGTCCACGCCTACGTTCCAAGGCTATGGAAGAACACCTCATCGTCCGCGGCGCCCGCGTTCACAACCTGCGGGATATCACAGTGTCGATCCCGCGGGATCGCCTGACCGTGATCACGGGGCTGTCGGGCTCAGGGAAGTCGTCGCTCGCGTTCGATACGATCTACGCCGAAGGGCAGCGGCGTTACGTAGAGTCGCTTTCGTCCTACGCGCGCCAGTTCCTGGGCCTGATGGAGAAACCCGACGTCGATGCCATCGAGGGGCTGTCGCCGGCAATCTCCATCGAGCAGAAGACCACCGGGCACAATCCCCGCTCTACTGTGGGGACGGTGACGGAGATTTACGACTACCTGCGTCTCCTGTGGGCGCGTGTAGGTGTCCCGCACTGCCCGAACGACGGGGCGCCCATCCGCCGGCAGAGCGCATCGCAGATCACCGATGCCATACTGGCGTGGCCCGATGGATCGAAGATCGAGATTATCGCCCCGCTCGTGCGCGGGCGAAAAGGGGCGTTCAAGGATCTGTTCGAAGGAGCCCGACGGCAGGGGTTCGTGCGTGCACGGGTCGATGGTGCGGTGCATGACCTTGCCCATCCCCCCAAACTGAATCGACGGGTCAACCACGACATCGGCCTCATGGTGGATAGGCTCGTCGTCCGAGCGGACGATCGCGGGCGGCTGCACGATTCCGTCGAGACCGCGCTGCGCGCCGCCGAGGGCCTCGTCGAGGTCATCTCCAACGGGTCCGGAACGGTGTTCTCCGAGCGGTTTGCCTGCGCGACCTGTGGCTACTCGCTCCCCGAGCTGGAGCCCCGGCAGTTTTCGTTCAATTCGCCCTACGGCGCATGCGAGACCTGTGGGGGGTTGGGTACCCGCCGCGTGGTGAGTGCCGATCTGGTGCTTGGCGATCCGAGAATCTCGATCCTCGAGGGCGTGGTGCTGCCATGGGGCGAACCGTCGGGATACCTGCGGAAGACCGTTCTGCCAACCCTTGCCCGCGTGTTCGAGTTCGACCTCACGAAGCCGTGGGGCGATCTGCCCGAGCGCGCGCGCACGGTGTTGCTCGAGGGCGCGGTAGACAAGCTGGCGTTTTCCTACCGGGGTAAACGTGGCCGGGGGCGCTACGAGACTGCCTGGGAGGGCATTCTCGTCAACGTTGAGCGGCGTCACGAGGAGACCAGCTCGGACGCGGTGCGCTCCCAGCTCGAGGCGTACATGTCTGCAGTCGCGTGCGACGCGTGCGACGGACACCGGCTGAAGCGGGAGAGTCAGAGCGTCCTCGTGGCAGGGAAGCGCATCGGTGAGGTCGTAGATGCATCGGTGGCCGAAGCGCTCGAGTTCTTCGG
>JAZDCY010000061.1:0-9069 GCA_036679645.1 Gemmatimonadota bacterium | reverse complement strand
CGCCTTGCGCGGGGCCGGGCGCGTGAATAAAACAGGCGGTCTCGCTCGCAGTGTGCAACCCGGGGCGTCAGTCCGGGGTTACCGGATGCGCGCCCATGACACCACCACGCAGCAAAACGGTGCTGGCGATCGACACGCCGCGCGCTATCGTCGCGACGCGGCACGGAAAGACGTGTGAGGTTCGCGTCGCTGTAGGCCAGTGGCCGTCAACCGTATTGGGGTGCCGGCGTGGCGGAACTGGTAGACGCGGGAACGTGGCACGTTTCTGAGCCCTCGGCTCGTGTGAGTTCGAATCTCACCGTCGGCACCCGTCGCGCTACTATGGAACTGCGTGAGAATGATGTTGCCCCGCGTGGCGCGATGTTCTAGCTTTGTATCACGTGCCACGTTTCCGCGTACCCAGCAGGTGCGCCAAGAAGGCCGGGTCTTCGGACTCGGCCTTCTTCATCCCTACCCAGTTGTGGCACACGTAGTCCATAACGACCTGTTGCTGGGCCCGACCTCCCAAGCAACTACCGGCGTTGCGCACAACACGACAACAAGCACGTTCACAGCAGACCACCACAACCGTTTCACGGCCCCCTCCTCTGTTGACTGCATCAGCTACGCCCGCTCGACTTCTCGGTTCGGCACCTTGCGCCCGACCGGGCGCGTGAGTAAAACAGAAGTTCTCGCACGCAGCGTGCAACCCTAAAGGCCATCCTCTGGAATCATCACTATGCCCGATTTCGAGAACGCGCTCGCGACAATTGCCCAGTATCAACGGGAGCACCGGTCGGCCCCCGTTTGAGGTTAGCGACCCGTACGACCTTTCCCCCGAGCGTCCCACGGAATACGCCTCATGGGTAGCAAATTTCTGGGCCCGCGAAAACCCCTGGCCCTACGGAGAGCGCGCAGGGGTCTACCTGATCCTCGATGAGGATCGAGGCGTTCGCTATGTTGGCGAAGCGTCGCAAGGCAGCAGCATCGGCGCCCGGCTCAGTGCACACTTCGCGTACACCGACTATCCGGCAGACCTCACGTGCCGCCTTACAGAATCAGATTGGAAACGTCGGCCTCGTTTCGTGATGACCGTTGCGGTGCCTCAGGATTCTCCGTTCGAGGCTCCGGCACTTGAGGAGTTCCTCATCCGGGAGCTCGACCCGCCGGACAACACACAGGGCAGACTGAAGCCGAAAAGTGAATCGCCCCGGCTTTTCCGGAGAGCTCGTTACGTGAGTGCCGCCAGTTCGGCCGGAGCCTGCTGACGGCGGTAGTATCGTGAGCACTGGGCGGAATACGTCACCTCTTGAGGAAGGTCCTATGCACTCCCGGAAGCGTGTTGTACGTGTGGCCCTGGCCGCGGCGGTTCTTGTGGCCGGATGCTCCGACGACCTCGGCACGGACCCGTCCACTCCGATGTTTGCCATGAAGGCCGGTGTCACGGCGGCGTCGGTGTCCCTCTCCGAGTCGCGCATCACGTTCCGTAGCTCTCGCGACGGCAATTTCGAGATCTACTTCATGAACGCCGATGGGTCGAACCAAACCCGCGTCACCAACCATCCGGCGATCGATGCAATCTCCGATTGGTCGCCGGACGGAACGCAACTGGTGTTCCTCACCAACAGAGACGCAGGCCAGTGGGAGATCTACACGATCGATGTGGACGGCACGAACCCGACCCGCCTCACCAACAACACCGCGTTCGAGACATTGCCGGTATGGTCGCCGGACGGGAGGATCGCCTTCCGGAGTGACCGGGACGGCAACGCGGAAGTGTACGTTATGGGCAGGGACGGGTCGGGGCAGACCAACCTGACCAACCACCCCGGGACCGACACTGATCCGAACTGGTCGCCCGACGGTACGAGGTTGGCGTTCTCCAGCTCGCGGAGTGGAAACCGCGACATATACGTCATGAACGCCGATGGTTCCAACCTGAAGCGCCTCACCAAGGACCCGGCATTTGATGGCACGCCGGCATGGTCGCCGGACGGGAGGTTCATTGCTTTTCACAGTACGCGCGACCATGCGTTGCTCGAGATCTATGTAATGAGGGCCAACGGAACCGGGGTGACCCGCCTGACAAACAACACCCTGAGGGACGGGACTCCCACGTGGTCGCCCGATGGTTCAAAGATCGCGTTTCACCGCATTGTGAACGGCAGCCAGAATGTGTACGTGATGAACCCAGACGGATCCGGGCAGACACAAATTACGTTTACGTTTGGAATCGACGGTTTCGCTAGTTGGGGCGGCCTGCCCTCGGCCGAGAGCGTGGCGGCGGTTGCCGCGGGAGTGAGAACACTTCTGTCCGCGGACGTCTTGACCGCCGGACAGGCCGGTGCGCTGCTGGCGAAACTCGATGCAGCCACCGAGAGTATAAACGGCGGGAGCGACACGGCGGCAGTCGGACAAATCGGCGCATTCGTGAATCAAGTGAGCGCCCTCGTCAATAGCGGCACCCTCAGTCCCGAGCAGGGAGACGATCTCATCGCCGCAGCGCAGGCGGCCCTCGCGACGTTGGCCTGACAGACTTCCGCGACCGTCCGCGGGAGATCCGCGCTCAAGCGATTATCCGCGGCAGTTCGTCCGCGTGGTCATCCGCGGCCCCGACTCCGCGAACCTCGCGCTCACTGTCGCGAAGTCACATCTTCCAAGGCCATGACCGAGATCATCGCTCGGCTATCGACGGCCCTCGCCGACCGCTACACCATCGAGAGTGAGTTGGGTAGCGGTGGCATGGCCGCCGTCCTGCAGTCTGCTCACGTTTCGGCCTTGAACGCCGCCGCCCGTCGAAACCGCTCCATCATGCTCCCTCCCTTCGAGTGACAAACTTAGGTGTCTACTCGCATTGGGGAACAGAGCACAACCCAGACGACCTCGACGCTGCTGAGGGCATCATGAAGCAACACTGGTTGATACTCGGTCTGTTGCTGGTAGTGTCCTCGTGTCAGCGCACGGGCGACTGGAATGCTCACGCTGAAATCGCGCATCACTTCTTGTCGGCGGCGATACGCGCTGACTCTATGGCGCTCAACGACCTGTCAAGTGACAGTGTCCCCGTAAGGATTGTGCTCGCGGCAGCGAAGACGGTCCCAGCGTTCCTTCGAGCTGCTGCATTCGAGTCTAGACTATCGCGTGGTTGGACCTTGGATGACGTTGAGCTCGTGGAGTTTCGCGTCCCTTACGAGAGTTCGACCGAGATCATTAGGATTAGCTTCGTTCGCAAGGGCGCGGAACTTGTCATCCACCACGTCGCGTTTCCCGAGGGATTGGAAGCCGGGGCTCGGTAAGCGCACGATAACGCTCGCGGTAAGAGGAGAAGCCTTGGCACTAGGTGGCGGCTGAGGGACGCGCAAACGAAGGCGCCCTACGTCGGGCTGCGGGCACGTGGGATGACGTGCGGGTCGATACCGCAAAGGCACACGAGATCTACCGGTTGTGGCTCGACAAGATGCGCCCGGCATCCACGCATTCGCCGGACGGTACACGGCGGCCGTTCTGGCTGCTTCGCCCGCTCAAGCCACCCAAGGACGTTCTTTCGACTTCCCGAGCCAGCGGCACCCGCCGGTAATCCGTAACTCCGGGGCCACCGGCCGGTCGCCGAGGTGCAGGGCGGGCTGAAGCGACCGAATCGATCGGACTCCAACCACACCGCTCCCCGCGGGGGCCCCGACCATGTGCTGACAGGTGGAGTCGTGTGCTCGTGGGCCTTAGATTGGACGGAACTAGGAGGCTCGATGACCCACTCCGTCCCAGACGAGATCGCCGCTCGCGTGCGGCGCCTTCCTGCGACTCAGCAGCGCTAGGCCTTGGCATACGTGGCGACGCTCGAGCGCGCGGCCCGCGGGAACAGCTTGGCGGCGTTCGCGGGCAGCATCCCGCCGACCGATCTCGCCGAGATGGCAGCGGCGATCGAGGCGGACTGCGAGCGAGTCGATGCCGGTGACTGGTAGGGTCCTCCTCGATACGAACATCCTCATCGCGCTCCTAGCGGCCGAGCAGGCGGTCGTCGAGCGCGTGCGTGCTGCGGAGGCCGTGTACGTGCCGATCATCGCGCTCGGCGAGCTGTACTATGGGGCGCGGAAGTCTGCTCGGGTAGCGGAGAACACGGTGCGGGTAGCGGCATTCGCGAGGCTGCCGCTGTGCTCGCTTGCGATAGCGAGACCGCCCCTGTGTACGGCGAGGTAAAGGCTACACTCCGCAGTCTCGGGAAGCCCATCCCGGAGAACGACCCCCCCCTCGATAGTGCTTTTTGGTGCTTTCCAGTTCATGTGACGATCAAGAACAGCATGGTGGAGCGGCAAAAGGAGGAAGGTGTAGAAGGTTGCGGTAGCAATCTCTACGTGTTACGTCGGCAATGACCCGGTGCTGTACACCGACCCCTCTTGGCCTGAAGGTCTGCTTCGAAGGACAGAACCAGCAGCATTTTGCTCATAAATGCTCTCTAAACTCGAACCCGTGTGTGTCTCACTTTCATTGACAGGTTCCGGTGGGCGGAGACCTTCAGCGCCTTTGCCCGATCGATTAGCATGGCGTCGGGCGGCTACTTGCTCCGGTCGGCCAGCGCGCCGCATATTGGACCATGAGTGTGCCCAAGTTCGACTTCTCTCACCTGTCTCCGCCAGAGCGGCTCCGCCTATTAGAGGAGTTGTGGGACAGCCTCGCTGAGGAGGACATTGAACTCACCCCGGAGCAAACGGCAGAACTCGAGGCCCGGCGGGAACGCCTCGAGCGCGACGGGCCCGCGGGCCGGCCGTGGCGAGATGTTCTGGGCGAACCCGAGCAGCAGGGTGGATGACACGACGCCTTGTTCTCGAGCCCGCAGCGGAGACGGAGTTCCTCGACGCGGCGTCATGGTACAGCGCCCGTAGTCCAGCGTTGGGCGTTGCCTACCGGCACGCAGTTGCCGAATTGCTTGAAACGATCGATGAAAAGTCCACAGCGATTCCCCATCGCGCTGCAGGACATCCGTAAGGCGCGAGTACGGCGCTTTCCGTACGTTGTCTACTACGTCATCCTTCCGGATGCCATCTCGGTGATCGGCATCATTCACGGCCGGCGCAGCCCCCGTCGGTGGCAGGGGCGCCGCTAGGAGTCGGTTGATGCGTCGTTGATTTCCACGCGGCAGCTCTCGGCGAAGTTCGGCGAGACATTTACTGCCGTGCTGTCAACAACGGCTCAAACAGTCTTCAACGCGTTGGGGCTGGAGAGATAGAGAGGCCTTTGAGGTTCTGAACCAGGGTGTGTTGGTCGTGGACGGGCGGCCGGTCAGACCATTTCAGCGCCTTCCATGGTTTGGCGACGCCGATGTGTTGAAGTTCGCGCGCTCGACGGAGGAATGTGTTGACGAGTCGTTGAACTGCTTCGGTGGCCTGTAGCTCTACCGCGTCTTAGATGCTGATCACGGGGACGCTCCCGTTTGCGCGGCCCTTAAACAGAGGAAAGAACGGCGCGTTCACAATACCACAAGGTCAACCGCCCCGGGATTGCAGGAGACTCCAATTCTTGAGGGGATGGAGTCATGGGAAAGCCAAGCCGGTATTCGCCGGAGGCACGCTTCCTCAGCGTGTCCCGGGGCGTGAACACGCTCGCTGGGCGTGTCTGTCAGGCGGAATCCGGCGTTCGTTGGACGGCCGATCTTGGCGGGACTCGAGCCGGGTCGCCCACGACCTCCCGCTTGCAAAGAGACCCTCGGCCAGCGCCCATCGGCGCTGGCCGTTGCGGTTCAACGACTTAGCTGTTAGGGCTGTTGCGGGTCAGCGTCCATCAGCGGGTCGTTTTGTGACCACGGGCGTGACCGTCGACCGGGCGTGTGTTTGCAGATCCCTTCATTCCCCCCTTTCAGCGAAACCGAAGAGCTGGCGCAAATAGTCATGTACCTGCCGCTGGTGGGCCGCCAGACTCGCAGGGTCGCGGGCAGGGAGCCACGCGAGGTTATCACGTACTACCACTCCTGCGGCCTCCCAATCACGCATCTCGATCAGAGGCAACAACAGATTCCACGCGGCGATCGTCGTGGTCGGATGCTCCTTTCCGAGCACCCGCCGCTGCGCCTCCAGCATTTCCTCCAAAAGCGCTCGCGCTCCCCGCAGGTCCCCCTGCAGCTTGAGTGACGCGGCAAGGTTGTTCATCGACATGAGCGTGTTCGGGTGCTCATCCCCGAGCACCCGCCGCTGCGTCTCCAGCACCTGCTCACAAAGGGCCCGTGCCCCCGGCAAGTCTCCCTCCTCGGAACGCGTCGTCGCGAGGTTGGTCATTGACACAAGCGTGTCCGGGTGCTCCTCCCCGAGCACCCGCCGCTGCGTCTCCAGCACCTGCTCGAAAAGCGCGCGCGCCCCCACTAGATCCCCCTGCAAATTGAGCGTAGCGGCTAAATTGTTCATCGACGGTAGTGTGTCCGGGTGCTCCTCCCCGAGCACCCGGCGCTGCGTCTCCAGCACCTGCTCGAAAAGCGCTCGCGCCCCCGGCAGATCACCCTGAGCGGAGCGCGTCTGGGCAAGGTTGTTCATCGACGTGAGCGTGACCGGGTGATCCTCCCCAAGCACCCTCTCTTTGAGTTCCGGCACTTGCTCAAGAACCGAGCGCGCCCCCGGCAGATCCCCCTGCACGTATAGAACCGACGCGAGGTTGTTCAGATAGATGGGCGTCCCCCGGGACACCTCCCCACGCACCCGCACAACCGTTTCCAGCACTTGCTTAAGAAGCGCCTCCGCCCCCGCCAGATCCCCCTTCTCGGACAGCGTCATGGCGAGGCTGTTCAGAGACGTGATCGTGTCCGGGTGCTCATCACCGACGAGACGTCGTTGCGCCGAGAGTTGACGCCGACCGGTGACTTCCGCGGCATCGTACGCGCCGCGGACGAACTCGTACCGCGCGATCCAACCGAGGAGGTTGGCCTCCGCAGGGTTATTCGGAGCTCGCGTCAACTCCCGCGCGTGAACGATCTCAAGATCTAGTTCGGAGTGCGTTCGCGGATCTGCAACACCGGGCAGCAATTGTCCAAGTACGCCAACTGCAGCCACACGTAGCGCCTCGATCCGTTCCGGAAACGGGTTCTTAAACTGGACGGTGCGGGAGACCAGCGTGTGAACCGACCGCGCCCCCTCCCGCTCTTGATACCGCTCTGCTAGAGACAGATCCTCAACTTGATTCAAACCCAGCGCAGCGTGTCGTCTGGCCGATTCATCGTCGAGCTCGTTCACGTCCCGGAACACCGCCTGGACGAGCGCGGCCGGAATCGGCGCAACTGCAAGCATCGACGCTAGACGCAGGAAGTCGCGACCCTCCTCACCGAGTCGGTCGATGCTTCGGAGTAGGGTGCTCGCGATGCTCCGTTCATGGCCGGTTGGTAACATGTCGGCCAGGTCAGCGGCGAGCTCCAGCTCGTCCTGGGTCGGGTTGGCAAGCGACGCTCGGAAGTCGGAAAAAGTCTGCAGACCCGCCGATTTCCGAAGCGCCGCGCCCACCACGTCGACCGCCAACGCATGACACCCCAACTCCTCCACGAGGCTCCGCGCAGCGTCGACTTCCGCTTTCCCCTCTGGACTCCGGTGATCAGTGAGAAGCTGATAGGCGTCCGCCTTGTCCAAGACCCCAAGATCGACTGGTGTTGCCAGAGCATCATACGTGCGGCTCCTCGTTGTGAGCAGCGTCCGCGCCAACGGATGAGGTGCAAACCAGTGCCTAAGACGTTCCGCGTCCAGACCGGAGGGGATGTCATCCACGACCCACAGGCACGACTCCCCACGCCGCTCTATCTTTCGGGCCAGCAGGCCATGGATCTGCTCGTGTGTCAGCCCCTCAACCACTATGCCCGTTGCTTCGGCGAAGACCCGGACCTGTCGGTCGTATTCGGCCACTTGCCCCGCGGGACCAAGCCACACATTCTCGTCGTCGTGACTGTGCGCGCGTAGCCAGAAGATTCCACCGGGGTACGCAGCGCCAAAGCGGAGCGCATACTCCTCGGCCAGTAGCGTCTTGCCGATTCCGCCGAGGCCACGGATTTGAGCAACCGCCGGGCCGACCCGGTCGGTGATGATCGGGACATCAGTCTGGTGAAGCACCGAGTGTATACGCCAGAAGTCTGGCAGTCGACCGACGAACCTCGTCGAGCCCACGCCTTTCATCCCGTACCACTGCGGGGGAGTCAGTGCCCTAATCTCACCCAGCAGCGCGTCAAGCCCGGCGACGTGCGCTCTCACACTCGTGGCGAGTTCGGCCAACGCCGTCGCATCGTCGGGTGCCGGCGCGCGACGAAACAGCGCGTCGCGTAATTGGACCGGCTGGATATGAGACACATTGGTCTCGGGATTCACCACCAAGATTCGCTCTCGGGCATCGCCGGCGTGCGTTGCCGCGATGAAACCCGCTGTCAGCTCCCACTGGCAGGCGCGGCGCGTGGGGTAGATGGCAGAATAGTAGGCAAGCAGCGCCGTTGAGCGTGCGAGCCCTTCAACAATTCCCTTGGTGATGCTTTGGAAATCAGCGATCTCATACTCGTCGAGCCATACTGACAGGCCAACGTTCCGCAGGGCCTCGACTATGGCGTGTACCGACCCGACGTCGGCGTGAGCGTAGCTGACAAATACGTCGTACCGAGCGTCATGAGCCCCAGAACCAGTCAATTCCGCGTGGCCTCCTCGCCTAGCCGCACTCCCTTGAGTACTGGGGCGCTCAGAGCGCTATAAGATAAGTAGCGGTGTTGACTGGTCGCAAACTGTGTTGCATGGACGCAGAGACTCAACCGGCCTCAGCAAAACCGGCGCACTCGTCATGAGGTGACCCCGGCCCCCCAGGCCAGAGAAGGCCCCGAGATGACTGGATAGCGGGCCAGTTGGTCACAGTCCTGGCCACCGGCGTCCTCCTGTCTTGCGGATCAGTGGTCTACGAGTTCGTCACTTCACCGCTGTCCAACGCGCGGCATCGTGGAGATGATTTTGTCAACCGCGAGCTGCACCGCCTCGATTATGGGCGGAGTTATTATCGAAAGTTGTGGATTGGAGGAATGAGAAAGGCGGCGTATCCTTTCGTGTAGTCAGTTGAAACTCACACGAAATCCGGTTGTGACGACCGGAGAAAGGACAC
>JAZDCY010000060.1:0-73246 GCA_036679645.1 Gemmatimonadota bacterium | reverse complement strand
CCGCTGCACGCCAAGCTCGAGCAGAACCCGCCAACCGGCGCGGTCGAACAGATGGTCGTCGAATTCACCGCCTTCGTCCGCGGCACCGACGAGTTGCAGCTCTTTGCCCGCGACGCCGTGGCCGCCGCGCGTGCCGGGCGCCGCAACGCGCTGCGCAACGCCGCCCACGAGATCCAATCCCGATTCCGCCGCCAACTCCTCTATCGTGTCATTGAGGTACAACCATGGTCGCGCATTCCCGAACGCCGCTACGCACTGATCGCGTTCGAGCACTGAATCTGCCCTCCGCTGTGGAGGTGGAGATCGGGACTGACGGTCTACCGATCGCGATAGTGGAGGGAGCTGAAGGGCAGGGCGGGCCCGTCCAAGAGGTGGTGGAGGTCTGGCGCATCGATGACGAATGGTGGCGCCAGCCCATTCACCGCCGATACGTCGAGGTCGTCCTGGAAGGAGGGGCGCACGTGGTGTTGTTCGAGGATGAGGTGACGAACGAATGGTTCGTACAAATGCCATGACGCAACACGCTGCACGCTGCACCCTGCACGTCATGCGTTGCACGTTGCACGTTGCACGATGTGTCGCGCACTCCTGACAGTGTCGGCGTGCTATGTATATCGAACTTCACTGCCACTCCGCCTTCTCTTTCCTCGACGGCACCTCACCTCCCGAGGTACTCGCCCTTCAGGCCAAGACACTCGGCTATCCCGCACTCGCGCTCACCGATCACAACGGGTTGTACGGATCGATGGCCTTTGCGCAGGCGGCGAAACAGTTGGATCTCCAACCCATCACCGGCGCCGACGTGACGCTGTTCGATGGGTCGCACATCACACTCCTCGCTGAAACGCCAACCGGATACGCGAACCTCTGCCGCCTGCTCACCGAGTGTCATCTGGGCAGAGAAGATCGGCGCGACCCGCGGCTTGATTTCGCATCCCTCGAGGCCCGGCATGAAGGGCTGATCGTGCTCTCGGGATGCCGTGCGGGATTGTTGCCCACCGTGCTGTATCGGGAGGGCCTCACCGCTGCGCGGCGCCTGGCAGCACGGTGCCGTACCGTCTTCGGTCGCGAGGGATTCTTCGTCGAGCTGCAGCGTAACGAGGTCAAAGGCGACCGTCGCCTCACGCGCACACTCTGTGACCTTGCCGACGCCGAGGGCCTCGATGTCGTTGCGACCGGTGACGTGCACTATGACCGGCGTGAGTTGCATCGCCTGCACGACGTGTTGACCGCCATCCGGCACCGCACGACGCTCGACGGCTCGCACGACGTGCGCCATCCCAACAGTGAGTTCTGGCTGCGCCCGCCGAAGGATATGGTGGAACGTTTTGTCGATCGACCGGACGCCATCACCAACACCTGTATCATCGCCAGGCGCTGTGCATCGTTCGATCTCACACGGGATCTGGGGTACACGTTCCCCGATTTCCGCGGCGCCGACACACGACCTGCCCCGCAGGCTCTCGCGGAGTTGTGTCGTGTGAAGCTCGACGATCTGTATCCCCTCGGCTCGCGCAATCGAGACGAAGCGGCCAGGAGACTCGAGGACGAGTTGCGGCTGGTGGAGCATCACGGGTTATGCGGGTTCTTTCTGGTCTACAACGATCTCTTCGAGCTGGCGCGGGAGGTTGCGTGCGACGTGCGACGCGGCAGCCGGCGGGCGAGCGGGAACCTGTTACCGGGCCGCGGACGAGGCTCTTCCGTATC
This sequence comes from Gemmatimonadota bacterium, assembly GCA_036679645.1. Lineage (GTDB taxonomy): Bacteria > Gemmatimonadota > Gemmatimonadetes > Gemmatimonadales > GWC2-71-9 > JADFNB01. Next base: position 71,539 of record JAZDCY010000060.1, on the reverse strand, counting down.
CTCTATTATCTGTTACTTCCTGGGTCTTTCGCATATCGACCCCATCGAGAACCATCTGTTCATCGGCCGGTTCCTGAACGAGGAACTCGCGTCCGTCCCCGATATCGACCTCGATTTCCCGCGCGAGATCCGTGAAGAGCTGATCCGCCGTGTGTACACGCGCTACGGACACGAGCACGTCGGGCTCGTCAGCACGTTTCCCACCTATCGCTTGCGCTCGGCGGTACGCGAGATCGGCAAGGCACTCGATCTCCCGATCGGTGAGATCGAGCAGATTGCCAAGCTCGCATCGGGGTTCGGATCGGCGGCCGGGATCAGGGAAGAGATGGAACGGCTGCCGGGACTGAAGGACAAGGTGGACGCGCCGCTCTGGCGGGATCTCTGCGACTTGGCCGAGCAGATCGCGGGGTTACCGCGCCACATCTCGCAACATCCGGGCGGCATGATCATCTCGAGCCGGCCGCTGGTCGAGATCGTGCCGCTCGAGCTGTCCGCCATGCCCGACAGGGTGATCTGTCAGTGGGACAAGGATTCGTGCGACGACGCACGTTTCATCAAGATCGATTTTCTCGCACTCGGCATGTTGTCCCTGGTGGAGGAGTGTGTCGAATTGGTGGCAAGGAAGAACGGTGCCACGCCGGATCTCAGTCGTATCGATTACAACGATCAGGACATCTACGATTCAATCTGCAAAGGCGACACGATCGGGCTCTTTCAGATCGAGAGTCGTGCGCAGATCCAGATGATCCGTCGTGTGCGGCCACGCACCTTACCAGATCTCGCGGTCCAGGTCGCCATCGTGCGTCCCGGGCCCATCGTGGGTGGCGCGGTCAATCCGTACGTGCGTCGGCGTGAGGCACTACGGCACGCGACCGAGGCGGGATACCCGTATAAGCCACCGTTCGATCACCCACTGCTCGAGGACGCGTTGGGCGAGACACTCGGCGTCATCATCTTTCAGGATCAGGTACTCCAGGTGTGTCAGGCGCTCGCCAGTTTCTCTCCGGGCCAGGCCGAGGCGTTGCGCCGGGCAATGAGCCGGCGCCGGTCGCGCGAGTTATTGGAAGGATTTTGGGAAGAGTTCCGCGACGGCGCCGCCGGCAACGGCGTCTCCGAGGACACCGCGCAACGGGTCTTCGAGCAGGTCGTTGCGTTTTCGGCGTTCGGGTTCCCCAAATCGCATGCGGCCGCGTTCGGTCTGCTCGCGTATCAGTCGGCCTGGCTCTTTCATTATTTCCCGGTCGAGTACTACACCGCGCTCTTCAACAACCAACCGATGGGCTTCTACTCGCTCGACGCGTTGGGGCGCGACGCCGCGCGCCACGGTGTCGAGATAGAGCTACCCGATCTCAACCAGAGCGATGTGTGGTGCGCGGTCGAGGACGGGCGCGTACGTGTGGGACTCGGATTCATTCGGGAATGGAACGAGGAGCGGGCGCAGGCGGTGATTCAGGAACGCGAGCGGTGCGGTCCGTACCGCAGCCTCGGCGAATTCATCAGGAGGGCACCGCCCACGCTTTCCCGCAACGCGATCGAATATCTCGTGTGGGTCGGTGCGTGTGATGCGTTCGGTCTCACGCGACGCGAGTTGTTGTGGCAGGTGGGGTTGTGGCTGCCGCCCAAGAACGATCGTGATCCCCGGCGCGTGCGGCGCCAGCTCGAGTTACCCTTGGACCATCCGCACGAGAACCTGCGATTCGGCAATATCGACCAGCGCGACCGGTTGCTCGCCGAGTACGCGGTCTTGGGCTTTGCAGCGAGCGGGCACCCGCTGTCGTTGTTGAACGGATCCCTGCCGCCGGGCATCACACCCAGCGAGCAACTACCGTTGCGCAAACACGGTGAGCGCGTGGAGGTCGTGGGCCTGGTCGCCGTGAGACAGCGTCCACAGACGGCAAAGGGTTTCGTCTTCATTCTCATGGAGGACGAAGGCGGCATGATCAACGCAATCGTGAAGCCCGACATCTACGAACGGGACCGCATTGCGATCCGTGGCGAGCCGTTTCTATGGATCACCGGCACCGTGGCAAAGGACGAGGGCACGTTGAACATCATTGCGGAAGAGGTACGGGCGTTGCGGGTAGGGCGGAATGGCGGGAAGGCGAAAGGGCGGGAGGTTAGCATGGTTGCCGAGTCGGGGTCGTCGTATCGGTTTCTCCGATCGATGCGGCAGGTGGCGCCCGGGTCCAAGGATTGGGGGTAGCGTACGGACTCAGCATCAACCTGCCACGTCAGGTGGCGCCCCGCCCTCCTCCGACTGTGGACCCTCCCGGAGAAGCGCTATTCCAGAAGCGACCAGCGGCACGATGAGCAGCGTGGCCGTGACTAGTACACTGGACAACTTGAAGGAACGCGCTGCCCAGCCCGGAACGAACATCACGAGGAAGAGCGCGGCCACGGCGAGAAGCGCCACGCCCGTCCCGCGGGGCCGCCGGCCGGCCATCCGCGCGAGCACGAAGAACGGGACGACAACGATGGAGCCCATCAGCGATGCCAGCAGAATATTCACCACACTCACATCCTGTGACTCCCCGCCGATGATGGATGCGAGGACGAAAACGGCCCAGAATGAGCCGTATACGCTCAGGACCCCTGACGCCGTCTTTCGTGCTCCCCAGTAGCCCAGCAACGCGCTGAACAGCCAGCTTATCCACAGGACGAGCAGGATGAGCATGATCCATTCGGATGTGACCTCGGCGTCCGCGTCGCGCCACTCGAGCGCAGAGACGATGATAGCTGTGGCGAGGCCACCGATCAGGTACGCATGGTATCCCGCCCGGCGGGCTGCTTGTCGTTGGAACTCGTCCTGATCCCTGAGCCAACCAAGCTCACGGATGATTCCCGGGCCGAACGCACCCAGCCCTGCCACGACGATGAGACCCCTGCCTACGAACATCGAAAGGAGTACGCCGAGAATCACGAGGCCGCCCGCGATCAATCCGGGTAGCGGGGGCAGCTTTCTTCCTGCAGTCTGCTCAGTCATGGCCTTCTTCCCGATCGATCTCGAACAACGCCTCCACGGAGACGCCGAACGTTGCGGCGAGCCGTAACGCTAGGCCAACGGAAGGATTGTACCGACCCCTCTCGATGGAGAGGATCGTCTGCCGCGTGACACCGACCCGATCGGCCAACTCCTGCTGGGTCATGCCGTCGAGTTGGAGTCGGTGGCGCCGCACATGATTCCCGACCTCATGCGGTGGCCTCACGGAGTCAATGTATAGGTAACTGTACTTAATGTCAAGTCAACTATACATAGACGGGCCGACCAGTTCCGGACGGTGGACAGGAGCCGTGGAGTATTCGTTCTTCAGCACGCCGGCAGCGACGAGTCTGTCTGGGTGATTCGCGAGCGCGGGAGCGCGTCGCAAACGGCCGCCCACCCCACCCCCCCCTACTGCACGGTACTCAGCGTCAGCGAATAGCCCGCCACCGGTCTCTGGGCAAACGACGGTGCCCGCGTCGCAACCTCCGTCACCGTCACCAAATACCCGCTCAGGTCTCCCGTGTCCGGCACCAGTACCTGGGCTACGACTGCGCCGTCCCGCAATGCCCCAATCACCACCGCCCGCACCTGCGTGGCGCTCTCGCGCCTAGTGAATGTGCTCGGGAGAGACGACCGCACGGAGTCCACCGCGGGACCGGTTAGCGTGAACACGATCCCACCGTGCTCCGTGTTGGCTGTGGTCAAGGTTATGTTAGCCCACCCCGGTGTCGGTTCCTGCGGATCGCTGCACGTGGAGAGAGCTGCCACACCGGCGACCATACCTGCCACAAAGAGCACTCGGCGCGCGGTCATGGCTCGTTTCCCCCCGGCGGAACCGAAGCGCCACCGCCGCGTGCAAAGAACGCTACGAGATCCCCCACGTTGAACTCGCCGTCATTATTACCGGCCAGATCCAGCCAGCGGAGCTGAGCCATGTCCAGACACGCACCGCCCAGGATGTGATCGGCTGCGCACGCGTTCGTCACGGCGGGGGCCTGTACCACGAACACATCCACGATCAGTGCCGTGTCCGCGTTCGATGTGACGACCGTCAGTGTATCCGCATATACCCGATCCAGGAGACTCGCGGCACTCCGCGTCCAGAAAACGACCTGACTCCCCTGCCCTGACATCGTGAGCAGCGTAAGCCGCGCGGCACCGGTGTGCGTTACAGTCCATGTACTCGTACTGTCAGCGCCGCCGGCAAGCACGACCTGCGCCGAGCCCGGCCGCTCTCCTGGCGTACCGGAAATGGCCGTGTCCCTCGTACTCGCGGGGTTGAATACCACGGCGGGCACCTGCACCACTAGTGAGTCAATCACGTCGGCGGGACTGCCCACAGCGCCCGCCGCGGTAACGACGATGGTATCCACGTACACTCCCGCCAGCAGACCCTGCGGGTTCCCGGTCCAGCGGACCGTGCCCGACCGCGTTCCGGACGGCGTCGTGACGGTGATCCACTCGCCACGCGTCGCCGCCGCGGACCAGCTCGTGGTGGACGCCCCGGTGCCGGAAAGTTGGATGGCCGCGGAATCGGCTCGCAGGCCGGTGGATCCCACGGGCACCGCGCCTGTGCGACTGCCGGGCGTCACCAGCATCGTCAACGCTCCCTCCACGACCAGCGAGTCGAACACCAGCCAGGGCGAGTCGACCGCGCCCACCGCGGTCACCGTGATCGTGTCCACATACACGCCGCCAGCCAGCCCGGTAGGGTCGCGCGCCCACACGACGGTCCCGTTGCCCATGCCGGAACTCATGCCCAGCGTAATCCACGTCGCGGCCGCGGCGTGCGTGGCCGTCCAGCCGGCGGTGCCGGACCCCATGCCGGTGAGCACCACATCGGCGGAATCATTGGCGAGAGTTGTGGCGCCGACCATCACGGTGTCCCGACGCACGGCCGGTACCACCGCCAAGGTGAGCGGCCGGTTGAGTTGCAGCTCGAACATGCCGCGGCCGTGCGTCGCCGCGATCAACGATCCCGTCGCGGGATTGTACGCGATGTCGAACACCGCGACGTTGGGCATGCCCTGCGTCAGGCCGGTCCAGGCTCCGCCTGAATCGGCCGAGACGAACACACCGACGTCCGTCCCTATCATCACGAAGCCGCGGTCCGCCGGATCGAGCACGATGGAGTTCACCGGCACGTCCGGCAGAGCTCCACTCACATCGGCCCAGGCCGCGCCGGCGTCTACCGTGCGGAACACGTGGCCGCTACCGAAACCGGACACCACTACATAGACCGTCTGCGCGTCGGCACGGTCAACCGCAATGTTCTGCACGAAGCGAAGCGGCAGGCCGAAAGTCCGGTCGTTCCAGATCGTCCCGCCGTCTTCGGTGACCTGCAGAAGGCCACTGTTCGACCCCACGTAGATGGTGGCGGGATCCGACGGCGCCGGCGCAATGGCGGTGACGCGACCGTTGCCTCCGGTTAGGTCCGGGCTGATGATGGCCCAGCTCTCCGCGCGGTCCGTGGTCTTGTAGATCCGGAATGTGCCGAAGTAGAGCGTGGACGAGACGCTCGGGCCCATGACCAGTGGCGGAATGAACTGAGCTCGGTCGGAGGTGTTGATGCCGTTCACCTTGCGGGAAAACGATCCGCCGTCGGAACGCCGCGGTCCGGAGAAGTTGCTGCCGGAACTCCACTGCGTCTCGGCGTACCGGACGCTCGGGTTCTCACGGTCGATCGCCGTGTAGCCCCCGTCGCCACCCAGCACGAACAGCCATCGCGGCACTCCATTGTATTGGAGCGTACCGTTGTCCTGCGTGCCGCCGAGCACGATAGTGCGCTCGCTCGGGTGGAGCGAGATGCCCTCATAGAACTGGGTCAGCTCGAGCCCGCTGCTCAGGCTCGTCCAGGAGCTTCCCCCGTTCCGCGACCGGAAGATGCCCCCATCGTTGGCGGCATACACCGTCTGCGGGTTTTGCGGATCGAACACCATGAGGTGTTGGTCCACATGGATGCCGCCCCGGATGTCACCGAAGCTGCCTGCGCGGTTTGCCGACCGGAACAGCGACACGCCGCCGAAATAGACCGTATTGGGGTCGGTTGGATGCACGACAACGTACATGTCGTACCAACACTGCGTACCGCAGTCGGCACCAGTAGCGGCTCGTTGCGACCATGAGTTGGCCCCGTCGGTGGACCACCAGATGCCCAGCAGCCGGCTAGTTGACGGGTTGTGGACCGCGGCATAGAGGGTGTCCGGCGCGGTTGGCGTGATGGCAATGTTGATCCGGCCCACGTCGGTGGAGGCAAAGCCGCTTCCCATGAAGACCCATGTGGCGCCGCCGTCTGTGGTTTTGTACACGCCGCGCGTGCGGACAGCGGCGTAGAGGATCTGGTCGTTGCCCGGATGGATGACGAGGTCCGTCACAGAGCAGACGATTGTGCTGGAGCATCCGAGCCCACTCACGAGGACCTCGTTCCAGACGCCGCCGCCGTTCTGCGAGCGGAACAGGCCGAAGTCACTGGCGGCAAACAGCGTAGTAGTGGCGGACGTGCCGGCGGTACTGGGCACGATCACGATCCGCGAGATCTTGGCGCCACCGAACGCGGATGCGCCAAGCTGGGTCCAGCTTCCGCCGCCGTCGAGAGAGCGCAGCACGCCGCATCCGTAGTAACTGTCGACAGAGAAGTGCTGTTCGCCGGTCCCCGCGTACACGATCTGCGGATCGACAGGGTCGAGCGCGATGGATCCCATAGCGAGAGAACACTCGCCGTCGGTGAGTGCCGCCCAATTGGTACCGCCGTCTGAGGTCTTCCAGACGCCCCCCTGGGCACCGCCGATGTAAATCGTGTTGGAGTCCGTGGGATGCACGGCAATGGCGGATATCCGGCCGATGGACGTTCCGTTAATGGGAATGGCCGCGGGGCCCAGAGCCTGCCACTGTGTACCGCTTATCGGCGGCGGGGCCGCGCGGAGGGCTGCGCCCGCTTCGAGAGCGCGGGCGCCGGCGCGCGCGCGCGCCAGGGCGCCGGGCGGAATCCGGTCAAACGGGAATGCCCGCCGCTGGTAGAAGTCCTCCCAGCGCAGCCGCGGGTTATCGTTTGCTTGCTGCGCATGTGCGATGGCGGGCAGCAGGAGCGCGATCCCCCAAAAGAGTAACGCGCGCGTCATCGACCGGCGGGCTGCAACGTGAAGCGCGCCGGTGCGCTCGTCCCATCGAGGGTCATCACGGTTACCTCGTAGGCGTCGGGCAGCAGCGGGCGTGGCGGTGCCTCGCCTGGTGCTGGCATTACCTTGGGCACAAAGAACAGAATGCGCGTGCCGTCGCCCTCGGAAGGAAGGTCAGACAGCATCACCGGCCCGAAACGGATGGTGTTTGCGGCCGGGGCGAAACCGCGCCCCTCGATCACGACCCGAATGGGGTACGCCTCGCCCGCGGGCCCGTGGTCCGGCACCAGTCTCGAGATCACCGGGCCGACGGGCGCAACCTGCTCCGATGCCCCTGAGGCAGATGGATGGGCACACGCCAGCATGGCAAGGGGAAGCATAGGCAGGATCGGGATCGCGCTGCGCACCCCGGGATGATCGGTCACTGGACATCGGGCCGCAAGCGCGCCGTTTCTCGACAGACCTTGGACGGTACAGGTTGTCGGTTCCCCAATCATGAGTGCAGATTCATCACGTAGCTGGAGATACGAGGTACGCAACGCGTAACAGAGGCCGTGACTCGGTGCCAGGGCCTGGCTTGACGGCGATGGTCCACGTACTGTGCTCGAGGAAAGTGATCGCTGGCAAACGAAACAGCGCATTCCGATTCACTCCACCATAGCGCCGCCAAGGGCGGAAGGGAAATCACATGGCCATCACGGCAGTCTTCAACGCCCCGGAGATGACCGCGGAGCAGTACGACACCGTGGTCAAGGAACTCGACAACAGCGGTGCTGGTGCCCCGAAAGGTCGCCTCTATCACGTCGCGTCACCGGACGGAGCGGGCTGGTTTGTTGTGGACGTATGGGACAGTGAGGACAACCTGAGCGCTTTTGCGCAGTCCCTCATACCCGCATTTCAGAAGATCGGCATTGCGCCACCGCAACCCCAGATTCGGCCTGTGCACAACATCATCGAGGGCTGATGTTTGAAAGCTTTCGCGTTCAGCAGCTCGATCATGTCGAACTCTTCGTGCCGGAGCGCTACGAGGCGGCCCGCTGGTACGAGAGGGTGCTTGGTCTCACAATCCTCGAGCAACACGAGCACTGGGCCGCAGACCCCAACGGCCCCCTGATGATTTCCCCTGACGCCGGCAACACGAAGCTGGCCCTCTTCACGGGAAGTGCGTCGAGTGGCAAGCGCGGCGGGTACGATCAGGTTGCCTTTCGGATAGACGGACCGGGCTTCGTTGCTTTCGCCGATCAGCTCGCGACACTCGAGCTGAAAGACATCCGCGGCGAGCGCGTCTCACGAGCCAGCGTGAGCGATCACCGCGGCGCGTACTCGTTCCACTTCTGTGATCCCTGGGCCCACCGCCTGGAAGTGACGACATACGACTGTGACTACGTGGCAGCGCACCTCGATGCAAAGGGCGGCGAGGAGTGACTCTTCACGAATTCCTTGACCACCACTTCGGACCGGATGGCGACGCTGGCCTGCGTCGGCTACTCGAGGACGGCGCCGATCCAAATGCATGCGCTAGTCCCGATTCCGAAACGCCGCTACACGTTGCCACACGCCGGCGCAGAGAAACAGCCGTCGCGATTCTCCTCGATCGCGGTGCCGAGATCGACGCGCAAGCGGCGGGCGGGAAGACCGCGTACGCCCACGCGGCCCGCCGAGGGTTTGACGAGTTGGTCACGTTGTTTGTCCGACGAGGTGCCAATGCCGAGTTGAATGACGCAGATCGATTTGCGATCGCCGTCATCAACGGGCGTCTCAAAGAGGCGGGCAGTATGCTCGCCGAGCATCATGACGTAGCGCGCACAGGCAACGCGGAAGAGGATAGGCTGCTTGCAGACGTCGCCGGTCGCAACGATGCCCAGCCGGTCGCTTTTCTGATCGCGGCGGGTGCCGACCTGGCCGCTCCCGGACTCGACTCGGGAACACCGCTACATCAGGCCGCATGGTTCGGTCAACCAGCCAATACCCGGTTACTGATCGATGCCGGGGCACCTCTGGACGCTTTCGATACGACACACGAAGGTTCGCCGCTCGGCTGGGCCGTCCATGGCTCGCGTTATTCCGGTGGCGCCGAACAACGGCAGGACGAGTATGTCGAACTGGTGCGCATGTTGCTCGACGCCGGCTCGAGCCTGCACTACCCCGATAAGCCGGCGAGCGAGGCCTACAAGGTGCGGTTGCTCGAGGATGCGAGTACACGAGTTCGGGAGGTGTTGCAGCTTGCCAGCTAGCCGTTTGGCGACACGGTCCACATCCCGCCACCCTTCCCGGGGAACCCGGTATCCCGTCCACCCGTTGCCACAATGATCTACCCCAACCCATAGCCTTCTTCCGGGACACCACATTGCTGGGCTCCTTCCTGTTCGCAGCAACCTGCCTGTTGGCCTACGCAAACGGCGCCAACGACAACTTCAAGGGCGTCGCGTCGCTGTTGGGCAGCGACACAGCCGATTATCGAACTGCCCTGACGTGGGGTACCGTCACCACATTCCTCGGCTCGGTCGCATCACTTTTTCTGGCGCAGTCCCTGCTGGCAGCCTTCTCCGGCAAAGGCCTCGTTCCCGATCAGATCGCGGGCGGAGGATCGTTTCTGCTGGCGATTGCCGTAGGTGCCGGCGGTACCGTGGCACTCGCCACGAGACTTGGCTTTCCTATCTCCACGACGCACGGGTTGGTCGGTGCGATTGTCGGCGCGGGTCTCGCTGCAGCGGGCACCGCGGTGAGCCTGAACGCTCTCTCATCTACGTTCTTGCTTCCGCTGCTCCTGAGTCCACTCCTGGCCGTGCTCGTCGGCGGTCTGCTCTACTTGACGCTGCACCACGCGCGACAACACCTCGGGATCGCGAGTGACACCTGTGTGTGCGTGGGGCAGGTCGTACCCCCCGTAACCGCGGTCGCCGGCGGGATGGCCGCCCTAACCGGTACGGTGGGCGAGCTGCACGTCGCGGTGGACGAAACCGCGCGTTGCGAGAGGCGTTACCACGGACAGTTCTTCGGCGTGTCCTGGCAACAGCTCGTCGATACGGCTCACTACGCGAGCGCCGGGGTCGTGAGCTTCGCCCGCGGCCTGAACGACACGCCCAAGATTGCGGCACTCCTGCTCGTTCATCGTGTCACGCACGTGCCCGGCGCGCTGCTGATAGTAGGCGCCAGCATGGCCGTGGGTGCATTCTTGAGCGCGCGGAATGTGGCGCAGACGATGGGACGCAAGATCACCACCCTGAACCACGGGCAGGGTCTGGCGGCGAACCTAACGACCGGGCTCCTGGTCATCGGGGCCAGCCGACTCGGCCTCCCGGTATCCACGACTCACGTGTCGGTCGGCTCCCTGTTCGGCATAGGGCTCGTCACCGGGCAAGCCGACGCGCGCGTGATGCGCGGTATCCTGCTCTCATGGGTGATCACGCTCCCCTGCGCTGCACTCCTTGGGGGTCTCGCCTATCTCCTGTTGGGATCGGTCTTCTAGCGACTCCGCTCCCGCCGTGCTATGCTGAAAGAGGCACAACACGGAAGGGGCTTCCCGCGGTGACAACCACAACCAGGACTGTCTCCAACCTACGCGAGATCCCCGGTATCGGGCCGAGTATGGAGCAGGTTCTGCGGGATCTTGGGATTCACCGGGTGAGTGACCTCCGCGGCAGGGACCCCGAAGAACTCTACGATCGACTGTGCCACCTTCGCGGTGCCCACATGGACCGCTGCGTGCTCTATGTCTTCCGCTGCGCGGTGTACTACGCGAGCAACGGTTCCCACGAGCCGGAGTTGTTGAAATGGTGGAACTGGAAGGAAACGCCCAAGCTAGCGTAGCGTCCGGTTTCACCGGAGCGAGGCCAGCAGGTTCACGAGCAGGCGCTCGAACCGCTCCGAATCCTCCATCATGACGAAGTGTGAGATGTCTTCCCAGACCTGGAACGTGGCGTGCGGCGCGAGCTTCCGCACGAACGCCTGGTAATCCTCCGAGTACAAGTCCGAGAACGGCGCCCTTGTCGACAACACGAGTAGCGGCACCTCCCGCTGCTGGCCATTCGGCCGTCCACGATACAGTTTCACGTACAACCAAGCACGATGCCGCGATGGAGTTACCCTAGGAGGACGACGATGGCCAAACTCAAGACAAAGCCGACCGAGCGCAGCGTGACGGATTTCGTCAAGTCGATCGCCGATGACGAGCGGCGCAAGGACTGCCGCGCCGTCATGAAGATCATGAAGGAGATCACGAAGAGCCGGCCGAAGATGTGGGGTCCCTAGGCGGGGAGCGTCAGGCCCTTCGTCTCGAGGATACGCTCGATCGCTTCGCCAATCTTGTTATTGGGTGTGGATGCGCCAGCGGTCACGCCGATCCGATCGACGCCCTCGAGCCAGTTCTCGAGAACAGTTTCTTCCTTTGAGTCGACGGGTTTGAACAGAATGCACCCGCTCTCGGGCTCGATGCAGCGCGCGCCCGCGATGTGATAGGTCGTGACGCTCTTGGCACAGATCCTGGCCAGATTGTTCGTGTTGCTGGAGTTGTAGCCCCCAATCACGATCATTGCGTCGAGTGGCTCGTCGATCAGATCCAGTACCGCATCTTGCCGTTCCTGTGTGGCCGAACAGATCGTATCGAAGCTGCGGAAGTGTTCGTCGATTTTGGCGGCCCCGTAGCGGCGCTCGAGTGCTTCACCAACGCGCTTGGCAATCGCCAATGATTCGTTAGCGAGCATGGTGGTCTGATTGGCTACGCCAATCCGGACAAGATCGCGCTCGACGTCGAATCCCGCGGACACCTTGTGCCGGAACGTCGCCTCCATCTCCTCGACGTTGTCCCGCTGTTCGATGAACCGGCACACGATCTTCGCTTCTTCCATGTTCAGCACAATGAGGTACCTGCCCCCATCGAACTGCGTGGCCTGGCTGACCGTCGCCTTGGTCTCTTCGTGGTAGTGTTTGCCATGCACTAGCGAGGTGAACCCATCTTTCGCATAGCGTGTCACGCGTTTCCACACGTTCAGCACGGAGCCACAGGTCGTATCGACGACGACGCACCCGATGGAGCGCAACGTCCTAAAGCTCCCAACGCTCAGCCCGAACGCCGGCATCAACACGACGTCATCCTCCCCAATGGCCGAGAAATCGAACTCCCCGCTCGGGTCGTATCCAATGATCGTGATGCCCAGCGCCGCGAGCCGATCGTTCACGTGCGGGTTGTGGATGATCTCACCCACGAGGAAGAGCCGCCGGTCTGGGAACTTGCGCCGTGTCTCGTACGCGTACTCTACGGCGCGGTCCACGCCGTAGCAGAATCCGAATTCTCCTGCGAGTCGGATTGTGAGATCGCCCACCGCAAGCGTGTAGTCCTGCTCGCGGATGGCCGAAACGAGGTCGCTGTGATACGCCGCGAGGTCTCCTTCGATCTCGCGCTTGAGTCCGAATCCTTTCCGGAAATACGTCATCTCAGTGTCCCGTGTCCCACGCAGTGATCGACATGCTACGATTCCCCTCCCAACGCGTCGACTGAGTCGGCATGCTCGCCCGCTCGGGCGCAGCGGACGGCTGCGGCGCTGTCCACCCTGACACGCTCGAACGTGCCCGAGACCCGCGCGCGCTCCGCAGTCCGTATGTGCTCGATCTCCAACCGAAAACGCCCGCTGACGCGCCCGTCGAACCGATTGATCTGGACCGTCCCGGCCGATGCCTGGTACGCGCTCGCCCCGAACTCCTCGAAGAACTGAAACCCGACATCGGCAGCCGGGGGCTCCGGCACATCGCGCGGATCTCCGCTGTGCACCGGATACGCGCCGACCACGGTTTCGGCATCCGGAATCTCGAGCAGCACAGACACACCGCCCTCCTCGTCCTCCGCGATCAGAAGAAGCCTCGCCGGAGCCGCGCACCGCACGGCGTGGGCGCGCCACGCGTCGTCGAAATCCGTTACCCCAACCGCGCGTGCGGACAGACGCCCTCCTCTGTGGTCCGGATAGTCCGGATACGCGGGCAGTTCCGCCGTGCGCCAGTCGATCGAGGCGTCCGCCACCTCAAGCGTGTCCGACTCGGTAATCTGTGGCGACTCAGGCCCACAGGCCGCAAGCGCCGCGATCGCGACAGTCCCCACCCACTTCACTACACTACCCCACTCACGCCCATGCGCTCGCGTGCCTCCTCGGGCGACATGGAGAAACCGTCTAATGCAGCGCGCAGTGCGTCCGGGAGGGGACGCGCTGTTATCGTCGTGCGGTCAGTGCAGACGAGAACCTCGTGGCCAAGTGCCGCGAGCTTGCCGGTCTCGAGGTGCAGCACGTCGAAGTTGAGCCTCACGGAGCTAGTCCCGAACCGTGGAATGTACGCCGCCACCCGCAAGGCGTCGTCGAGCCGGGCCGGATACTTGAAATCGGCCTCGAGGTGTACACGCGGTAGCCAAATATCGAAACGATCGAACACCTCGCCATACGGTAGACCCGCTTGTCGGAACAGCTCGGTCTCGGCGATCTCGAAGAAGCGGACATACGCACCGTAGAAGATGATCCCGGCGTAGTCCACATCCGACCAGCGGACGTATTCGTCAATGGTAAACGGTGCTTCGGCCATGGTCGGGAACGTAGAGGGGCAGATAGAGGATCGCTAGCGGGGCGCTCCAAACAAGAGATCGAACCGCACGGAACCGGAGGAATTCAGCGGTTTCGCGAGGTTGAATCGGAGCCACCCATTGAGGAGCGACGCGCCGACACCGACGCCGACGAGGGCATCATTGGCATCAAACCGCTCATCGAAGGCGAACGTGTCGCCCACATCGATGAACGCAACGGGTGCCAGGGCCCACTCTTGCGTCAGCGCGAAATCCAACTGCGCCGACCAGAACCCCTCACCGCGTAACGCACCGTAATCGTAACCGCGCACGGTCGCGGGACCACCGACTCTGAACCGGAGTTGCGGCAGGGAATCGCCCGCCGTGTGCCCACCCCGGAGCGAAAGGGCGCCCGTGCGCCCCATGATGGCAAACGGCACGCGTGCCGCCGCCCATCCGCGACCGCCGGCCAGGCCATCGCCCGCCATCCCCTCGATGCCCGCCGTAATGCGTGCGCGACCGATTCGCCACGAAGGCCTGATAGATGCGCGCACGAACTCGCCCTCGATGACGGACGGGTTTAGCTGAAAGACACCCGGTCCACCCAACGCGTTGTTGATAGAGGATCCTGCGCGTGTGCGGATGGCATCGTGACGCTCAAACGCGACGGCGAACCGCGTATCGTGCAGCCGGCCCGTGTACGCGTAGAAGGAAAGCTCGCCGCCATGACCCAGGAAGTAGTCGGCGTCATCGTGACCCGCGAACACCGCGTTGAGCGAGTTGCCGAGGCTCTGCCCGGTGGTCCACGGCTCGACTTCGAGGATCGATCGGTACGCACTGATCTCCAGGGCACCGCCCGGCCCGTCGCGACGCCACGTCAGCGAACCCGTGAATCGACGATCGGAGATGCCGAACCGCGCTGAGCCACGAAAGACCGTGAACCGCGGACCTGGTCGCACCTCGTACCCCAACCCGAACGACGTCCCCTGCACGCGGTTGAACCGAGCGATGTCGGCGAGTTTGTCCCACGCCAGGCCGTACCGTTGCCGTGCCACCCATTCGGGGGGAAGATCTTCCACCATCGTCTCGAGATCGGCGATGGCCTGGCGAATGCGCTCGGCAACATCTTCATCCATCTCGAAATCGAGCGAGTCGCGCCATGCGTACGTCGCGAGCGATTCCTGCGGCGGGATCGATACCTCCCACCGGCCACCCGACCACAACCCCGACCGCGCGTACCCGAACAACTCGCGTCGCTCGTCCCGACCCACGTCCTCCGGACACACTGGCCCATCATCGAGCGCGTCCCCGCAGTGGATCTCTTCCCGAGTTTTCTCCTCGAGGCTATCGCCTGCCACGGTGAACGCGAGCACCGGATCGACGTTGACCTCGTAGTCGCGGAACGTCGTAAGGGCGCGTACCGGCAACGCACCCTGAATGAGGAAGTTGACCTCCACCGTGATGGCGAGCAGCTGGCGATACGGCATCCAGTAGCGATTCTCGAGCAGTGAGTACTCAAGATCCGCCTGCACCGTCACAAACCGCTGCGCCCACTTGTTGTCGTTCCGCACGTCCGCCGAGTCCTCGGCGGTCGCCCCCTCTTTGGGAGTGTCCCAGAGATACTCCCCAAGGAAAGTGATCATCAAGCGCACGACATCAGCCGACACTGCGTCGACCCACATGTCGCCAGCCACCATCGAGGGCCCCAAGGTCTTGGGCTGGACGCGGATCTTGATGGCGCGGATCGTTCGGCCCGGCAGAGAGATGATGACCGAGTCGGTGACGGCATAGTGGTAGATGTCTTCCGCACCCGGCGCCAGCGGATGGAGGGCCGCCGTTTCGGGCACTCCCATCAGCGTGATCGAATCACCGAGCGCGCGCGGCACGAACCAAGGCCGGTCGTACGCGACCTCTGCATTCACGCCTCGGAAGATCGAGCGCGCCCGTACACCGAGCACGTCCAGCTTGAGATCGTTAGGCCGGCGCCAGGTAACGCGGGCCGCCGTCTCATGCGCGATGAGTGGCAGCATCCGCGCAAATCGACTGCGGCCCGCCGAAGCGTCCATGCGCGTGGTTATCACCGCGCGGTAATCGTGAACCAGTGAGTCTTGTCGCAGGTGGCGGAGGCGCGCGAGGGCAACTAGATCCGCCGTTGCGCGGTTGGCGTAGGTCGTGGTATCGGGCGACTGGCCCGAGAGACTGGCACTCACGAGTACCAGAAGGGTGGGGACGGCGAGCGCCCACCTACGCATAGCTACTCCGTACCCGCCTCCCGCGGCCGCACTCCGTATTGTCTGAGACGCCGCCAGAGGGTGGTGCGGGAGATACCGAGTCGTCTGGCCGTTTCGGTAAGACGCCATCCGGTAGCGTGCAACGTCTCGACGATCGCGTGGCGTTCCTGCTCGGCCAGCGTGTTCGCGTGTGGCTTGGAGAGATAGACCGCGTGCCCCAGCACCATCTCGCCAACTTCGAGTCGCTCGATGCGCGCCCCGAGTCGTCCCAACTTCTGGAGCAACGACCTGCTATTCAGGCCGTTCTCTCCCGCGACGATGTCGAGCGCCGCCCGACCGGGCCGGTTGGCGTAGCTCAACCTGCCGTCGCCGTCAAAAAGAACGACGGCCTCGTGGAACCGATCCATGACAGTCCGGGCCAGCGGCGAAAACAGCGTGGCCCCGCTCGGTGTGCTCGTCCCGCTCATACCTTGGCCATACGTCTCAGGCGACGGCGAGTTTCACAATGGAAATGGCGGGAATGCGCAGGGGCGGAGGGGCGGAACGAGGGCTGATCTGCGTGCATGTTGATTGTCCGGCCATCCAACGCAATCGTCCTTGGCGCTTTGCCTCATCTTGCTTATCTTGACCTATTAGTCAGGTAACGAAGGATCGGGGGAGCAATGCCCAAGAAGGCGGCGCCCAAAACACGGGCGAAGAAGACCAAGGACGACATCCTAACGGCGGCCGTTCGAACCCTCTGCAGGGAGCCTGCGGCGGGAGTGACGGTTGAAGAGGTGGCGCGGGAGGCGGGAAGTGCTAAGGGACTCGTACACTATCACTTCAAGACCAAAGACAGGCTGTTTGCCGCCGCCGCCTCGCGCATCTGGGCCGACCGGGCCGACAACTGGCACGAGGCACTCGCGGCGACCGACCCCAAACAGGCAATTGACGCGAGTTGGCAGTTATTGGCCAATGAGTCAAGAACCGGCGTTGCCACCGCGTCCGCGTCACTAGCGGTCGAGCAGGGAGAGGTGACTGTCCAGGCAGTCAAGGAGGCGAGCGCCGCGTTTGCGAAGTGCCTGGCTGCTTCCATTGAGGCTCTTTTCAGCAGGATTGGACTGACCGCTGCCGTCCCACCGGGGGAGCTGGGAGCCTTGCTTGCCGCGGTGGTGGCGGGATTCGGGCACCAACTCGATGCCGGCATGCCCCCCACCGGCCTCGAAGCCGGGTACGCGGCGTTCTGGGCAGGCCTGCTGTCGTTGGGAACTCCGGCCTAGCTCACCGCCGCCGACGGCGCCGCGGGTGGTTTCCCCGGCGCTTCTTGGCGGGGAGCCGCTCGAGTCCCTCTTTCAGTTCGTCAAACGACGCCGCCCGAAGCACTTCCGTACGGCCCCGCAACACCGTGAACCGCAGCGGCCGGTCCAGCGTCGTGAGATCGCGGCGCCGGACACGGCGAGCTTTCCCCTCGCGCAAGTGGAGCCGGACCACCGCAGCCCCGCCTTCCACCTCGTAGAGCAGCGGGAGGCGATCGCCCAGGAGATGCATCGACGCAGGGAGGGCGTCGAGCTCTTGCTGGCGCCCGGGGTCCACGAACTCGCCTGAATCGAGCCGGAGTGAGACCCCCGAGAAGTCCTCCCAACTTTCGATCTCGCGGAGTTGGCCCGCCAGGACACTGGCAACGTGGTCCTGGCTCGCGCTCTCGATGGTTCCGCCGGAGCGGCGCCAGTACTCGTCGATCCGCGCGAGCGAACGGGACAGGCGCTTCTGGTCGGGATGCTGCGTCCGGCCGGCCACGACCGCCTCTGCAATGGCGAGCCGTGCTTGAACAGCTAGGTCCGCGGGAAACCGGCCGCGTAGCGGTTGACGCTTGCGGTCCAACTCGAACCCGCTGTACCGGGTCGTCTGTTCGGTGACGAGACCGATCTTGCCACCCGTCGTCCGCACGCGAACGGTTGGCGCACCGCGCCGCGCGTGCTGCTGGATGAGATCGAACCCGATGTTGGTGCCCTCGATGGCTCCGCGCGGCACCCCAAAGCGGTCAGCGAAGTAGCGGATGCTGCCCGCCACGGCGCCGTGCGGGGCGCAGAGCGATCCCCGCGATACACGCACGCGCTCGCCCTCCGCCGTCTCCTGCTCAATCACCAGATCGAATGGCATGACGCGCGCCACCAGCTCGCGGAAAGCCCGTTGCAGTTCACCGCCCATGCGCGGCAGCGTGGCCGGTAGCTGGCGCTCGAGCGTCCGGTAGACGGCCGCGGTGCCCAGCGCCGCGTCTTCGAGCGCCTTCACGAGCACACCGCGTCGTTCGGCCCACTCATCGATCGTCTCCCGGAACAGGTGACGGTCGAGATCGTAGACCTTGCCAATGTACCCGTGTTCGTTCACGGCCCCGGCGAACACCTGGTAGGCGGTGAGATGGTCGCTCCTCCGCACGGTGAGGCCGCGCAGGTCCCGTTCGTCTCGTGTCATGCGATGGAGCGACTCGATGTTGGCGCTCACCGCGACGACGGGACGGAGTGACTCATCGGCGTGCACGAGCAACTCTCCCCACGGACGCTCGACCGGCATCGCCTCCACACTCGTGCCGTACTCGGTGAGCCTCCCGTTAGCGATGATGCCCCGTTCGGTAAGCTCCTGCACCGCCGCGCGATACGCTCGCTGGTCGAGCGGTACCGGCAGGTCCAATTCCTCCAGGTCGACCCCAATCGCGGCCGCCGTCAGCGCCACTCGCTCCGAATCGCCGGCGAGTTGGAACTCGGGCGGGGTAGGCTTCAGCGCGTCGAACTCGAGGTCACGGTCCGTCAGGATGAACACCTCACCATTCGGGACCCGCCCGTGCACGCGGCCCGCCATCTGCAGTACCTCGTTAGCACCGAGGTATTGCCGCGTGAGCACGTTGCGGCCACGCTGGACCAGATTGGTGTAACGCGCGTCCGAGATCACGACCGTATCGAGACCGGAGATGTTCAGGGCGGACTGTCCTGCCGCAGTCATCGCCAGCACAAAGGGCCGCTCCGCCGTCCCTTCCAGAAACGGGCGGATCACTCGAATCGGCTCGCCGCCGTGATAGAAGGCCGTCTCGATCTGTGGGAACGCGGCGCGCAGATCGGCCGCGACCTGCTCGACCTCCGCGCGGGTCGGAACAAACACCGCAACACCCCGCCGTTCGCGCACTACGCGCTTGATGAACCGCGCATCCAGGAATTCGAGCGGCTCGCGTGGTGTCGTGGTCACGGTGGCCGCCAGGTCGGGATCGAACGCCGACGTTTCGAGCACCTCGACCGACTCGAGGTAATTCGCGTAGAACGTGGGATCCACAGTGGCGGAGAGCCAGATGAACCGACATCCCACGCGTTTGCCCAGGGCGAGGCACAACTCGAGCTCTGCCGAGGTCTGGTGAATCTCGTCGACCACGAGCGTGTCGTGCTGATCGATCAGGTCGTTCTGGAACCAGCGGCGCGCGATCCCGGTGGTAACGATGACGACATTCCAGGTCGGCGTCTCGGGCGTCGCCTCCCGTTCGCGATTGACCACACCCATCCTGAGGGCCGACTGCAGGATCTCCTCGGCGATCGGGCGGATCGCGAGCGTCTTTCCCGTTCCCGTCCCAGCAACGATACCGAACCCGTGCGGCCGACCAGCGAGTGAGCGAATCTCCCCACCGTGTTCTCGCTCCAGGACGGTTTCGATCCGGAGCTGGAGCGCCAGCTCAATGGTCTCACACGCGGCACGCGTCGGGGCGATGACGATGAGTCGGCCGCTCCGGGGCTCCGCGCGGCGGTAGGCTTCGAGGTCGGGTGGGAGGAAGTGGTCGCGAATATCCGCTAGTCTCCGAGACACACTCCCAGCTCTCGAGCCGTGCAGACGGTATCGCCGTCCAGGGGGACCGGACGCGGTCCGGCCAACGCGTGCTCAAACGAGACTAACGTCACGTCGGGGGGGTCGAGTGCGACCATGTAGCCGAACTTGCCGGCCGCGACCGCTCGTACGGCCGCGGCACCGAACCGGAGGGCCAGCACGCGGTCGTAGGCAGTCGGGGTGCCACCTCGTTGCAGGTGCCCGAGCGTCACCGTACGCGTTTCCTTCCCACTGCACGCGGTGATCTCGCGAGCAACCTGCTCCCCGATCCCGCCCAGACGTTGCTCGCGACCCGCCACTGCCGATTCCTTGAGGACGACCGATCCACCGACCGGTCGCGCCCCCTCGGCGGCCACCACGATGCTGAATTTGCGGCCCTCGGCTTCCCGATCCCGGATCTTCCGGCACACTTTGGCGATGTCGTAAGCGACCTCGGGCATGAGAATCACGTCCGCGGTACCAGCGAGTCCCGATTGCAGGGCAATCCATCCCGCGTTCCGGCCCATCACTTCTACCACGAGCACGCGCTCGTGGCTCTCGGCCGTGGAATGCACCTTGTCGATGGCGTCCGTAGCGGTCGTAACGGCGGTATCGAACCCGAACGTCACTACCGTGCCTCGCACATCGTTGTCGATCGTCTTGGGCACGCCCACGACGGGAAGCCCCTTCTTGCAGAGCTCGTGGGCAATCCGCAGCGTCCCGTCACCGCCCACCACGATGAGCGCGTCGAGACCAAGGTCACGAAAGGTGGCGAGGCACTCGTCGGATCGGTCACGGACCACGACCGACCCATCCTCTTCCGTCACGGACCAGGAAAAGGGGTTCCCGCGATTCGTGGTCCCGAGTATGGTCCCGCCGGTGTGGGTGATCCCGCGGACCGCCAGCCGATCGAGCGGGATGACCTCGTCTGCCTCCAGCAGCCCGCCAAACCCCCGCAGGATTCCCAGCACATCCCAACCTCTGTGTCGGGAGGCGAGTACCGCGGCCCGGATGACGGCGTTCAGGCCCGGGGCGTCGCCGCCGCCCGTCGAGATGGCAACTCGCACTCAGCGCGCAACCCGCTCGACGACGAGACCTACGACCTCTCCCTCTTCCGCGTGCCGGCCAAGCGCCAGCTTGGAGAACACAAGATCCCCGTCGACCGTCACCTCGAAGGCGCCCCCGGAAGATTCGAGCAGACGCACGTCGGCATCGTGGTAGCGATCGCGAAGCTCAGCCGCCAGACCGACGGCTCGCGGTTTGTAGTTTCAGACGACGCAGTACTGGATGGCGATAATCATGAGGTCAGTTGAATCCCGTAAGGGTGATGGCGACCGAAGTTTAACGTGCACCCCTTCCCAGACGCCAACCTCTCGCGCTTGATTAAAGGTTCGCGCTACACAACATTGCCCGCGATCCCTACCGAGGCGCCTATTTCGCAGACGGTGAATCGCCAGCGGCATGCCGTGCGCACGCGGGCTGTCATCGAGTTGAGTGCGCTCGCCATGCTCGTAGCGGCGGTCTACAGCGTGAGCACTACGCCTGGCTTGGATACGGGCGCATACGTCACGCAGCTGCTCGTGCTCGCGGGCGCCATCATGCTCACCCGCCGGTTCGGCGTGGCGCTCCCCGGCAAGGGATTCGCCTCGTTCACCCTTGGCGCCATGGTGGTCGCCCAGCTGATCGACGGGTGGCAGCTCGCGGTCCTGTCCGGTTCGGTGGGGCTCCTGGTCGGGGACATCGGCTTGCGACAGGCGCGTCCGCGTGCCGCCCTCACGACGGCGGCACACCTGGTGTTCGGTGCCACCATAGCCGGCCTGCTGTACGGCGCTTTGGGCGGGGCGGTGGGGGCCGCTGCTGTCGCCGCCAAGAATCTCGTGCCCCTCGCGATCTACCTGTTCGCGCTCCCCGCGGTCGTCAACGGTACGTTCTACCTGGAGCTGGCACTCCGCCAGTTCTTTGCCTGGAACGACGCGCGGCTCACCCTGAAATGGGAGCTTGTCGTCTACGTCACCTCGGTGGCCCTGGCCTTGGGGTGGACGTCCATGGCTACAGCGGGCGCTAGCACTGGGGCAACGACAGCGATTGTCATCGCCTTGATCGGCGCCAGCACGGGGATCCTGTGGCTGATCTCGACGGGCGTGCGTGCCGACGAGCTACGTATGGTCCAGGGACTGGCGGGCGCGGTGGCAACCGAAGTCAGCATCGAGCGCAGCTTTGAACTGATCCAGGAATTCACGCACCACCTCGTGCCGTGGACCGCGATGGGTTTCGCCCGGTACATCCCCGAGACCCACCACATGGAATTGCTCGCCGACACCAGCTTCCACGAGCGGGCGCAGTTCAGCGCGGACCAGGGAAAGACTGCGGTCGCCGTCCGAACCCAACGACCAGTGGTCGCCGCTCGCGTCACGAAACACGCGGACATCCAGCTCGACGAGCAGGACCAGCACGCCTCGGAAGTCCTCATCCCGCTCTTCCAGGGCCCACGACTGGTGGGGCTCTGGAGTGTCCGACACGACCAGCCCGGCATGTACCGTCGGGAAGACGGCGACCTCCTCAACTTGCTGGCGCCCCAACTGGCGCTATCGCTGGCACTGTCATCGATGTTGCGCCCCGTCGTGGAGTCGAGCGATCAGGCGACGGCCTACGTACGCGACGTCGCGACGACTATCACCGATATCCGCGCCACGGCGGAACACGTATCAGGCAAGGCCTCACGCGCGGGAACCGAAGCAGAGCACGCGGTGAGCCGCGTTGCGGACGCGGAACAGACGCTCGAGGCATTGGTGTCCGGCGTCGAGGATACGATGACCACCGCGCAGAATACGCAGCGGATCACGCGTGCCATGTCCGATCGGGCAACCGGCGTGCAGCAGAGCAGCGCGAAGGCGGCGGCGGAACTGGCCGACCTCGCGGGCACCGTGGACGCGGGGGCGAGCGAAGTGGCACACCTGCACGATGCCGCTCAGGAGGTCGAGCATTTCGCAGAGACAATCGAGACGATCGCGAGTCAGACCAACCTGTTAGCGCTGAACGCCACCATCGAGGCCGCGCGTGCGGGTATCCACGGGCAGGGGTTCGCGGTCGTGGCGGAAGAGGTTCGCAAGCTTGCGGAAGAGAGTACGGAAGCCGCCCGCCGCATGGGTCGCAGCGCGCAGGCCACGAGTCGGGTCCTGGACCGCGTCGCCCATACGCTGGAGGAGATCGCGACCGCATTGAAGGGACTGCTCGACAGCTCGACCGCCTCCCAGCAGGGACTCGAGGAAATCCTCGAGGCTGCCGAACAGACCCGGCGAGCCGGCGAGCGCATGGTCGACGTGCCGCGCGCCACCCTCAGCCAGGCCGAACAGGCTCACGCGGCACTCCGGCAAGCGCGCGAGGCCGCCAAGCGGTCGGCGGAAGAAGCAGCGGCCGTCGCGCACGACGCGGCACAGCAACGCGCCGCCATCGAACAACTGGATCGGGGCGCCCAGGATCTGTCGGCCGCGTCGGAGCAGTTGGCGGCCGGCGTGCGCTTCCTCCAGGGCTCGGACGCGAGCGACGCCGGCCCGTAGCGCGAACCCCGCGTGGGCCGCGGGTGTATCGGTTCCACACAGATGACGAACCGGACAGTCGCCCTGGCTCTCGCGGTTACGACGCTCGCGTGTCGTGACTCGGCGGCGCCAACTTCCATCGCGGCGCGGCTCATCGCCGTGAACGGCGCGGCGCACGCCGCGCTCCTGCCGGAAGCCACCTTCGTCTGCAGCGGCAGCGGGTTCGGAGCCGACCAGGGGTCGGGGGCGGTTCTCGTGAGCACCACACAGGGACAGACTCCTGCCGAGGTGCTGTCATGGAGCGACGGCGAGATCCGCGCGCGGCTGCCTCAGGGGGCAGCCAGCGGACCAGTCTCCTTACTCGTGCGGGGCGAGACCCTCGGTCCGCTGGACCTGTTTATCCGCGAAGCCGATACTTTCGATCCGGCCACGAGAGCGTGGACGGCGGGCGCGTCGTTGCCCCAGGGACTCTGGGGTGCGGCCTCCGCCGTCCTGCGGTACCCGTCGGGCGGCACGATGGCGTCGATCGTCGTTCTGAACGGCGGGGTCGATGCGGACGGCGTCGTTCAGAACTCCACATTTCTCGGGACGATAGACGCATCCGGTGCGCTCGCCTCATGGACGCCCGCCCCCGACTCCGTGGTTCCGGCGGCTCGCTATCTCCACGCACTGGCGGGAGTCGATCGCACCAACACGTCTCTGGAACTCGAGTCCGTCGCATACATGGTCGGCGGGATCGATACGGCGGGACGGCTTCTGCCCGACGTTTTCGGCATCGGGATCACAGCGACCGGCGAGTACGGACTCTGGACCCGCCTTACTCCTCTCCCCGTCGCTCGCGCGGGCGCCGTGGCCATTGCGGCATTCGGTAATCTCATGGTCATGGGAGGGTTTGGCGCGGATTCGCTAGCGCTGACCAACGTGAACGCGGCCATCGTCAACCCCAACGGCACCATAAATGGGTGGTTCGACGGACCGGATCTTCCGGAGGGCCTCGCTTTCGCTGCAGCGGTGATAGACGGCGACCGGCTCTACGTGGTCGGCGGCGAGACAGGATCGGTGTCGCCCAACGTCAGCGATACGAGCGGCGCCAACGTTCGCTCGAGCGTCTGGGTAATGCGGCTCTCGGAACGTACGGGATTCTTCGCCGACTCGGCCTGGACCGAACTCGCACCGTTACTGCAGCCGCGTTCCCGGCACGCCGCCTTCGTGCTCGGGCGTGCCCTCGTCGTCGCCGGCGGCATCTACGGCGGTCGGCCATCCCAGGACGAGTCCGAGTTCGCTCTCATCGCGGCGGATGGCACGATTGGGCCTTTTGCGACTACGGGGCAAGTGACGATCGCCGATCTCGGCGGTGGCGTGCTCGACGGCGCCGCGGCACCCGCCGCCTGGGACCAGAGGGGTCGCGCCATCGCGATCCTGATTGGGGGAAGGGACATGGCCGGCACCCCACGCACCGGGGTTTGGTGGCATTGACCGACGAGAACAATTATAGATTGGCTCTCATGCGCCGCACGTCATCTATTCTCGCCATCTTCCTTGTCACATTCGCCGGTCTTGTCACGACAGCCTCAGCCCAAATCGGGCAGGCACGACAGATCGAGTTGGGCGGATACGCAGGGATTTCCCGGTACGACGAGACGGGACTCGCCCTCGCCAACGAATTTGGCGCCGGCGGTCGGCTCGCCTATTTCTTCTCCCGATTGATCTCGATCGAAGCCGCCGGCGACTTCACGGAGACGAACGAGGGCACGGCAATCGACCGCGTCAACGTGACGCGACTCGCGGCACTTGGGCTCTTTCACTTTCGCATTCTGGGTTTGTATCTGGGGACGGGGCTCGAGCGCACCACGTATCGCGGTACGCGAACGGGAGATGAAACCGGTTTCACGGTCGTCTTCGGTGAAAGGATGCCTCTCGGCGGTCGGGCGGCGTTCCGCATCGAGGGGCGCACATCCTTCTATCCCAGTTCGTCACTGCGCGGGCCGGACCAATCGGTGATGAATCTCAGTGTGAGCGCCGGGCTTTCGATCTTCACATTCGGAGGTCCGCCCCGAGACCAGGACATCGACGGTGTGGTAGACCGGCGGGACGAGTGTGCCGACACACCCACGGGTGCCACCGTAGATGCAGTCGGTTGCCCATCCGATGACGATCAAGACAGCTACCTCAACGGGCTGGACGAGTGCCCCGACACGCCGGGCGGCGCCACTGTGGACGCGCGCGGATGCCCGTCCGATTCGGACGCTGACACGGTGCTCGACGGGATCGATGCCTGTCCCCGCACGCCGACCGGCGCCACCGTCGACGTGAGCGGCTGCCCCAGCGACGGGGACCGGGACGGCGTGCTCGACGGGCTCGACCGTTGTCCCGACACGCCCACGGGCGCCACGATCGATGAGGTCGGCTGCCCCATGGATCAGGACGGCGACGGCGTATTTGACGGACTCGACCAATGTCCCGACACACCGGCCGACACGCAGGTCGACGCGCGCGGCTGCTCCACGGACGAGGATGGCGACGGCGTGTTCGACCCGGTGGATGAGTGTCCTAACACGCCCTTGAGGACCGAGGTCGATTCGCGGGGTTGCCGCATCGTGCGCGACTCCGACGGGGATGGCGTCCCAGACCCGCAGGACCGCTGTCCCGGCACGCGGGCGGGCCAGCAGGTGGACGGCGTCGGGTGTCCCATTCTCTTCGTCGTGGAAGAGGGACGCGCCCGGCCACTCGTCCTCCAGGGCGTCTCGTTTCGGAGCGGCCGCTCGGCCCTCACGACCGATTCCTACACCACGCTCGATCAGGTCGCCGCCTCGCTCATAGGCCACCCCGAGGTGCGCATCGAGATCGCCGGGCACACCGACGCGACCGGATCCCGCGCTCTCAACATGCGCCTTTCGCAGGGACGCGCGCTCGCCGTGCGAGCGTACCTGGCGCAGAAGGGGGTAGCCCCGGGTCGGATGGAAGCGCAGGGCTACGGGCCGGATCAACCGATCGCGACCAACAGCACCGCCGCCGGCCGATCCCGCAACCGCAGGGTGGAGTTGCATCTCATCGAGGGCCAGAACCCGTAGGGGAACGAAGTCCAGCAGAAACCGGCGGCCGGGTCCGAGACTTGGACTCGGTCGCCTTTCACCTCTCGGCGCGTTAGACTCCTGGTCCTTCTTTTTCAGAGGGCTGGATGTTTCGGACCGCTGTCGTGCTCTGCCTCCTCCTCGCCGCCTCCGTCCCCGGGCGCCTCGCCGCGCAGGGGATACCCGCTCCCGAGGATGTCCTAGGATTCGTACCCGGGACGGACCGCAAGCTGGTCGAGTGGCCGGTGTTGGTTGAGTACTACCAGCGGCTCGCGGCGGCCAGCGACCGTGTGCAGTACCGCGAGTTGGGGAAGACGACGCTTGGCGCCCCATTCGTCACCCTCGTGATTACCAGCCCCGCGAACATGGAGCGGCTCGATGAGATCCGCGACATGAACGCGCGCCTGGCCGATCCGCGCCGTATCGGTTCGTCCGACGAACGCGACCGGTTGCTGCGCGATGGGCGCACCATCGTGCTCATCACCTCGAGCATTCACTCAACTGAGGTCGGTGGGCATCTCGCCCCAACGATCATCGCGCACCGGCTCGCGACATCGTCTGAGCCTCGCATTCTGGACATTCTCGACGCGACGGTGTTGCTGCTCGTCCCGTCGCTGAACCCGGACGGCGTCACGATCGTGAGCCGCTGGTATAACCAGACTCTCGGGACGCCGGCTGAAGGGACGTCGCCGCCCGAGTTGTACCATCACTATGTCGGGCACGACAACAACCGCGATTGGTACGCGTTCACGCAGGTCGAAACACAGCTTACGATTGACAGCCTGCACAACGCGTGGCATCCGCAGATCGTGCACGACATTCACCAACAGGGTTCGCAAGGCAGCCGCTTCTTTCTCCCGCCGTTTCTCGATCCGGTCGAGCCGAACGTCGATCCGCTCATCGTCTCCGGTTTCAACTCGCTCGGCACGCACATGGCGTGGGAGCTGGCGGGTCAAGGTAAGAAGGGGATCGTCGTCCAAGCCACCTACGACGCATGGACGCCCGCGCGCGCATATCAGCACTACCACGCGGGCGTGCGCATTCTCTCCGAGACCGCGAGCGCGCGACTGGCAACGCCCATCGACGTCGATTTCGCTGACCTGCGCGGGCGACGCGGTTTCGACGCCCAAACCCCCAGTTGGAACTTTCCCAACCCATGGCCGGGCGGAAAATGGACGCTCGCCGATATCGTGGACTACATGAGTTCCGGCGCGATCGCACTGCTGGACCACGCTGCGGCGAACCGACGGACCTGGCTCCAGAACTTCCTCGCGATCGGCGAACGTGCGGTACAGGGATGGGAGGGATGGCCGTATGCGTTCGCGATCCCCGCGGTACAGGAGAACGCCATTGGTCTCGCGACCCTTCTTGGCATCCTCCACCGTGGCGCTGTCGAGATCCGCACCGCGCGCGGCACGTTCGCTGCCGGCGGGCGCGAGTACCCAGAGGGGACCTACCTCGTCGTTCTGCGCCAACCGTATGGAGCATTTGCCAAGGCGCTGCTCGAGCGACAACACTACCCGGACCTGCGCCAATACCCGGGCGGTCCGCCTCGCCCACCCTACGATGTGACAGCGCACACACTGCCGTTGCTCATGGACGTGCAGGTTGAGAGCGTGCACGACAGCGTGGCCGTCCGGCTCTCCGATCCGATCGACCCGCCCGCCGCCCCGGCGCCACGGTACGCAGCTGGTGACGGGAACTGGGCTCGCGTGGGGCTCTACAAGTCCTACGCGGCCTCGATGGACGAGGGGTGGACTCGGTGGATCTTCGATACGTGGCACGTCCCGTACGAGTCAGTCGTCGATTCGACCGTCCGAGCTGGGAGCCTCCACGCCTCATTCGACGTCATCGTGATTCCGCGCCAGTCGCGCGCCGACCTCGTCGAGGGCCGGGGAGATGACTACCCCGCACCCTATTCGGGTGGTCTGGGTGAGGTCGGCGTGCAGGCGCTGCGAGACTTTGTGCGCGACGGCGGCACGCTTGTGACGCTCGACGATGCCACCGAGTGGGCCATCTCGGCCTTCGATCTCCCCGTGCGCGTCGCCACGGACGGGCTCGAGAGCGATCAGTTCTTTGCTCCCGGCAGCATCTTCCGACTCGATCTCGACCCAACCCATCCGCTCACCGCTGGCATGCCGTCACACAGCATTGCGTGGTTTCAGAACAGCCCTGCCCTCGAGGTCACCAACTCGGACTCGATCGATGTCGTTGCGTGGTATCCCAGCAACCCCGAGGACGTGCTCTTGTCGGGTTGGGTACTCGGCCCCGAGGTCGTAGCCGGGAAGGCCGCCATGGTGGACGCATCTGTCGGGAACGGGCATGTGGTGCTCTTTGGATTCCGGCCGCAGTACCGCGCCCAGACGATCGCGACCTATCCGCTCCTCTTCAACACGCTGCTCCGGGACCATTAGTGCGCCGCGTACTCGTAGTGCTGTTCGCGGTCGCTGCCGCCGTTCCCGCAGCGAGCGCGGCACAGGAAGCAACGGACCCGCTACGGCATCACGCCGACCGGCGTCCGAACTATCTCGCCGAGGTCCTGCCGTCAGGACCCGAATCGATTCAGCTGCCGCCGCCACCTCCGGGTGAGGCGCCGGTCGCAGTGCGAGCCATCTATCTCAATGCATGGGCGTTCGGTGGATCGCGGTTCTACGACTTATTGAGTCTCGCCGATACAACCGAGATCAACGCCTTTGTCATCGACGTCAAGGACGATACCGGGTACCTGACGTATCGTTCGTCGGTCCCCACCGCGCTCGAAGTAGGGGCCAACGGGATGATCCGCGCGCGGGACGCGGCCGCGCGCATCGCCCTGCTACACGAGCACGGCATCTACCCGATCGCTCGCATCGTCGTCGCGAAAGACCCACTGCTCGCGGTGGAAAAACCCGGGTGGGCGGTACAGGATTCCCGCGGCGGGTTTTGGCACGACCGCATCGATTCCAAGTGGGTCGATGCGTACAACGACTCGGTCTGGACGTATGCCGCGGATATAGCTGCAGAGGCGGTCCTGCTCGGATTTCGCGAGGTGCAGTTCGACTATCTCCGCTTCCCCGATGAGCCGCACGAGTTGCTCCAGTACGCGGTTTTCCCCGCGCGCCATGCGCGCGAGCCGTTCCACGCGGCGGTGCGTCGCAACGTACGACTCATGCGGGACCGGCTCGGGCACCTGCGAGTGCCGTTCACGCTCGACGTGTTTGGACTCACGATGAGTTCCAACGGCGATGTCGGGATCGGCCAGCGATGGTCCGACCTCGCTCCGCTCGCCGACGTGATTCTGCCGATGGTCTATCCCAGCCATTACTACCGGGGCGCCTTCGGCATCCAGCACCCCAACGGCGAGCCCTATGGCATCGTTCGGCGTGCGCTCCAGGATGGACTCGAACGAGCGGCCGCCATGGACGATCCCCCGCAGATTCGACCGTATCTTCAAGCCTTCACGATCTACCGCGTGCGGTATGACGCGAAGATGATCCGCGCGCAGATCCGGGCGGCCGAAGAGCTGGGAATTGGCGAGTGGGTGCTCTGGAATCCTCGCTCGGTCTATCCGGCGGACGCGTTCCGCCTGCTGCCCCCCACTCTGCGCTGGCTCGAAGCGGTTGCCGTCGACGCCGACCAACTCGAGCCGGAGCGGTAAGTACCCACTGGTGGATGAATCCATGGCTTCAATATCTCTTGCGGCAGCTGATTTTCTGCAAAAACTGGGCATTCAGGACGCCAATTCCGGTGGGTTCGCCGGTGATTGGATCGGGTCCGGCCCGGACCTCGCGGTCACGAGCCCCATCGACGGCAGACGCATCGCCACCGTCCAACAGGTCACCGAAGACGAGTACGATGGAATCGTCGAGCGGGCCAATGCCGCGTTTCACACGTGGCGCACCGTGCCCGCACCCAAGCGGGGCGAGATCGTTCGGCAACTCGGCAATCGGTTGCGTGAGCGGAAGACCGAACTCGGCGCACTGGTCACGCTCGAGATGGGGAAGATCGGCGCGGAGGGACAGGGCGAGGTCCAGGAGATGATCGACATCTGCGATTTCGCCGTCGGTCTCTCACGGCAACTTTATGGCTTCACCATGCACTCTGAGCGGGCCGACCACCGCATGTACGAGCAGTGGCATCCGCTCGGCGTCGTGGGCGTAATCAGCGCCTTCAACTTTCCGGTGGCGGTGTGGAGTTGGAACACGGCTATCGCATGCGTGTGCGGCGACAGTACGGTGTGGAAGCCGTCCAGCCAGACACCGCTCACCGCAATTGCATGCACCCGGATTGCCGAGCAGGTGTGCCGCGAGAACGACGTGGATCCCGCCATCTTCTCGCTCGTGGTCGGCAAGGGTTCGACTGTCGGCGACCGTCTGCTCCACGACACCCGCATTCCGCTCGTCTCCGCCACGGGCAGTTGTAAGATGGGCTATCGGGTGGCACAGGTCGTTGGCAAGCGGCTCGGCCGTACGATCCTCGAGCTTGGCGGTAACAACGCCATCATTGTAACCCCAAGCGCAAACCTCGACCTGGCGCTCCGCGCTATCCTCTTTGGCGCTGTAGGCACGGCAGGTCAGCGTTGCACGTCCACGCGACGGATCATCGTCCACGCGTCGGTCAAGCACGAACTCGTCAAGCGACTAGTCAAAGCGTACGACGGTATCACTATCGGCGATCCCCGCGAGGACGGCACGCTCATGGGGCCGCTTGTCACGCTCGGCGCAGTGGACGACATGATGAAAGCCATCGACCGCATCAAGAATGAAGGCGGCACTATTAGCTGCGGCGGCGAAAAACTCGACGGACCGGACTTCCCCGGCGGCCATTATGTCACGCCGTGCATCGCCGAAGCGCGGAACGAGTTTGATATCGTGCAGGAAGAAACCTTCGCACCCATCCTGTATATCATCAGCTACGGCAACGCCGACGCGTCACCGACCGACGCCGTTTCGGAGATAGACGAGGCGATCGCGCTCCACAACGCCGTTCCCCAGGGGCTGGCGTCCGCGATCTTCACCGAGAACATGCGCGAGATGGAGATGTTCCTCTCGCAGCGCGGCAGCGACTGCGGTATCGCCAACGTGAACATCGGTACGAGCGGAGCGGAGATCGGTGGTGCGTTCGGTGGAGAGAAAGAGACCGGAGGCGGGCGCGAGTCGGGATCCGACGCATGGAAAGCGTACATGCGTCGACAAACGAACACGATCAATTGGAGTACGGACCTGCCGCTGGCGCAAGGTGTCACGTTTGGGGACGAGTGATTGCAGAATGCAGATTTCAGATTGCAATTTGTCACACAAGGAGATTCGAGGCTAGTCCGCTCTTCTCGCCACGATGGGAGTGGGCGTAACCGATCTGCCTTCGTCCAGCGGAGCACACCGGTCGGTGCTGGAGCGCGCGTCGGTGAGTTCGACAGCGATGCCATCGCCGAGCGGAAGACGAACCGCACCGCGCGCAGTCGGACCTGCAGCTAGAAGCAGAAACGCCGAACGAAGGGATCCAGCACTTCACGCCCACGCTGGAGTTCGTCGATACCGATGAACTCGTTGGGCTTGTGCGCGCGGGCGATATCGCCGGGGCCCCAAACCACGCACTCGAAGCCCATCTGCTGAAACCACCCGCCGTCCGTTGCATACGAGACGGCCTTGTCCTCGGTCTGTCCCACCGCTTCACGTGCGGCGATGTGGACCTCCGCATCGGGGGCGAGCAGCAGGGGTGGGCTGCTGCTCATCGTCTCCACCTCGAGCGGTTCTCCATCTGCCGCGTTGCGAACGACCCGCTCGATGCGCTCCGCGAGATCCGAGGGCTGCATCCCGGGCAGGGGTCGGGTTGAGATCTCGAGGACACATCTGTCCGGCACGACGTTCGTGGCGACACCCCCGACGACACGCCCAACGTTGAGCGGAGCGTACGGCACATCCGGAAACTCATCTGCGTGTGGACCGCCCTCAGCCTCGAGCAACCGTCGTAGTTCGACGAGCGCGGATATCGCCTTCCCCACCGGCTCAATGGCATTGCGCCCCAGATGCGGGTATCCGCTGTGGGCGCTCTCACCGCTGAAGATGAACCGGAGATCCACGAAGCCCTTGTGCGCGCGTACTACCTCGAGCCGTGTCGGCTCCCCGATGACCGTGTTCTTCGGGAGACGGGCGGACGCCGGCCAAGTTTCCGCAAACTGCTTGGCGCCAAGTAGGCCGACCTCTTCGTCGTACGTCAGCACGAGCGCGAGAGGCGCTTTCATGGCGTTGGGATCGAGCGTGGCGGCGGTGTTGATGGCCAGCGCCACGAATCCCTTCATGTCACTGCTGCCTCTGCCGTAGAGCCGCCCGTCCACCGTGGTGAGTTGATGCGGCGGCGTGCGCCACTCGGGCTCCTCCGCGGGCACCGTGTCAGTGTGTCCGGAGAGCATGAGGCCCGCCCGCTCGTCGCCCGCCTCCGGCCCAAGCTCGACCACCAGGTTCGACTTCGTCTCTTCCGGCGACCGGTTTCGCGTCAGACGAATACCGGGCCGATCCAGGTAGTCGGATACGAAGTCGATCAGCGGAAGATTGCTGTTGCTGCTCGTCGTGTCGAACGCTACCAGGCACGCCAGCAACTCGGTATCAGAGAGGGTCGGAGCCATGCGGCGGTCCCTCGCGACGGGAAATGGGTCGGAGACCGGCCGAGCGCGGCCGGTACATGAGTCTAAGTCTGTACTACGTCACCGCCAGCCGCTACGGCGCCCCTGTCCCGGTCGCTCGCGGGCGACCGGACTGCGGGGCATATTCTCGCCCGATATGCCCGATCAGTTGCCGACCCTGGAGCTCCGGTGTTTCGGCCCTCCGGTCATCCGGATCGACGGAGCGGAGCCGCCCACGGACGTGCTATGGCGCAAGAACGTGGCGCTGTTGGCCTACCTGGCGCTCTCGCCCGACCGGACCAGGTCGCGGGAACACCTGCTCGGGCTCCTCTGGCCCGAAAAGGACCAGACGAAGGCGCGCCACTCACTCAACGAGGCGGTGCGGCGACTCCGCTCCGGACTCGGGACAGACCGAATCCGCTCGAAGGGCGACACACTCACGCTCGACGACACCGCACTTTCCGTCGACGCGGACGATCTCGAGCGGGCGCTTACGCGCGGGGATTTCCTGGAGGGCCTGACCCTCGACGACGCCCCGGCCTTTGAGGATTGGGTCATGGCCGAGCGCGGGCGACATCGGACCCAGGCAAGTTCGGCCTTGTTGCGGACCGGCGAGCGGGAGCTGGCCGCGCTGCGGTTTGCCGAGGCGCACGAGGCGGCAGCCCGCGTGCTTGCGCTCGACCCGTACTCCGAGCCGGCCGCGCGGTTGCGGATGCGCGCCGCGACCTTGGCGGGGGATGCTGCCGGTGCGCTACGCGGGTTCCACGAATTCGCCAACCGTCTCGAGGCGGAGTTCGCCGAGGATCCCAGCCGCGAGCTGACGGCGCTCGCGGAGCGCATCCGCAACGGGCGCTGGCGCCGACGCTCGGTGGCGTCGCCGGATGTGGATCCCCCGCTCGTCGGCCGGGCCGCCGTGCACGAGGAGATCTTCCGGCTCGTAGGGGAGGCTTTTCGGGGAGCGAGCCGCACCGCCGCCGTACTCGGTGACAGCGGAAGTGGAAAGACTCGTCTTCTGAGCGAGTGCGTGAATCGCTGGCAACTCGACGGCGGTTTGCTCGCGGTCGGTCGCGCGCTGGAACAGGATCGTGATGCCGAGTGGAGCACGTTGCGCGCGCTGGCCCGCGGAGGTCTACTCGACGCCCCCGGGCTCGCCGGAACAGATCCCGCCGCCCTCGCGGTGCTCGCGAGCGTCATACCGGAGCTGTGCGAACGAGCGGATCCCTCGCCGGCGCTGGATCACGCACACGTCGCCACGGCACTCGTGTCGCTCATCCGAGCGGTCGCCGAAGAGCAGCCGGTGGCGATCGTCGTGGACGACGGGCATTGGGCGGACGCCAGCACGTTGGGAGCCTGGCAGGCAGCCATGGGCCAGCTACGCGACGAGCCGGTGCTGCTGGCCGTTGCCGCCGCGGACGGCGGGACCGCACAAGGTAGCCGCATCGGATTGGTCGGGGAAATCGGCCGTCGTCTGCCGGGAATGATCGTTCGCCTCGGTCCCCTTACCGAGGCCGATATCACGTCGCTCGTCATGCTGCTGGCTGATTGGTGCCCCGACGATGAGCAGCGCGACCGGCTCGCACGCCGGGTCTGGTACGAGACGAGCGGGAACCCACTCCTCGCAACCACGTTGTTGCAGGGTCTCCGCCGCGTGACAGCGCTCCGCGAGGACGCGACCCAGTGGCCGCCTCCACGTCATACGATCGATTCAGCCGTTCCATTCGACGTTCCGGAACTCGTCCGGCTCATGACGATTGCTCGGGCAAACGAGCTTTCCGAGCAGGGGCGTCACGTTCTGGTCGCGGCGACGATCGGGCCGCGCGTCATCGACCCCGAGGCGATCGTCGCTCTCACGGAACTCGACGCGGCCACCGTAGATCGTGGTCTCGAGGAACTCGAACGGCACCGGTTCGTGGTGTTCGACGGAGATCGGTTCCACTTGGAAGCTCCGATCATTGCCGCGGTAATACGCGGCGAGTTCCTGACACCCAGCCGCCGCAAGCGCTTCGAGACACGTTTCGCAGAGTGGTCCGGCGCACGCACGCGATTAGATTAGGTCCGTACCGGTCAACGATCTCACCCGGCCGGCGATTATCGAACTCCCGTAAGACTTGGAGCATATCTATGACACGCCTGCTGACCCTCTTCGCGTGCCTCGCTGTGGCGACGGCGCCCGCTCCAATCCTGGCCCAAGGCCCGAGCTTTGGCGTGGCGCCCCACGTCGGCACGCTGGGATTGGGTGCGGACATCGGCATCGCGGTGCACGATCGGGTCACCTTGCGCGTCGGCGGTGGCATCTTCCCATCGGATATCGATCTCACGATCTCGGACATCGACTTCACGGTCGACCTTCCCTCACCGCAGTTCGTCGGATTCGTCGACCTCTTTCTCGCGGGTCAGTTCCGCGTGAGCGGCGGCGTCTTGTTCTCCTCACCGGATCTCGACATCACCGGCGTATTCACGGGAACGGTTGATATCGGGGATTCCACCTACGCGGGAACAGATGTCGGTAGCCTGACCGGGACGATCGTCAACAACGACATCGCGCCTTACATCGGCATCGGATGGGGGAACATCGCCAGCGGACGGATCGGGTTCATCCTCGACTTGGGCGTCGCCTTTCAGGGACAGCCCGACGTGACGTTCACGGCGAACGGTCCGATCTCCCAGACGCCAGGCTTCCAGGCCGACCTCGACCGGGAAGTGGCCGCCGCGGAGGACGATCTCAATCTGTTCAAGTACTATCCGGTCATCTCGATTGGGCTCTCCTTCGGCTTCTGACCCACTACCACACGCGCAATGGCATCCTACACGATCGGGGTCCTCCCCGGTGACGGTATTGGACCCGAGGTCACCGACGAAGCGCTCAAAGCCCTCGCGGCTGTAGCCAAGCTCGAGGGGTTCACCTACGAACTGGTCGACTACCCCTACAGCGGCGACTACTACCTCAAGACCAGGGAGTTGGTCCCCGACTCGGTCATCGACGAGTGGCGCACGCTCGACGCCGTACTGCTCGGCGCCATCGGGCATCCGGACGTCGAGCCTGGGCTGGTCGAGCGATCGGTCATTCTGGGACTGCGATTCGGCCTCGATCTCTACATCAATCTCCGGCCCATCAAGCTCTATAGCGAGCACCTCTGTCCGTTGAAGGGCAAGGGACCCGACGACATCGACTTCATCGTCGTCCGCGAGAATACCGAGGGACTCTATGCGCAGATCGGCGGGCACCTGAAGAAGAACACGCCCGACGAGGTTGCCCTCGTGAACGGCGTGTACACATGGAAGGGCTGTGAGCGGGCATCGCGCTACGCCTTCGAGCTCGCCGAGAGACGCGCGAAGGAAAAAGGCAACGGACACCAGGCGCGTGTGATGCTTGTCGACAAGGCGAACGCCATACGGCCCCACGACCTCTGGACGCGTGTGTACGCGCAAGTCGCGGAGGATTTCCCGCAGGTTGAGCAGGACCACGCGTACGTCGACGCGTGCTGTATGTGGATGATCAAGAACCCCGAGTGGTTCGACGTGCTCGTCACCACGAACCTGTTCGGCGACATCATCACCGACCTGGGCGCCATGCTCCAGGGCGGCATGGGCATCGCCGCCTCAGGGAACATCCACCCAGGTCAGACGTCGATGTTCGAGCCGATCCACGGCTCGGCACCCAAGTACGCCGGCAAAAACGTCGCCTGCCCACTCGGCGCCATCTCGGCCGCGGGCATGATGCTCGACTTCCTTGGCGAGACGAGCGGCGCCAAACGCATCGACGACGCGATCGCGGACCTCCTCACGAGCGGTCAGGTGAAATCGGCCGACGCCCGCAGCGGCATCGCGACCTCCGACATGGGCAATATGGTGGTGGAGCGGATGCGAGGCGGCAGATAGCGGCTACTCTTTCCGCCTTTCCGCCCTCCCACCGGGGGTGGTGTGGAAGGGTTGGGGGGAAAGGAAGGAGGGGCGGGAGGTTTCCCTCCGCGCCCCCTAGGCCGCCGGTTTGCTCCGAGGCGAGATGGTCGATCTTCCCGGCGGTAGAACCTCTCAGCGATCCCTACTGCTGTTCGAGCGGGTTATCCTGCTTCTTGCCCTGCTGTCCCTGCGCGTCCTGGCTGGAGTCGTCCTGGTTCTCGAGCACCGTGGCGACTTCTGGGTTCTGACCGGTCGGCCCGAGAGCGTCTGAGCAGGCAGAAAGAGCGAGGATCAGCGTGATCGCGATTGCGGGGAAAATGCGCTTGGCTTTCATGGTTCGCCTCCAGAGCAGGTCATTGCCGTCACTTACTGAAAGCAAAGCTAGGGACCACCCCTCAAGCAGCTCTCAATCCCCCGCCAACTGCTGTCAACTCACTGTCGTATAACCATTTAACCTATTCCCGCCCTCAAGCGCCCTTCTCGCCATTCCGCCTTCTTCGCATCTTTCCGATCACTTCACCCGTATTGCTCTACTGAATGAGTCACAACCCAGATGCAACCCGGACGTCTAGTACCACATCTGACCGCAAAACGAGATATTACAGCGGCTTGCGTACAATGTTCGGGAAACCCAGATCTCTCGAGATGAGATGCCTCGGGCCCCCGGCCGTCCTGGTGGACGGCGAGGAGCCCGCGGCCGACGTCATGTGGCGGAAACACGTGGCGTTATTGGCGTATCTCGCACTTTCGCCGCAGCACACACGGTCCCGCGACCATCTCATGGGCTTGTTGTGGCCCGAAAAGGACCAGGCCCGCGCCCGCCATTCACTCAACGAGGCCGTGCGCCGGCTGCGGGCCGCACTTGGCGCCAAGCGCCTCATTTCGCGCGGCGACGCGATCACGCTGAGCGGCGAGCAACTGCGCGTGGATGCTCTCGGCGACGGGGAAGGGGACGGAGAGTTCCTCGACGGCCTGAGCCTTCCCGATGCGCCCGCGTTCGAGCAGTGGCTAGAGCAGGAGCGCGCGCGACTCCGCAACCGCAGTCTCTCTTCGTTGATCGACAGCGGAGAGCAGGCGCTCTCGACATCTGAGTTCGAGGTCGCTCAGACTGTGGCCCAACGGGCGCTCGGTATCGATGCCGAAGCCGAAGCGGCCGTACGGCTGCAAATGCGCGCATCCGCGCTTAGCGGCGACTCCTCCGGCGCACTCATTACGTATCGTGATTTCGCTCGGCACATAGAGCGCGAGTACAGTGTGCCGCCCAGCAAGGAGCTGCGCGCCCTGGCCGAGCGGATTCGCGAAGGTCGGTGGCGGCGCGCATCGCTGGTGCATACCGACGCGGAACCACCGCTCGTGGGGCGGGAGCGGGAGCACAACCGCGCATTCACCGAGTTGTCCATGGCACTTGCCCAAGGTCCCCGCGTGCTGGTCGTGAGTGCGCTGGCCGGACGAGGAAAAACCCGGCTCCTGTCGGAGTGCGTGAATCGGTGGCGATTGGAAGGTGGGATGATCGCGCTGGCCAATCCCCTGGGAACCGACCCCGGGACACCATGGAGCACACTGCGGCAGCTGATGCGAGGCGGTCTGTTCGATGCGCCGGGTCTTGCCGCGACCGATCCGACCGCTCTACGCATGCTCGCGTCGGTCGTCCCGCGATTGGCGGAACGGTTCGAGCCGATGTCCGGGCTCGGCCATACCGATATTGGGAATGCCCTGGGCGGGCTATTCGAGGCGATCGCCGAGGAAACTCCGCTCGCGGTCGTCATCGACGACGCACACCTGGCCGACGAAGCCACGTTGTCGGCGTTGCGAGGCGCCATTGGCACGGCTATCGGTCGCCCCATCCTCGTCGTGCTCAGCACTTGCGAAGACGCCAAGGGTGAATACACCGGGCTCACAAAGCTCCTGGGGGATGTCGGCAGACGCCTAGCCGGGGGAACCGTCGAGCTCGAGCTGTTCTCGGGTGACGAGGTCCGCGCGCTCGTGCAAGAGATGGCGCCCTGGTGTGACGGGGAGGAGCAACTGGCCCGCCTCGCGCGGCGCGTGGATTTCGAGACCGGAGGCGATCCGTTCCTTACCGTGTCCTTGCTGCGTGGACTCGCCGAGGTTTCATCGCTGCGTGGCGAGGCGCTTGTGTGGCCGCTCGAGAACGTCACGCTCGAAACTCCGGTGCCGTTCGACATCCCGCAGCTAGTGAAAGCGGCTACCATGGAGCGCGTCCAACTGCTCAGTGCCACCGCAAAGGACGTGCTCGTCGGGACCTGCGTCGGCGGTTCCGAAGTTCAACCCGACGTCTTGAGTGGACTGCTGGATATCGCAACCTCAGATATCGAAGATGCACTCGCTCAACTCGAGCGGCATCACATCGTCTCGTTCGATGGAGATCGGTATTTCGTCGAGGCCGCGTTGCTCCGCGAGGTTGTCTTGTCGGAACTCCTCACTCCCGGTCAGCGAAAGCGCCTCGAGCAGCGACACGAATCTCTACGTCACCAAGCCGGGTAACCCCCCCCACCCACCCGCGCACAGCTCACCGCGCACCCCAAAACGGGAGGAGGGAGCGCACAGCGTTTTCGCTGTACACCCCCTAAGGCCGGCACTGCTCCGTGGCAGGTGGGATGGATAAGGGTATGCCGGCTTTCTCCGCTAGCTACCGTTCCCTGTCTTCGCGCTCTTGATCGAGCGGGGTCTTCCGCTTCGTGTCGGTGTCGATGCCCCGTATTCTATTCGCTTGATCCTGTTCCGGACTCTCCTGCTGAATCTCCGCCAGTTCCGGCGCCCCGGGGCCTGTGGAATCCGAACAGGCTGCAACGAGGACCAATGCGACGATGGGCACGATCGCCCGAATCTTGTTCTTCAACATTCCGTCTTCCTCCGACGCCGGTGTGAGATTCACTGTGTTCGATCAACCGTGCCGAACATAGCCGGCGTCAAGCAAGCCAACGTCAATGTGGGGATGGAACGCATCAATTCGGAATCGGAACCGGTCAATTAGGGCGCGCAAGCAATCAATCGCACACGCATCGCAGAATCAGGCTCGGGGCTCTATCTTGGCAGGAAATTCCGCTGTGCGCTAACACTGCGGACACGATGCCCAAACACGATCTCCGCCACCCCGCCGTCGCCGGCCGCTTCTACCCTGCAGATCGGGACGAGCTTCAGGATCTCGTCCGGACCCAGCTCGATGGGGCCGACGGGGAACCCGGGCCCGCTTTCGGGGCCATCGTACCCCACGCCGGGCTCGTCTATTCGGGCCAGTGTGCGGCACACGTTTTCCGCCGCCTGGCCATCCCGCCCATAACCGTACTCGTCGGACCGAACCACCGCGGCCGCGTGGGGACCGGACGACTCGCCGGAACGTGGGCGCGGGGCGCGTTCCAGACTCCCCTTGGAGACCTCCAGGTCGCCAAAGAGTTCGCGGAAGCGCTCATCGACACCTGCTCCGTGATGGCGCACGACCCCGTCGCGCATGGCGGCGAGCACAGCATCGAGGTCGAGCTTCCCTTCCTCCAGCTGCTCAGCGACACGACGAGCATTGTCCCCATTGTGCTCGCATCAGACGACTGGGCTTTCTGTAGGACGATCGCGGACGCACTGGTCGCCGTGGTCCGTCAGACATCTGACGACGTGCTGTTGATCGCGTCCTCGGACATGACTCATTACGAGTCGGCCGCGAGCGCAGCACACAAGGACAAGCATGCGCTGGCCGCCATCGAACGCCTCCAAGCCGAGGCTCTCTTGCAGGTGTGCCATCGCGAGCACGTAACGATGTGTGGTCGCGCGCCGGCGGCGATCGTGATCGAGGCCGCGAAACAGCTCGGTGCTTCCTCGGCCGAAGTCGTCGACTACCGGCACAGCGGATGGGTGACCGGAGATGACGAGAGCGTTGTGGCATATGCCGGAGTGGTGATCAGGTGAAAGGCGCCTAGACGGCTAGACGCTCAGAAGCGGCTAAACGCCACCGCCGTGCGGCAAGACGGTTGCACAGGCCGGTACCTCATGCTCCATTCTGGCGTCATGCTCTTCGGAAGACCCGTGAGAGATCGTACGCGCCGGCTGCGGGAGGAGATGACCGTGGCCGAGCGCGCAGCCTGGGCGCTCCTCAGAACACGTCGTGTATTGGGCTACAAGTTCCGGCGGCAGTATCCCATGCGCGGGTTCCATCTGGATTTCTATTGCCCCGAACTCAAGCTCGCTTTGGAGATTGACGGACCCGTGCACGACAGTCGCGAGACATACGACGAAGGCCGGACCGCTGTTCTCAAAGCTGCCGGAATACGAGTCGTGCAGATACCCAACAACGCCGTCTCGAGAACGACCTTCGAAGAGGTTGTGGCGGAGCACTTGTCGCACAGTACCGTATGAACTGAGGACCGAGAGGGGGGCGGGGGGGTCGATTTGAGATTATAGACTTGAGATTCGAGATTGCAGATCGCCTTGCGCTAGCGCCTAGACCGAGACCCCGGCACCGACCTTCCGTGGCTCCCAGGCAGTGATGTACCCAGCGATTGCGGAGGCCGCCGTCGTATAGGGATTAGCGAGGTAGAGCCGTCCCGGACCGGACCGGCCGGGGAAGTTCCGGTTGATGGCGCTGATCGTCACCGTGTCAGTGTCGTATGACACGCCGGGCCCGGCGTTGATGCACGCCCCACAGCTAGGCTCGATGAAAACGGCGCCGGCCTTCTCGAAGATCTCGAGGTAGCCCCGTTCTTCCGCATACCGTTTCACCTCCTGTGATCCGCACTGAATGAAGCACTTCACGTCCGCGTGCACGCGCTCGCCACGGTCCAGCGCATCACGGAACACGGCGGCGTACATGTCCATATCGGATTTCTTGCCGGCGGTGCACGAGCCCGCATAGGCAATGTCGACCTTCACCCGGTCGCCGAGTTCATCAATGAAGAGCCCATTTCCGGGATCACCGGGCAAGGCGACCATCGGCTTCAACGCGCCCGCGTCGATATCAATGATCTTCTCGTATTCGGCATCTGCATCTGAGAAGAGCCCCTCCAGCAATGGCCGCACCTTTTCCGGATCCACACCGCGTTCACGAGAGAGAAACTCGATCGACTTCTCATCCGGCCTGATGACACCGGTGAACGCGCCGACCTCCGCCGCCATGTTGGTCATCGTGGCACGTTCATCGATATCCAGCCCTCGCACCGCATCGCCCGCGTACTCCACGACCTTGCCGATCGCGTGCCCATCCCTCACGTACGGATGCCGCAGGATCTGCAACATGTAGTCCTTCGCGGTAATCCCCGGCGGCTTGTCCCCGGTCACACGCACGAGCACCGAGGGCGGCACCTTGATGCGCACGTCCTTGGTGAGCCACGAATTGAAGATTGCCGTCGTGCCCACGCCAAAAGCAATCGCGCCCATCGCACCGGCGTGCGGCGTGTGCGAGTCGGTTCCCACAATGAGATGGCCGGGAAGGGCGTGCTGCTCGAGAATCTTCGAGTGGCATATCGCCTCGGATCCGGTGGGAATACCGTGGCGCCCCTGGAGTTGGCGGCCCAACTCGCCGTAGAGCGTGATGCCCTGCTTGGCTGAGAAATCCTCCTGCTTTGCCTTCAGCTCGAGGGCGACATCCAAGAGTCCCTCGGCCTTGCGCGCCTCGGTCATCACGAGGTCGAGGAACGTGAGGTGATCGCGGAACATGAAAATGGAATCCGGATCGACCACGCGCTCGTCCGTCCCTACCAGATCTTCCCAGAAGATGGCAGCCATGGGAGTGACGTATTCGTGGCTGAAGCGGATGTCCGTCCGCACAAACCCCTCGTCGCCGGGCTTCACGTGCGGCACACCCACCGTGTCGTGCGCGAGATCGGTCACCCAGTGACGCGCGATGATCTTCTCCGCAAGGGTCATTGGACGGGCGGGGGTGTCCACCTCCGGCACGGATACCCTGCCCTGCAGACGCGCCACATTGTAGTGGAAGAGACCGCCATACTCGATAACGCCCCGCGTGATGTCGCCTTCGCCGGCGGTGAAGTCGGTCAGCGGAATGGCCTCGCCGGCGCGCACGCGGCCGATCAACCCAAAATCCGTGCTCGTGAGCATGCCCAGGTTCTGACAGTTCTCCCGGTAAATGCGCTCGATGTTTTCCGCGATCACCAA
The DNA here is from genome assembly GCA_036679645.1 of Gemmatimonadota bacterium. Taxonomy (GTDB): domain Bacteria; phylum Gemmatimonadota; class Gemmatimonadetes; order Gemmatimonadales; family GWC2-71-9; genus JADFNB01. Next base: position 28,628 of record JAZDCY010000060.1, on the reverse strand, counting down.
CTGGATGCCTGCGCACATCTCTGCGTACGGCGATTGCTCGCGCGAGGACCCTTTCCCCCGGCGTTTGCCGCTGACGGAACAGACGAACCCGCCCGCTCGTACGGTTTCGCGCTCGACTGGGAACTCGGCGCCCGCCTGCAATCCCAGGTAGGGAAAATCACCGAGTGTGTCGTCGTAGTAGTAACAGATGTAGGCCGGCGTGATCTCGTCGGTGGAGATGTTGTCTCGCAACGCCGCACCGGGCGGCCAGGGAAGGTCTCCTCCCTCCAGCTGACGCCGCATGAGCAGCGCATCGTCCACGAGGAAGAGCACCCGACCGGGAAACGTCAGGCGGTCGGGTCGTTTGGTGAGCGGCTTGTGCTTGAGACTCTCTATCATCAGGGGAGAAATCTCATCAGGGCCTCCCGACCGAGCAAGCCGCCGCGTAGAATTGCACGATGCGTCCGCTCGTTGCCGCCTGCATCCTCGCGTTCCTCTCCGTTCACCCAGTGCAGGCGCAGCGCGTGCCGGTCGAGAGTACGGTCACCGGGGCACTAGGCGACGCCGGAATCCGCGAGAGTTCTGGCGTTGCCGTGAGCCGCCATCACCCGGATCTCCTGTGGACGCACAATGACTCGGGCGACAACCCGCTGCTCTACGCCGTCGATTGGTCCGGCCACCTCGTCGCGACCTATCGCGTCGACGGCGCGCACGCGGTCGATTGGGAAGACATCGCCTTGGGCCCATGCCCGAATCCCGGTTTGGGAGTCGCGTGCCTTTTCATTGCCGACACCGGCGACAACGACGAGCGACGGGACGATGTGGTCATCTATGTGGTCCCGGAACCGGACCCAGGCTCATTGTCCGGCTCTACCGGGCACGTCGCGGTCGCGCGCGCACTTCACGTCGAATACGAAGACGGTCCGCGAGACGCCGAGGCGCTGGCAATTCTGCCTGACGGCCAGCTCCTGCTCTTCAGTAAGGGTCGCAGTGGATTCATCCTCAGATACTCGATCGAGCCCCGCGCCTTTGCGTCGGATTCCCTCGTCCTCACCGCACCGGATACCGTCGCTATTGACCCTCAACCGCTTGTAGGAAGATGGGTTACAGCGGCCGCCATCTCCCCTTCCGGAGACCGCGCAGTGCTGGGCACGCTCACCGAACTGTACTTCTTTGACCGCACCGCGACGGGATGGCAACGCGAGGGGGAGGGCTGTTGGCTCGGTCTGCCGCTCAGGCAGTGGGAGGCCGTGGACTGGATCGACGAGCGCACCGTCGTTGTCACCAGCGAAAAGGCCTGGGGCCGCGAAGGAGTGATCCGTACGCTCAGATGCTTCTAGCGGCCCACTCTCTCACGGGCCACGCGGGGCAGGAAATCCGGGAGAATGTCTGGCACCGGCATGCACAAACGTGTATGTTCCCGCCGCCCATCCCACCCTAGTAGACAGGAGAGCGGCGTCTGGACCTCCCGACAAGCCACCGCATTCCCGTAAGTTGGCTTCGCGCTTACGCTTGCGCCCCCATAAGGTGGCGCACTGTGAACGACATCCTCCCTGCCGGCGCCGCCACCGAGGCCGATTGCGAGGCCCTTAGGGCCGAGGTGCTGGAGTACAAGCTGGTCACCCAGACGATCCGCAAGCAGCGCAAGAGTGGCCTATGGGGCGACAACATTCTGGGTCTGGCGGCCAACAAGGCCCAGGGAATCAAGGACGTCGGGACGATCGTACGGTACCGCCGGCTGCTCGAGTTGGGCGCTCCAACATCGCTTCGGGCATTTCGCCAGGCAGATCGGATCCTGTACCGTCTGCTGTCGCGAGACGAGTCGCCCAACCTCACGTTCGAGTACAAGGCCGCAGCCAAACAGAACCACGCAATCGTCGCCTGGTCACGTGCCATGTTCCGCGAGGCGGCAACGCTCGCCCTCGCCCATGCCGGCAAGGCCGAGGACCCACGCGTGAGAGGATCAGCGCATCGCATAATCACAGAAATATCGCAATTCCTACGCAGTGATCTCTCCGGGAAACCCATTGTGCGCAAAGGACCGCGCAACTTGCTTCAGCCGAAGGCGTATCCTCCTACGTTCCTGTCGTTTGCGCTCGTCGCATATATGCCATCGCTCCAACGTGAGCGCGCCGGATTCATCGAGCGTCTCTGCGCATTTTTGGCGCCACCGCAAACAAAACGAAAGTACGTCATCCTCTTCGGTCGCAAGGTCGTCCAGCCCACTTTCACCCTGCTCGGCAATCCCTTGGAAGCCGACCGATCGGGCAATCCGAAAGACCTCCCTCTCGCCCTCATGTGGATCGAACTGTTGGTACGCTTGGGAATGCTGCACACCAACGACGTGGCCCAGCGGATTCTCGTCAAGCTGCTCAGCGAACTCGACGAGCGCGGCGTCTGGTCGCCGCGAAACCTCCGCGCCGTCCCGAAGGGGAAGTCGAGGCAATCAGTGCACGCCTTCCCGCTCGAGCTCGATGGCAAGACGATCGAGCGCCGGCAGGCCGATGTCACCTTCCGGCTCGCGCTGATTGCGAAGCTCGCCGGGTGGGAATTGGAATACACATAGACAGCTAGACGCTCAGACGCACAGACAGCTCAGAAACATTGACAAGCCGCCCGTAGTAGCGTATCAAACTACACATGTCGATAGACCTCGTGCCGTTCGGGTTTACCCCGACGGAAAGCGCTGCGTACGGCGCCTTGCTCGGGCTGGGACCATCGGGAGCGTACGCCGTCGCGCGGTCACTGGGGATCGCTCGCGCGAACGGATACCAGGCGCTTGATGGCCTAGTGGCGAAGGGAGCCGCGCAGTTGATCGAACCGCGACCCAAACGGTACCGACCCCTCCGGCCACCCTCCCTGCTGGCCCTCATTGCCGAGCGGCAAGCGGCGAAGATGGACCGGCTGGAGGAGCAGGTTCGCGAGGCGCCGGACGACGGTGGATCTAGCCTGGTGCGGGTGGAGGGAACGAGGGCGTTGCGCGATCTGATCACCCGGACCGTCGTGAGAGGCCGCGGACCCATCCGCCTTCTCGCCCCAGCGGCGTTGCTCGAGGCACTTGCGCCCGCAATCCGCGCTCGCGCCAGCGCAACCGGCGACCTCTCTCTCTGGTCTGCGGATCGCGATCCCGACATCCCGGCATCGGTCGCGCCGGTGGACCACCACTTGATCGGCAGGTTGTTTGAAGATCTACCAGTCCTGCTCGTCTGCGGGGACGGCGTTCTCGCGGCGTCGGTGGGCGACGCCCCCTCGGGCTACTGGACGTCCGCGACGGTAATGGCGGCGTCGGTCCACGCCGCCTTCGACGCAATCACACAGTCATAGTTGCGGCGGTTTGCGGTTGGCGACGGGCGGGCACATATTGACCATGAAAATCAACCACAGGGTTGAGTACATGGCTCAAGCTGGTGTGTCGCGGGCACGGATTCTCGGCGCTGCACGAGAAGAGTTTGGAAAGCATGGCTTTAGCGGAGCTCGCGTGGCGCGGATCGCAAACGGGGCTGGTGTAAACAAGCAGTTGATTTTCTACTACTTTGGCTCCAAGCAGGGCCTGTACGAGGACGTTGTCCGGGACGCCGCAGCAGCCGCAGGCGGGGAAGGAAAGTCGGACCCGGGCGGGCCCGGTCAGCTACGCGCCGCCCTGAACCAGATGTACGCGTTCCTATCGTCCCACTCCGAGGTGGTCGCCGCGCTGGTGGAGCGCTCTGGTGAAACGGGTCCTGCGGACACGGTGCGCGTCACTGCAAACGAACTCCTCTTTCCAATTCGCCGGGCCATCGCGGAAGGACAGGGGCTCGGCTATTTCCGGGACGACGCCGACCCCGAACTCGCGGCAGCGCAGGCGCTCACTCTCTGTCTGGGGCATCTGGCGCTACGCGGCGTGTGGGTGGGTTCGATTGCCTCGCCCGGCGAGTGGACGAGTGCAACCCGTGATCTCCTCGCTCGGGGGCTGGCGTGGTAGCGAATCCCATGTAAGACTATCCCCTATGCGACCGTCCAAATTCGCGTTTCCCTGCGCCGCCCTTGTCGTCGCGACCGCGCTTGCCATGAATGCATGTGGTGAAGCGACCGGACCAAATGGGACAGACGAGGCTGACGACGCCTTCCCGCCTCTTCTGTCGCAACTCGATATCGACGCCCCGGAAGCCACCTTGTTCGAGCCGCAGTGGAAGCTGTGGACGAACGGATCTGTGAAGACCCGAAAGGTGTGGCTGCAGCAGGGGGGGACGATCGGGACGGCGAGTCGGTCCGAGTGGAATTTCCCGGACGGCATCCGCTTTACCAAGACATTTTCGTACCTCACACAGGGCTCACCCACGACACCTGTCCCGGTCGAGACCCGCATCATCCGTCGGCGCGAGGGACGTTGGCAAACAGCGGTGTACCGGTGGCGGAGCGATCTATCGGACGCCGATCTGCTCGACGGCGCCGCCCCAACACCCGCCCCAATCGTGGATGCGCAGGGTAAATCGTTCACGCACCAAATACCCAGCTTGTCACAATGTCAGGTCTGCCACGGTCTCAATCCGACGTTCATCATTGGTTTCTCTGAGCTGAACCTGAACTCGACGCTCGCAACGCAAACGACTACGCAGCTCGAGCGCTTTGCGTCAATGGGGTTTCTCGACGCCGCAGTGCCGAGCACTCCGGCGGAGATCATCGCAGGAGACAACCTGACGCGCGACGTGTTGGGATACGTGCAGGGAAACTGCAGGCACTGTCACAACCAAAACAGCACGGTGAGCTTCAACTACCAGACGTTCCTGCAGAACACGGTAGACCAGGTCGGGCCGAGCGGACTGACCCTAATCAAACCGCAGCAACCCGACAGCTCCTACATCTACTTCCGGTTCTCGCGCGGAGAGATGCCCGCATTGGGAGTGCAGCTAGGTGATAGCCAGGCTCGGACCATGATGAGGACGTGGATCGAGACGCACAACTTCAACACGCCGTAGGCCGTCGGATACCGGCGAACGCCAAGGGAAACGGGAGGCCCGGTTGGTAGTCTAGTCCGTTCGGGCTTCGGGAGTTCGCGTGCGTCATGGGCGCTGTCCGAACGTCGAAAGATCCGGCACGTCGACTTCGCAGGACCGCTCGGCGTCGAAGTGTTCCCTGGGGCACCAGCTTCCGTCCGGCATTTGATGGCGGCTTCGTGATCGCACCGAATAGGAGCCCGAGAGCCAACATGCCGTTCGGCGCACTGCCGTCTCTTCACGCGCTCCTACGGCAGTCTGCAGCACGATCTGCATCTCTAGGATATCGATTAGCCCAAGAGACTGAGATAGCGAATGGGCCGCCCGCTTTCCCGCAGATGCCCGTCCAGCCCACCGTTGCCCACGGTCAGTTCGGAGGCAGAGTCGCCTCGCCAGCGGTGTATGCCCTTGTGCGTTGCTCTTGGGGCCCTAAGGCAAGTTCCGCTGTGAAGTAGTAGGTGAGGGAGGACCGACCGCCCGTGATCTCCTCCAACGTGCCGATCATGTGTTCGTACTCGAACTCATGTGATGCGCCTGGGGGTATCGAGAAATGGAACCGCCGGTTGTTGCACACGTTGTACGATGAATCTTCCTCACGCCACAGCGGTGAGCCGGTCCGACCCGGACTGTCGAACACGCGGAACCACCATCCGCACCCGCCCGTGAAGCTCTCAAGCGTTTCCGGTCCGGTATTTGTCATCGTGATCTTGGCCCAGACTAGCGAATCCGCCGCTGGGAATACCGTTACATCAAGACTCAGGTTTTGGTTCCACAACTCCACATCAACGGCCTGGTCATTCGGATCGTCGATCCCGTCAGGAGCATCAATGGGTTGATCGAGATTCGCGCACGCCAGCGCAGCGCCGAGAACCGGGACAATCACCAATCCCACTTTCATGTACATTGTCCACCTCCTGCATGCTGAGCGACCATCCTGGCCGCCACATTATGAATGCTAGTAAGCCACGTTGAGGGTGCCAATCTTGTCGTTCAGCTCAAGATCGACGTAGAGCCAGCGGCTAAAAAAAGCAATATCCAGACTAGCGATCCGTGCCGCGTGGATCCCCACGAGGTCGACGTATGTGCTGCTCCCATCCCACGTGAAGACCGGAGCTCCACTGTCTCCGTTGTCCGAGTTGTAGTCGGCCACCATCATACAGAGTCGACGTTGGTTTGCTCCAGGACCTGCGAGCCACGAGCATTCATCTAGTACTTCGCCGCGCAGCCACCCAGAGACGGCACCCATGATGTGCACCGTGTCTCCCTCAATCGGAGCGGTGAGCGCCGGCTCATTCAACAGGAAACGCGGCGTGGAGCTGCTAATGGTAGTACTGCCATACCCGGTTGTTCTGGCGATCGCCCCGTAATAATCGTCCGTCGTATCGTCGAGCGAAATGAATGCGGCGTCGGAATACCGGCACCAGAGGGGTGAAGGACAAGCTGCACCCGAGCCATACTGGTATAGGTCACCATCGGCCGTTTCGTTCCCGACGTGGTTCGTTTGCCCGCGAATGTTCTCGTGTTGGTAGAAGTTGGTGCCATCCCCGTTTCCGCCGAAGATGTTCGTGCAGTGCGAGGCGGTGAGGAAGCCGTCATCGGACTCGCGGGCTTCAACTATGGCCCCTACCGTGCAGTCGTCGTTCACGATCACGCCACCTGGGAATGGCCGGATCTTGTCGTCCAGGTCCGTCTGGTCGCTCACGGATCCGACGATCTGCAGATCGACCGCTGCTGCCGGAATGCCGAGCCCATTCAGCGTCGCGGTCACCTTAGTAACGTCGCCCGCAGTCGCGACGCCAATCTGAATGCTATTCGTGCGTGCAATAATGCCCAGTGTTACAACACCTGGATCGGTCAGAACGGCGGAAGCCGACCTGGCCCATCCTCGGAGGGCCGGGTAATCGAAGGCCACTGTGCGGTACTGCACGGTCCCGCGGGCGTCAGCTGCGGCAACGCGACGGAAATGGCGTCCGTCATCAATCGTGCGAACGGCGGTGCGCACCACGGCGTTGGAGGATGCTCCCGTTGTTGTAATCACCAGTTGATCGCCGACGAAGTACATGCCGCCAAACCCCGGTGCGAGATCAGCGATCAGTTCAAAACGGTCGTCAATGGTGAACGGCGCGGACGGGCTTGTTGCTAGAAGCGGCTGTTGTCGTGAAGAGGTGGGCTCTTGATGACAGCCTGCAGCCAGTACTAGGAGCGCCGCTCCGGCTACGCTTCGTGCGGCACAACGGGGAGGGAGGGGGGGGGATGGCGAACGCATGGACTGTCCAGAACCGAGCCGCCTAAGTGTCTCGTCGGGAGGTCAGGGCCACCGTATGTAGCCGCTCTCGATCAAGAGCAACTGGGACTCACATGGTCGTCAACGTAGGAGCAAAGTCGTCAAGAAGCAAGCCAGGCCCTTCACTCTGAATTCACCGTGTCGCGAAACGCTGACGCGCCGATATCAATATGCGACATGGCCGTGGTGTGGCGGTCTCAACTGCTTTGATCCTATTGCAGCCCGCACCGCTCACTTACGAGGTCATGGCGCAGGTTAGCACCCGCAGTTGGTGCACTGCGCCGAGATGACCGGGTCCAAGGGCATAAACCCTGATCGGCCTGCCGCGGCCTTCCCCGTTCCTACCGCACGCTTGTCGCAAAATCTCCACTCGCCCGCACATCGACCTCCGGCTCTTCAGGGCTTTTGAGGGCGAGGGCAAGAACATCGCGCAGTCGTTCGACGGGATGCACGGTCAGGCGCGCGCGTTCCGCTTCACTGATGTCGTCGAGGTCGGCAACGTTATCCTTCTTCTCCTTCACACCCCCAATAGGGAGTACCCGACCCGACAACGTTACCTCACCGGTCATGGCCAGGTCGTGCCGCACCGGCACGCGCGCCAGCGCGCTGATCAACGCCGTCGCCATCGTAACCCCCGCCGACGAGCCCTCCTTGGGGACGGCGCCCGCGGGTACATGGATGTGAATGTCCTTGTTCTCGAATCGCTCGGGTGCAATGCCGAGCGCGTCGCTGTGCGTCTTGGCGTACGTCAGGGCTGCTCGCGCCGATTCCTTCATGACATCACCGAGCTGACCGGTCAGCACGAGTTCGCCCTGGCCGCGCATGATGGACGCCTCCACGAACATGATGTCGCCGCCGACCGGCGTGTAGTACATGCCGGTAGCAATACCAACGCGACCTTCTTGTGCGGCCTCTTCCGGGTGTACGCGCGGCCGGCCGAGCCAATCCGTGAGATTCTTCTCGTCGACCGTGACGTGCTCCTTATCTCCGGATGCGATTTGCCGAGCCGCTTTTCTGGCGACCTTGCCAATCTCTCGTTCCAGTTGTCGTACACCGGCCTCCCGCGTGTACCCGGAAATCACCCGGTTTACGGCGTCGTCCACGAGATCGAGTTGCTCGTTCGTGAGCCCGTTCTGCTGTAGCTGTCGCGGAACGAGATAGCGCCGCGCAATGGCGAGCTTCTCGCGCTCGGTGTAGCCCGAGAACTCGATCAACTCCATGCGATCGAGTAGGGGCACGGGAATCTGTTCGAGGAAATTCGCGGTCGCTATGAAGAACACCTCGGAGAGATCGAATGGCAGGCCGAGGTAGTGATCGGTGAAACTGTCGTTCTGTTCCGGGTCGAGTACCTCCAGCAAGGCAGAGGCCGGGTCGCCCTGAAACGACACCCCGAGTTTGTCGACCTCGTCCAGGAGAAAGACGGGGTTCTTGCTACCCGCCTTCTTCATTCCCTGAATGATTCGTCCCGGCATCGCGCCGACGTACGTGCGCCGGTGGCCACGAATATCCGCCTCGTCGCGCGCACCACCCAGCGAGATCCGCACGTATTTCCGCCCCATGGCGCGTGCGATCGATTTCGCGATCGAGGTTTTTCCAACGCCCGGTGGCCCCACGAACAGCAGGATCGAACCCGTCCCGAGACGGTCGTCCTCGTTGCCGGGGGCAAGCTCCGCATCGGCCTCCTCACGGCTCCGTTCGCCGCGCAACTGCCGCACGGCAAGAAACTCGAGCACGCGATCCTTGACGTCGAGCAACCCATAGTGGTCGTCGTCGAGAATCCCCCCGGCACGCTTCAGGTCAAGGTGATCCTCGCTCGAATCGCTCCACGGCAACTCGGCAACGGTTTCGAGGAACGTGCGAATGACCTGCGATTCCATCCCCTCCCGTGGCGCGCGCCCCAGCCGGGCCAGTTCGCGATCGACCTCCTTCTGCGCCTCTTCTGGCAACTCGAGCGCTCGGATTCGCTCGCGCAGCTCGTCGACCGCTTCACCTTCCTCCTCGTCGCCAAGCTCACGGCGAATGGCTTTGAGCTGCTCGCGGAGGAACATCTCGCGTTGTCGCTCACCCAGCTCCTCCTGCACCTTCGACTTGATGTCTTCCTGCGCATCGAGGAGTTCGAGCTGGCGCTGCACGTGCACGAGTACCCGACGCAGCCGCTCCTCGACACCGAAGGTCTCGAGCAGCCCCTGACGGTCGGTGGCAGCGATGTCGAGGTACCCGGCGACGAGGTCAGCAAACTTGGACGGCTCCTTCACGCCCTCGAGTACCTGTTCAACGACATCCTCATCGAGCCCCGAGCGTTGCCCCAGTTCCGCGGCCCGCTCGCGCACTTCACGGTGGAGTGCGACGAACACCGCGTCCTCCACGTCGAGCGGAGGAAGGTCCGGCGCCTGACATACGACGGCCTCCATGAACCCGTCGCCCTTGGTGTACTGCAGCACGTTGGCACGGTACTCACCGTGCAGCAGGAGCTGAACGCCCCCTAGCCCGCGTTGCACCTGACCGATCTTGGCGACCGTTCCGATCGAGTACAGCTTTGCGGGATCGACATCGTCGGTATTCTCCCGCTGACAAACAGCGAAGATCAGGCGCTCATCGTCGCGCAACGCCTTTTCGATGGCGCGGAGCGTCCCGGGCCGACCGGCGCCGATCGGTGCGGTGACGCCGGGAAAGAGCACAACCTCACGAAGCGGAAGAACGGGAAGACGGATACGGTCCGGCTCCCGGTGAATCGGCGTGGTCTGGTCTGTTTCAGTCATCCCCGTAGCCCTGCGTTTTGGAAGCTGGATCTAGCCACACCACGTACGGCACCTCCCATGCCAGGTATGTCTGCCTCTTTGTGGTAAACACCCTCCACGGTTCCTGCCGTTCCAACTGGCCAGGTCCGCTCAGCACGGAATCACTGTCAATTTGGCAGCCTATGCGTCGTCAGGAGGAACTTCTGGGAGCGACGTTGAGCAACGCTATGAGCTCGGTGTCCGTGAGTTGCTCCAGCAGGCCGGCTCGGGTAGTCACCTCACGGGCCGGCTGGTCGTGGTCCGATTCGCACTCGAACCGCACGATATCCGCTGGCTCGGGGAAACCCGCGGACTTGCGTCTCGTAGGTACAATGCCGGAAGTCCGGCCGACTCGCTCGGCCGACCACCGGCGTCCGGTATCATCGGTTATCCAACGCATTCGTTCTCGCGCCTGCCCTTCGGACCAGGTTGCCAGCGCCCCGGAGCCGGACTTAATGTACGGCCGAGAAAGTGCCACTGCCATATGGATGAAGCCGAACTTCAAGCTAGCCCGCTCGCGGAGCGCCTCGAGGGCATCCTCGAAGGCGCGTATGAGCTCGAACGCGAGGTGGGGCGAGGCGGGATGGGTGTGGTCTTTGCCGCACGTGACCTCAGCCTGAAGCGACGGGTAGCGATCAAGGTCCTGCCACCCGAGCTGGCGTACCGTTCCGAAATCAAGACGCGATTCATGCGCGAGGCGCAGACGGCCGCCCGTCTGTCTCATCCCCATATCGTCCCCGTCCATTCCGTTGGCGACGCGGGCGGGCTCGTCTATTTCGTCATGGGTTTTGTGGATGGTGAGTCCCTCGGCGCGCGGCTCAAACGACGCAAGGCGCTTCCGATCGAAGAGGTCCGCCGTATCATGAAGGAGACGGCTGACGCGCTCAGCATGGCGCACGCCATGGGCGTCATACATCGCGACATAAAACCCGACAATGTGCTCCTCGAGGGAACGCGGCGCCGTGTCATGGTCACCGATTTCGGGATTGCCAAGGCGCTCTCCGAAGCGAGCCCTGGAACGCTGACCGGCACCGGCGTTGCCATCGGGACGCCACACTACATGAGCCCTGAGCAGGCCGCCGGGGAGCGGGACATCGATCACCGCAGTGATCTCTACGCGCTCGGGGTCGTGGCCTACGAGATGGCGACCGGCGAGTTGCCGTTCCAAGCGCCGACCGTTCCCGGCATTCTGATGAAGCAGATCACGGAGCCGGCGCCCGACATCAAGCTACTCCGGCCCGAGATGCCCGACGATCTCGCGGCGAGCATCATGCGATGTCTCGAGAAAGACCCACCGGCCCGGTGGCCCACCGCCGATTCCTTGCGTCGCGCGCTCGAGAGCCGCAAATCGATTCCCTACCGCCCCGCCGCGCAGGTTGCCCGCCGCCGTACCCACGCGCGGGCTCGGGGTGGCACGGGCCAAGAGCGGTCATGGGAGCGCGGCGAGCGGCGACCGGCTCGCCGGGGCGACCGCGCGCTTCCGACGACCGACAGGCCCGGCGAGCAGGCGTCGAAGGAGCCGACCATTGTACGTGGGTTCCGCGCCGATTTCGCCCAGTGGGTGAGCGTCTGCGGTGGACTCACGCTGATCAATGTGGCAACCGGCATCACCGAACCGTGGTCATTGTTCGTGTGGGGTGTCTGGGGTTTCAGTATTGGGGCGAAGTACCGGCGTCTTTGGCTCGCGGGCTATTCCTGGCGGGATGTCCTCAACCGGCCCCCGGCAGCGGACGCGATCGAGGCTCGTATGCCTCCCAAACCGGCAAAGGCCGTCAAGGGAAAACGAGCCCGGGTTCTACCCGAAGTGGCGTCGCCGGACGACTTTGGCGCGCTCGCGGATCAGATCAAGCAACTGAACCGCGATCGCCAGGCCATCAGCTCCATCGTGGAGAAACTGCCCGAGTCGGAGCGCAAGATGCTGCCCGATGTAACCGAAACGGTCGAACGGTTGTCGGCGCGCGCGCTCGATCTGGCGCGCACGCTCGGTCACATGGAAGGTGACGTCGATCCGGATGCATTGGTTCGGCTCGACGAGCGGCTCGCCCAGCTCAGGGAAGAGGGGAACACCGACGATCGACGCCTCCAGTTGCTCGAGCGGCAGCGTGAAGGCCTGATCGAACTCGTGGGGCGACGTCAGAGCGTCGAAGCGCAGTTCGAATCTTGCGTGCTGGCCGTCCAGAACGTGCGCTTCGACTTGCTACGCCTTCGCTCGGCGGGCGTCGCCGCCGTGCTAGACGACCTCACCAGCGCGACGCAGGCGGCAAAGGCTCTGTCCTTCGATGTCGAGGCGGCGATCGATGCGGCGGACGAGATCAGGGAAGAATTGCGGACGTAGTGGTCTAAAAGCCATGCAACTCTCGCATCGCCTTCGCCAAGTCATCCTTCTGCGGTAGGATTACATCCTCCAGCTCCGGCGCGTACGCCACGAACGTGTCGGTTGAAGCAACACGCTTCACGGGCGCATCCAACCACGTGAAGCAGTCGTCGGCAATTCGGGCCGCGATCTCCGAGCCGTAGCCCCATGACAGCGAATCTTCATAGGCCACGATCACCTTGTTCGTCTTCTTCACGGATGCGGCGATCGTCTCCCAGTCCACGGGGCTGAGTGACCGAAGGTCGATCACTTCCACATCGATACCATCTTCCTCCGCAAGCTCGCGTGCGGCGTTCACGGTGCGTTGAACCACTGCCCCATAGGTGATCACCGTGAGATCTGTCCCCTCCCTCACGACTTTGGCCTTCCCGAACGGGATCATGAAGTTCGGTCCGGGATACGGCGCCTTGTTGTAGGTCTGGCGGTACAGGTGTTTGTGTTCGAGAAAGAGCACCGGATCGTCGCAACGGATCGCGGTACGCAGGAGGCCGTTCGCGTCGAGGGCCGTCGCCGGACACACCACCCGCAGTCCTGGAATCCCCGTGTAGATGGCGGCTCCGGTCTGCGAGTGATACACAGCGCCGCCTCTCAGGTACCCGCCATATGTTACCCGCACTACAACCGGTGCAGTGAAGTCCCCGTTACTCCGCCACCGAAGCACCGCGAGCTCGTTCCGCATCTGGTGATAGGCAGGCCAGATGTAGTCGAAAAACTGTATCTCGACCACGGGCTTCAGCCCGCGGGTGGCAAGACCCACCGCGCGCCCCACAATATTGGCTTCCGCGAGCGGCGAGTTGTAGACGCGGTGGCTCCCGAGCTTCTTCTGAAGCCCCCACGTGACTTTGAACACACCGCCTTTGCCCTTCACGTCTTCGATGTGCTCGTCACGCGAGACGTCGGCGACATCCTGGCCGAACATCACGATCCGCGGGTCCCGTCGCATCTCGTCTTCGAGACACCGGTTGAGCAGATCGACCATCGTGGTGGGATTCCCCTCGAACTGTGGGTCATCCTCCGTGTCGAACTGTTCCGCGGTCGGATCGACGTCGGGCGAGTACACCTGCGTGTAGATCGTGTCGGCGGCCGGCTGCGGTGCCGCGAGTGCGATCTCGGCCGCGAGGTCGATTTCCTCTTCGACCGCCCGCTGGATCTCCGCAAGCTCGCTTTCTGACGCGACGCCTTCCGCGATTAGCCTTGCGGGGAATGTCGTAACGGGATCGCGCTTGGCCTCCTTCTCGCGCTCCGGCGCAGGCTTGTACGCCACCTCATCGTCAGAGAGCGAATGCGAATACGGCCGGATGACGTGCGCGTGGACCAGCGCCGGACCTTTTCGCGCGCGACAGTGTGCGACGGCAAGCGACATTGCATCGTATGAGGCGATCGGATCGCACCCATCGACCTCCATGATGTGAAGGTCCGGGAACCCAGCGAGGAGCTTGGACACGGAACCGCCCGGCGTCTGCACGTCGACGGTGACCGATATTGCGTACCCGTTATCCTCGATCAGGAACAACACGGGCAGTTTTAGGCTGCACGCCGTGTTGAGAGCCTCCCAGAACTCGCCCTCGCTGGTGGTTCCGTCACCAGCGCAGCAGAGTGTGACCTCGTCCCGTTGCGCGGCTAACTCACGATCGCCGATCTCGTCGATCACGTCGTAGCGGTACCACGCTTCGGCACAGCCCACCGCATTCAAGAACTGCGTTCCCGTGGGGCTCGAAGAGCTCACGACATTCAGTTCCTTGTGACCCCAGTGTGACGGCATCTGCCGTCCCCCTGAATTGGGGTCGTCCGCCGCCGCCACCGCCGAGAGCAGCATCTCGGTCGGGGTCATGCCCAACGCCAGGCAAAGCGCGCGGTCGCGATAGTATGTGTAGAACCAATCGTACCCCGGCTTCAGCAGCTTCCCGGCCGCCACCAGTACCGCCTCGTGGCCGGCGCCCGAGATCTGAAAGAAGATCTTGTTCTGCCGCTTGAGTTGGATTTCTTTGTCATCGAGACGCCGCGACAGCAGCATCAGGCGGTACATGTCCAGCAGCTCCGCTTTGTCGAGCCGGGCCGCCGGGCCGCGTCGCGCGCCTTTGGAGGATGCTCTGGTCTTGGTTGCCATAGGTGGAGAAAGATACTTCAGATCGAGATCACTAGCGATGCTGCCGCACCTACCGCAGCCTCGTCAGCTTGCGCAAGACGTTCAGCTTGTCCAATGCGGACGACGACGACTCCGCATCGCCTATCGTGTAGATACCGTCCCGAATATCGAGCAACACCTCGAGGAGGAGTTGCTCCCGCTGGAACGAAGCGTCGAGCTCGGCCATCCGATGCTCGTCTGCCACTGTCTTGGCTTTGTCATATGCCTCGCGGTAGACCTCTTCGAGGTTCTCTAGGATACGGGTTCTGGGACGTGGAGTCATGTCATCTCCGACCGGGTTGGCTCGTCCATCACAATGTGACGGTTCGCAAGTCGATGATCAACGGTGCCATTCATCCTTCTTCGTACGACATGATGACGAATCCGCTGGGGACCTTGGGTGCAAAGTAGGTGGACTTGGGCGGCATCACCCCCCCCGCATCTGCAACGGCGAGCACCACGTCCAGTGGCGTGGGCGGCACCAGCACCGCAACGCAGTCTCCCTGCTCGACCGCATCGATCGCCTCCCGTGCAGACGCCGAGTAGGATACATCGCCGCCCAGCAACACCTCGAGGGGTCCGACGATTCGCTCTTCCAGCTCCGCAATGACGGGTGTCCCGGCGGCGTCCGCCGACCCCGTCACGCGATACCCCGACCCACCCGGCAGAACGACGACACACGCCGGCTCCATACGCGGAAGACCGGCCACGAGGTCCTCCGGCTCCCCGTTCCATTCCCCCTGGAGCGTCACGGCCTCCACACGGTACCGGCTCTTCCACTCCTCAACCAGGCGTGCGACGTCTCGAACATTGCCCGCAACCATACGATGCGTGGGGAGGACAACTAGCCCCGGGTCGCCGACCGGGACGACGAGCGCGGGGATGTGCGTGGCGCCCGGCTGCTCCGCCCGGTAGGCGTTGGCCGTCTCGAAGCGGTGGTGTCCGTCCGCTATGTAGATGGCTCCGGCCCCCGCTGAATCTGCGATGGCCGCCGCGTCCGTTCCCGTCACGTGCCACGCTTGGGTCCGCACACCATCGAGCGTAGCCGCAGCGTCGGGTGCACGCTTTACCTCGTTACGCAACGCGGTCCGCAGACGCCCGTCCGTGTCGGGTGCAAGAACGAAGATCGACTCGAGCATGGCGTGGGTTGCGCGAGAAAGTGCGAGTCGATCTTCTCTTGGTCCCCTGTGCGTTCGCTCGTGCGGTCGCACGCGCCCGGCATCGTACGGTTCGACATGCAACCCTGCAATGACGCCGGTCCGCACGTGAGTCGTTCCACCCGGCGTCGCGAACGTTTGCTGAACCACGTACACGCCCGCCGCCACATCGCGCACCAGGATACCGGCACGGCGCCACGCATTCAGCAGGTCCGCAGCGTGCGCGTACTTGTCGCCCGCCGCCTCCGGCAGGATGAGGTGCACGATGTTGTGCGGATCTTGCGCCGCCAACACCGACCGCCGCTCCGGCGAGATCACGTCATACGGCGGTGAGACGAAAGGGTCGAGCAGATCGGTCGTCGCGTATCGCAGCGCCCGAAACGGCTGCACGAGAGAAGGAAGGTCAGCGTTCACGTAATGGCCCTGTCAAGAACATTGAATCAATCTGAGATCTGCAATCTGCAATCTGCATTCTGCAATCACTCCCACGGCCTCGTAGCCCGATCCGCTTCTTCCAAGAGTCGTCGGTACGACTCAACTCTAGTCTCACTGAGTTCCCCTCGATCGACCGCGGCTACGACGCCACATCCTGGCTCTTCGAGATGACGGCAATTGTCGAAACGGCACTGCCCGCCGTAGCGCGCCAACTCCGGAAACGCGGCGGCGACTTCGTGGGCATCCAGCCCCCAGAGCCCGATGTCCCGTAAGCCCGGTGTATCGACCACGTACCCGTCGCCGCCAAACGGATACATCTCTGACGACACCGTCGTATGTCGGCCTGCCCGCGAGCGCTTGCTCACCTCAGCGGTCCGTAACTCCAGCCCCGGTGACAGCGCGTTCAGCAGACTGGATTTCCCAACACCAGTGGGACCCGTAAAGAGGGATACTTTCCCGGTGAGTTGTGCCGCGAGCTCGTCGAGCCCAGCCGACGCCGCTACGCTCACCAACAGCACCTGATAACCGGCATCGCGGTACGGCGCGGCGTGACGCTCTGCCTCAATATCGAGATCGATCTTGTTGAGGACGACGACGATCGGGAGCCCGTTCGCCTCCGCCACCGCCGTGAACCGATCCATCATGAGCGGATTCCAGTCGGGATCCCGGGCCGCACCTACAACTACGACTTGATCGATGTTGGCCGCAACCGGCCGCGTACCGTGCGAACGGCCCGGGGCTCTGCGACGCAGCAGGGACCGCCGGGGTCCGATATCCTCAATCGTTGCGGCACCGTCCTCCTGATATGCGAGCGTCACCTCGTCTCCCACCAGCACGCGGACGCGGCCGCGTTTCATTCGCCCGCGAAGGGACGCCTCGACGACCTCCCCGCCACAATCCACACGGTACCGGCCGCCCGCGCGGCTCAATACTACTCCGCGCGCTACCAATCGGGCCTCTCCCTCTGCTCACCGATCAGGCGGTCGAGATGTGTTTTTAGCTCCTGGAGCGAGATCTCTTGCAACTGATCCTGCGCTTCCGTCATCGTGTTCCCGTGGGCCAGATAGTCGGTCTCGAGATGCCCGACCGGTGCGTCACCGGCATCTGACCACCGCACAAACAGGATCGCCGCGCCGTAGCGGCCCTCGGCGTCGGGCGTGTCGTTGATATACATGTCGACCGAATATGGCACGCCATCACTTCCCTCGAATGCCGGCGGCCGCGCGTGCCGCTGCAGGTAGCCGCCCAGCGTAGAATCGTCCGTCACGATCGCGCGAACGTCTCCCGTACGATGTTTGCCGCGATGAATGCCAGGTTCGCGGGCCGTTCGGCAAGACGCCGCATGAGATACGGATACCAGTCCGTCCCGAACGGCACGTATATGCGCATGTTGTGCCCTGCCGCACGCAGCCTAGCCATCAGATCACGTCTCACGCCGTAGAGCATCTGAAACTCGTAGGCTCCGTTCTTGATCTCGTGCGCCGCGGCGTACGCCCGTGCGTGTTCGATGAGACGCTCATCGTGGGTGGCGACGGCCGGGTAGTTGCCGCTGGCGAGGAGTCGCTCGGCAAGTTGCGCAAAACTGTCATCGACATCGCGTTTGTCAGGGAACGCTACTTCCCCTGGCTCCATGTATGCGCCCTTCACGAGACGCACCCGAGCGTGCAGCTCGATGAGACGCTCGACGTCCTCGGCGGAGCGCCGCAACATCGACTGTATCACGACACCGACGGTTGCGCCGTATTCCGGGTGGAGCCGCTCTGCAAAGAGATCGAGGGTCGGCTGGACGTAGTCCGATGCCTCCATGTCGATCCGGACGAATGTCTCGTAGCTGCGCGCACGTTCCAAGATCGTGCACATGTTGTCGGCGGCGAGTTCGGGATCGAGATCGAGGCCCATCTGGGTCAGTTTTAGGGAAATATTGGCGGCGAGACCCGTTTCGTGGATTCGGTCCAGGATCGTGATGGCGGTGTCGCGCGCGCTCGCCGCTTCATCCGCGCTCCGAACACTCTCGCCCAGAGGATCTAGCGTGACCGTGACATCGCGCCCATTGAGTTCACGCGTCGCCTCCTCCGCGTGTTCGAGACCTTCACCCGCGACGAAGCGGCGTGCCATCCGGCGCGCCATACCATTGCGCTTGATGAAATCGAAGACGGCCGGCCGTTCGCTGAGCCACAACAGCGCGGCGCGGAGCATTCCTAGTTGTCGGAGTAGAAGCGGTCGCCCGCATCTGCCATGCGGACCAACGCCGGGGCGGGCGTGAACCGGTCGCCATACAGGTGCTCGAGTTCCTGCAGTGTCTCGACGGTCTGGCGGATGCCGATCCGATCCATGTAGCGCATGGGACCGCCGCGGAACGGCGGGAAGCCGAATCCGAAGATCGCTGCGATGTCACCGTCTCGCGCCGAGCGTACGACACCTTCGTCCAGCGCGCGCGCGGCCTCGTTCAGCATTACGTACATGAGGCGCCGGTCGATGTCGTCCTCGTGTACGGTGGAATCGCTCGCCGCCCCCACGATGGCATACACCGACTCATCGACGCCACGCTTCTTCCCACCTTCATACAGGTAGAACCCGCGTCCCGTCTTCCGGCCCAACCGCTTGTCACGTACCAAGGCATCGATGCCAGCCGCCGGTTTCATGCGATCGCCGAATGCCTCGTGCAGCACCTGCACTGCTTTTTGCCCCACGTCGAGCCCGACCTCGTCCATGAGATTCACCGGACCGACAGGGAAACCGAACTTCGTCATCCGAGCATCGAGCACATCGATGCGAACACCCTCGGTCACCAGGCGTCCCGCCTCATTGAGATACGGCGCCAAGATGCGGTTCACCCAGAACCCGGCGCAATCTCGTACCACGATCACTGTCTTGCCCATCTCGCGACCGAAGGACACTGCCGTGACGATGGCCCACGGCGCCGTCGTTTCCGTCACGATCACCTCGAGCAACGGCATCTTCTCAACGGGCGAGAAGAAGTGCATTCCCAATACGCGCTCCGGATGTCCCGTCGCCGCGGCAATCTGCTCGATGGGAATCGTGCTCGTGTTCGAGGCGAGCACACAGTCGGCGCGAGTGTGTTGCTCGAGATCCCGAAACACCGCGCGCTTGATTTCGAGGTCCTCCGGTACTGCCTCGACCACCAGATCTGCCCGCTGGAATCCCGACCAGTCAACGCCGCCGGAGATCAACGAGATCTTGCGCCGGTGCTCGTACCTGGTAATCCGTCGGCGCTTCTTGCGCTTGTCGAGCATCTTGCGCGCGGCCGCGAGGCCTTTCCCAACCGCGTCGAGGTTCGCGTCCTTGAACCGCACATCAACGCCTGCACGAAGTACCGCTGTTCCCCCAATACCACTGCCCATGAATCCGGCGCCCGCAATGGCAAGTTGTCCTATCGGCTTGGGCTCCGGCGGATCGGGGACACCCGCGTCCCTTTTCATGGCTGTGGTGGCGAAAAAGATGCCGACCAACTCTCGCGACACGTCGCCCACCGCAAGGTCTGCGAAATGGGCGGCCTCCATGTCGAGCCCGGCCTCGATGCCGTACGATAAACCGTGCTGTACCGCTTCGAGTGCGGCCAGCGGCGCCGGGTAGTTGCCGCCGGTGCGCTCGAGCACCTGTTTGCGCGCAATCCGGAACAACAGACGGCGCCCGAGCGGATTCCCCTCCAGCGCGACGCGACGCACGCCACCCCGCTTGCGACGCTGAGGGCGCCATCCACCGGCAAGCCGCCGCGCCGCTTCCAGCGCGACCCTTTCCAGAATAGCCGGGTGCACGAGATCATCGACCATTCCACGACGGTACGCCGACGCTGCCGGTACCGTTTTTCCCGCGAGGATGATGTCGAGCGCTGCCTGCGCACCGATGAGCCTGGGAAGACGCTGGCAACCACCCGCGGCAGGAATGATCCCGAGTTGTACCTCCGGCAGGCCGATCTTTGTAGCGGAGTCATCAGTGGCGATGCGGTAGGTGCACGCGAGCGTGGCCTCGAAGCCTCCCCCCACACACGTCCCGTGTATCGCGGCCACGATCGGTTTCCCGGTCGATCCCATCCGGTTTACGAGTGTCTGCCCGGTTCGTACCAGCGTTCGCGCCTCATCACGCGAACGGAGGGCCACAAACTCGTCGATGTCAGCGCCGGCAATGAAGCTGCCCGGCTTTCCCGATATGAGTACGGCCGCCTGGATGTCGCCGTCCCGTTCGATCCGATCCAGGGCTTCCCCGAGTTCGTCGCGGACCTCACGTGAGATCTTGTTGACGGACTCGCCTTCGAGATCGAGCACGAGCCGCGCAATGCCGTCCAACACCTCGGTGGTAAGCGCGGTCATGGCTGCTCCAGAACCATGGCGAACCCCATCCCGCCTTGCGCGCAGACCGAGATGAGGCCGAACTGAGCCCCGCGCCGCTGCATCTCGTTCGCCAATGTGAAGGTGAGTCGTCCACCGGTCGCACCGAACGGATGCCCGATGGCCAAGGACCCGCCCATGACGTTCAGGATCTCGCGATCCACCTCGCCTACGCGTTCGCTGCGCCCGAGGTGCTCCTCTGCCCATGCTTGGGATTCGAACGCCTGGATGTTCGAGAGCACCTGAGACGCGAACGCCTCGTGCATCTCGATCACGCCGATGTCGCGCAAGGCGAGGCCCGCTCGATCCAGCGCCATCGGGACCGCAAAGGCCGGCCCCATCAACAACTGCCAGCCGGGATCGACCGCCGCAACCGCGTACGAGCGAATGAAGGCCCGCGGAGCGTACCCCAGCGCCAGTGCCCGTTCCTCGCTCATGAGTAGAACCGCCGATCCGCCGTCGGTGAGGGGCGATGCATTGCCGGCGGTCACCGAGCCGTGCTTGCGGTCGAAAGCGGACGCCGTTGTCGCGATCGATCGGGATTCCGCGGGCGGGGAAATACGGAGCGATTTCTGCCAGCAATCTGCCGTCTTCGGTCGCCGCGTGTGCGCGCGCGTGGCTCACCAGTGCCCACTCGTCCTGCGCTTGCCGGCTTATCCCGTTCTCCTTTGCCATCTTCTCGGCCGACTGCCCCATGGACTCGCCGGTCGAAGGCTCGGCGATCGCCGGCGTCACGGGAACCAAGTCGCGTGGCCGGAATCCCGAGACGAGTCGCAGGCGATGCCCCAGTGTCTTCGCTTTGCTCAACCCTAGGAGGAGATCCGCAAAACGGCGTGAATGAAGAATGGGGATGTCGGAGAGGTTCTCCCCTCCGCCGGCAATGACCACGTCGGCGCGACCGGCCGCGATCTGGTCGAATCCCATGGAGACCGCCGTGTTCGACGATGCACACGCGCGATTGACCGACGCCGCCGGGATATCCTTGGGAAACTGGGGGAGCAAACTGACTTCGCGCGCAAGGTTCGGCGCCAACGGACTGGCCACTACCTGTCCGAAATACATCTCGTCCACCAGAGAGCCGTCCAGCTCTGCTCGGTGGAGAAGTTCTATCGTTGCGTGCCGGGCGAGATCGACGGCGGAGACATCTCTTAGAACGGTGCCGGACTTGCAGAACGGCGTGCGGCACCCGTCGATCACCGCCACCCGGCGTCCGGTGTTGGACACGGTCATCTCCGGAAGCTACACGCGTTGACCGAGATCGTGGTAGCGCTGGCGCCCCAAAAAGGCCATCATTTCGGCGGCCGTTGCGCCAGCACGCTGGCTACCGACGCGGGTCGGCCATCGACCATTTCGAGGACTTCCCGAGAAAGGACCACGTCGAACGGGGCCACCAGGTCGAGCAACTCGCCGTACTTCAGCAGGTGATCGTCCGACTTCGGTCCCCAACCCTGTTCCTTTTGCCCCTCGAGGAAGGTCTCCGCGAGGAAGTATCCGCCGGGACGCACCGCGTTGCGAAATTCCGCAAAGCGTGCGCGGTCCAAGTAGTTGAACATCATCACGACGTCAAAGGATTCGGGCGTGATGTCGCTGCTTGCCAGATCGAGGTGCAGACACTTGATGGCCAGCTTCCGCCGTGCCGCTTCCTTCTCGAGGATGGAGATGGCCTCTCCATCCGAATCGGCCGCGACGACCTCTGCACCGAGTTCCGCGGCGAGCAGCGAATGACGACCGGCTCCGCACGCAATATCCAGCACCCGGACCCGCGGACCGAAGATCCGCGCGTGCCACGAGAACCACGCACTCGGCGGCGTTCCGCGCCGTCGGGACCGTCGACTGAATAGCTCCGTGGCCTCCCCCTCCCCCTTCTCCGTTGACACCAGAGCGGCCCATCTGGTCGCCATGGCCCACAAACCGCTCGATGTTCTCATCATCGGCGGCGGTATTACCGGCGCCGGGATCGCGCGTGATGCGGCGATGCGCGGGCTGCGGACTGCCCTCGTCGAGCGCGACGATTTTGCCTCCGGTACCAGCAGCCGCTCTTCGCGCCTCGTTCACGGCGGCCTGCGCTATCTCGAGATGGGCGATATCGGCCTGGTCTTCGAGGCCAGTCGGGAGCGGCGGACGCTGCTCCGCATCGCTCCCCATCTCGTGTGGCCGTGCGCGTTTCTCTTCCCGCTGTTCGCCGGCGGCCGCGTGCCGCGCTGGAAGCTCGCGGCCGGCATGTGGATCTATGACCTCCTCGCGCTCTTCAAGAATGTGGGCCGCCATCGATGGCTCAGCAAGCGGGCCATGCTGCGGGCGCAGCCGGGTCTCCGCCCCAACGAGCTGATCGGTGGAGCGCGCTACTGGGACGCTCAGTGTAACGACGCGCGGTTGACGCTGGCAAATGCCCGGGACGCCCACCGCCACGGCGCCCTCGTGGCCAATTATGCGGAGGTGGAGCAGCTCGAGTACGCGGAAGGCCGCGTCCGGGGCGCGCGCGTGACCGATCGGATGACAGGGGAGACTCGCAGCGTGCACGCGGACGTGGTCGTGAACGCGACCGGCCCGTGGTCGGACATGCTGCGAGACGACGGGCGTCGCATGCTCCGCCCCACCAAAGGCGTCCACGTCATCGTCTCGCGCGCCCGAGTCGCGAATACCGAAGCGATCACCTTGATCTCGCCCATCGACGGGCGCGTCATGTTCGTGCTTCCCTGGGGACCGTTCACCTACGTAGGCACGACGGATACCGACTATGCCGGAGCGCCGGAAGACGTTCGCGCTACTGGGGAAGACGTCGTGTATCTGCTGCGATCGGCCAACGCCGTCTTTCCGGATGCGCGGCTGCAGGCCGACGACGTGATTGGCACATGGGCCGGGCTGCGGCCGTTGCTCCGCCCGCCCAAGGACGCCGCGCCCTCCGAGGTCAGGCGCGAGCACAAGATCATCGAGCAGGCGGGGATGCTTTCGATCGTCGGGGGGAAACTCACCACGTATCGGGAGATGAGCAGGCAGATCGTCGATCGCGTGACCGTGGCGCTACGCGCGCTCGACGGTCGATCCATTCCCCCACGCGCGCCGACCGACACCACCCCCCTCCCGGGTGGCGAGGTAGCCGACCTGGACATTCTGATCGCCGAAGCCGAACGCGAAGGCATCGAGCCAGCTACGGCCCATCACCTGGTACATGCGTTCGGAAGTGAGACGCCCGCCGTCGCCCGACTGGCTAGAGAGGATCCCCGGCTGGCGGAGCCAATCGCGGGCGGTCACCCCGCCATCCGCGCGGAGTTGGTCCATGCGCTGCGCCGCGAGATGGCCGTGACGCTCTGCGACCTGATGATGCGCCGGACACACGTCTTCTTCGAGGTGCTGGGGAACGCCGCCGCTGAAGCGGCCGGCTTGGTTGACCTCGTAGGGGAGGAGGCGGGCTGGGATGGTGCACGCAAGGCGTCAGAGCTGTCGGCGTACCTGGAACAGGTTCAGCGCGCGAACACCTTCCGGGCAGAACTCGCCGAGGCGCAGGAGTCGACTTTTCCCGCCGTCTAGAGCAGCCGAAAGAGGTATACGATGGCGGTGTAGTAGAGCACTGCATCGCGAGCGCCAATGCAGCCCGCTTCCTCGTCAACCACGGTACCGGGCTCATTGAGGTACTGCGCCCTAGATGCCCGGAAGCGCCCTTGCGTGCGCGCGTTTGTCGCGAAAATCTCGTGCCGCATGATAGGCCTCGCGCAACCGGTCCATCATCTCTTCCCGTCGCTCAAACAGACGTTTCGGCGCGCGCGGCGGGTGTTTCGCCAGTGCGTAGCACGTAAGCAGCGGCAGCCCAACCGTCGAGTCCATGTATGTCACGACCGCGTCGGGCAACCGGTCTGGATCCACTTTGCCCCAGCTCACAGCTTCCGCCGGCGTCGCGCCAGATAGACCGCCAGTATCGGGACGTGCGTCTGTGATCTGCAGGTAGTAGTCGTGTCCCACCTCATCAATCCCCAGCACCTCTTGGATCTGCGGTTCCGTCTGCAGCACGAAGTTCTTTGGGCTCCCACCACCCACGATGAGCACGCCACTCGTTCCGTCATCGCCCTTCGCATCGAGCACGATCGCTGCCGTCTCATTCACGTCGGCCGACACATCATAGGAACACTTGTATCCGTCGAGCGCGATCTCGGCCACGTTCATGCCAATCGACGAATCGCCGGGCGATGACGTGTACACCGGGACCGCGTACTCGTGCGCCGTGCTCAGGACTGACTTCTGACTCAGTCCCAAGGATTGCTCCCGCTCGCGCAGGTATTTCCCAAGTAGATAGTGGTACTCTGCCGTCGACATGGATCGCTGGAATTCGGGCTCCTTGGACACTTCCCGGATGAACACATCCGTCTGGAGCAGCGCATGGTAATCGACGAAGACGTCGTAGATCCGAACCACCCCCTCCTCTCGCAGGGCAATATCGTCCGCATCGGGACGCCCCTGGTGCAGTGAGTATCCCAGCGCAAAGTGGGCGTCGTGATAGAGATTTGCGCCGGTGGAGACGATCCAGTCGACAAACCCCGCCTCGATGAGCGGGATGATTGTGGACATACCAAGGCCGGCGGGCGTCATGGCCCCCGTCAGGCTCATCCCTACCGTCCCATCGTTCGCCAGCATCCGCTCCGTGAACAGCCGGCAGGCCTCGCGCAGCCTCCCTGCGTTGTACGCAAGAAAAACGTTATCGATCAACTCGGCGACCGTTTCTTTCCCCACAATCGGGGTCGGGTCGATCGTGGGTCCCGCCAAGAACCGACTCTTCTGCTCATTACCCATACGACGTGTCCTTATGGATTCGCGGTTGTCTTGCCCGCACGCCGACCCGAGCGTCGCTCGCCGTCGACGATGATCCGTACCGCTTCCTGCGGATCGTCCGTCAGATGCACCAGATCCATATCGGCAGCAGCGATCTTCTCTTGCCCGAGCACACGTTCCCGCAACCACTCCAGCAAACCGCCCCAGTACTCTGTCGACATCAGCACGACTACAAAGTGCTCGATCTTCTCCGTCTGAATCAGGGTGAGCGACTCGAACAGCTCATCCAGCGTACCGAAGCCCCCGGGAAAGACGACAAACGCAGAAGAGTACTTCACGAACATCGTCTTGCGCACGAAAAAATAGCGGAAGTCCAACTCGCGATCGACGTGCGGGTTTACGTACTGCTCATGGGGAAGTTCGATATTGAGCCCAATGGACAGTGTGCCGGCCTCACGCGCACCGAGGTTTGCCGCCTCCATGATGCCCGGTCCACCACCCGTAATGACGGCGAAGCCCGCCTCTCCCAGGAGCCTCGCGGTCTCGCGCGCCTTTTGATACCACGGGTCGTCCTCCGCAACGCGAGCGGAGCCGAAGACGGAGACCGCGTTCCGAACATCGGCGAGGGCGTCGAAACCGTCGACGAATTCGCCCATGATGCGAAACACACGCCACGGATCGGTGCTCGTGAACTCCCGGCGTTCCGCGACGGGTGGCGCAGCCAGAAGCTGGTAGTCTGCGGTGTCGGTCTGGCGCCGGCGGCGTCTAGGACTTGAGGACATCGAGGGCGGCGGCGCTATCCTCAACCGTGTTGTAAAAGAACGGTGAGACTCGCACGTGGCCCGGCCGTGCGTCGGTCACGATTCCATATTCGGCCAGCCGCGCTACATCCCGATCGGGATCGTCGGATGGGATCGTGACAATACCAGATCGCTGTTCCGGTGTCGCTGCCGTCCGTGCCGGCCGACCGGCGGCGCGGGCCCGGTCGACCAGGTCCTCCACCAGACCACTCACGACCTCGCGGATGGCGGGCACGCCGATCTCGCGGATTAGCTCCAATCCGCCCAACTGGGTGTGTACGGCGGGGAGCGACGGCGTTCCCATCTCGAAGCGGCGGGCGCTCTCGTGCCAGTCAATAGCTGATGCATCGAACTCGAGTTGGCGTGCGTTCGCGAACCACCCGGTCACCGTGGGCTCAAACGAGGCAATTTGGTCCTCGCGCACATAAAGAAACGTTATCCCCGTTCCGCCGAGTAACCACTTGAGCCCGCCGGCACAGAGGAAGTCAACGCCGGTGGCATGCACCTCCAAGGGGATCTGACCCACGCTCTGGTAGGCGTCGATGAAACAGAGCGCACCCTTGGAGTGTGCTGCCTCGGCAACGGCGCGAATGTCCTGGATCGCGCCCGTCGTGAAATACACGTGAGACGTCGCGACCAGCGCCGTGCGCTCGTCGATGGCTTCGGCAATCAGATCGACGGGAACGGTCACGCCGTCCGGACTCTGCACCACTACGAGTTCGACACCAGTAGGCTCTTTTACCAGCCATTGATAGACGATGGTTGGAAAATCGAGCGAGGTGGTGACAACCTTGGGACGGCTGCGGTAGTCGATCCCGCTGCCCAACACGGCCGTTGCGGTGGACACCGACGCGTGCAGGGCAATTTCCGTCTCCTTGGCACCGATCACGGCCCCGTACGCCTGACGGAGGTCGGCCAGCCGCGCCAGCCACGCGTCGTACCACGCAGCAGCCCCTCGAGCGTCCCATTCGTCGAGGAACCGACCGAGCTGCGCGCGCGAGCGTTGCGAAAGTGCACCTAGAGAGCATGAGTTCAGATAGATCTTGCGCTCGAAGATGGGAAACTCTTGCCGATAATGGGCGAGCGGATGCGCAGAAGCGGTGCTGGCTAGGGTCATTGGGGCGCAATATACACTCAGGGCACTCCCGGCTCCGGCGGCGGCGTAGGGCCCTGAGCCTGGATGATCGACAGTAGGGACACTGCCGCCCACGCGCCCTCGAGCAGAATGAAGCCCATCCGGCCGTCGAGCGTGGCGACTAGCACCAAGAGGACCGCGCCCACGAAATTAGACCAGAGGTACCCACGACCGTGACTCGCCCACCACCCGCGCTGGAGGGCGAGGAAGGCCCCGAGCACGAGTACCGCTCCGGCCAGGGAGACGACTTGCAAAACGTTGTCCATCATCCTCCTTCCCCCTACGACGGGAGTTGGCTGCCACTGGCGGTGGCTCTCGTCATGCGCGCCGTGATCCGCCCGCGCCTGGCTCTGGATCTGATGAGCCTAGTGTGGGCATTTCGCGCGCGGCGTTGGTACGCGCGGCCGCCGTTTCTTCCCGTACCACCTCGATCCTACGTGCGCTGGCGGATGTACACCGCCTACGGCGACGAAAATGCCGTCCCGCTCGTGGCTGATGTCGTCAGGTTCGCCCAGTGGCGGCGCAAGCTCCTGCGCCTCTGACCGCCGCGCGTCTGGCGGCCCTGGTAAAGGAGCACGCTCGCGAGTTGGGGTTCGAGACTACCGGAATCACTGACCTGCGTGCCGTCCCCCACGCAGACGCCCTCGATCGCTGGCTGGACGCCGGACTGGCGGGAACGATGGCGTATATGCACCGGCAGGCCGATCGAAGGAAGAACCCGGCCTCGATTCGGCCCGGCACGACGAGAGCTGTCGTCGTCACCCGGAACTACTTCCTCCCGGATCCTGCCGCCGACCGCGTGCGGGGAACGGGACGGGTCGCCAAGTACGCCAGAGGACCGGACTATCACGTCACCCTGCGCCAACCGCTCGACCGGTTGGCCACGTTTATCAGATCCCTTGGCAACGCCGACACGATCGCGGTCGCCTACGTCGATGCCGGTCCGCTCCCGGAACGCGAGTTGGCCCAGCGAGCTGGGCTGGGGTGGATCGGGAAGAACACGATGCTGCTCGACCCCGACCGCGGTTCGTACTTCTTCATAGGGACTGTCCTCACGAGCTTAGGCTTGGCGATCGATCCACCGTTCGAAGCTGACAGGTGCGGGTCGTGCACCCGATGCCTCGACGCCTGCCCAACCGACGCGTTCGTCGAGCCTCGCGTGCTCGACGCCACACGATGCATTTCCTACCTGACGATCGAGTACCGGGGGACCATTCCGCAGGAGCTGGGTAAATCGATGGGGGATTGGGTCTTTGGCTGTGACGTCTGCCAGGACGTCTGCCCGTGGAACGCGAAGTTCGCGCGTGCGTCGACCGATCCGGTGTTGGCGCTGGACGGTAGCATGGCTCGCCTCGACCTGGACGAGATGCGTACCATCGACGACGATACCTTCGACCACCGCTTTGGCTCTACGCCGCTCGAACGCCCGGGCGCTATCGGGATGCGACGGAATGCGACGGTGGCCTCCGCCAACCAGGGCCA